>JAUWOY010000005.1 GCA_030611885.1 Chloroflexota bacterium | reverse complement strand
ATAGCGCTTTTTCATCCTGCGCAGATACTTTCGTCGTTCGTCGATATTCATTTTGTCTTCGTTGGACATTTTTCCCTCCGGTAACATTATCATTTGAGGGAATTATACCACTCCGGTAACATTTTACATGAATGAATGCGGAGACTTGACAGAAAAGTGAAAGTATGATATGATATGATCGTAGGACGTAGTAAGCTCTTGTTTCGTAGTTCTAACGTGGTATAGCTAGGGCCGTCATCGGCACAGGCTGACAGGCAGAACCAAGAACAAACTAACTCCGCCCTACAGTATATCACAAGGGAAGGAGGTATGCCAGTCAGTGAGCGAGAGAATTACCGGCACGGTTAAGTGGTTTAGCCGTGCCAAGGGTTACGGCTTCATTGAGCGCGAGGGTGGCGAGGACGTCTTCGTCCACTTTTCAGCTCTCCAGGGCGAAGGTTTCCGCAATCTGGAAGAAGGCGAGCAGGTGGAGTTCACCATCGAGGACAGCGACAAAGGTCCTCAGGCCGCCAACGTAGTGAAGCTATAAGCCTTTTAAGAGAATCGTAGTAATAAACACACAAGCCCCGGCGAGGATCTGAATCGCCGGGGCTTGTGTGTTAGTTCAGCCACCCTGGGTTTTTTGCTTGAAATCCACGAAGCGGTAGCCTATGCCCCGCTCAGTGAAGATGTACCTGGGGTTGGGGGGATCCGGCTCGATCTTCTGGCGCAGGTAGGTGATGTAGACGCGCAAAAGGTGGGTGTCGTCCCGATAGGCGTAGCCCCAGACTTTGGAGAGCAGCATCTCGTGGGTCATCACCCAGCCGGCGTTGTTGACCAGGTGATAGAGCAAGCGGTACTCGGTCGGGCGCAGCTTGATCCTCTCGCCGCGCACTATGACCTCCCGCCGATTGAAGTCAATGGATAGGTCGTCGTCAATTTTTAAGACGGTCTTCTCGACCGGCGATGGCATCTCCGTCCGACGCAGCACGGCTTTGATGCGGCTGGAGAGCTCCCTGGGACTGAAGGGCTTGGTGACGTAGTCATCGGCCCCCAGCTCCAGGCCCCGCACTTTGTCCTCCTCCTCGGCCTTGACGGTGAGCATGATGACCGGCACGTTCGAGATCTCGCGGATGCGCTCCAGGGCCTCGAACCCGTCCATCTCAGGCATCATCACGTCCAGCAAGACGAGATCGGGCAGCTCCTGGCGAACCTTGTCCAGGGCCTCCAGACCGTTGGAAGCCTCGCTAACTCGATACCCCTCCAGATCCAGGTTCAAGCGAATGAACTTGATCATCCGCGGCTCATCGTCCACTATCAGGATAAGCTTCTTTTCAGTCGAAACCATGTTGAGGTCCTCTCTTTGAAGTTATGGCTTTATCATACTACTCAGGGGAGAAATTGTCAACCGTTCTTGAACTGTGGGGGATTCCTGGTATAATACCCTTCAGAAACCAGGTTTTTGGGGCTGACAAAACACCTTGCCGCGTCCCAGGAGATCCCCAAAGAACGACCTGCTCGCTCAGGCAGGGAAAAACCTGGTTTCTTCATCAGGCCAGGAGGATGCCATGTACTTTGTGGGGATAGACATCGGCGCGTTGACGGTCAAGGCGGTGGTGCTGGACGGGGCTGGGAATGGCCGTGCTCAGCAGAAGGAGGTGCATGAATGAACACAACCTACGAAGCCGTCGCCGAGGCTGTTCGTCGGAGGGAGGCCGTGGCTCTGGCTACCATAGTGCAGACCCGTGGCTCGACGCCCCGCCAGGTGGGGACCAAAATGCTGATTCGCCCCGACGGTACAAGCACGGGCACCGTCGGCGGAGGAGCACTGGAGGCAGCCATCATCGAGGCCGCCCAGGAAGCTTTGGGCGAAGGGAAGTCGCGCCTGGTGCACTACGGCTTGCGCGCCGATAAACACGAGCAAGACCTGGGCGTTTGTGGAGGAGACCTGGACGTCTTCGTTGACGTAATCGCCCCGCAGCGCACCCTGCTGCTCATCGGGGCGGGCCACGTGGCCGTCCCCCTGGCCAAGCTGGCACGCCTGCTGGGATTCCGCACCGTGGTCGTCGACGACCGCGCCGAGTACGCCAACCGCGATCGCTTCCCCCAGGCCGAGGAGATACTGGTCGAGGATTTGGAGACTGGTTTGAGCAGCCTCGACGTAACCCCAAATACCTGGATCGTCATCGCCACCCGCAGCCACGAGAGTGACGCGGCCGCGCTGCGGGCGGTGGTGGAGTCGCCAGCGGCCTACATTGGGCTGATGGGCAGCCGGCGCAAGGTGAGCCTCATTTTTAAGGCTCTGCGGGAGGCGGGGGTAGGGGAGGAGCAATTGGCGCGGGTGTATGCTCCGGTGGGCCTGGACCTGGGGGCGGAGACGCCGGAGGAGATAGCTCTCAGCATCATGGCCGAGATAATCATGCTGCATCAGAGTGGTAAGGGCCAGTCGCTGAGCGCCAGGAAGGACTGAGGTTTTGATATAAGGCTCTAGCACCCGTCCCCGAGTGCGTTTTTGGCGGCCCGAGGACGGGCCTTGGAGCTTATCAGGGACTTTGCACTTTTCATGAACTTCAGCAATCTAGAATCTCAGCGCCCCACAAACAGGGTCAAGGCAGAGCCGTTGACGTGCTCTTCCCCCACTGAGCACCCGAAAGTGTGCCTCTTGCTGGGCTTTTTAGGTGATAATTGCCACCCTGGAGCAACAGTCCAAAAGACTGCAGAGTCCCTGCTTATATCAAAATTTCAGCAGGAAGGAATAGCTTCCCTTGGCCCATACCATCAACGCTACAGCCCAACGCCACCTGAGGCGCAATTTCAGCTTTGGGGTGCTCAACGGCGTCTTCTTCAATCTTTTCAGTGCCTTGCTGGACCCCTCTTTGGTGCTGAGCTGGTTCGTTAGCCAACTGACGACCTCCAACTTCCTCATCGGCCTGATCGTGCCCATTCAGGGTGGTGGCTGGTTCCTGCCCCAGCTCGTGATCTCCAGCTATCTACAGAGGCGCCAGCGAAAACTGCCCTTCTACGCTCGCATGGCTGGGATAAGGGTGGCGATCTGGGGGCTGATGACCCTGGCCGTCTTCCTCATTGAGGACCCCGCTGTGCTTCTCGTCGTCTTTTTCATCCTGCTGGCTGCCTACAGTCTGGCAGCAGGCCTGGCTGGCATCTGCTTTATAGACATCGTAGCTAAAGCTATCCCATCCACTCGACGCGGGGCATTCTTCGGCTGGCGTCGCTTTTCGGGAGGATTCTTGGCCCTGGGCGGTAGCCTGTTGGTTAAGTACATCCTCGACGAAGGGCGCGGCCTGGCTTTCCCCGATAACTATGCCATCCTCTTCTTGCTCTCCTTCTTCATTCTCTGTGTAGCTATGGCTTGCTTCATTTTGATAGTTGAACCGCTCGAACCGGTCAGTAAGAAAAGAGTGACCCTGGGCAGGCAATTCAGGCGGGCTTTGGATCTGCCGCGTCGAGACACAAACTACCGCCGCTTCTTGATCATGCGTCTGCTGCTGATGGCGGCGGAGATAGCCACTCCTTTCTACATCGTCTACGCCAAACGGGCTCTCTCCGTGTCGGTGGGCATGGTGGGGGTTTACCTGACTGGGTCCACCCTGGCCAGTTTCGCTTCCAACTTGCTGTGGGGTCGCATCAGCGACCGGCGGGGCAACAAATTGCTCCTCATCTTGTCCAGCGCGCTGGGGCTGTTGATACCTCTAACGGCTCTATCCATCGGGCCGTTGACCGATCTGTGGCCTGGGCTGGGGGAGTTAGCTCCGAGCCTTTTCGCCCTGGTTTTCGTCCTATCTGGCGGCTACAAATCGGGGGCTATGATCGGCAGCCTGAATTTCCTGCTGGAGATCGCCCCGCCCGACGATCGGCCCATCTACATCGGTTTCACCAACACCATCTTGGGGATAGCTTTGCTGGCCTCGTCGGTGGGAGGTCTGATCGTTGATATAACAGGCTTTTCCGTGCTTTTCTCGTTGGCCCTGGCCTTTTATGCCGTGGCCTTTTTCTTGACCCTGGGGTTGCAAGAGCCGAGGATTTCCGATTTGTGATTTGCGATTTCCGATTTCTAAATCGAAAATCGGCAACCGGCAATCGAAAATCGAGTACCTATTGCAGTTACTCATTGACATAGGAGAAAACCCAATGCTGGAAGACATCCTGGTGGTGATCAAAGGTGGGGGCGACCTGGCCACTGGTGTGGTGCATCGCCTGCACCGAGCAGGGATGCCGGTGGTGGTCACGGAACTGGCCCAGCCTACGGTCATCCGCCGGGCGGTGGCCGTGGCCTCTGCTGTCTTTGAAGGCCGGGTGGAGGTGGAGGGATTGGCGGCCCAGTTGGTCGAAAGCGATCAAGACCCTAAAGGTTTTGACTTGAAACCTTTAGGGTCTTGGGGCCAGGTTCCCGTGGTCGTAGATCCGCGCGGAGAAGTGATAGCACGATTGCGTCCCACCGTGGTCGTTGATGCCATCATGGCCAAGCGCAACACCGGTGCCACCGCCATCACCGACGCTCCCATCGTCATTGGCCTGGGGCCGGGCTTTACCGCTGGCGTGGACGTCCACGCGGTGATCGAGACCAATCGCGGTCACAATCTGGGGCGGGTTATTCTATCGGGCAGCGCGGAGCCGCACACCGGCCTGCCTGGCCCGACGGCGGGATTCACCCGTGAGCGGGTGCTCCGCGCGCCTTGCGAGGGAATTTTCACGGGTAAGCGGCGTATCGGCGATGCGGTGGAAGCGGGCCAGGTAGTGGCCTCCGTCGCTAGCCAGCCCGTCGCAGCAAACATATCGGGCGTGCTCAGGGGGCTGCTGGCCGATGGGCTGCCTGTCAAGCCTGGCATGAAAGTGGGCGACGTAGACCCACGGGGCGTGCGGGAGCACTGCTTCACCATCTCCGACAAGGCCCGGGCCATCGGTGGGGGAGTATTGGAAGCCATTCTGTACCTGTTGAGGGCCAACCCGAACACTACATCGGATTGAGAAAGGAACGGATGCTTCGACCAGCCTTCGGCTCTTAATCCGTTTCATTCCAAATCCGTTGTAGTGTTGTCTCATTTGTCATCCAAGCCCAATAGTGATAAAATAACCCCATCTTCACAAGGGATCAAGACTATGCAAAAGGCAATGATCAGGTTAAAGAAAAACTGGACTCAGTTGGTGCTGGTGGCTGTGCTGTTGGTCGCCGCTGCCCTGCGCTGCTACAACATCAACTGGGATAGCGGCAAGCTGACCCACCCGGACGAGCGCTCGACGGTGGCCTTCTACGCCCCGACGATGCACTGGCCGAAGGATTGGTCAACGGCTTTGGATCCCAAGAAGTCCACTTTCAATCCCCTCTGGGATCTCAACGGTCAGCAGCGGCGGAGCTACACCTATGGCCACTTCCCGCTCTACTTGCTGACCATCACTGCCAACCTGGCGCACAACCTGGCACCGGTGGCGGAGCGCGTCGGCGTTTCTCCTGAGACCGTGCAGATCCTGGCCACGGCCAACGGGTCGCCGGGCTTCGCCTACGTGGGTCGCTTCCTCATGGCCCTGGCCGACACCTTCACCGTCTACCTGGTCTACCTGATTGGCCGCCGTATCTACGGACGGGCGGCGGGGCTGCTGGCGGCGGCTCTCTCCGCTTTCACCGTCACCCAGATCCAGCTCGCCCATTTCTTCGCCGTTGATCCCATCTCCGCTACTTTTACCCTGCTGGCGCTGTATGGCGCTATGCTGATGGTGGAACGCCGCACGCGAGGCGCGGCGGCCCTCACCGGCCTGGGCGCTGGCCTGGCCATCGCTTCCAAGTTCAGCGCGTTGCCGGTCTTGGCCGCGCCGGTGGTAGCCGTTCTGATCACAGCCTGGCGGTCGAGGCAGGCCGGACCAACCGACTGGGTGCGGCATCTGCTGCTGGCCTTCGTCGTCGCCTTCCTGATTTTCGCCCTCACTTCACCCTTCGTCTTTCTCGACTGGGGCAGCTTTAAGCAGGCGGTGATTGTGGAGCAGGGAGCCATGGCCAGCGGCCGGGCGGACATGCCCTTCACCCGCCAGTACCGGGGCACTACCCCCTACCTCTATCACATCGAGCAACAAGTGCGCTGGGGGATGGGTTGGCCGTTGGGCATCGTCGCCTTCCTGGGTTTGGGGTGGGTGCTGGTGCGGACTCTCCTGCGGCGGGCCAGGCCGGGCGAGCTGATCCTGCTCTCCTGGATCGTTCCCTACTTCGGCATAACGGGGCTCTTTTTGGCCAAGTTTGTGCGTTACATGGTACCGCTGGTGCCGCTGTTCATCGTGATGGGAGCCGGCTTGCTGCGCAAAAAGTTCAAACTTCAAACCTCAAACTTCAAACTTCAAAACTTGCTCATCGCTGTGACCTTGGGCTGGACCATCTTCTGGGCTCTGGCCTTTGTGGCTGGTGTCTATGGAACGGAGCACTCCTGGATTATCGCCTCCCGCTGGATCTATGACCACGTGCCCGACGGCTCGGTGCTGGCCACAGAGCACTGGGACGATGACTTGCCCCTCGGATTGCCTGAGCCTGGGGCCAACATCGGGGCGCACGGGTATAGGCTGGTCGAGTTGCCGATGTACGAGGATGATAACGAGCAGAAGTACAACCAGATCCGCTCTCGGCTGAGCGAGGCGGACTACATCGTCCTGTCCACCAATCGCCTGTACGGGGCCGTCCCGAACCTGCCAGAGCGCTACCCCATGAGCACCAGGTACTACCAGCTTCTTTTCGCCGGGGAACTGGGATTTGAGAAGGTGGCCGAGTTCACCACCTATCCCCGCCTGGGCCCCTTCGTCTTCAACGACGATGCCAGCGACGAGAGCTTCACAGTCTACGATCATCCCAAGCCCATCGTCTTCCAGAAGGTGCGGGAGCTGAGCGCGATGGAATGGAACTCCCTGCTGGGCGATAGCTGGGACGGGGCCATCCGTGGCTACGTGGGCGAGCCGACGCCCCTGGCTCGCCTCTGGGGCGCTACTTCTCGACCTGCGTCACCCCCCAGCGAATCCGAAGAGGGCAAGACACTGCTCCTCGATCAGCCAGTGGACCAACTGCCCGTCATTGACGACTTCCGCTGGAACGGTCTGGCCAACCGCTATCATCTGTTCGCCGTCGTCTTCTGGTGGCTGGCGGTGGTGCTGGTGGGGCTGGTTGCCTGGCCAGTGACCTTCGTCATCTTCCGCCACCTCTCGGACCGGGGCTACATCCTGGCCAAGAGCCTGGGCCTCATCATCGTGGCTTACCTGGTGTGGATCACGGCCAGCCTGCGCCTGCTGCGAAACAGTCTGCCAACCATCATACTGGCCCTGGCCCTTCTGGCCGTCCTCTCCTTCTACTTCTTCCGACGCCACAGAGAGACGATGGTCGCTTTCTGGCGCGATAACAGGCGTCTAATTCTCATCAACGAGGCCCTCTTTGCCGCGGCCTTCCTGTTGTTCGTCGTCATCCGCATGTTCAATCCCGACCTGTGGCAGCCCTGGCTGGGCGGCGAGAAGCCCATGGAGTTCGCCTTCCTGAACGCCATCCTCAAGAGCCCCTACTTCCCGCCCTACGATCCTTACTTCGCGGGTGGGTACATCAATTACTACTACTACGGCCAGTTCATCGTGGGCCTGGTGATCAAGCTGACAGGCGTCATGCCCTCGCTGGCCTTCAACCTGGCTATCCCGATGTTGTTCGCCCTGACGGTGGGGAATGTGTTCTGTGTGGGGTATAACCTGGGGCGGAAGCGGCGCCCCATTCTCACCGGCCTGCTGGCGGCGGTTTTCGTGGCGGTGTTGGGTAACTTGGATGGGATGGTGCACCTGGCCGACCGGCTGGGTGGGATAGGCGGCTCTGGCTTCAGGAGCAGCATCCCCGGCCTGGAAGGGCTGGTGCGGGTCTGGCCGGGCTTGTGGAAGGTCGTTCAGGGCCAGTCGCTGCCCTCGTTGGACTACTTCGGTCGCACGCGGGTCATCCCCGGCACCATCAGCGAGTTCCCCTACTTCAGCTTCCTCTTCGCCGACCTGCATCCCCACATGATAGGGATACCATTCACCATCCTGGTATTAGCTCTGGCACTGAACACCGTGTCAAGTGTCAAGTCTCCAACGTCAAACTTCAAACTTCAAACTTCAAATTTCCAACCTCCATCTTCCATTTTCCATTTTCCATCCTCCATCCTCCAACTTCTAACTTCCAGCTTGTGCCTCGGTGCCCTGGCAGTGACCAACACCTGGGACTTGCCGACTTATTTGGGCCTCGTCGCGGTCGCCTTCCTCCTTCGGGAGAGGTTGATTCATGGCAAATGGAAGCTCGTCTGGCCCGCGATTTCGACCATCGCTGTTGGCGGCCTGAGCCTGTTGCTCTACCGGCCCTTCTTCGCCCATTATCAGCCACTCGGTGTTGGCCTGGGCCTGGCCATCACCAGAGGGCGGACGGACCTGGCGGCTTTCCTCACCGTGTGGGGCTTTTTCCTGTTCATCGTCATCACCTTCTTGCTGGTGGAGCTGGTCCGACAGCGAACCAGGCTGGGGGTGCTGCGCTTCGTGCGGGTGCTGTTAGCGCGATGGGAGGTACTGCCCCACCTGGCTGAGATCTACCGGGCTTTGGTGCATCGGCAGACGTCGAACTATCTCCTGTCCATTTACAGCCTGGGAGGGGTGCTGCTGTTCATGGTGGTGTTGGCCGCCCTGAAGTTCTGGGTGCTGGCCTTCATGCTGCCTCTGGTCGTCGGGGCTCTGCTGCTCCTGTTGCGCGACGATGCCTCGCCGGAGGAGCTTTTCGTCTCCCTGCTGGTCTTCACCGGGCTGCTGGTGGCGGCGGGCTGCGAGGTGGTCTATCTGAAGGATCACCTGGGCGGGGACCAGACCTGGTGGCGCATGAACACCATCTTCAAGTTCTACATCCAGGTCTGGGTGATGCTGGGCATCGCTGCGGCTGTGGCCCTGCCCCGCCTGTGGGCCAGGCTGAGGCGTTGGCAATCGGCGGGCCAGCGGCGAGCCTGGACTGCTGGTCTGGTCTTGTTGTCCTTCGCCAGCCTGCTCTATCCCCTCGTCTACACCCCGGCGCGGGTGAGCGACCGCTTCCCTGGCGACAGGCCGCCCGTGGGCACCCTGGACGGGATGGCCTTCATGACCGTCGGCTCCTACACCTGGCCCGACAACAACCGCATCGAGCTGAGATACGATTACGCGGCCCTCCAGTGGTTGACAGCCAACGTCAAGGGCACGCCCGTCGTCGCCGAGGCTGCTATACCTTACTATCGCGAGGGGGGCTTGCGCGTAGCCACTTACACGGGATTGCCCACCCTGTTGGGGGCCCACCAGAACGAGCAGCGTTACGCTTCCCAGGTGGGTGAGCGCGACGGCCAGGCGCGCGACTTCTTCAACACCCCCGACATCAACCGCGCCCTCCAACTGATCCGCGAGCTGCACGTCTCCTACATCTACGTAGGCCAGTTAGAGCACACCGTCTACGACGCCGCCGGCCTGGCCAAGTTCGATGAGATGGTGCAGCGAGGGGAGTTGGAGGTGGTTTACGAGAATGAGAGGGTGAAGATCTATCGGGTGAGAGGATGAGAGGGGGACTATTGGAAACACTGACCACACTGAGCAGCACTGAGGCCACTGAATGTGGTGCTCCCCTCAGCGGCTTCAGTGTTCCCTCAGTGGCGTCAGTGGTTCAATCCCCCTACATCATGGCCGTTATCGGGAAGCTGAAGACTTACGTTGACAAGCCAGTGGCCCGATGTTATAATCATACAAAACAGGTCATCGGAGGTGATCTATGAGCAGAGCTGTAACTGCTGATTTTGTTTTGAGCAGGGAGATCGAAAGCCTGGACGATGCCTTGCGTCTTCTGGCTGAAAGCAGGCGGTCTATACTCCTGGAAACTACCGTGGAAGGCAAGCCCGCCAGGGGAATACTTGTTGACTATGGAGCCTATCGAGAGCTTCTACAGCGTCTGGAAGACCTGGAAGACTTGCACGCGATGCGTGAGGCCGAGATTGAGTACAGGGCCGGGGAAGGCCGCCCTTTTTCTGAAATCGTGGCCGAACTGAAGGCCGAGGAAGAGGCCAATGTATCGAGTTGAGGCCTCTAGCGCCAGGATCAAGCGGGAACTGCGCTCCATTCCTCTGCGCTGGAATCACTGACTGCACTGAACAGCACTGAGGCCACTGAAAGAGGTGCTCCTCTCAGCGACATCAGTGCTCTCAGCGGCATCAGTGGTTCAACCCCGCCGGCCTGGCCAAGTTCGATGAGATGGTGCAGCGAGGGGAGTTGGAGCGGCAACGCTGGAATCACTGACTGCACTGAACAGCACTGAGGCCACTGAACGTGGTGCTCCCCTCAGTGTCGTCAGTGTTCTCTCAGTGGCATCAGTGGTTCAGCCCCGCCGGCCTGGCCAAGTTCGATGAGATGGTGCAGCGAGGGGAGTTGGAGGTGGTTTATGAGAATGAGAGGACGAGGGTTTTCAGAGTGAGAGGATAGAGGACAGATGATGGACGACATTGAGCGACTGCTTGACTATGGCCGCATGGGACTTGAAACAGGTCAGTATGAGCAGGCCCGTGAAGACTTCGAGCAAGTGCTTACGTTGGACCCTTCCAACCGGGAGGCCATGAAGGGGCTTGCGCGGGTTAACGAGATATTGAGCCGCAGGGTTGCTTTTGAGCGGATAAAGCCAGAAGCACTACCGGCAAAGACGGCAAGCAAGGCACACATTGTTGCCGAATGGATACGGAAAAAGCGCAGGGCGTATGCGGAATGGCTACGCAAAAGGGAGAGAGAACGGGCGGAGAGGGCGGCGGAGCGGGAGGCCATACTAGAGCGTATCAGATGGCGGAAAACTGAAGGATGGAGGTCTGAGGAGTGGTACTTGGCAGACTATTGCATTGAGGGCAACATGTATTGCGAGGAACCGGAACCGGATCTGCCCGACCCCGTCATCGCCGGCGCGCTGCCGTACTACTAGAACCTCTTCGACTTCGATGATGACGGCGGCTTCTTCTAGAGTGCTGAGCCTGGGAGGCGGTGCCCTGGCGGTGCTGTTGGTGGCGAATTAAGAACAGGAGGAGCTAACGATGAAAAAATCTCTGTTACTACTAACTGTGGTTATGATGTTGGGGGCTTGTGCGTCCCCCACACCAGAGGCAACGCCGACGCCAGTGCCTACGTCAATGCCTGTGGCCACCAGCGTACCAAGGTTCCTTGCTACGCCAACACCCGTGGCGCTGACGGAAACAAGTTTCATAGAGCCTATCCGCAAGCAAATCTTTGACGAACTGGTGGATGCCCAAGGTGGCATTTCTGGGAACGAAGAAGCTCGTGCAACGGTAGCGGAACGATGGGGCATCTCCGTGGACGCTGCTGAAGAGATCATATCAGAGGGCCTCGAGAAGGGATGGCTGCCGGCGCCGACCACAGCCCCACCAACAGCAACACCTATCCCACCAACGGCGATCCCGGCTGCTACACCTATCCCGCCAACAGCGACCCCGATTCAGCCAACTCAGATCCCACCGACCCCTATCCCGCCGACGCCGACGCCAATCCCGCCGACGGCCACACCTCCGCAGGGCACCCCGCCCCCCAAGATAGAGACGCCCATGATCGCTATCCCTGCCGGCCAGTTCACCATGGGCAGCGATCACGAGATCGAGCGACCACCTCACCTTGTCTTCGTCGAAGCTTTTGAGATTGACAAGTTCAAGGTGACCAATGAGCAGTTCGAAAGGTTTGTTTGGGAGACGGGCTACGTCACCAAGGCTGAGAAGGCAGGTGACACACCTTGGCGATACTGGGCTAACAAGAATGACACGGCCAATCGCCCTGTAGTGAAGGTAAGCTGGAACGATGCCAAAGCTTTCTGCGAGTGGGCGGGGAAGAGGCTGCCCAGCGAAGCCGAATGGGAGAAAGCAGCCCGGGGCACCGATGCGCGCACCTATCCCTGGGGCAACGAGTGGGAACCGGAGAACATTGCTGGGGGTTGGAACGCCCCTGTAGGGAGTAACCCTGCTGCGGCCAGTCCTTACGGCGTGATGGACATGGCGGGCCATGTTGGTGAGTGGACGAGTGACTGGTTCCAGCCGTATCCAGGCTATCCGGGCGGCGACTCCGCGGCTCAATACTTCGGGGAGAAATACCGGGTGATTCGCGGGGGCGGCTGGTCCAGCAGCCAGGAATTGTTGCGCACCACCCATCGGAGTGCCAGCTCCGAGACCGTGGCCAACGACGACGTCGGCTTCCGCTGTGCACGTTAGCTTATCGCCAAGTGATGGCTGCTGCAGCGTGATAAACTCCTGTAACAAGGGCTAAAATTGCTTATGAGAATGGCAATTCTCAAAAGCAAAACGGAAGGAAACAGGTATGACAGTGGAATGGTTTATAGAAAACCTGATGAGCGGCGTTGCCATAGGTTGCGTAATCACAATATTCTTGTTTCCGTTTCTACTTTTTTACTTTCTTCGGGAAACCAGGCGTCAAGACCGCAAGTGGAAAGCTTGGGAGGAAGAACATGCCTGGCCCTTGGGGGAACATGCCTATATAGTGACCGGCAGGTTCATCGAAGGTCAAAAGAGTCTAGGTAGGGAGGCTAGCCCCAAAGCTTTTCAACACTACATCACTGGGGAGTCAGGCGAAGAATTTCCCCTAGAGCTTTGTCAGACTTTACTGACTGAGGTTGCGATGCGACACAAAGCGGATCGCGGGGGCGCAATAGAGAACATAGCCAAGTCAAAGCCACCTACAGTAGCCACTGAGGTTGCAATAGAGAAAATAGCCAAGTCAAAGCCGCCTACAGTAGGCGAGGAGCGGCCCAAGGGTCGTGTCCATAAGGGGAGCCCAATGATTACAGACGTAGACAAACTCATAACCTTTGGACAGATGGCCCTCGAACAAGGCTGGTATGACCAAGCTCGTGATCACTTCGAGCAGGCGCTGGCCTTGGACCCTTCCAACCGCGAAGCCATGAAGGGGCTTGCGCGGGTTTATGAGAGATTGAGCCATAGAGGAGCTGACGGTGAGTACTGAAACAGCGGCGATTATCATACCCGATCGGGCGGAACTGGCCAGGGCCGACATCTTGGAGGCAAGAGATGTCTGAAGGTCTACTTGGTGTGATCATTGGCGGTATTCTTACCCTTGCTGTCGCGGTGCTGGGGTCGCTTCTGAACCACTGGCTCAGTTTACGGAACGACGCGATCGAGGCCCGCAGAGAACGCACCAAGCTCATTCGCCAACGGCTGCTAGGCGACAGAATACAAACGGCTGAAGTGATGGACTTCGTTCAGATAGCCCGAGCGGAAGGGAAGCAGCCTGACTTGGGACGTGCCAATCTCCAAAAGGTTGACTTGCGCGACCAAGACTTGCAGGGTGTTAAGTTGTTCCGTGCTGACCTAACTGACGCCGATTTAGGTGGGGCTGACCTAAGAGAGGCGGATTTGTCGAGGGCGATATTGTTCAGGGCCGACTTGGAGGACGCTAACCTCCAAGGGGCCAACCTGAGGGGCGCAAATCTCGTAGAGGCCGACCTGAGGGGCGCAAAACTCAACGGAGCCGACCTGATGGACGCAAACCTCCTAGCGGACGACCTGTATGATAGGATACTCAGGGCAAAGCTCGAAGGTGCAGTAGCCGACCACCACACTACTTGGCCAGAGGGCTTCGAGATCCCGGAGGGAGTGGTGATAGAAGAGCGAGAATGAGCGAATACACCAGGGAAGAGATACTGAAGCTAATCGAGGAGAACGGCGGGCCTGAGGGGCTGGACCTTCGTGGCAGGCAATCGGATCAGGCGGTCGTAGGGCTACAGAGCTAGCGTCCGAGCGACAATCAATAAAAAGGAGAGTTAAATCATGACCGAAATCACAGCACGAGAATGGACTTTCGACGAAGCGATCCAGCAGGTCGGCTTCGGAGCATTTCAGCGCAAGCTGATGATCATCTGCGGGGTGGGCTGGGCGGCGGATGCGATGGAGGTGCTGCTCATCGCCTTCGCCCTGCCCGCCGTGATCCGCGAGTGGGGGCTGACCAAAGGCCAGGCTGGCTTCATCGGCACCGCTATCTTCCTGGGTATGCTGGCCGGCGCCTGGTTCTGGGGCACGATCTCCGACTACATCGGCCGCAAGTTGGGCTTCCAGGCCACGGTGCTCATTGATTCCGTCTTCGGCTTCCTCTCGGCCTTGTCGCCCAACTACCTGGTGCTGGCCCTGCTGCGGGGCATCACCGGCTTCGGCGTGGGAGGCACGCTGCCGGTGGACTACTCTATCTTCGCCGAGTACCTGCCCACGGAGAAGCGAGGGCGCTACCTGGTCTACCTGGAGAGCTTCTGGGCCCTGGGCACCATCGCGGCTGCGGGGCTGGCCTGGCTGGTGATGCCCCGCTTTGGCTGGCGAGTCCTGCTGGCCATCTCGGCCCTGCCAGGTCTCATCATCTACTTCATCCGCCGCTACGTCCCTGAGTCCCCCCGCTACCTGCTGGTGGAGGGGCGGGAGGCGGAGGCCCGGGCGGTGCTGCGGCAGGTGGCCGCCGAGAACGGGGTCGAGTTCCCCGTGGAGCGGCTCAGGGTGGAGAAGCGCAAGCGCGGCGTGACCGTCTTCGCCCTCTGGAAGCCTCGCTTCGCCCGCACCACCGTCATGTTCTGGATCACCTGGTTCTGTATCTCCCTGGGCTACTACGGCGTCTTCATCTGGCTGCCCAGCATCTTCGTGCAGCGGGGCTTCACCTTCCTGAAAACCTATCAGAACGTTTTCCTGATGGCCCTGGCTCAGTTGCCAGGCTACTTCTCCGCCGCCTACCTGGTGGAGCGGGTGGGCCGAAAAGCGACGCTGGGCGTCTATCTGGTCCTGAGCGGTCTTTTCACCTACCTCTTCGCCGTGACGGGGGAGCTGTCCTTGATTGTAGGCTCGGCGGTGCTCATGTCCTTCTTCTGCCTGGGGGCCTGGGGCGTCGTTTATGCCTACACCCCGGAATCGTATCCCACGGAGATCCGCTCAACAGGCATGGGCTGGGCCAGCGGCATGGCCCGTATCGCCGGGGCCATCGCGCCCATTCTGGGGGCCTACCTGTTGCCCATCTCGCTGGTCGCCGCCCTGAGCCTCTACGCTGTGGCCTTCGCCGTCGGAGGGCTGGCAGTCCTGGCCCTGGGGACCGAGACCAGGGGGAAGCCTCTGTTGGATACGGTGTGAGGTAGTGTGCGATATCGCCCAGATATGACAACGAATTCAAGGATTTACCGAATAAGATTCGTTTCATCCTGGTGATTCGCTGTCATATTGGAAGGATAGGAGTGGTGACAATGCTCGCTGTTTTTACCTGGTGGCTGATCGTTGAAATTCTGAGCCTGGCAGCTCTCCCCCTTACCCAGCGGCTGTTCAAGAACCTGCCCGACAGGGGCTACGCCTTCGCCAGGCCGCTGGGCATCCTGCTGACCAGCTACGTCCTCTGGATCGGAGCCAGCTTCGGCTTCCTGCGCCACAGTTGGGGAGGCATCGTCTTCTCGATCCTGGTGGTGGCGGTCTGCTCCTGGTGGTTCTACTCCAGGGGAAACCGAGAGACGGGATTGGCCAGCTTCCTGCGCGGGAACAGGCGCCTGGTCATCGCCAACGAAGCCCTCTTCGCCCTGGCCTTCGCCCTCTTCGCCCTCTTCCGAGCCTACAACCCTGAGATCATGGGCACCGAGAAGCCCATGGAGTTCGCCTTCCTCAACGCCATCCTGCGCAGCGACACCTTCCCTCCCCACGACCCCTGGCTCTCCGGCTTCGGCATCAGCTACTACTACTTCGGCTACCTGATGATGGCCCTGCTCACCAGGCTGTCGGGCGTGGCTTCCGCCGTGGCCTTCAACCTGGGCATCACGCTGCTGTTCGCTCTGACGGTGACGGGAGCCTACGGGCTGGTGTACAACCTCCTGGAGGGACGAGGCAATGAGTCAACGAGTCAACGAGGAAAACCTATTAACTCATTAACTCATTACCTCGCCCCCCTCCTCGGCCCCCTCTTCGTCGCCATCCTTGGCAATCTGGAGAGCATCTTCGAAGTACTCTACTCCAAAGGGCTGGGCTCGGCCGGGTTCTGGAACTGGCTCGACATAAAAGAGCTGGTGAGTAGAGGGCAGGTCACTGGGAGGTGGTTCGATCTCGGCGGGGGATGGTGGTGGTGGCGCGCCTCCCGCGTCATCCACGACAAGGACCTGTTGGGCAACAGCGTGGAGGTCATTGACGAGTTCCCCTTCTTCAGCTTCATGCTGGGCGACATGCACCCCCACGTGTTGGCCTTGCCCTTCGTCCTGCTCACGCTGGCCCTGGCACTCAATGTGCTCAGGCAAAAGGTTACAAAATCCAAACTCCAAACTCCAACCTCCAACCTCCACCCTCCCATCTCCAATCTCCAATCTCTAATCTCCAATCTCCATTCTCCATTTTCCAACCTCCAACATCCACTCCTCTACGCCCTCTGCCTGGGCAGCCTCGCCTTCCTCAACACCTGGGACTTCCCCATTTACCTGTTCGTGATGGCGATGGCCTACGGGCTGCACCGCTATGGACACTATGGGAAAATCAACTGGGCTTTGGTGAGAGATGTCGTCTACACGGCCATTGGACTGGCGCTGCTCGGCGGCCTCCTCTACCTGCCCTTCTACCTCGGCTTCCAGTCGCAGGCCGGGGGTATCCTGCCCAATCTCTTCAACCCCACCAGGCTGCACCAGTACCTGATCTTCTTTGGGCCATTCTTGTTCGTCATCATTGGCTTTGCAGCGTTGGCGACGAGGCGACTGAGAGCCGAGGTCGAGAGCAAGAATCTGGTGAGTGGCGGCCTGAACGTTCTGTTTTGGACTATATTTCTGCCGCCTTTGGCCGTCCTGGGCTCCGTCGCTCTGGTCATGCTCACTGCCGGAGGGCAGGCCTTCCTGCAAAGCATCTTGGCAAATGAGAGGGTCCGGCAGCAGATCGGCGGGGCCGATTTGCCCTCGCTGGCCAGGATGCTCATCACCATCCGCCTGGGCGACCCCTGGACATGGCTCTTTTTGACCCTGCTGATCGCCTGGGTCGTCGCGCTGCTCTGGCGGAGATTGCAAGCGGGGAAAGGTGAGGGGAGAATCGCTGAACCGAGCACCCTCTTCGTGCTACTTATCATCGCCACCGGACTGCTGCTCACCCTCAGCGTGGAGTTCGTCTACCTGCGGGACACCTTCGGCACTCGCATGAACACTGTGTTCAAGTTCTACTACCAGGCCTGGGTGCTGCTGGCTCTGGCCAGTGCCTACGGGGTGTATTACGTCATCGAAAAGGCGAAAGGATTGGGCCGCTCGCTGTTCCTGGCGGGAGTGGCGGTGCTCGTCGCCCTGGGCATGGTCTACCCCCTGGCGGCGGGCTTCGACAAGGCCGGTGGCTTTGCTCCCCAACCGACCCTGGATGGCCTGGCCTGGGTGCGCCAACATTCCCCCGATGAGTATGCCGCCGTCCAATGGCTCAACCAACACGTGCCGGACACGCCGGTCATCCTGGAGGCCTCGGGTGGCTCCTTCTCCGCGTACGGGCGGGTATCCAGTCGCACGGGGCTGCCCACGGTGCTGGGTTGGGACTTCCACGAGCAGCAGTGGCGGGGAAGCTACGAGGAGCCGGGCCGACGTAAGCCTGACATCAATGCGATCTACAGCAGCACGGATACCAAGCACGTCTTGACGCTATTGGAAAAATATGATATAACCTATGTCTACGTGGGTCCCTTGGAGCGAGGCAAGTACAGCCCAGCCGCCCTGGCCAAATTTGATCGCTTCATGGACGTGGCTTTCCAGCAGGGCAACGTGACCATTTATGAGCGGCGGCCGTAGAACACTACAACGGATTTAGAAAGGAACGGATACTTTGCTCTCAATCCGTTATATTCCCAATCCGTTGTAGTGTTCGGGAAGGAACGAAAGCATGACTGTAGCGAAACTTACCAGAGAAAGAGTCAAGCCATCGTCGCTGACGGTGGAGGTGGCTCTCTATCTCATCATCGCGCTGGTGGCGGTGGGGTTGCGGCTCTACGGGCTGGGCGATCGGCCCATGCAGGCCGGGGAAGCGGCCCAGGCATTGGCGGCCTGGCGCTCCGCGCCAGGCTTGCCCCAGGGTTCAGCCCTGGGACAATCCAGCCCCCTTCTCTTTACCAGCAACATGCTCCTCTTTGCTTTGTTCGGAGCCAATGACTTTCTGGCTCGGCTGGTGCCGGCTCTCAGCGGAGCGCTGCTGGTGATCGGGCCTTACTTCTTGCGTCGGCATCTGGGGCGGATGGGCGCTCTGGCGGCCTCGTTTCTCTTAGCAATTTCACCCTCGACCCTCTTCTTCTCCCGCTACCTGGGGGGCGAGATCATCGTCGCGGCCTGCGCTCTGGCCATAACCTGGGGACTGTTCAGCTATCTCGACCAGCGGCAGCCGAAGCATCTGTACCTGGCAGCGGCTGCTCTGGGCCTGGCCTTGAGCGCGGGGGCAGGGACTTTCACCTTCATCCTCGTCGTCGTCACCTTCGGGCTGGTGCTCGCTCTGGTCAACAGGTTCGCAGGCCCTAGCGAGTACTGGCAGCGGATTTCCGACGCCTGGCAGGTCGCACGCGGGAGCAACAGCTTGCTAAGGGATTGCGCAGCCTTGCTCGTCCTCATCTTTGCCCTGATTTGCACAGGCTTCTTGCTTCACCTCTCAGGCTTGCAGGACAGCATAGACCTGTTCACTGGCTGGCTGTCCGCTTTCCAACCGCAGGCTGGGGGCCACCCGTGGTATCACCATCTCCAGTTGCTGCTCGTCTACGAGCCGCTGATCCTCGTCTTCGGCCTGGCGGCGATGGTCTACCTGCTGAAGCGGCGCGACCTCTTCTCCCTTTTCCTGGTCTATTGGACGATAGTGGCGTTCTTGATCTACCTCGTCGCCGGCGGTCGGAGCCCGGGCGATGTGCTGCTGATCGTGTTGCCGCTGGCTTTGCTGGCGGGCGCGTTCATCGGGCGTCTGCTCGATGAGCTGGTGGCGAAAGCTGTCTGGGGACGAGAGGGTTTGTTCGCTGTCGTGGCGTGCGCCGTAGTCGTGAATTTGGGCCTGCAACTGGGTGGCTATGCTTTCAGCGGCCGGCAGAACTATCTGTTTTTGGCTCTGGCCGCCGGCTTTGTTTTGATCGGCTTGCTCGTTCTCTGTTGGATCTCCTTCGGGCCGAAGCCAGCCTGGCGGGCGGGAGGGCTAGTCTTGTTGCTCACCTTAACTTTCCTGACCGTGAGCATCAGTTGTTACTTGAACTATCGGCGGAACAGCGACCCCCGCGAGATCATGGTTGCTTCCCCCACCTCTCGCGGCATCTTCGATCTGGTGGAGACCGTAGAGATGGTGTCCAGCAGGAGAAGTGGCGATTCCAGGGCCATTGCCGTGACCGTGCATCAGGGTGCGGGGCCTGCTTTGGCCTGGTACCTGCGCGATTTCGATGATGTCGAATTCGTGGCCCAGCTCAGCCCTTCCATAGATACGCCCGTAGTCATCGCTCCGGCCGATGAGCAGGAACCGACCCTGGGGGCCGAGTACAGCGGGCAGGATTTTGCGCTTGCATCCTCCTGGAAGCCCCAGGGCCTTTTAGGGCTCGATCTGACGCGCTGGCTGTTCTATCGCCGCGCCTCGACACCGGTGCAAACCGACAATGTGATTTTGTGGGTGAAGCAAGAGCCGCCGCAGGTAGGCGGTGAATAAGGAGAAACCAGGTTTTTTGCTCCACAGTGCTTCCCGGGTGTCGAAAGTGCCCGCAATTGCGCGTGTTTTGGGTACAAAAAGTTCTAAAAACCTGGTTTCTGACCGCCATCCAAAGTCCAATGACCAAATGACCAAGGACTATCTGACCAACTGACCAATTATGAAAGGTGACTCCAATGCAAAAATCTCCATCTGAAAAAAGTAGTTTTCTCGATACTCCTATTCGGCTTCTTTTCAGCCTGAACTGGGAAACGGCGTTCTATCTGCTTCTCATCGTTCTGGCCCTAACTACCCGCTTCTGGGACCTGGGAGCGCGGGCGTTTAGCCACGACGAGAGCTGGCACGGCAACTGGTCCTGGAAGCTGTACGCCGGCCAGGGCTACCGACACGACCCCGCCAGCCATGGCCCCTTCCTCTTCGAGGCCAACGCTCTCATACACCTCCTCTTTGGCGTGAACGACTACACGGCCCGCATGGTGCCCGCCCTCTTCGGTGTGATCCTGGTCGCGCTGCCCTACCTGTTTCGCAAATGGCTGGGGCGGACGGGGGCGCTGATTGCTTCGGTGCTGTTTCTCATCTCGCCCTCTCTTCTCTTTTACTCCCGCTACATCCGCAACGATGTCTACATCGTCGTTTGGACTCTGCTGCTCATCTTCGCCATGTTCAGATACCTGGAGGAACGCAAGAGCTTCCACCTCTATCTGCTGGTTGTGATCCTGTCCCTCTCTTTCTGCACCAAAGAAGTTACCTTTATGAATGGCGCTATCCTCGGTTCCTTCCTGGTGCTACTCTTCTTCGTCCAATGGCTGGGCGACAGGGAGCGGGCGATAAAGAGCTTCCCGGCCTTCGAGCTGGCCCTACTGATGGCCACTCTGGTCTTGCCTCTCCTCGCCGCTTTTCCCGTCAAATACCTTCTGCGCGCCGACCCCCTGGACTATAGCCAGGCGGGAATCGTTCGCTCCGGCGCAACCTTCCTTGTCCTGCTAGTCATCTCTGCTATCATCGGCGTCTGGTGGGATTGGAAGCGCTGGCTCATCTCGGCGGGACTGTTCTACGGCATCTACATCGTCCTGTACACCACTTTCTTCACCAACGGCCAGGGCTTCGCCACGGGCGTGCTTGGGTCCCTGGGCTATTGGCTGGCTCAACATGACGTCCAGCGCGGCAGCCAACCCTGGTTTTACTACTTCATCCTCATGCCCATGTATGAGTTCGTGCCGCTGATATTCAGCTTAATCGGGATAGGGTACGAACTTCAAACTTCAAAGTTCAAACTTCAAAGTTCAGAATCCAAAGCTCAAGATTTAAAGTTTGAAGTTGAAAGTTTAAAGTTTTTCATTTACTGGTTGATCATGAGCGTGGTTATCTACAGTTGGGCTGGCGAGAAGATGCCCTGGTTGGTCGTGCATCCTGTCCTGCCGATGATGGTCATGGCCGGGTATTTCGTCGGCCAGGTTTTCGAGCGGATTGATTGGCGGAGGCTCTGGCGGGGCGGTGGGGCGATCCTGGCCCTGCTGTTGATCCTCATTCTCTTTGCTGGATCGGCTCTTATCACGGCGGCTCCTTTCCAGGGGAGGTCGCTGGCTCAACTGAGCCGCACTCTGCAGTGGCTGGCGGCTCTGGTGGTAGGCGCTATCCTGGTGGCGGGCGTGGTGCGTTATTGGCGAGCCCTGGGGACGAGGCGCAGCCTGCAAGTGATCTTCGTCACCGTCTTTGTGCTTCTCTGCATTCTCACCGTTCGCGTCAGTGTGATGGCGGCTTACATAAACTACGATACGGCCAAGGAGTTCATCGTCTACGCTCACGGCACTGCTGGTATTACCCGTACCGTGAAAGAGATCGAGGACATCTCGCGGCGGACAGTGGGCGATAAGCAGATCAAAGTGGCCTACGACAACGAGTCCACCTGGCCCTTCGAGTGGTACTTGCAAGATTATCCCAATCTGGCCTATTTTGGCGCTCAGCCTACAAAGCAGGCTCTTGACGCACCGATAGTCCTCGTAGGTCCGCCCAACGACTCCAAGGTCAGACCCTTCCTGGGCGACAACTACTACTGGTTCAAGCGGCGACAGATTTGGTGGCCCATGGAGGAGTACAAGAACTGGACCCCAAGCAAGCTCCTTGACATTGTACGGGATCCGGCCAAGCGGCGTGAGTGGTGGAACATCTTGTGGTATCGCAAGTACCCCCGCTCTGCCGACGACTGGTATCACAGGGACGAGTTCTACTTCTGCGTGCGCAAGGACGTGATAAACCAGCTCTGGGATTACGGCGTCGGCCCGGCGCCGATAGAGTTGGTGGAGGACCCCTATGAAAAGGGCAAGCGCGAGGCGGCGGCCGTGCAGGTCTGGGGCAGCCAGGGTAAAGGCAAGGGCCAGTTTCAGGATCCGCGCGGCATCGCGGTGGATGAGGCGGGCAACGTCTACGTCGCCGATAGCGGCAACCACCGTATCCAGGTGTTCGACCCAGGTGGCCAGTTCATCACCCAATGGGGCAACGAAGGGGATGGCCCAGGTCAATTTAAGGAACCTTGGGGTATTGCTGTGGATGCCAAAGGCAACGTCTACGTGGCCGATACCTGGAATCATCGCGTGCAGAAATTCGACGCCGAGGGGAATCTCCTGCGGCAGTGGGGTGGCTACGGAGCTACCGGCGATGAGGGCTTATTCTGGGGGCCGCGCGACGTAGCCATTGACGCGGCGGGCAATGTCTACGTTACCGACACGGGGAACAAGAGGGTGCAGGTGTTCAGTCCCGATGGTGACTTCCTCGATCAATGGGGCGGTTTCGGGGTGGAGGATGGCCTCATGGACGAACCCGTGGGCATTGCCATTGACGAGCAGGGAACCCACATCTACGTGGCCGACACCTGGAACCAGCGGGTGCAGAAGTTCGACGCCCCCCCTGGGGAGGGAGCAAGGTTCGTCACCAAGTGGCCGATAAATGGCTGGTACGGCCAGTCGGTGGTCAACAAGCCCTACCTGGCCGCTGGCGGTGGGCGTGTCTACGTCACCGATCCCGAAGGCTATCGAGTGCTCGTCTTCGACCAGGGCGGCGAGTTCGTAGCCACCTTCGGCGAGTACGGCTTCGACAGCAAAACCTTCAGCCTCCCGACGGGCGTCGCCGTTGATGGAGAAGGCAACGTCTACGTGATTGATTCGGCCAACCATCGGGTGATGAAATTCGCCCCAATTGGCCAATAGCCAATATCCAATACCCAATATCCGCCATCTGCCAACCATGCAAAACCGACGCAAAATCACTAACCTAGTACTGACCCTGGCGGCGGTGGGCTTGGGATTCTTCGCCCAGAGCCGCTTCCGAATAGACCGCATTAACGACGCCTTGATCCTCTACCTCGTGGCAGTGGTGCTCCTGGTCTATGCTAACCGTGGTCGAAGCTCAAAGCTCAAAGCTCAAAGCTCAAAGCTTGGGGCGGGGATCTCTCCTCTACCAGGGATCTCGCCCCGCCAGTTGGGCTGGGGCCTGGCATTGCTGGCTCTGGCCGGGATTTGCACCCTTCTCTCGCTGCGCCTCTTCGGGCGCGGTTCTCCCACTACTAATACCGCCTGGCTCCTCTACATGGCCAGCGGTGTCCTCTTTGTAGCTGCCTTCTGGGCGATGGAGTTCACACCGGGGAAGTGGAACCTCCGGCAGTTTTTCTCCCGGCTCTGGCCCCTCAAAACAGAGACCGTTATCCTGCTCGCAATCCTCATCGTCGCTGCTTTTGTGCGCTTCTACGACCTGGACTCCCTCCCCTTCGGCGTCTGGTACGACGAGGCGGTGAACGGCCTGGAAGCCAAACGCCTCCTGGACGATCCCGCCTATCGCCCCATCTACATGCGGCCTACCAACTCCCCGGCCCATTTCATGTTCTTGATCTCCTTCGCATTCAAGCTCTTTGGCATAGGCATCGTCCCTGTCCGAGTTGTCAGCGCCCTCTTCGGCATGGCGATGGTGATGGCCGCCTATCTCTTTGGCCGCGAGTTCTTCGGTGATCGGCGACTGGCGTTGATCCTGGCCTTTCTCATCGCTATCTCCCGTTGGGGAGTTAACTTCAGCCGCATCGGGATGTATTGCATTACCGCTCCCTTTTTCGAGCTTCTGGTACTCTACTTTCTGATGAGAGGATTGCGCCCTTCGACAAGCTCAGGACACCGCCCTGGCCGAAACTTGGATTTCGCTCTGGGCGGCGTAGCTATGGGTTTTGGGGCCTGCTTCTATTCCGCTTTCTATTTGTTTGCTCCCGTTGTCGGGTTGTTTTTGATCCATAAGGCCATTATTGAGAGAGGCTTTGCGCGGCGTCATTACCTGGGCATCCTTGTCTTCGTCCTGGCGGCCCTGCTGGTCTTCGCCCCGGTGGGCCAATTCGCCTGGCGAAACCCCCAGGCTTTCTCCGATCGCACCCGCGTCACCTCGATATTCAAAGGGAAAACGCGCTCCCAGGCCATCGAAGTGGTGAAGCAAAGCGCGAAGCAGCATCTCCTGATGTTCAACTATCGCGGTGACCCCAACGGCCGCCACAACCTGCCCGGCAGGCCGATGTTGGATTTCGTCACCTCTGCTCTTTTGGTGTTGGGACTGGGCTACAGCCTGTACCGTGGACTCCAGCCCAAATACTTGCTGCTGGTGGCCTGGCTTTTGGTGATGCTCTGCGGCGGGATCCTCTCCCTGGAGTTCGAGGCTCCCCAATCCCTGCGGGCCATCGGCAGCTTGCCTGCGGCCTACGTCCTGGCCTGCGTCCCCCTGTACCTCATCGCCACGGAATGGGACAAAGTGGTGAGACGCTGGGCCTGGCTGCCGACTGCTGCTTGCTGCCTGCTGCTGGCCTACGTCGGCTGGAAGAACATGCACACCTATTTCCGGGTGCAAGCCAGGGACTTCGCCGTCTGGAACGCTTTCTCCACTGCCGAGACCCTCACCGCCCGCCGCATGGCCGACATGGGTCCCGATTACGATTTCCACGTCATCTCCCTATATCATAACCACCCCGTCTTGCGCTTTCTGGCCAGTAACGTGACCCAGTACAACCGCCTGGAGACCAACGCCACTATGCCCCTGCGGGAGAGCGGGGAACGAGAGGCGGTGCTCTTCTTTGATCCTGAGAGGCGTCCCCTGTTCCTGGAGGCCAGGCGGTACTACCCTGGGGGACTCTTTGAGGAGTTCCAATCTCCCTACGGCGGCCCCGCTGTGCTATACTCTTGCCAACTGACGCCCGGACAGATCAAGGACATCCAGGGACTGGTGGGCCGTTATTACCAGGGAAGCGAAGACGAAGGGAAGCTCATCCTGGAAAGCAAAGATGCCCAGCTCAGTTTCGACTGGGAAGCCGATCCGCCCTTGCCCGCGCCCTTCAGTGCCCGCTGGGAGGGGGTGCTCTACGTCCCGCGATATGGGCGCTACAACCTGGGTCTCATCGCCCCGGCCGAGGGCCGGGTTTATCTGGACGAGAACCTCCTGCTGGATGAGCCTGGCGAGGCCAAGCTTCTCTTGGCCAAAGGCAACCATGCCTTGCGAGTGGAAGCTGAGGGCGGGGCTGGACGAGTGGATCTCTACTGGCAGCCACCGGGGGAGCCGCCCAATTCGATTCCTCAACAGTTTCTCTATACCGTCCCGCCGGTGACCAACAACGGCCTCCTGGGCCGCTACTACCGGGGCCTGGAGTGGGCGGGAGAGCCAGCCCTGGAACAGATTGATCCCTCCCTGGCCCTCTATTTTCACGTCACTCTGCTGCGCAGGCCCTACACCGTGGAGTGGACGGGCAAACTGGAGGCTCCTACGAACGGGACCTACGGCTTCGGGTTGGAGTCCATTGACGATTCCTGGCTCTACGTTGACGGGCAGCCGGTGGCGGAAACTCACGTGCCCAACCAATACCGTGAGGGACAGATCAGCCTGACGGCGGGCTGGCACGACATCGCCGTGCGCTACGTGGACAAGAGCAACCATTCCCACGTCAATCTCTACTGGAGACCCCCCGGTGGCGGGCAGCAGGTCATACCCTCGGAGCGACTTCTTCCACCCCAGGGGGCTTACCCTGAGCTCGTGGTACACGCGGCGACACCCCTACCTTTGCCCACCAAGCCCCAGGAGATGGCTCTGGGCCAGCCCGTGATCTGGGGTGGCCCAGGGGCGGACGAGAGGCTGTTCAGCGAGCCTCGCGACATCGCCGTTGACCAGGAGGGGAACGCCTACGTAGCCGACACCGGCAACCGCCGTATTCAGAAGTTTGATGACCATGGTGAATTCCTCCTGGCCTGGAGCGGCGGGGAGGAGAACTTCGTCGAGCCTCTGGCAGTAGTCGTGGCCAGTCAGGGCCAGGTATTGGTCCTCGACTCCGAGCCGGGGTGGATCTATCGTTTCACGACTGATGGCGAACCTCTGGGCCGCTTCGGCGGGCCGGAGGCCCAGCTCTTCCATCCTCGGGGAATGGCCGTTGACGCCCAGGACAACATCTACATCGCCGACACCGGGGGCTGTCGCATAATCAAATACGATATCCAGGGCAACCGGTTGACCCAGTTCGGGGATAAGGGGAGCGGTCCCGGCCAACTCCTGGAGCCTACCGACGTGGCTATCGGCCCAGGGGGCGACCTCTACGTGGCCGACGTGGCCAACCTGCGGATTCAGCATTGGGACCTCTTCGGCCGCTATCAGGGTGAGTGGGCCATCCCCGTGGCCAGTGCCTACAACGGCCCTCACCTGGCCCTGGCCGCCGACGGCAGCCTCTTCGTCACCAGCCCTGAGGAGCACCAGGTGCGGCGCTATTCCCGTGAGGGCGAGCTTCTGGACCAGTGGGGCGGCCTGGAGCAGTTCCGCGTCCCCGTGGGCCTCACCGTGGATGAGTCGGGCAACCTCTACGTGACCGATACCTTGAACCACCGCGTTCAGAAGTTCGAGAGCGAGAGACTTCAGTGAAGGAGCGTGCAATTTCTATTCGAGCCCGTTGAAGTTGAGGCTTTAGCCGGTTCGCTGGCCCCCAAAAACCGCCTAAAGGCTCAACTCCAGCTCTCAAGCAGGCTCTTGGATGCGACAGGCCTGGCGCTGGCTTTTGCCGCTCTGCATTTCTTTGGCGAGGCGGTGGTGATCTGATGAGTTTCAAATGAAGCCTTTGTTACTACTCGCTATTGCCTTTTTCCTGGCACTGTCAGGCCAACGCTGGGTGGATCAGCGGATTCACCTGAGCGATGCGGCCATCCTGTACGGCGCGGCCATGGTGCTGGCCGCCTATGCCTACCGGTCGTTGCCGAAGCGCCCCACTCCTGAGCGGGGATTTGGCAATCCCCGCAGAGCAATTCTGGATTCATTGGGTCTGAGGGAATCGGCAAAGCGCATCATCATCCAGAACTGGCCCAGGATCGCTACGCTGGCCGGCGCTGTTCTCGTTGGGCTGCTGTCCCTGCGCGACTTCAACCTGGAGCGATCCAACCAGGGGCTGCGCCTGTGGCTGCTCAGCCTGGCTCTGCTGGTGTTCGCCTTTTGGTGGCCCTCATTGGCCTGGCTCCGCCATCTGCGGCCAAAAGCAGCGAGCTTCCTGACCCGCTGGCCTGTTCTCCGAACCGATGTCAAGGCTGCCCTGCGCCGGCCAGAGCCGTGGCTATTCGTCCTGCTGGTGCTGGTAGCCGTTTTCTTCCGCCTGTGGAACCTGGACGAAGTGCCGCCGGGTCTCCACGACGATTCGGCCATCAACGCCCTCATCGCTTTGGAGGTGCTTGGGGGTCGGCCCTATACACCGTACGCGACTCACATCGGAGCTGGTCACGAAACCCTCTTCATATACCTCATGGCCGGCCTCATGAAGCTGGTCGGCCCTACAGTTCTGGCTATCAAGCTGACGGCAGCCATGGTGGGTCTGGTCACCGTGGTGGCCTTCTATTTCTTCGCTCGATTTCTCTTCAATGCCGAGCGTGCCTTCTGGGCGACCTTTCTCTTGGCCACAGGAGGCTGGCACATCACCTTCAGCAAAGTGGGCTGGCGGGCCATCATGGTGCCTCTCTTCGAGGTGCTGGCCTTCTACTTCCTCTGGCGTGGTCTCAAATCAGCGCGGAAATTGGATTTCGTGTGGGCCGGCCTGGCCCTGGCCATGAGCCTCAACACCTACGAAGGCGGCCGTATTGTTCCTGTCATCGTGGGCCTCTTCATCCTCTACAAGCTCATCACCGAGCGCGGCTTCCTGCGACGCAACTATCGGGGTCTCGCGGTGCTCGCTCTCGCCTTCGCCATGGGCATGATCCCGATGGGGGTATACATCCTCAAGCATCCCGTAGCCGTCATGGCGCGGAGCCAACAGGTCATGGTCACCTGGCGAATCCGTGAGGTGGGAAATCTCTCTCCACTGTGGGACAATGTCAAAGCAGCGCTGCTGATGTTCAACTACCGGGGCAATGGCAACGACTTCTTCATCAACGAATCGCTCATGGAGTCGCCGGTATCGGTGTTCTTTGTGCTGGGTGCGATATACAGTTTGGTCAATTGGCGCAAGCCGGCCCACCTTCTGTTGCTGACCTGGACCATTCTGACACTGATGCTGGGCGTGCTGGCCATGCCCAATGGCAACCGTTGCATCGGCGCCATCCCACCAGCCTACATGTTCGCCGGCCTTTTCCTGAGCGTATGTTGGGAGCAGTTGACGGCAATCGTAGGAAAACGCCGCCAGTGGCTGCTCGTCGCACTGGCAGTCCCAGTGCTGGCTGTGGTGGTCTATGGTACCTATCGTGACTACATCGGCCCCACACGGCGCTTCATGCATGGCTTCTTTGAAGATGGATTGGCGGCGGGCAAACTCACCAGGCCCTATCTGGACGACTATCACGTTTTTCTCAGTGATCGCTACTATGTGGCCCGCTCAGTGCGTTTTCTTACCTATCGCTCCGGTGAGTCTCCCACTCAACGTTCTTACAGCCTCTTCGAGCCTGCGGCAGTACTTCTCTTCAATCAATTCCCCCAGGACGAGCCGCTGGCCTTCTTGCTGGAGCCCACTACCCGCAACCGTCAGATCATGGCCCTGTTGCAGGAGAAGTTTCCCAGCGCCACCTATGCGAGGCTCATGGACCCCGACAAACCGGGACGAGTGGGGCTGCTGGCTCTGACGGTGTCAGGTGAGGCCAACGTCGTAGTTGAGGGCTACCAGCAGGGCCTTTTGGCGCGCTACTACCGGGGACTGGACTGGGATGGTCCGGTGTTGTACGAGATGGTAGATCCTCTCATCGCCGTTCATCGGCAGCTACAGCTCCCCTCGTTCAGCGTGTGGTGGCAGGGAATAATCAATGCCCCCGAATCTGGTGCCTACGTCTTTGAAACGCTGTCCGATGATGGCTCCTACGTGTACATTGACGATCAACTGGTGGTAGACAATGGTGGTGTGCATAGCTCACGCCGTGCTTCCAACAGTGTGAACCTGCAAGCTGGCCCGCACGATATTGATATAAAGTACTTCCAGGATGGCGGCGGCGTCACCATGGAGGTCTTGTGGCAGCCGCCTCGTGGCCCCATGGAGTTCCTACCGGCCCAGGTGCTCTTTCCGCCAGGTACAGTGGATCTGGCTTCATTGCCCCCCATCACGCTCCCGCCCGTGGCGGAGCAGGCGACACCGACGCCAGGGGTGCAGCAACCCGTGGCCATTGCCACCCCGCTGCCGGTGGAGACCCTCGTTGGTGAACTGGGCACTGGTCGGTTTATCCTCCAGTGGGGCAGTCAGGGCTCCGCTGCGGGGCAGTTTGAGGAGCCGGTGGACGTAGCGGTGGATGGGGAAGGCAACGTCTACGTGGCCGACCTGGGCAATAAGCGGGTGCAGAAGTTCGACGCCAACGGGCGGTTCCTGGCTGCCTGGGAGGGTGGGGACGAGCCCTTCGTGGAGCCCCTGGCAGTGGCCACAGGGCCAAATGGGGAGGTATGGGTGCTGGATTCGTACACCAACTGGGTGCATCGGTTTGACGGAGGAGGGGAGTGGCAGGGGAAGGTGGGGGGACCTGAGTCGGGGTTCTTCCATGCCAGGGGGTTGGTGGTGGATGAGGGAGGTGTGCTGTACGTGGCGGACACAGGGACCTCACGGGTGGTGAAGTACAGTAAAGAAGGGCTGAAGATAGGGGAGATCGGACGACAGGGGAGTGGGCCTGGAGAGTTGTATGGGCCGGTGGGGTTAGCGATAGATGAGGACGGGTTGTTGTACGAGACGGATGTGGACAATCGGCGGTTGCAGGTGTTGCAGAGGGATGGGACGTACGTGAGGGCGTGGGGGATACCTGAGAGCCACACGGCGGAAGGGCACCACGTGGCGGTGAGTGGGGAATGGGTGTATGTGACGGACCTGCCGCGTCATCGGGTGCTGGTGTACGGGAAGTTAGGAGAGTTGATAGGAGGTTGGGGGAGAGAGGGAGAAGGGGAGGGGGAGTTTCGGCGACCGATGGGGATCGGGATCGGGCCGGATGGGAGTGTGTATGTGGCCGATAGTCGAAACAACCGCATCCAGAAGTTTGCCCCCTGGAGCGAGTGAGACTGTACAATAGCAAGGGGAAGGCATGACGAAACGGCGGTTAATGATAGCAGTCAGAGTGCTTCTGTTTGCTGTGTCCATTGCCTTATCCCTATGCAGCTCATGGAGGCTGTATCACGACCGAAGGTATTACGACACAGCGGTACTGTTCTACGCTGTGAGCCTGTTTTGTCTGTGGCTGGCCTTTTGTAAAGGTGTGCCGCAAGTTCGGTCGGTAAGGCAGACACTGACAGCGCTGGGCCGCAAGTTGCGGGCACACCGTCCTGCCCAATCCATTGATGAGTTATCCCGCTTGATCCGTCAATTCTACCCCCAAATCCTGGCACCTTCCGCGATCATTGAGGGGGAAGAGGGAACCTATCGCATAGTGGTGTACCTCATCTCGTCGTCGGCCGTGAGCACGCGGTTGCGATGTGGAGTCAGAGTGGATAAGGCGGTCAGTTTGAAAAATCTGGCGATTGTGGTATAATTAGCTCCATCTTGGGTCCTGCCGGTGGCGGGGCTTTATTTTGAGGAGGACCGTTGAAACTTCAGGAATATCAGTCTAAGCGCATTTTCGCCCAGTACGGCGTACCTGTCCCGGAGGGCGGAATAGCTACCACTCCCCAACAGGCACGGGAGATCGCCGAGCGACTGGGCAAGTCGGTGGTCGTAAAGGCCCAGGTGCTGGTAGGTGGCCGGGGAAAGGCGGGGGGCATCAAGTTGGCCGAGACGCCTGAGGAAGCAGAGACCGTGGCTGCTCAAATCCTGGCCATGAATTTGAAGGGGTTGCCCGTCAGGAGCGTGCTCGTCGAGGGGGCGGCCGACATTGCCAGCGAAATCTACCTGGGCATAGTCATTGACCGCGCGGCCAAGAGGCCGGTGATGATGGCCTCGTCCGAGGGCGGGATAGAGATCGAAGAGGTGGCCCGCCGGGCTCCAGAGAAGATCATCAAGGTCACTGTTGATCCCTTCCTGGGCCTGCAGGGCTACCAGGTCCGAGAAGTGGCCTACGGAATCGGCCTGGACGGCGATTTGATACGGGGCTTCCTGAAGGTGGCCAAAGAGCTATATATTGCTTTCACAAAGAGCGATGCCTCTCTGGCCGAGATCAATCCTCTGGTCGTCACTGGTGGCAGGACGCTGCTGGCCGTAGATGCCAAGATGCTTTTGGACGACAACGCCCTCTTCCGCCACCCGGAGCTGGCCGAGATGCGCGACCTGGAGGAGGAGACGCCAGCGGAGCGCGAGGCGCGGGGCTACGGCATCAGCTACGTCCAGCTCGATGGGACCATCGGCTGCATGGTCAACGGGGCCGGGCTAGCTATGGCCACCATGGACCTCACCAAGCTCTACGGCGGCGCGCCGGCCAACTTCCTGGACATCGGCGGCGGGGCCAAAGCCGATAAGGTGGCGGCCGCCTTGCGCCTCATCCTCTCGGACGAAAACGTCCGGGCCGTGCTGTTCAACATCTTTGGCGGCATCACCCGCTGCGACGAGGTAGCGCGGGGGATTTTGGCCGCCCTCGAAGAGATTCCCACTGATATTCCCATGGTCGCCCGTCTGGTGGGCACCAACGAGGAGGAAGGCAGGGCAATCCTGGCTGAAGCCAAGATGATAACCGCTGCTACTTTGGAGGAGGCAGCGCAAAAGGCGGTGGCGGCTGCGTCTGCCTATGGAGCGCGGACATAACTGCAAAATCCAAAGTTCAAAGTCCAAAATCCAAAATCCAAAGGATGAGCGATAGTGGAGTGTATCTTCTGCGACATCGTTGAGGGCCGGGCTCCCGCCGAGGTGGTCTTCGAGGACGGGGAGACGCTGGCTTTTATGGACATCAATCCGGCCAATCCCGGCCACACCCTGGTCATCCCCAAGCGGCACGTGCGCGACATTTACGAGCTGGACGGGGAGACGGCAGCAGCGGTGATGAAGACGACAGTGCGGGTGGCCAGGGCGATCAAGAAGGCGCTGCAGCCCGACGGGATGAACCTGGTCCAGAGCAACGAACGTGCAGCGAGTCAAGAGATCTTCCACTTCCACATCCACGTCATCCCGCGCTGGTACGACGATGGGCTTCGCCTGGCCCGGCCACCGGAGGTGAGAAGAACCATGCCCATTGAGGAGGCGGCAGCCAAGATAAGGCGCGGGGTGGCGAAAGAATAAGACTTCCGACCCCAGGCTTTAGGTAGGAGGGTAATTATGGAGACTTCAGGCGCGGTGGTTACAAACGTTAAGGCCTTGCTAGAGAGCTACGGCGATCAAGAGCTTATCGTCATGCCTGTTTCTAGATACAGGGAGATAATGGATCTAATAGAGGATTTGGAGGATGCCGTCGCTCTGAAAAGAGCGATGGAAACTTCAGAAAGGCTTCTCTCTTATGACGAAGTTAGGGCACGTTTAGTAGCCAAGGGGATTTTAGAGTGAAATACGAGGTTTTCGTTGACGAGCGTATCGCGGAGAAACTTGTTCGCTTCCCTCGTGATGTAGCAAGGAGCATAGACAAAGCTCTTCTCGCCTTGAAGGATGACCCTCGACCGCGAGGCTGTAGAAAGATCAGAGGCGCAAAGGATTGCTGGCGAATTGTGGTGCGCAGGGATTACCGCGTATTGTACAGAGTTGATGATGAGGCAAAAGCGGTAGAGGTGTACGAGATAACCCGCAAGGAGAAAGATATTTATCGAAGGCGATAGTTCGCTGAGAAACCATCAACTTTAGTAGGGGGGCTCTACATGAGCATTTTAATTGATAAGAACACCCGTCTCCTGGTCCAGGGCATCACCGGTCGCGAGGGCGAGTTTCACACTCGCCAGATGCTGGACTACGGCACCAAGGTGGTGGCCGGAGTGACGCCGGGCAAGGGCGGGATGGAAGTGGTCGGCGTGCCTGTCTTCAATACAGTCAAAGAGGCTGTGGAGACGACCGGGGCCAACACGTCCATCATCTACGTGCCGGCCCGCTTCGCCCCAGACGCCATCTACGAGGCCGCCGACGCGGGCATCTCCCTCATCGTCTGCATCACCGAGGGGATACCGACCCTGGATATGATAAAGGTGAAGGCATATCTGGATCAGCGGGGAGCGCGCCTGATCGGTCCCAACTGCCCCGGCCTGATCACCCCCGGCCAGGCCAAGGTGGGCATCATACCTGGACACATCACAAAGCCGGGGGCGGTGGGGGTGGTCTCCCGCAGCGGCACTTTGACCTACGAAGTGGTTTATGACCTGACCGCGCATGGCCTGGGCCAGTCCACCTGCGTGGGCATCGGCGGCGACCCCATTCTCGGCTCCGATTTCATAGATATTCTGACGCTGTTTGAGGAGGACGCGGCCACTGAAAAAGTGGTGCTCATCGGCGAGATAGGAGGCACGGACGAGGAGCGGGCGGCTGATTTCATAGCCAGCAAAATGACGAAGCCAGTGGTGGCCTTCATCGCGGGAAGAACCGCCCCGCCGGGCAAACGCATGGGCCACGCCGGAGCCATCATCCAGGGCGGCACGGGCACGGCGGCGGAGAAGGTCGCGGCCCTGGAAGCGGTCGGCGTGAAGGTAGCCTGCTACCCCGGCGAGATACCGGACCTATTGCTTCCTTGACAAAATCATAGGAGGGTGTTATACTTCTGCGCCGGGGTGAGAAAAATGTCACAGCTTTCTGAAGGGACAGACGGCGAGTTTGGCGGGGGATGAACTCCGAGGCTCCCCCGCTTTTGTTCGCTCAGTAGGCAGGAAAGATAACGGGAAGGTGAATTTCTAGCAGAGGCGGCTCCCATGCCGCCGGTTCGCGGGCGTGGGAGCCCACTCTGCTCAGAATTTGGATCTACTGATACTGGGAGGGTGAAGTGAAGTATTGGCGAAAGCCGCTGGATATCGAGCGCGTGAAGATCCCTCGTGGTCGAATCCACATCTTGAAGGAACGATGCAAAGGTTGCGGTTTCTGCGTGGAATACTGTCCATGCCATGTGCTAGAGATGTCTGAGGAGTTCAACGCCAAGGGCTACCACCCGCCTCGCGTCAAAGATGAGGACGCCTGTGCCAACTGCGGTCTCTGCGAGATGCTTTGTCCTGAGTTTGCCATTTATTTGGATGGGAAAGAGGAGGTGCCGGTACCGTGAGTGGAGATGGGATTCTGACTGGTGAATTCTTCATGATGGGCGATGTCGCCTGCGCCGAGGGTGCGATCTCCGCCGGGTGCCGTTTCTTTGCTGGCTACCCCATAACTCCAGCCACAGAGATCGCCGAACGCATGTCTGAGCGAATGCCCCAGATAGGGGGTACCTATATCCAGATGGAGGACGAACTGGCCTCCATGGTCACCGTGCTGGGAGCTTCGTGGGGCGGGGTCAAGGCCATGACTGCCACCTCCGGCCCTGGTTTCAGTTTGATGATGGAGAACCTGGGCCTGGGGATCATGACCGAGACCCCTTGTGTGCTGGTCAATGTTCAGCGAGGCGGCCCCTCCACGGGGCTGCCTACTCTGGCGGCGCAGGGCGATATGATGCAAGCTCGCTGGGGCTCGCACGGCCCCTATGAGATCATCGCCCTGGCCCCCAGTTCCCCTCAAGAGCTTTTTGACCTGACCATCCGCGCCTTCAACCTCTCTGAGAAATACCGCACCCCGGTGCTGGTCATGACCGACGCTGAAGTGGGGCACATGACGGAGAGAGTGGTCATCCCCCCGCCAGAGGAGATCGAAACCGTCTCGCGCCGCAAGCCCACTGTCCCCCCCGATGAATACCTACCCTATAAGGCTGACGACGACCTCGTGCCCCCTATGGCTAACGCTGGCGAAGGTTACCGCTTCCACATAACAGGGCTTACCCACGACGAGCGTGGCTACCCTGGCATGGATGCCGAAACCCAGGAGATATTGATCAACCGCCTGGTCGAGAAGATCAGAAGGAACAAGGACGACATAATCCAACTTGAAGAGAATGGCCTAGAGGACGCTGAGGTGGTGGTTTGCTCCTACGGCATCTCCGCCCGCACAGCCCTCTGGCCGGTGGAGTTGGCCCGGAAGGAAGGCATAAAGGTGGGCACTTTGCGGTTGATCACGGTCTGGCCCTTTGCCGAAGAACGGATCAGGCAGTTGGCTGGGAGGGTGAAGGCTTTCGTGGTACCAGAGCTGAACTATGGCCAGATCGTCCTGGAAGTGGAGCGTTGCGCTGCTGGCCAGGCCGAGGTAATCCTGGTTGGCCACGCCGGCGGCGACATTCACGATCCGGAGAAGGTGCTGGAGGCGATCAGGAGGGCAGTACAGTGAACCCAAAACTCGAAACTCGAAACTCGAAACCCGACAGTCACCCTATGGACGATTTGTTACGAGAGGATCGGCTGCCCCACATCTGGTGTCCGGGTTGCGGCATCGGGGTGGCTTTGACCTGTTTTATCAAAGCCCTCCAGAAGTCCGGGCTGGATTTGGACAAGGTGGCGGTGGTCTCCGGCATCGGCTGCACGGGGCGGGTGGCTGGCTACGTCAAGTTGGATTCCTTCCACACCACCCACGGGCGAGCGATTCCCTTCGCCACGGGGCTGAAGCTGGCCAATCCTGAGCTCAAAGTGGTGGTCTTCAGCGGCGACGGCGACCTGATCGCCATCGGCGGCAATCACCTCATCCACGCTGCTCGCCGCAACGTCAACATGACGGTTATTTGCATCAACAACTTCAACTACGGCATGACCGGCGGGCAGGCAGGGCCGACCACACCTGTAGGGGCTAGAACCAGTACTTCACTCTACGGCTGCTTCGAGCACCCTTTCAACCTTCCTTACCTGGCTGCGGCCAGTGGTGCGGTGTACGTGGCCCGCTGGACGGCCCTCCACGTGCGGCGGCTTGAGAAATCGCTCCTTGAAGCGCTGGGCAAAAGCGGGTTTAGTTTTGTGGAAGTCATCTCCCCTTGTCCCACCTTATATGGACGCTGGAACAAGCAGCGCACGGGCCTGGCCCAGATGCAATATTACCATGACCAGGGTGTCATAAAACACGGCCTCGATCCCAAGGAAGTTGATATCGGGCTGCATGGGGAGATCATCGAAGGAGTGTTTGTGGACATCGAGAAGCCCACTTTTCTCGATTTTAGCAGTGCCGCATTAGCTAAGAGTATTGGATAGCCAGACAATGTTACATTTGCCGCAACACTACAACGGATTTAGAATGTAACGAATCAGGAGCAAAGAAATCCGGCTCTCCATCGGCTGGTGTGGTGGACCGTTGTCTCAGAGCCGCGAATGGACGGAAAGGCACGGAGCAACAGTGTCCAAACCTGTGGTGAGCCCTTTGCCAAGCTCAGGACAGGCTTTGTCGAACCATCCGCGTTTTTCCGCCGATCCATGGCTCTGGACTCCGGAACACCACACTAAACCTCGAAGAGCCAGAAATCCGTTTCTTTCTCAATCCGATGTAGTGTTCTTTGGAGGAATCATGAGTCGAACAGAGATCCGCTTGACTGGCTTTGGAGGTCAGGGTATCATTCTCTCTGGTTACATCGTAGGTAAAGCGGCGGCCATTCACGATGGGAAGCAGGCCACTTTCACCCAGAGCTATGGCCCTGAGGCGCGAGGCGGGGCTTGCGGCGCTCAAGTGATCGTCTCTGACGAGCCCATTCACTACCCTCATCTTGTTGCCCCATCCATTCTGGTCGCGATGTCGCAGGCGGCCTACAATAAGTATGCTCCAACTTTGAGAGAGGGGGGCTTGCTCATCGTTGACCAGGACCTGGTGGAGACGGGCGAGACAACTGGCGAGGTGAAGCTCCTCTCAGTCCCGGCCACGCGCCTGGCCGAGGAGCTGGGGCGGAAGATCGTGGCCAACATCGTCATGCTGGGCTTCTTCGCCGCTGTGACCGATGTGGTCTCCGTGGAGGCCATGCGAGAAGCAGTTCTTTCCTCAGTTCCCAAAGGGACCGAGGAGTTGAACCGGAAAGCTTTTGAGAAGGGGTACGAGTATGGGAGCGCAGCGGATTGACAGCGGATAAGCGGATTGTGGAGACGCTATGACCAAAGCGGTGTTGATCGTGGGCGGTAGCACGGCTGGCGTGCAGGCCGCCCTTGACCTGGCCAATTCGGGTCTGGAAGTTTGCCTGGTGGAGAAATCGCCCTTTTTAGGAGGCGATGGCGCCGGAATGTCTCAGCACCTCCTGACGTCCAAGTTCCTGGAAGCAGTGAAACACCCGAACATCAAGTTGCTCACCCAGGCTGAGGTGACGCCCCCCCTCTTTTCCCCCCCCCCTTTGGGGGGGTGGAAGGGGGGGCGCGGCGCGTTCCAGGTTGAAGTGCAGCAGCAGCCCCGTTACGTGGATATGGCCAAGTGCACGGCCTGTGGCGAGTGCGTCTCCGTCTGTCCAGTGACGGTGCAAGCAGACGGCGAGACAGCCATCTACAAGCCCGATAACGCTGTGCCGAGCATTTTCGCCATCGAAAAACGTGGGCCTGCACCTTGCAAGGCCGCCTGCCCGGCCGGCATTCACGTCCAGGGCTACGTGGCCCTCATCGCCCAGGGCAAATTCGCCGAGAGCCTGGCCCTGATTCGCGAGGCCATCCCCTTCCCCGGCATCTGTGGCCGGGTCTGTAATCATCCTTGCGAGGATGCCTGTCGGCGGAGCGAGCACGACCAGCCTATTGCCATTCAATACCTCAAGCGCTTTGTGGCGGATTGGGAAAAGTCCAATCTCCAATCTCCAATATCCAATATCCAACCTCCAATCTCCAATCTCCAATATCCAACCAAAGTTGCCATCGTCGGAAGCGGCCCCGCCGGCCTCACCGCCGCTCACTTCCTGGCCCGCGAAGGTCATTCCATCACCGTCTTCGAAGCCCTGCCTGTGGCCGGCGGCATGATGGCGGTGGGTATCCCCGCCTATCGCTTGCCCAGAGACATCCTGCAATGCGAGATTGAGGCCATCGAGGAGTTGGGGGTGGAGATCCGCACCAACACCGCCATCGGCCCGAACGGTGATTTGTCTTTGGATGACCTCAGGAGAGATTACGATGCGGTGTTCGTGGCGGTGGGCGCTCACGGCAGCCGCAGGTTGAACGTCGAAGGTGAGGATTTGGCTGGCGTGCTTCACGGGGTTGATTTCCTGCGGGAGGTGAACCTGGACCGGGAGGTCACTGTCGGCGAGAAGGTGCTGGTGATTGGCGGGGGCAACGTGGCCATTGATTCGGCTATGGTAGCCAGGCGGTTGGGTGGGCAGGAAGTCACCATCCTCTATCGCCGTTCCCGCCAGGAGATGCCCGCCAATCCGTGGGAGATCGAAGAGGCCGAAGAAGAGGGCATTGCCTTTCAATTTTTAACGACGCCGACCAGAGTGTTGGGCCAGAATGGGCGGGTGACGGGATTGGAGTGTTTGCGCATGGAACTGGGCGAGCCTGACGAGAGCGGGCGCAGGCGGCCCGTCCCCATCCCCGGTTCGGAGTTCACGGTCGAGGCGGATACGGTCATCGTGGCTATCGGCCAGGTGTTGGAGGTTGGAAGTTGGAAGTTGGAAGTTGGAGGTTGGATTGCCGTTGATCCGCTTACCCTGGCGACCGATGTACCGGGCGTTTTCGCTGGCGGCGATGCGGTGACGGGACCGGCTACGGTTATCGAGGCCATCGCTGCGGGCAAGCGGGCAGCCGAGTCCATCGGGCGATATCTGAGGGGCGAGAACCTGGCGGCCGGGCGCGCGCTGTGGCCGCCCGACATCTCTGATATTGAGTACTATACCCCACCCATCGTCGAGCCAGGAGCCAGGGTGCCAATGTCCAAGCTCCCCTTGGCTGAGAGAGGGGATTTCGCCGAGATCAACCTGGGCTTCAGCGAGGAAGAGGCCGTGGCCGAGGCGGAGCGCTGCATCTCCTGCGGCGTCTGCTCCGAGTGTCTGGAGTGCGTCAAGGTCTGCGAACCCCAGGCCATTGACCACAACGCGCGAGGGAAACGCCTGAGCCTGGATGTGGGGGCGGTCATTTTGGCAGATGGCAGGCAGCAGCAGGGTGTGTATTCGGTCGAGCCAGAGGACGTGTTGGGCGCTTCCGCTGTCGCCGCCAGAGTCATGGCTGACCTGGCTGCATACCGAGCATTCCCCCCGCTCCCTACTTTTCCCTCCCTTCCCGCCCCCTCCAGAATCGGCGTTTTCGTCTGCCGCTGTGGCGGCGAGATCGGCGACGTCGTGGATGTTGATGCGGTGGTTGGTGAGATCCGTTGTTTGCCCGGCGTGGTTTTCGCTAGTGATATTCCCTTCGCCTGCCACGAGGAGGGGGCGGAGGCCATCCAGCAGGCCGTCGTCGAAGTGGGCCTGGATCGGGTGGTGCTGGCTGCTTGCTCGTGCTGCTCCCTCGACCAGGTGTGTGACAGTTGTACCTCTCAGCGGGTACGCTGCAAACTTCAAACTCTAAACTATGAGCTTCAAACTGGCTTTGAGTTTGTCAACATCCGCGAGCAGTGCGCTTGGGTGCACGCCGACGAGCCGGCCAAAGCCACGGCCAAAGCCAGGAGCATCGTCGCCTCCGCCGTAGCCAAGGTGCGCCAGGATGAGACCAGAGCCAGGAGTGTCGTTCCCCTCGACAAAAGCGTATTGGTAGTCGGAAACGGGATAGCTGGTGCGGTCTGTGCTGATGCATTAACGGCCCAGGGATTCCGAGTGTTTCGGAGCGAGGCCCCGCCTCTGTCCGTGAGCGGTTTCTTGGGCGATTTCACGGCGGTCATGCCTGAACCGGGTGGTGAGCTGAGAATCGGGGCCATCGTCCTGCTCCCTGTGGACGAATTCCAATATCCAATCTCCAATTTCCAATATCCAATCTCCAATCTCCAATCTCCGATCTCCAACCCGCAAGTCTGGGGCCTGGCCACCGCCTCCAGAGTTGCTGCTTTGCTGGGCAAGGGCTGGGCCGTGGTCGAGCCTACCGTCGCCCAGGTGGATCCCGCCCGCTGCCGGGCTTGTGGGACCTGTGAGGAAATCTGCGAGTTCCACGCCGTCAGGGTGCGCGAGAACGGGCGGGGCGTCCTGGTCGCCCAGGTGGACGAGGCGGCCTGCCAGGGCTGCGGCACCTGCGCTGCCCACTGTCCGTCCGGGGCGATCACGGCGGGGTATTCGACGGATAGGCAGATTGAAGTGATGTTAGCTGAGTTGGTGAGATGACAGAACCTCGCGTCGTTGTGTTCACTTGTAACTGGAGCGCCTACAGCGCGCTGGAGACGGCCGGCTCAAAGCGGTTGGCCTATCCGACCAGCGTGCGCCCTATCAGGGTGATGTGCCTGGGACGGCTGCATCCGGGCCTCGTTCTCAAGGCGTTCGAGTCGGGCGCCGACGGCGTGTTGCTTCTGGGTTGTCCCCCCGACGAGTGTCACTACGAGTTCGGCAACCGGCGGGCCGAGGAGCTCTTCCAAGAGACCAAAGCCCTCGCTCATCTCCTGGGCATCGAGGACGAGCGACTGAAGCTGGATTGGATAGAGGCAGGGGAAGGGGAGGCCTTCGTCCAGAAAGTGACGGAGTTCTATCGGCAGGTGGTAGATGGAAGCCATTAAGCAGATCATCAAGAATACCAAGGCCTATTACTGCCTGGAGTGCGGCAAGTGCACTGCGGTCTGTCCCATCTCGCGCCGGGAGCCGGCCTACTCGCCTCGCCTGACGGTGGAAAGGGTCTTGTGGGGCGAAGGGGAGGAGCTGTTGACCGACGCGCTGCTCTGGTCTTGCCTCACTTGCCAGCACTGCTCGACGCGCTGTCCTTCGGACGTCCATTACGTGGAGTTCATCCGTGACCTGCGGGCTCTGGCGCGAGGGGCGGGCCAGGAAGGGCTTTGCACTCACGGCGAGGCCATCCAGACCTGGATGCGGATGATGACTTCGCCCGAGCTGAAACAAAACCGCCTGGAGTGGCTCGATGAGGATCTCAAGGTTTCTACCGATTCCGACACCGTCTATTTCGTCGGCTGCCTGCCGTATTACGATGTCCTCTTCAACAAGATCGGCGCCCAGGGAGTGGAGATCGCCCAGAGCGCCGTCAGGGTGCTCAACCGCCTGGGCATCGAGCCTATCGTCATGGAGAACGAGCGCTGCTGCGGCCACGACCTGCTGTGGGAAGGGGACCTGGCCAACTTCCGCAAGCTGGCCGAGCTGAACATCGCTATGTTGCGGGCGACGGGCGCTAAGCGCATCGTCACCACCTGCCCAGAGTGCGCCCGCACGCTGAAGATTGACTACCCCGCCTACGTAGGCGACCTGGGGATGGAGGTGGTGCACATAGCCGAATTGTTGGCCCAGAAAGTAGGGGAGGGCGAATTCCGAATTCCGAATCACGAATCACGAATCACGACATATCACGATCCCTGTCGCCTGGGGCGCTTCATGGGCGTGTACGAGGAACCGCGCCAGATCATCAGTGCTCTGGGGCTGGAGCTGGTGGAGATGGAGCACAGCGGCAAGAACGCTTTGTGCTGCGGCACCAGTTGCTGGACCAATTGTGGGGCCATCAACAAGCAGATCCAGGTGGACCGCCTGCGCGAAGCCCAGGCCACCGGCGCCGAGCTGTTGGTCACCGCCTGCCCCAAGTGTCAGATCCATTTCAAATGCGCCCTGGACGATGTGGGATTGGATGAGGAGATTGGGATAGAGATACGCGATTTGGTCACTTTGATGGACGAAGCACTGGTTCAGCCACTGATCACTGATCACTGTAACTTGGAGGGGAAATGCCGAAATCGAAAATCGAAAATCGAAAATCGAAATTGATTGTCGTCATCGGCATGGGATACGTCGGTATTCCCTGCGCGGTGCTTCTGGCCGATGTGCCCGGCCACAAGGTGATAGGAGTGCAGCGTCGCTCCAAGCGCTCCGGATGGAAGATTGACGTCTTGAATCGGGGCGAGAGTCCTTTTGAGGGAGACGAGCCGGGGCTGGCCGAACTGATCGCCCGCGTGGTGGAAAAGGGGACCTTCCGAGTGACGGACGACATTTCGGTCTGCCAGGACGCCGACGTCATCTTGATTGACGTTCAGACGCCGACCGATAGTCGCCGGGTTCCCCAGTATCTCTCCCTGCGCGAGGTCAGCGCGGGGGTGGGCCAGTACATGCAGAAGGGCGCACTGGTGGGCCTTGAATCAACGGTCGCGCCCGGCACGACCCAGAACATCGTGCAGCCCATTCTGGAGAAGACCTCCGGCCTGAAAGCGGGCCAGGACTTCTATCTGGCTTTTTCTTACGAGCGGGTGATGCCGGGCAAGCTCTTGGAATACATGGTTGATTTCCCCCGTGTGGTGGGCGGCATTGATGCCCAGAGCACTGAGTTGGCGGTGGAGCTATACCGCACCATCGTCAAGCAGGAAATCACGGCCACGGATGTTCTCACCGCCGAGCTGGCCAAGACGGTGGAAAACGCCTATCGAGACGTCAATATCGCTTTCGCCAACGAGATGGCCCTGGTCTGCGAGAGCCTGGGGGTGGATGTCTACGAGATGCGGGAGCTGGTCAACGCCCGCCCGGACCGTCACATGCACATTCCAGGAGCCGGCGTGGGTGGCCATTGCCTGCCCAAGGACACCTGGCTGCTGCGCTTTGGGGTGAAGGAATACGGCACCCGGGACGTGGACACAGCGATGATCACCTTGGCCCGCCGCATCAACGATGCCATGCCGGACCACATGGAGCGCCTGGTGGAGGAGGCACTGGCTGAGGCGGGCAGGGAGGTCAAGGGGTCGAGGGTGGCGGTGCTGGGGATCGCCTATCTGGCGGATTCGGACGATGTCCGCAACACCCCGGCTCAGCCGCTGATCAATACTTTGCGGGCCAGGGGTGCCTGGGTCATGGCGCACGATCCCTTTGTCTGGGGCTATGAGGGCGAGGAGTTGACCCGTGATTTAGACGAAGCCCTGCGCGGGGCCGATTGCCTGGTCCTGGTCACCAAACACCAGATGTACTTCGGGCTGGACCTGGAGCACGTGAAAGGATTGATGCGCACGCCGGTCATCGTTGACGGCCGCAACGTCTTCAGCGCCCAGGCGTGCCGGGAAGCGGGATTTGTTTATCGGGGAATTGGAAAGGGGAGTTGCTAGATTCGCGCAAGACATGAAGTCGTCACATGTGTGTTCGAGAGATGGAGTCCCCTTAATTGCCAATAGTGGAAAGGACACTTCAATGAACTTGTACGAGAGAGTCATAAGCAACATATCCAACCAGGAACAGAGAACCCAGGCATCGGGGCGTTGCTCCTTCTTCGGCGATCTGATCATCGGTGCAACAATAGCCTTATTTGCGGTACCTATAGGGCTCGATGTAGCATTGAATGGCTGGAAGCGAACCTTCTCCTATTTCTCCGCAGATGCCTTCTACTATCTTACCGTGGCTCGGAATTTCGCGCTTTGCGGTTTCTTTACGTTTGACCAAGAGCTCCCCACGAATGGATTCCATCCTTTGTGGCAAGTTCTGCTAGGTTTACTGTATCGTGGTGCAGCGGTCTTGTCTCTGCCTGAGCCAGCGATACTCACTTTAGTTCTTGTCATCAATGTCGTCTTCATTGGTCTGGCGATTTGGCTACTGGGCAAGTGCTTCTTGATCGCTAATCATCGACTTACTCCTGTTTTTTTGCTTCTCCCTGCGGGTGTATATGCCTTCGTCGTCTCGCCCATTTACCCTCGGTATGGCTCCCTCTGGAGCTATGCTAATGGGATGGAAAGTGGTCTTACTATTCTTCTATATGCGATCCTAATGTTAGTCATGATCAAACCCGGCTTTGTCGAGACGGTTCCTTCATCGCTTTTTACTGGGGTTCTTCTTGGTCTCATATTTCTTTCACGTCTCGACTATGCTTTTATGACAGTCGCGCTATTTGTGGCGCTTGTGGTTCGCTCTATTCTTCATCGAGATATGCGTAGGCTCAAGCTGTCGGTAATAGTCGCGACGCCGGTGCTCATTGTGCTGATCGCGTATCTTTTGAGCAATCTCTGGTCGGTTGGGACCCTGATGCCGGTGAGCGGCACCCTAAAGAGTACGTTTCCATCTCCTCGCGCAGGAATCAGCAAGGTTGGGGACATCATTTCGCTCCTAAGAGATCCATCACAAGCCTGGGCTGCTCATAGATTGTGGCGCCATGCTCAGATTGTTATCCCTATGGCCGTTGCAGTTGCTTTTCTGATATGGAGTGCTGTTTTGCTCGCTAGTAAGGAATGGAACCTGGGACAACTTGACTTTGCACTTGGGGTAACAGGTCTATTCGTGCTGTTACTTGGACTATACAACTTCCTTTTTGTCCCGCTGTGGGATCAAGGGCATTGGTACTTCCCCATCTCTGTGCTGTTCGTTTCCCTTTTCGTTTTCCATTTGCTGGATCGTTGGAGTGTTTTCAATCGTTTGCAAAGTTCCCCAATAGTTGTTGTGACTATGGCAGTTGTTGTGATTGCGTTTTTTGCGGGTGTCTACCGAAGTGATAGCTATAATCAACACTACGCATGGTTCTTCGATGAAGCGGTTGCCATTCGGCAATACTATGTTTCTGCAGATCCCAAACTAATAGAGTTTGATGATGGCATTATCGCATACTCCACAGGCTTCCCAACTATGTCAGGTTTAGGGTTTACTTTGGACAAAGAGGCATTGGAGTCCAAGCGCCAAAGATCACTTCTGTCCTTGGCTTATACACGGGGCTATTCTCTAATAGCTTCTTTTAACTACTTCGGCACCGGAGGGTTGAGCTATGATACACCCTCGGAAGTTCTGAGACAGCGACTAAGCGACTCTTTTTTCCTCTGTCCAGAAGAAGTGGCTCCCTTTACCTTCGCGGTGGACTATCTATCTGCTGAAGGTCGCTTTGCAATCATTCGTATGACTGAATGTAGATAGAGTATGCCATGCTAGATCACACTTGTCCATTGGGGGTGCAAATGCAAATGCCTAAACAAGACCTACGTATCGGCGTTTTCGTCTGTGACTGCGGGCTGAACATCGCTGGCAGTTTGGACACCGAGGCGGTGCGGGAGTACGCGGAGACGCTGCCCGACGTGGCGGTGGCGGTGCGCAACAGGTATACCTGCGCCGACCCCGGCCAGCAGGAGATCAAGCGCCACATCGTGGAATACAATCTCAACCGGGTGGTGGTGGCCTCCTGTTCGCCCCTGCTGCACGAGCCCACCTTCCGCAACTGCATTCAGGAGGTGGGCCTCAACCCCTATCTTTTGGAGATGGCCAACATCCGGGAGCACTGCTCCTGGGTACACCTCCGCGATAGGGAGGCGGCCACCCGCAAGGCCAAGGACATCGTGCGCGTGGCGGTGGCGCGGACCCACTGGCTCATCCCTCAGACCGAGGAGCAGTTGCCCGTCACCGACGCGGTGCTGGTCATCGGCGGGGGTGTGGCTGGCATCCAGGCCTCTCTCGACCTGGCCGACGCCGGGCACCAGGTCTATCTGGTGGAAAAGGAGCCCTCCATCGGTGGGATCATGGCCCAACTGGACAAGACCTATCCCACCATGGACTGTAGTATATGAATTCTGGGCCCCAAGATGATGGATGTCGGTCGACATCCTAAGATCGAGCTTTTAGCTTATAGCGAGATAGAGGACATCTCCGGCTACGTGGGCAACTTCAAGATCAGGGTGCGCAAGAAGGCCCGCTACGTTGACGAGAGTGAGTGCACTGCCTGCAGCGACTGCGTCTCGGTCTGCCCGGTGGTCAAGCCCGACGAGTTCCAGGCGGGCCTCTCCACCCGCCGGGCCATCTACATCCCCTTTCCCCAGGCCGTGCCTTCCGCATATATAATCAACATCCACGAGTGTCTGGGCGATAACCCCATCGCCTGCGGCAAGTGTTTAGAAGCCTGCGACAAGAAGTGCATTGATTTCGACATGCAAGATGAGATGGTCGAGTTCGAGGTGGGGGCCGTCATCGTGGCCACCGGAATGGAAGCCTACGACCCCACGGAGATGGACGAGTATGGCTACACCCGCTACGAGAACGTCATCACCAGCCTGGAGTTCGAGAGACTGATCTCCGCTGGCGGTCCCACCGAAGGCCACCTAATTCGTCCCACCGATCGGCGGACGCCCCAGCGCATCGGCTTCGTGCAGTGCGTCGGCTCTCGCTGCCAGGACGGGCGGGGCAATCCCTATTGTTCCAACATCTGCTGCATGAACACCGTCAAAGACAGCCTCCTGCTCAAAGACCACTATCCAGATACCGACATCACCGTTTTCTACATGGACATGCGGACCTTCGGCAAGGGTTTCGAGGATCTCTACATGCGCTCCAAAGCGGCGGGGGTTAAGTACATCAGGGGGCTGCCGGGCGAGGTGACGGAGGATTCCGAAACGCGCAACTTGCGGGTCTGGGTGGAGAACACCACCGCCGGGCGGCTGGAGGAACACGAGCTGGACATGGTGGTGCTCTCCATCGGAGTCGTGCCCCGCCGGGACAGCGATGCGGTCAAACAGCTCCTCACCCTCTCGCGCACCTCCGATGGCTTCTTCATGGAGTCGCATCCCAAGCTGAAGCCGGTGGACGCGCCGACCAAGGGCGTCTTCCTGGCCGGCTGTGCCGAGTCGCCCAAGGACATCAAGGACTCAGTTACCCAGGCCTCCGCCGCCGCCTCTCGCGCCGCGATCCTGTTGAGTTCCCCCACCATCAAAGTGGAGGCCATCACCGCCGTGGTTGACGAGGCCCTGTGCACGTCCTGCGGGCTGTGCGCCCCGGTTTGTCCTTACGGCGCTATGACCTGGCAGAAGAAAGAGCCAGCCCGCGTGATCTCGGCCGCCTGTGCTGGGTGCGGCACTTGCGCCGCCGAGTGTCAGTATGGGGCCATCACTATGCGTCACTTCTCCGACCAGGCCATCTACGCCATGATAGATGCCATGCTCGACGTGGACGGGGCCAAGCCGCCCATCGTGGCCTTTGCCTGCAACTGGTGCTCATATATGGGAGCAGACACGGCGGGCACAAGCCGCATAGAATACCCGCCTAACGCCCGCCTGATCCGCACCATGTGCTCCGGGCGGGTCAGTCCCGATTTCGTGTGGTACGCCTTTCGCAAAGGAGCGCCGGTGGTGCTGGTCTCAGGCTGCCACTACGCCGATTGCCACTACATCAGTGCCAACCGTCAGGCGGTGCGTCGCGTTGATGCTTTGTGGGACGGTTTGGAGAAACGGGGAGTGCGCCCTGAGCGCTTGCAGTTGGACTGGATCAGCGCTGCCGAGGGCCAGAAGTGGGCCAAAGTGATGCGGGAGCTGGACGAATTGTGGGCGGGCGTTACAGCGGAGGAAATGCAGCAGACTCGCGAGGCGTTGAAAGAAGCCAAGACTCCTATTCGTGGCGCCCTCGACAGGGTGAGGAAACCGACGGCGGCGACGATGCGTTGCCTGCGCTGCGGGAACGAGTGGCCCGTGACCTTCGACCCCGCCGTGGACGAGGAGCGCATGTGCCCGAAGTGTCGGAGCAACAGCGTGCGGGTGTTGGTGGGGTAATTTGACAGATGTAGCTGATAATAGCGAAAGCCCCTCGGTTGTCAGTTTGCCGAGGGGTTTTGTATATGGCATGGTTGCGAATAGCGACACGAAAAACAGCTACGAATTTCACGAATTGACACGAAAATAGAACAAAATTAGTGAAAATTCGTGTCAATTCGTGGCAAAAATGGCGCTGTGTTAAAATGCTCCAGAGCATTATGCTCTACAGCATTTTGGCTATGGCAAGTGGATGTGGTAGCCATCAACGCCAGGGCGGGTTTCACCGATGCGGCTCAGGCGTTGGCTGTGACGCATGATGCGTTGCTGGTGGACCTGGCCCGGCTGGGCCGAGATTTGGAAACGACGAATGAGCCGTGACCTACGACCCCGCCGTGGACGAGGAGCGCATGTGCTCTCAATGTTGGAGCAACAGCGTGCGGGTATTGTTGGGGTAATTTGGCATATGTAAGCTGATAATAGCAAAGCCCCTCGGTTGTTACTTTGCCGAGGGGCTTCGTGTGTGGCGTTCCTACTCTTCCTGTGGCACAGCGTCTCCCCCCGGCTCTGGCTTGGCCAGCAGGGTCTCGGCCACTTCTTTGAGCTTGAGCACCGCTTGCTCCGAGAACATGCCCACCAGGGCACCGAGCCCCGCGAAGCCAAAGGGGCTGGTTTGCTCGATCGTCGCCTCAGGAGAGAAGAATCCGCCTCGGATGACGAAATAGAAAACGAGCCCCAGGGTTGAGCCGACGAAGGGCAACAGGATGTACTTCGCCAACCAGCTCCACACCAATTCCCGATTGCCGACGTACCAGTAGAGCGACCGGAGTGCGTGTACCAGGCTGCCCAGGGCACCAGCCAGCGCTACGATGAAGATCAGGCGGACCTCATCCGAAACCGAAAGCGTCCAGAAGAGGAAGGCCACTGGCGAGGAGGCCGGAGCCGACTCACCAGCCGGGATTGGGGGCGGCCAGAACTGCACCAGGCTGTACAGCAGGAGGACGGAGGCCAGGATGAGGTAGGCCGTGATCAAGATAACACCAATCGGGCCTACGAGACTCGCTCCCACCCCAATACGCTTCGGCGCGGCGGGTTCTTTAAGTTCTTCATTTATTTCGATTGTCGTGTTGAGTTCCTCAGTCATGTCTCTTTCTCCTTTCGTTGTTATTGATGCGGGGGTGTCAGCCCACCACGAACGGTGGATTCAGAATGTCTAGCTCATATTCTACTCCTTTTTCCCTCAACGTCAAGCGGGCTGCCAAGGCGCTGGACTAGGGTCCAGCGGGAGCAGGTGAACGGTCGTGTCAAGCAGATGAACTCGGATCTCAGCGGATGACGTCCTCCGCCCGCGAGAGCAGTTCGGGTGGGATGGTCAGCCCCAACCGCTGGGCGGCGGTTTCGTTGACTATCAGCTTTTTCACGTCCAGCGTCTGGAACGGGATGTCGGTCGGGTCTTCGCCCCCCAGGACGCGCGCCGCCACCGCCGCGGTCTTGCGCCCGTTATCTGCGTAGTTCCGGCCCTGGGCGATGAGGGCGCCCCGGTCGGCCAGGTTTGAGTTTGTCGGCTACGTACTTCTGGGCGATGCTCTCAACTCAAAAGTGGGCAAGGAAGGTGTCCTCGTTCCCGTCCACCCAGCGGGTGAAGCGCCAGGCATGGAGCAGCCACGCGTCATGTGCTCCACCACCAGCCGGGCCACGTCCTGCAAGGTCGGCATCGTAGGCGGCGTTCACTCTCACCTCCGAGGGAGAGGGTAGTAGAGGCAGAGCCACACCCAGCGCGCGCACGCCGTGGGCCTGGGCGCCGATGTACGGATTGTTGTGAATGTCGAACCAGCCGTCTGTTGCCTGGTGCTCCACCATCAGCTCGACAGGGCGAAGCGAGGGCAGGGCGATGTTGACGCCGGCCTCTTGTGCCCGGATGTACTGCTCCACGATGTGGCCAGTGCTGAAGGTCTCGCCGGGGAAACCCCAATAGCCGTCGGGATGCAGGGCGCCCTCGTAGGCGGCGAACACCTCGTCCAGCACCGGGCCGTAGGTGGTGACGGTCTCCGGGTAGCGGTGGAAGAGGTCAATCAGGGCCGGGGCCAGGTGAAGCATGTTTTCGGGCACGATGTCTCCTGGCTTCAGATCCGCCTTTTCCCGGTTCTCCCGCCAGCGGACGCCGGCTGAGTCCAGCAGCTTCTTCACGCTCCAGGTCTCCCCACCGACTGCCTGCCAGGTTTCGGTGAGGGGCACGCCGGCGACGATGAGGACCTGGGTCTCCATGCCCGGACTCCAGTCGTCCACGGCGATGTGGCGTTGGAGCCAGCGGACCAGATCGGCGCGAGGAATGACCAACTCCTCTGAGCCCGGCCCTCTCCGTCAACGAATACCCAACGAATAAACGAATGAGATCTGCCGTCAAAACTCATTCGTTTATTCGTTGCTTCATTCGTTGACAGCAGGAAATCTACTTGCTCACGTCGGAGAAGTTGGTAAAGAGAACGGGATCATAGACGAAACCTCTAACATCTGTGGACAAAGCCACCAACTGCTGGGGCTGGTAGACCATGACGAAGGGCGCGTCGTCCATCCATACCTGGATGAGGTTCCTGACCGCTGCCTCCCGCTGAGAGGGGTCGAACGCTGTGGCGACCACATCGGCCCACCTGGCGGCCTCCGGGCTGTCGTACTTCACGCGGTAAGCGATCCCCCTGTCTGGATAGGAGAAGTAATCGCTCCACATGGTGGGATCAACGTAGTCTGGCACCCAAATGCCCAGGGCAAAGGGCAGTCGTTGAGAGCGCATTTCGATCAGGTACTCCGAAAACTCCATCGGCCTGAGGTTGACAGAAATGCCCGCCTCTTCTAGGTCGGCCTTGATTTTGGCAGCAACGGTCTCGCGCAGCGAGCCGGGTTCGGCGCCGTAGGCGAGCTCCAGTTCCAGTTCACCATTTTCGTAGCTCGCCTCCCTGAGCAGGGAGCTGGCTCTGGCCAGATCATGGGTACGCCTCAGGGCCGGGTCCACGCCCATGATGCCCAGCGGGATCACGGAGGGCGCGTAGTCGGCGTAACCGCCGAGCAGGTCCTGGACGATGCCCTCGTAGTCCAGGGCGTAGGCAATGGCCTGGCGCACCCGCCGATCGGCCAACGGCCCGCCCAGTTCAGGATCAGGCGACATGGCCAGATAGGTCATGTTGAGGGTTTGGCCTGTGACCAGAGTCAGATTGGGGTCGGTCAAGACCTGGTCCACCAGGCCGATGTCCAGGGTGTGCACGATGTCAGCCTCGCCGCGCTGGAGCAGCTCCAACTGCGTGGATGCGTCAGCGACGTGCTTGATGATGACCCTGTCGAGCTCAGGTGCTCCTCGCCAGCAGTTGGGGTTCGCTTCCAGCACGATCTCCCCTTTGGGCGTCCAACCGGCCAGGCTGAAGGGGCCAGAGCCGGCCGAGTTCTGATCCAGCCAGTCTTGGGCCTGGTCGGTCTGGTCGGCATCAGCGGCGTCGGTGCCGCCGTGGGCCCTGACCACCTGGCTATCCAGGATGCTCATAGCCGGTGCCGCGATAATGCTCAGGAAGGCCGGCGAGGCTCTCTTCAGCCTGACCTTGACAGTGAGCTCATCAACGACTTTCACCTCGTCAATCACATCGGCGTAAAACGAGGGGTTGCCCTTCAGGTTGATGAGGCGCGTCCAGGAGAAGCAGACGTCCTCCGCTGTCATTGGGTTGCCGGAGGCGAACCTGACGCCAGGGCGCAGCCTGAAGGTGTACGTCAAGCCGTCGTCAGAGACGCTCCACTTCTCAGCCAGCCGGGGATAGGCCCGGCTCAGGTCCGGCGGGCGATGCTCGACCAGGGTATCGTAGGTGTTGTGGTGGATCATCAAGTTGGTGATCTCATAAGCGTGATGCGGATCCAGCGTGACCACGTCGTCCATTTGCATGACTACGACCAGTGTGCAGAGATCAGTGGGAGCAGGAGTTGGCTCCTGCGGCTTACATCCAACCGATGTGGCCAGTGTGACGAGGGTGAGAAACAGAACGTTGATAGCCTTTGCCCAATTCACTTGGCTTTCTCCTTCGTCACCAGTGGGATGTACGCGCGGACAGGGGGCACCACGTAGGCTGGATCGGCTTCGTAGATCAGCCGATTGCCGCTGATGTCCTCCGCGGTGAGGCGCAGGGCCACTTGCGACCACGGCTCGGACGCCGGCAGAGCCACCGAGTAACCACCGAGGTCGGATTCTGGGGGATAAGGGGCGTATCCCTCTCCGAAGTCCGCCTCCAGGAGTACCGACTCTAGCCTCATCGGAGTCCCGAACTTGTTCGGGTGTGTCGTGCCGTCACCCCAACGAGTTGGGGACTCCGATCCCGTGGCCCCGCTAACGAGTCGCGCGTTACTTCAACACCAACGGTAGCCAGATGCGAGACACAACCGTATGCACCGCCACTCCCGGCCCCGGCGCTTCCACGTTGCCGGCTACGTCCACACCACGGGCCCGGATGTAGTACTCCACCTCACCCTCAGGCAGCGTGCCGGCGAAGGCCCAGAGTGTGGCTGTTTCGGGTTTCGAGTTTCGGGTTGTTCCGCCAGCATTGCCTTGGCCTCGTCGGCCACCACCGCCTCGGCCCAGGTGAGACCGCCGTCCAGACTGACTCGCACCTGCTCCACGCCGCTGCCGTCCTCGCTCCAACCCCAGACGATGATCTGCGTCGTGCCCGACTCCAGCCACGTCTCATCGGCCGGGGAGACGATCTCGCTGCGCGGCCCCATGGTGTCCACGATGATCTCCACTGGCGCCGATTCGCCCACGTTACCTGCAGCGTCCGTCGCCCGCGCCTGAACGGTGTGCACGATTCCTTCCTCACCCTCAGGCAGCGACCAGTCGAAGCGCCAGGCGTAGCCATCGTCCGCCCCCAGCAGGCTGTCCACTGGCGTCCACGGCTCGTCGTCCACCCGCACCTCCACGTCCTGCAGTTCGCCGCCCTCCGGGAAGGGATCATACGCCGTGCCGGCGAGCTCGTACTCCTCGCCGCCCACGGCCCCTTCCGGCGGAGTGATGGTGGGCACGGGAGCTACGTCGTCGGCAGTGAAGGTCGCCGTGGTGACCGGGCCGACGTTGCCGGCCTCGTCCGTCGCCCGGACGTAGAAGGTCAGCGTCTCCTGGGCGGGCACGTCTACCTCGGCCATCCAGACCACCGTGCCCTCGGTTGGCTGCCAGCTAACTCCATCGGTGCTGAACTCGACCAGGGCCACCGCCGCGCCGCGCCCTGCCTGGGCCACGCCGATGACCTCTTGCGGTCCCGACTGGATGGTACCACCGTCCCTCGGCTCGACGACGGTCGCCGTGGGCGGCGTGCCATCCACCAGGTGGCTCAGGGAGCGGACGTTGTCCTCAGGCTCGGCGTCGGGCAGTCCAGCCGTGAGGTGAACGGTGGTCGTCACCGGCACCGTCGCCCCACCGGTGTCCAGCGTGCGGGCCGTCACCGTGATGGCGACCTGACCTCGTGCGGGGATGGTGCCCAGGTCCACCGTCCAGGCGTCGCCGCCGGGCGGGCAGTCGGTGCAGGTGCCCTGGCCGCTGAAGGTCTCGAAGACCAGGCCCTCTCCCGCCAGGGTCAGCCAGGCCTCGTCGGCCGCGTAGGTGGCGGCGTTGCCGGCCGCCAGGTTGTGAGTGATGGTGCCGCCCACGGGCAGGTAGAGCCCGGAGGGCTGCGGGCTGTCCAGGCGCAGCCAGGTGAGCCAGGCGTCCGGCTGTCCTTCGTTGGGGATCACGTCCCAGGTCCAGCCGGGCCAACTGTAGGCGTCGGGCCACGGCCCGGCCAGGGGGTTGGTATCCGGCAGCACGGCCCAGACGGGGCCATCGGCTAGCCGCCGCGCCAGGGCGAGCATCTGCACCGCCCCACTCACACTCAGCAGATCGAACGGGATCACCGCCTCGGTGTCGTTCTCCGGCCCGTGCACGGCCTGGACTCGCTCGTCGGTGACCTCTTGCCACGCGCTGCCATCCCAGCGGAACAGGCCGAAGCTGCCGTCTCCACGGAAGATGAAGTAGGCATCGGCCTCGAAGGGCAGCGTCCACTGCACCGCACCCATTCGCTCGAACTCCAGGTCCCACAGGGTAACAGGTTGAGCCTTGCGGACCATCAGGGCCTGAGCCTGGGGGGCCAGCCCCTCATTCGTGCCGCCGGAACCGGTGTCGAAGTACCAGATAAGGTCGCCGTCCACGCCGGGGTCAGCCCCCTGCCAGCCGAGGAACACCTGGTCGTCATCCCAGGAGATGAACAGTTCCTGCGGTTCGCCGGAGCGATCATCCTGGCCCAGCCGCTCGGTTTCGGGCAGCCACTCGTAGTTCTCGATGTCCAGCACGCCATCCACGATGATGGAGGAGACGGGGGGAAGGCCTGGGACCTCCACATACCACGGCCCGTAGTGGCGCACCACCCGGTTGTCAGCGTTATCCACTACCAACAGATGGAAGAAGTAGGTGCCTTCGGCGGGGAAGTCGGTCTGGAAGGTGTTGCCCGTCACCTGCTGCGTGGGCAGCGTGTCGGTGATCGGGTCGAGGGCGGCGTACACGCCGGCGATGCCGCTGCCGTCGCTGGGTTCCGGCCAGGTGGCCTCGAACTGGACCCCGGTGAAGGTGTGGTTGCCCTCCTCGGGGCTGAAGGTGACCGGCGTGAAGCCGCTCGGCAGGACGTTGTCCACGGTCACGGCGATGGTCTGACGTGTCGTCAGGCCGCCCCGGTCCGCGGCCTCGACCACCAGGTGGCGGGCTACGCCATCGAGGCCGGCCGGCACGTCCCAGGTGGCCAGCCAGGTGTTGCCGTCCAGGGAGACCTCACGCCAGGAGGCGCCGTTGTCGGGGCTGAAGCGCACGCGGGCCAGGCCGGAGGTGGCATCGCTGGCGGTACCGGTGATGGTGATGCGACCGGTGGCGGTGATCACTGTGCCATTGGTGGGGCTGGTGAACCCGGCTGTGGGTGGAGTGGTGTCCACGATGATGGTCAGCGGGTCGGATACGTGCTCAGCACCGGTGGTGTCCTTCACGCTGGCGGTGACGTTGTGGGTGCCATCTGGCCAGGCATTGGGCCAGGTCGGGAAGTCCCTATCAAAGGCCCAGTGATAGCAGGTGGGATTGCCGGCCGGGTAAGCGAAATGAGTCATGTCCATGTCACCTTCGAGGCGCACGTGGTGCAGGGAGAGCCACTGGATCCCCTGGCTGGCCACAGCCGTGCCATTGGGTAACGGGATCGCCTGGGTGGAGATGTCGCCGCTGGCGTAGTTCTCGATGATGTTGCCCAGGTCCGGCGTGGATACGCTGATTGTTCGCTCCTCGCCGTAGCCCACGTTGCCCAGCTGGTCTACGACCTGAGGACGAATGGTCATTGTGGAGGGGGTCCACTGACAGAGGTCCCGGCCGAACATGTCTCCGGCAAAGTAGAGGAGCCCGTCCAACCAGGCCAAAGCTGACCCCGTGCCCGCATCGCCCGGCGTGTCTCCCAGCCTCTCCCAGTCCCGGCCCACTTTGTCATACTGGTAGAACTGCCGCTGTTCATACCCGCCCCGCACGGCATAGATATACTGCCCACCGTCCCAGGCCAGGGCCGACCCATAGCCGCCCAGCTCGTCGGGAGTATCAGCCAAGGCCGTCCACTGGTTGGTGTCCGGATCGTAGCGGTAGAAAGATCGGGTGTACAGGCGCGGGAAGGCATACACCCCGTCCCCACCCCATTCGATCGTCGTCTCCGCAGCATCGGACACGGGATTGTAGGCCACGCGCTCCCAGAAGTCGGAGGCGATGTCGTAACGCCAGAACTCTTTGCTGTAACTAGCACCGCCGAGCACGTAGAGGTGGCCAGCGTCGTCGGGGACCATGTTGGCACCCTGACCAGTTGAGACAGGCGCAGCGCCCAATTGTGTCCAGGCGTCGGTGGTTGGGTCGTAGCGATAGGTATGTCCATCACCGACGGTGTAGAGGTAGCCGTCGCTGCCAGCAGCCAGCAAGCCCGCCACGCCCAGGCTAGCAGGAGGGAAAGTCCTCTGTGTCCAGGTGCCCGTCTGGGGATCGTAGACGTAGAAGGAGCTGGACTGGACGATGGCCCAGATGCGGCCGGCTGCGGCGACGATCCGGCTGCCACTGTACATGTCGCAGTCCGATGGGATATTGGGCAGCCGCTCCCAGGTCGTGCCAAGCTGCTGGGCGGACAGCCACTGGGTGGGCAGGGTGGCGGTCAGCGGCGAAGTGGGATCGGTCACTTCGCCCAAACCGATCTCCACCCCGCTCACGCCGGCCGGGGTCAGGGCGCAGGAGTCGCCCTCTCGGCCGAAGAAGAGGCTGAGGCGGCCATCGTCGGTGAGGAAGGCCACGTCGGAGGAGCTATCGCAGTTCAGGTCTCCGCCGGTCGCAGCCTTCAAGTAGCTGACGGTGGCGTCGGCGTTGGCCAGGTCGTACTCCAGACCCCAAGCTTCGGGATCAGATCGGCCATGCATCACCCAGGCAGTGCTGCCAAAACCGACGATCAGGTCGCTGTAGCCATCCGCGTTGACGTCACCGATGCCTGTGGCTAACAGTGCAGGCTCCCCCGCCGTACCATACGAGAAACCGGCCGTAGCATCGTCCACATCGTGGTAGACAGCTCCGGTCCAGGTCCGACCACAAAAGAGACGAACAACCCGGGCCGTCCCTGTCCGGCCGTCGCCAATGAGCCAGTCAGGCAGCCCGTCACCGTTGACGTCGCCGGCATAGCCCACCGACGAAGGGGTCTTGGAGCCGCTGGCGGCGCGGATGATGGCACTGGGCGACCGAGGCAGTGGAGTGGAAGTGCCCACTGGCATCCACAGCCAGGCCTCGTTGCCATCGCTGCTGCCGGCAATCACGCCAGCGTTGGCATGTCCAGCCAGAGAATCCACGGTGTCTGGCAGCGTCCCCAGCGGTGGGCCCACCTTGGGCCTCCCCGCCCCGCCCGGCACCAGGTAGAGGGTATCCCCAGCGGCCACGACACCGTCGTTGGTGCCATTTCCGTCCAGGTCGCCACCGCCAGCGACTAGCGTGGCCTGGCCGGGCAGCAGCCGGGCGTCGGCATCCAGCGGCTCCCTGCGGATCCAGGCCGCTTCACGGCCGGGGACGACGTAAGCGCCGTCGGCTGAGCCGATGAGCAGATCGTCTATTCCGTCGCCGTTCAGATCGCCTCCGTTGGCCAGCGATTGGCCGGCGCGGGCGCCCGCTGCCGGGCCTACCAGCCAGGCATCAGCTTCCTCCAGGTTGTGGCGCGGCAGCCACGGCCCAGGTTTGCCGAAGATGAGGTACACAATGCCGGCCGTCCCTGCCGCCGCGGGGGCGCCGATGGCCAGGTCGGCCAGGTCGTCGCCGTTGAAGTCGCCGCTGGCCAGGTGGCCGCCGCTCAGGTCGTCAGCCGCCAGGGCGCGGTAGCCCACGCGCCCGCTGCGAGCATCCACGCTGCCCCGCAAGGGCTGATGAACCGGCAGGGGCCGGTAGGCCCCCGACTCGTCAGGTACGATCCGGACCGGCTCTGAGGTGGTGGAAGTTATCACTGCCAGAGCGTAAAGGTCCTGCACTGCCGGCGGCGTGTTGTCCACGGCGAACTCCACCGCCGTGGCCTCAGGTTGGACATTGCCCACTCCATCTATCGCTGAAGCGGTCACCCAGTGGTGCCCCTCCGGCCGGCTCGGTGGCAACTTCATCATTGCCTGCCAATCGGAAATGGGCTGGCCCGGTGAGGTCAGGGTTATCGTGTCCGGCGGCCGGTCGTCGGCGCGCACGTCCACGGTGCTCACGCCGGCCACCTTAGGCGCGCCGGATAGGTCATCGCGGGCCTGGCCGGTGGCGGTGATGACCCAGGAGCCTTCGGTGGACGTCAGGCGCACCAGCGACCCGGGGGAGATCGCCCCCGCGGGCTGGACCAGGCTGCCGATGGGCGTCGTGGGCGAGGTGTTGTCCACCGTCACGTTGACGAGGCTGGTGACGGGGTCCTCCATCCAGCCCAGGGCGTCGGTGGCCCGGCTGCGCAGGGTGTAGTCGCCGTCGTCGGGGAGCTCCCACACCCAGTTCCAGGCTTCGGTGCCGGCGGCCAGGTTCCAGGTGCTTCCACCGTCGTCGCTGACATGCACCTGGCCAATGTCGCTGGTCGGGTCGGTCGCCTTGCCGCCAGCTACGTAGGTCTCGCCGCGCAGGATGGCGCCCTCGGCCGGGGCCATGATGGTCGAGGTCGGCGGGTCCACATCCACCACGAAGGAATTCATGTCAATGACCTCGTAGGTCTCCGTGAGCGATTTGGTGTAGGTCAGGCTGCTGGTGAAGGTCATCACCGTCGTCTGGCTCAGGTTGGGGTCCACGTGTCCCGTGAGCGTAATGGTCAGGGCATCGGTGGTGCCCAGAGGGTGAATGGCGCGGACGATCCAGCGGTTTGTCCCATCCGGTTCGTCGATTTTCGTCCAACTCCACTTGTATCTACCATCACCGGTGGTGCCTTCCAGCGTTACCCATTGGTTCTTGATGCTGCCCGGCAGCCGGGCGGTGATCCAAGGGGCCACCTTCTTGGTGGTGAAGTTGATGGCCTGGACGGTGATGGTCACCGGCACGCCGGGCAGGTAGGGGCCGCCGGTAGGCTCGGAGTAGATCCAGGCGTTGAGGTCGGTGACGCCGGCGTTGGGGTTGGTCTTGAGGGCGTACTCCTGGCCGTCGGTCAGACCGTCCCCATCGGCGTCGGCCTTGCGCGGGTCGGGGAAGGCCCAGCGGTTGACGAAGAAGCCACGGAAGTCCATCATGTAGCCCGCCCGCTCGGCGCCGTCGGAGAGGCCATCGTTGTCGGTATCGTACTTCGCCGGGTCCACGCCTTTCCCCTCGCGCCGCAGGCGGGCCTCGGCCCCATCGTCTATGCCGTCGCCGTCGCTGTCGGGATTGTCCGGGGAGGTGCCCAGCGCGGCCTCGGCGCTGTTGGGTACGCCGTCCCCATCCCGGTCGTAGTTCCTGATGGCGCTCCACTCCCACAGGCCATCCTCCCACTGATCATTCTTCCAGTGAGCATCCAGCGTCGCGGGCAGCACGTCCAGGTACATCCGGCTGGGATCAGAGGTGGTGTCGCCGGAGTCCTTGCTGGCCCCTTCCCACCAGGCGCAGTGGCCGGCGACGCAGCCATGGCCCTTTTTGTAGAGGATGGTGTAGTCCACCTTGACGGCCAGATCGGCGGGCGCGTCAATGGCGGGCTGGCGTGGCGTGAGGTAGGCCTCGGTTCTGTTCTTGACAGTCCGCCGGCCGCCGCTGGGCTCGCCCGCTGGCTTCCAGGTGGCAGAGTCCGTGGAGATTTGGGCCGGGTCAGCAGCGCTGGGCTGCCACGAGCCCTTGAGCGTGCTGCGCCGCAGGTCGTCGTCCGTGCCGTCGTTCTCGGCCACCAGGTCGCCCCGGAGCTCGGCTCGGAGGATCATCTTGTTCCCGGGCACACTGCCGGCGGCCAGGTTCTGCCAGGTGGTCTCCTTGACGTCGAACTTGATGCTGTCCCCGTCAATGTTGGTGAGCACCTTGACCGTCAGGATAAGCTCGCCGATGACCTTGGCGATCCACCCGCTGACGCTGAAGCCGAAGAAGCTGCCGATGAAGTCGGCGATGGCTATGATGGCCATGATGACGAGGCCGATGAGGAAGAAGCAGAGGATGAAGAGGATCACGGCCAGGATGGTGGCGCCGATGGCCAGGCTGAGGGCCATGTAGTAGGCGGGGCCGGAGAGGTCGGCGGCGGCACTGTAAAAAGCGTACCAGATGAGCACCACTTCCAGCACCAGGGCCACGATGGCCAGGACGACAGTCAGCTTGGTGATCTTGGCCGCCCCCTTGACCAGGGCCCAGACGCCTTTGGCCTCCTGGTATGCTTTGTACACGCCGTAGATGGCCAGCCCGACCCCGATGGCCGCGCCGATGATACTGGCCGCCTTGCTGACTCCCTTGTAGGCCAGGCTCAGGATGATGAAGGTGATGGCCGCTGCAGAGGCGATGGCTACCGACCAGCGAGGATGGTCCTTGATGAACTTCGATACCTTGTCGTAGCCTTCCTTGAACTCCTTCAAGGTCTTTTTCGCTTCCACTACCTTCTCTACAACATCTTTCACCTGCCCAGGCAAACCCTTGAAGTCCTTATAGATCTCGTTGTCTGGCAAGACATTCTTGTAGGTGATCCGGTGGGCTCCGACCTGGACCGTCCGCATCAGCCCCTGGCTCCAGGCGGTCCACAGGAGCTTCATCATCTGCATCAGGTCAACCGAGGCCAGGGCTTTGTAACGCGCGTCCAGGTCGGCCAACATCTCGTTGATGTCCATCGTCGCCCAATCGGAGCCAGTGTGGCGGTATTGGCTGAGCTTGAGGCCGCGCTGCACCAGCATGGGCACCGAGCCCAGGCTGAGGCTGGCCGACGCGCTGGAGGTTTGAGGGCCAGAATTGGCTACCACATCATCCAGGCTCCAGATGCGGACCTTCTCTTCGAAGGCAACCAGCATCGCTGGCGTCCAGGCGGTGTTGTAGTCGGCCAGGATCTGCCTGGTCGTGGTCATGGTCGTAGAGGCGATGGCCTCGTCCATGTGGCTGTAGGTGTCGCGGGCCACGGTGACGGACGTGGTCACGCTCCAGCGCTTCTCATTGTCACTCGAGTCGAAACGACTCTTTAACTCGCCCAGGTCGTTCCACTTGCCCAGGAGATAGGTCTGGGAAAGGCCCAGTAGGATCTTGACCAAATCGCCATTGTCCTCCCGCTGCGGCGTGCCGACCACGGCCAGGTCGGTGCCCCCTTCTCCGCTCACCCGGAATTTATCGCGGTAGGTCTGGACGACTGATTCCTCCGTCTTGAAATCCCACCAAACACACACCGGCTCTGGAACATGCTCGACCTTTCTCGTTTGCGCACACGTGATGCTGTCCAGTTTGGCGTTCACCATCCAGACCAGCGCCGCTTTGGTGCGGATGGTCTGGATGCCCTGGAAGACGGCCTTGGCGTGGAAGGCGGCGGGGCTGCCCTCGGCGTCGTCAACGGTGGTGGGCACGTACAGCTTCCAGGGGTACGTCCCTTTGGTGGCGCTGTCCTGGTTCTTGACGTAGCCGATGCTGTACTGTTTGGCGTCGCGGGGCCGGTGCGAAGCCAGCACTTCCAGCATGGGGATGAGGGTCAGATCATCTGGAGAGTTGTCCAGGTCGGTAATCTGGCCCTTGTCGTCCCAGGGCCAGTCCAGCGTCTTCATGGCGTAGCGAAGATGTTTGTGATCAGAGGGCTGGACCTGGAACTCCAGATAGACGGGGCCATCGTGTCCGCCAGCGTCTACGTCCAACGCGTAGTGGCCATTATCGGGCACCTCGGGCGAGTAGCTCCACGGCGACAGGTCCAGGCTGTCCACCACGCCGTCTCCGTCGTTGTCGTCATCCCACACGTTGGGCAGGCCGTCGTTGTCCGGGTCCCACGAAGGCGCCTCGCCCACCGGCTCCGGCCACTCAGCGAAGTCGCCCAGCCCATCCTGGTTGCTGTCGCCCAGGAAGGGATTGGTGTACCACTGCCTGTCGGCGTAGGTGAAGCCCTGGATCTCCAGGGTGTCGGTGATCTGATCGCGGTCGGTGTCGGGGTGGGTGTCGTCGGTGCCCAGAAGCACCTCGTACTGGTCACACAGGCCGTCGGTGTCGGAATCTTCATCGCCCTCGTAGCAGCCGTCGGGGGGTGGCTCGGCGAGGGCTTTCACACCAGGCGGTCCCGCCAGCTCGTGGATGCCGGCCAGGCGCGGGTCGCGCATGGGAAGCCTCTCACCGATGGCGTAGCCTGGCAGAGCGGAGTTGGGCTTGGCCGCCTCTTGCAGCTCTTCGATGAACGCCTGAAGCGCAGGGCTCAGCGGCTCATCGGTGGGCTCGGCCGGGGGCCGCACCCCCTGAGGCGGCGGTTGATCGGGTGACGGACCAGCCGCCTCGACGCGATGCATGCGGAAGAAGCGATCCATCCGCCAGGCGGTGTACAGCGGCGATCCCACCATGCTGAGGATGACCGCCGTCACGATAGCGACGTAAACTGGCTTGCAGCGGCGATAGAGAACCAGGCCGCAGGCGAAGAGAAGGGCAGACAAGGTGGCAAGGAGAGAGGGTGACAAGGAGAGGGGGAGACAGGGAGACAGGGAGACGGTCTCCTTGTCCCCTTGTCCCCTTGTCTCCTTGTCGGGGGTGAAGTCCGCCACCACGTGTGCCCTTGCGCCATACTCCTCGCTGACGCGGGGGAAGTCGAGGTCGAGCACCTGGCGCACGGGGAAGCCGTCGGCGTCCACCCACAGCTCGCCCTGGCCTGTCATGGCCTGGAAGAGGGGCGAGGGAGCCAGTTGGACGTTGGGCGGCAGGTCGGCGGCGTACTCCTGCTCCAGCCGTTTGCGCAGCACCTCGGCGAAACGGGGCCCGTCAATCCGGAAGCGGAAGCATGTCCCGGATGCCAGGCGGCAGTCGGCCATCTGCTCCACATCTCTGGCCGCCTCCAGGTAGGCCAGGTAGTCGCCGCCGGGCGCGGCCAGGCTTGCGGGGCTTTCCGCCACACGTTCCTGCCCGTGCTCGCGGATGATGGTCTTCGTCCCCTCCTGGATGATCTCCATGAGGGGCTCGACGGCGGCTGGGTTGATCTGACCCAAGGTGCCAGCCGCCACGGCGTTGGGTGGGCCGGTCTCAGGCCACACCCGCACGCGGCTGTGCCCAGGCTGCTCCACCTCCCCTTCCAGGTAGAAGCTAACCTGCTCCTCCTGCCGGCCGAGCTGGCTCCAGACAGGTCGGGGGATGAGGGTCTGCTCGACCCCCGCCTCGAAGCCATAGCCGGTGTCACGGGCCTTTTGCCAGGCTTCTCGAACGGCTTCCGCTGGGCTGGGGGAGGCGGCGAAGCTCTCAGCCACCTCTAGCGTAACGATCGCTCCGACCAGCAAGGCCAGAGACAGAAACAGTGCCAGTAACATACTTCCTCGGCGTTTCATGTTGGTCCTCATCATTAGTTCTCCTTTCTCTCGATTATTGGTGGCTCTTGCTTAGGCTGGCCAGTTTGCGTCACTCGCCGGATAGCCGGCAGCAGGTCGGTGCCCAGGTTGGCCTTGGGGACGAAATCATCCGCGCCGGCTGCCAGTGCCGCCTGTCGGAAAACTTTGGGGTCTAGCAGGGTCAGAGCGATGATGCCCGCTTCGGGCAGCATGGCCCGCAGGCGGGGGATGGTCTCCAGCCCGCTCAGGCCGGGCATGTTCAGGTCAACGAGGATGACTTGCGGCCGCAGGTCTTGGGCCTGGGCCAGGGCTTCCTCGCCCCCACGCGCCGCGCCGACGACGGTCAGATCGTCGTGTCGTTGCAAGAATTCGGTGGCCACGCGCAGAAACGCTTCGTGGTCGTCCACGAGCAAGACGCAAATTTTAGGGACCTCTTTCAGGTCTGTTGGATTTGACATGGTTTACCTCTCGTAGCTGACTTCTATTGACAGCTTCATCATGAAGCATATCTAAGACCTCGGAGGTTTCTTAAAAAACTCATAGCACGTCAAAGCGGGGGGATGAGGGTAACTGTCAACGGATTCCGGGAACGAATTGAACGGATTGGAGTTCCGCGCGTGACATTTTCCGTTCAATCCGTTTAAAGAATCCGTTGACAGCAATCCGTGCTTTCTATCCCCCTACTCTGGGGTGCTATGAAAAAACTTGGAGGTCTGAATGCCTTCATTCGCACTCTCATTCTAGCATAAACTAGCTTGCCTGTCTATGGGGTATTACCCTACCTTTGAACAAAAAAAAGACCCCATTTCGGGGTCCGATTTTCGATTTTCGATTTTCGATTGCCGATTTCTAATTCGGAAATCGCAAATCGTAAATCACTTCTTCTTCTTGGCCGTCTTGCGGGAGGCAACGAAGATGGCCGTGAGCTCGTCGGCTTCCTGGGTCAGATCCTGCACACGGGCTGCCGGCATCAGGTCGGTTTCCACCACCATTTCCAGCCAAAAGAGAGATTCGTCGGCCTCTTCCTCCACGAGACCCAACTTGTAAACGAAATCGGCCTGTGAACGCGCCCGACACGCAGCCCGATAATTCGCCGCCACCGATGTGGCTGATCGCAAGAGTTGATTGCCAATCACTTGAGCCGTTCGCGTCTTTGGTAAGACTTCCACCAGGCGAATCACCCGCAGCGCAAAGTGCTTCGTCCGCTTTTTCAAATCCTCTTTGTCCATCCCAACCTCCTTCGATTTTCGATTGCCGATTTACGATTGTCGAATTCGGAAATCGAAAATCGCAAATCGAAAATCCTAGAAGACCAGGCCGTGTTTGATGGCGGTGCGCATGAGCCCAGCCACGTCGTGCACGTTCAGCTTGGACATCAGGTTGGCGCGGTGCTTTTCCACGGTTTTCACACTGATGTTCATCATCTGGGCGATGGCGGTGTTGGTGTGTCCTTCGGCGATAAGCTACAGTACCTCGCGCTCTCGCGGCGTGAGCAGGTCGAAGAGGCCGGGTTCCTCGGAGTCAGCCGGATGGGTTAAGAATTCATCCAGGAGTGATGCGGAAATAGCCGGGCTGAGATAGATTTCGCCCCGGCTGGCAGCACGGACAGCCAGCAGCAATTCTTCTGTGACGGAGCGTTTGAGCAGATAGCCTCTGGCCCCGCTTCGCAGCGTCTGCCGCACCAGGGTTTCGTCGGAGTGCATCGAGAGGATCACCACCTGCGTCGCCACCCCCAGGGCGCGAACCCGCTCAGTGGTTTGGGTCCCATTCAAGCGCGGCATGGCGATGTCCATCAACAGCACGTCGGGAGCCAGCCGCTGCACCAGTTCGACGGCTTCCTGGCCGTCGGCCGCTTCGCCAACGACTTCGATGTCGTCGGCTCTCTCCAGCAGCGCGCGGATGCCCTGCCGCACCAGGTGGTGGTCGTCAGCGACGATTACGCGAATCACCGGTGCTCCTCCTCTGAATGTATGCTTTCTGCAGGGGGATACGGGCCGTCAAGCGGGTGCCCTGGCCTGACCAGGACTCGACATCTAACTTCCCGCCCAACACTTCGAGTCGTTCCCGCCAGCACCACCGCGCCGGTCATTCCTATCAGCCAATCAACCAGGTCATCAATGAGCGGCACACCCCGGAGGAAGTAGTAGTAAGCTTCGACAATGGCGAGAAAGAGGGCGGTTAGACCAATAGCGCCCCACTTGACTCGGCGTAAACGGTGCAACTTGGGCATTGCCTCTCCTCCGATGAGAGCAGCGTTAACATAATAGCGCAAGCAAATACCACCGCGCCAGCTTGGGATGCGGCTACTCAGGGCAAGGATCAGGACAGGCGCCAGATACAGGCCAAAGACGGGGGTTGGGGTGGATCTTGAAGAGAGGAAAGTATTCAGTAGTTTTGCACTTTTTACGTAGGGCACACTGTCAACGGATTTCTGGAACGAATTGAACGGATAATCACATATCTGGTGAGACTTCTTCTGCCCAATACGGGCCTGAATCCGTTCAATCCGATCCCTGAATCCGTTGACAGCTTTCTGTCGGCGATTTTGTAAAATCTGCAAAACTTCTGGTATTGATGCGATCTGGTCGAAGTGCGTCAACTTCTCGCTTGGGCCCGTGCTCAAAATCCCATCCCGATATGCGCTCAAATAGCCAGCCTTTGTCGTGGAGGCGGTCTTTCAGCATCGCATAGAAGCGCCAGTCGTGGGTGGTCAGAAATACCTGAAACCCACCCAGTCGCTCGGCGATCAAGTCCACGATTCGCTCTTTGTGCTCCGCATCGTACGAGGAGACAACGTCGTCCAAAAATAGGAAGGGGAACCGGCGATTGAACAGGCCAATGGAGCTTATGAACAACGCCAGGCCCAGAGTGCTTATTTGCGACTCGCTGAGGTAACCAGCAGGCGGAACCGGCCTGTCAGATGAGTGAAAATCAACTTGCACGGTCAGCGTCTTCGACTCGGCGTCGGGAACGATGTGAATGTTGGGCACGGCATCCGTCGGGTGAATCATTTGGTAGATGGATTGCACGTCATCCCGGAGAGCCGCTACGACATCATTCACCGTAGTGGCCGCCCGCTCTCGAATGACATCCGCCACGACGTTGAAGTCACGCTTGATGTTTCGATATTCTTCCCGCTCGCGGCGTAGTTCTTTGAGCCGAATCAGCGCATCCCACAAGGCCTGCAAATGCGCAATCGTCGCCTGTACCTGGTCGGTCGCCGGCACCTTTGAGATGTGGAGGCTTTGGAGCGCAGGGCGTAATCTCGTAACGACAAACTGGCGGCAGCGGCTCAACAATTCTTCACACTCACCCTGCAACTGGGAGGGGAAGCGGTCGGTCGTGGAGAGCGCTCCTGCAGCTTCCACGAGTTCGGTGGCTTGGGTTTCAACCTCTGATAGCGATAGCTTCGCTGCCTGGGCTGAGGTCTTGGCCAGACGCGCCTCTAATGCCCTGATCGCCGTTTCGAGTTCACGGGTGGCCTTCTGCTGCTCGCTTCGAGCGGCGGCAAGTTCGGTGAGTTCGTTCCGCCTGCTGGTCAGAGAGATCAAGGCCCCTTCCTGAGAACCGATGTGGCTGCGCACCCACGGCGTGCGACAAACGGGACATTCGTCTGTAAGGCGCGACTCTAAAACCCCGCTGGCTGCCTCCCACACCTCTTGAAAGACGCCGTGCTTGGACGCGGTAAAAAGACTCGCGGTGTGCCGTTCTGCTACCACCGCAGCAGTCAAGGCGGTATGGCAGAGTTGGAGCTGACCATCTGGAGAAACCAGGCCGGTCGCTATCTGCTCCAAAGTAAGCTTGGCCTGGTAAAGCTCGGCTACATCAGAGGCCAGTATGATTCGACCCTGAAGCTGTTTTAATGTTCGAATGGCTTTTTTCATTCCCTGTAGCGAGTCTATGGCCAGTCTGGCGCCTAGATGCCGCTCGGCCTCGGCCTCGCACCAGTCCAACACCGCGCGTTCGTCGTGCTCGGTGACGGTGTGGTCGGTGTGTCTGGCGATGTCTTGCACCCGCTCCTCAACCTCCCGCTCGAAGTCGCGGCTTTCCAGCACGTTCGAGGTTATCTCTAAATGCTCCAGGATTTTTTCCAGGCGCGTTAGACCAAACCAGCGGGACAGTTCGGCGTACTTGGCGCCGGGGGTCATAGCAACGACGAAGCGCCTGAGGTCGTGCTGACGCAGGACGCGATGAGCAGGGGCAGCGCGAATGATCGGCAGAAGTTCTGGCGGCATATTGTCAACCCGGCTCATCCTGACCAGGCGGGTGATCGGGATTGATTCTCCTGACTTTGGATCAACAAGCGTCACGGAGACTTGGGGCTTTATGCCTCTTTCCTCAGCCAGCACGTGAGGGAGTTCGCCTTTACCGAGATGAGCGACCCTGCCATCCTCTGAGAAGAGATATTCGACTGCGTCCGCGTAACTGCTTTTGCCACAGGCGCCGGGCGCGTAGAGGGCGATTGATCCAGGAGAGCGATCCCTGGCTAACTCGAAATCGCCGCCTCGATCCAGGACGCCTCTGATTCCTGCTATGCTCAGTTTCGCCACTATCCAACTCATTGATCACCTTCCGCAGCGCGCGTTTTGGCAAGCTGGCCCAACTCCTTGGCCAGTCGAAGCCCGACCCGTGGGTAAAGCGCTCCCCGTACCAGGTGCTTTTTTACCAACCGGACCACTTCTGGATCATACCTGGTCTGATCGTTGAGCTCTTCCCGGAAAAGCGAATCGAGAAACTCGGAGATTCTAGAATACATCCGCAGGTTCATCCCACAACTTCCCCCTGATCACTTCCCTCAACTCCTCCTGGGAGGAGACCAACTCGACGTTGATGGCGCTGACTGCCGTGTCCAGGATGTCGTCATCGTATGGCTGCTGCCCCATCTTGGTCATCTCCTGTTTCAGCATCCCCTTAGTCACCCTCACCCGTTTGGCACGAGGCGATTTGCGCTTCAGTGTTGCTATCGCTGCATCCGTCAGGCGAATGGATAGCTTTTGCAGGTACTCCTCATTCATCTGGCCGATCCAACCAGGTGAATCGAGGAGGTCTTCGTAGATGGTGTTGGCTATCAAGTACCGAAACCAGTTCTCCCAGGTTCTATCCGCATCCGTCCCGCAGAACCGAGATATAGGAATCTCATCGAGATCAGGTTCTGTTTCCTCTTCCTCATCTTCATAGAAGTCGAAGGTGTCGGCTGAGCGGAGGACGTTGCGCCAGATGATCCAGATGATCAGGGCGGCAATCATAGCCAGAAGAGTTGCCTCGAACAAGGAGAAGGGCAAGATAAGGGTGAGTATCCAGCCCACGCCCAGGGCAACGCCGATTACAAGCGCGAAACTGATGACAATCAAGATGATTATTATCAGGATGAGAAGAAAAGCACGCATAGTTGAACCTCCTTGTGATAGATTACTTTTTTGAGTTTTCGCTCAGAAACCAGGTTTTTCGCTTGATAAGGCATTTTGGGGCGCTCCAGAACGTCTAAAAAGCAATCACTGGCTTGGTTTAGACGACAAAAAACCTGGTTTCTCTCTCCAAGTGTCTCGAAGCACGCGAATCCAATTCTCATGGGTCAGCTTGCGCAAAGCGTCATCATCAAACCCCTGCTCGCGCAACGCTCCGAGAAGTCTGGGGAATCCTGTGACATCTCCCATCTCTTTCGGTATCGTGGCTCCATCAAAGTCAGAGCCAAAGGCGACGTGATCAATTCCGATGCGCTGTGCAATATGATCAATGTGACGTATCAAGTCCGTCAGCGGGACATCTCCCTCGAGTCTGCCGTCGGAGCGCAAATCATGGATGGTGAAGGTGACGCCCACTACCCCGTTCGAGTCGCCAATGGCCTCCAGTTGTTCGTCAGTCAGGTTGCGTGTTCTGGGCGTAAGGGCATGCGCTGCCGAATGTGTCGCCACCAGGGGGGCGTCGGACAGTTTCGCCACGTCCCAGAAACCCTGTTCGTTGAGGTGTGATAGGTCAAGCATGATGCCGAGCTCGTTGCAGGCCCGCACCAATTCCTTACCCGCCTCGGTCAAACCTGGCCCGATGTCCGGAGAGGCAGGGTATCTGAAAGGGACACCCCAACCGAAGGCGTTGGGACGACTCCAGGTGATGCCCAGCGAACGCAAGCCCAGTTGGTAGAACGCTTCCAGATTGTGCAATTTGGGATCTATCGCCTCAGCGCCCTCGAAATGCAGGACGACGGCCAACACATTTTGATCCAAGCAATCCACCAGTTCCTCGACGTTTCGCACAACCTTGACTGCGCCCTCCGCGGCTTCCTCAAGGCGAAACAGGCTGGTGATCACCTCGTTGGTAAATCCGTAGGCGTAATCGAAATCTATTGGATCGGCCAGCTTCACCTCGTACCCGTTCTTTGTTCTAATGAGCAGATCAGGGGACGGTGACACCGAGTAGTCCACTGTGGGAGACGGAACAAAGATAGCAAAGAAACCACCGCCAAATCCAGCTTCGCGAGCGCGGGGGAGATCGAGATGGCCTTTTTCACTCCGCGCAAGAAATGAGCGACCCTCGCTACGCTCTAACAGGTAGAAGTGTACCAGCGTGTCATTGTGACCGTCGAAGACTATCATGTTGTTGGCACTATTGGGCAGTGACATTCTTTTCTCCCCCAGACTCTAAGGGTTTTGGAAACCCTTAGGGTCTAGTCGAAGTCATCCGGCACCAGCGATGCAATCTGGTATTCGTTCACCACCTGCTGGTGTGACGCCTGAAATTCCGTCGGTCCATCGAACCAGGCCAGCACCTCACTCCGCTTCAGGCGCGTGGGTTTCGTGGAAAGTATCGTATGATATGAGGAATAGGGCCAAAGACGGAAATCGTCAACGAAGCCATGTTTCTGTGGATTCTGGTGAATGTACGTGATCAGGTAAACAAAGTACGCATCTGAGGTCACTGGGATGCGGCCAAATGGATGTTCAAAAAGGCTGCCTGTGCGCTGATAAGCTTTGTTTATCGCTTTGGCATAGGAGTTGAACAGATTGCCGAATTGCTGGCTGGGGACTAGTGGAGTGAAGGCTCCGGAGACCCTTAGGGTTTCCGAAACCCTAAGGGTCTTTTCCTGCTCTTCCACCGCTTTGATCCGAACCAGGAGGTGAAAGTGGTTTCGTAGCAGGCAATAGGCATAGGTATCGGCGATGGGCCCGATGTACTTGGCATAGAGTTTGAGGAAGTAGCGGTAGTTGCGTTCCTCGATGAAGATGTTTTCGCGGTTGTTGCCACGATTGTAGATGTGATAGTATTGGCTGTATTGGAGAGTAGCAGGTCCAGTCATCGCGCTTCTCCTTTCCGGTGTTCGCATCCAGACCCTAAGGGTTTTCAAAACCCTTAGGGTCTCTACTGTCTAATTATAACCCAACGCCGACACTTACGCAAACGCACAGAGCCCGCAACCCCGAAAGCGGGGCCGCGGGCCTGTCTTGTCGCATGGCGACTTTTACACCTGCTGCGCCAACGCGATGGCGCCCAGCACTCCAGCCCGATCGCCTAACCCTGGCGGCACGATGTAATCGTCTATCTGCTCCAGGATCGCCGGCGCCTGCAGGTAGCCGTGGAGTAGCTCTTGCACTTCCCGCCGCACCAGCGGGAAGAGCACGGGCTGTTGCATCACGCCGCCCCCCATGATGATGCGCTGGGGTGACAGGATGCAGATGATGTTCACCAGGCCCAGGGCCAGGTACTTGGCCTCCAGCGGCCAGGCGGGGTGGTCTGCGGGCAGCATCTCGCCCCGCTGCCCCCAACGCTTTTCCAGGGCCGGGCCAGTTGCCAACCCCTCCAGGCAATCGCCGTGGTAGGGGCAAGAACCGGCGTAGGGGTCGCTATCCCAGTCGTGGGGAACGAGAATGTGCCCCATCTCCGGGTGGATCAGGCCGTGGATCAACTGCCCGTTGACCATGCCTCCCCCGCCAATGCCCGTGCCGATGGTCAGGTAGACGAAGGTATCCACTCCCTGGGCAGCGCCCCAGCGGTGTTCGCCCAGGGCGGCGGCGTTCACGTCGGTATCGAAGCCCACCGCTACACCCAGCGCCCGCCGGACCGCTCCGGCAACGTCGGTGTTAGCCCAACCCGGCTTGGGCGTGGTGGTGATGTGGCCAAAGGTAGACGAATCCGGGTTCGGATCTACTGGGCCGAAAGAGGCGATGCCGATGGCTGTCAAGGGCTCCGAGTTGGGCGAAGGTCTCCAACCGTTGGGCGAGGGTCTCCGACCGAGCCCCTGATGCTGCTGAAAAAACCGAATGGCCCGGCCGATGGTCTCTTCTGGCGTGGTGGTGGGAAAGCGCGCCTCCGCTCGGAGATCGTCGGGGCCGCTGCCCACGGCGCACACAAATTTCGTGCCACCCGCCTCAATCCCTCCCCAAAGCGGCGTCATTCATCTCCCTCCCTCATCGTCCGATCTGCTCTCGGAAGGTTTTCAGGTCAATGCCTTCTCCTGAGCGTGCCTGTATTATAACCCAACCACGCCGCTTACGCAAACGAACAAAGCCCGCAGCCCCGCTTTCGTGGAAGGCGCGGGACCGCGGGCTTGTCTTGCTGTGAAAAACTCCTTTCCAATCTCTAATCTCTAATCTCTAATCTCTAATAGCCTGACCACCGAGGGGAAGCTGGCCAGGTCGGTGTTAGGCAGAAAGAGAGCTTTGGTGAACTCGTCCATGAAGGTGTTGTCGGCCGATAGCTCCAGGTAGGTCATCCTGCTGGCGATGTCCATCACCTCCTGGCGCATGTCGGGGCATAGAAGAGCCGTGTAGGCCCCCAGGGCCGAGGTGTTGCCCAGATACTTGAAGCGTTCCCAGGGCATGTCGGGCAGCATCCCGATCTGGATGGCCTTCTCCACGTTGATGTATTTGCCAAAGGCGCCGCCGATGAGCACCTGCTCCACCTCGGCCAACTCCAGCCCCACGCTGCGGGTCAACACTGAGAAACCAGCGTAAATAGCCGCCTTAGCTCGGATCAGGTTGGCGATGTCCACCTCGGTTATCACCACGTCCTCGCGCCCCCCCATCCTGAGACAGGGAGATGGGGAGAGGGGGAGAGGGGGAGATTTTCTCCTTGTCTCCTTGTCTCCTTGTCTCCTTGTCTCCTTGGCCCAGGCGACCACGTACTCAGGGCCGTGCTCGCCAATGCGCACCCTCGGGGTGTCCAGGCTCTGATTGACCTTGCCGCCCTTATCAATGACCCCGGTGATGAACATCTCCGCCAGCAGCGAGATCATTCCTGAGCCGCAGATGCCCCGCGGAGGTACATCGCCAATGACCCGGATGGTAGGTTCACAGGTTTGGTTGTTGATCCAGACCTCTTCGATGGCTCCGATGGTGGCTCTCATCCCTGAGTGCACCCCTGAGCCCTCGAAGGCCGGCCCAGCCGAGCAAGCACAGGATAGTAGCCAATCGAAGTTGCCCAGCACGATCTCGCCATTGGTGCCCACATCAATGAACAGAGTCAACTCCTCCATCTGATACATGCGGGAGCTGAGGACGCCGGCTGTGATGTCGGCCCCCACGTAGGCGCCCACGCCGGGCAGGCAGTCCACCGTGGCTTCGGGGTTGATATGTAGACGCAGTTCATGCGCTCTGACAGGCAGGGGGTGAGTGACGGTGGGCACGTAGGGCTCAAGGCGGATGGACTCCGGCCAGAGACCCAGGAAGAGATGGATCATGGTGGTGTTGCCAGCCACGGTCATCTTGTCAATCTCCGCCGCGTCTATCCCGTTGCGCTCAACCAACTCGACGATGCGCCCGTTTATCGTCTGCACTACCAGGCGCTGCAAGTGATCCAGCCCCCCTTCCTGCTTGGTGGCGTAGATGATGCGGGAGATGATGTCCTCGCCGCAGGAGATCTGGGCGTTGTATTCCGCGGCCGTGTCCACCACCTCGCTGGTCAATAAGTCCACCAGGTAGACCACGTTGGAGGTGGTGCCGATGTCCACGGCCACGCCCCAGGAACTCGCCGTGCGGTCGCCGGGCCGCAGGTCAATGAGGCGGGGAGGGCCATCGGGGGAGGCCCAGGCGGCCATGTCCAGCACTGCGGTCACCCGCCAGTCAGCATCCCGCAGGACGCGGGCCAGCCTCTTAATCATGGGTAGATCGGCCACCAGCCCTCTGATGCCGTGCTGGCGGGCCAACTCTCTCTTGAGACGCTCGAAGTCGGTGGTGTTATCAGCCAGGCTGGGCGGCTCGATCTCCAGGTAGAAGGAGCGGACGGGATTCTTCCGCCAATCACATTCCACCGGCAAGGTGACGACCTTCTTGGCCTCCTTCTCGCTGGGCAGCTTGCGAAGGATCGCCTCCTGGGGCGGTATGAAAACGGCCAGGTCGCTCTGAACGACGGTCTGGCAAGCTAGAGCATAGCCCTGCTCCAACTCCGTTTGGGAGAGGCGGCTGATGGAGCGGCGCTTGACCTGTCCTTCCTCGACCACCACCTTGCAGCGCCCACAGCGCCCCTGGCCGCCGCAGGGCAGGTTGAGTTCCAGCCCGGCCTGGTCAATGGCATCGGACAGCAGCGCGCCGATCTCGACTTCTATTTGATTGCCTGAGGGCTTGAGAGTGATGTGGTAGGTGTCTTTCGGTTTATCCATCGCGTTATGCGCAGTCGGTGGAATGTTCAGACTCCCCATCGCCCTCTTCCTTCTCAACTTTGTATTCCATTGCGTCTTCGCCAACATACTGGGGAGCCGCCGTTGTGACCGGGCGATAAGAGACCCTGCTGACTGGCTTCTTCAGGAAGGCGAAGCTCTCCGCCAGGGCGTGGAAGGCTCCCAGCCAGGTCTCGTAGTCCTCTTCCGTGGCCGCGTAGTCTAGTTCGTAAAGATGGCTATTCCGCTTGAAGAAGACACGGCGTTCGCGAATCAGGGTATCTTGAGGCTTCACACTATTCAACGGCAGAGGCATTGAGTAGGCAATTTCCGTCACTACTGCCGGTCTTCCTGCTACTATGGTAGAAACGTGCTCCAGTTCCTGACAATCAAAGGCCAAACGGTGGCTGGAGACAAAGGCAGTGGCCGCTTCTTTCGCAGTTTGTACTATCCCAAACATCACTCCTACAGTGAAGGATACGGAGAATGTTCCCGCCTGGTTACGGGGGCCGGCAATAAAAACCTCCGCATACCCTTTTTCTATGATTTCTCGCGCATTCCAACCGGCAGGGTAAAGAAATGTGTAAGGGAACTGGGACTTGCTGGACTGAAAAACGACATACCCTCTTTCAATCATGATGAATCACCTCCTCGAAAGCTGGTTTCAGGCGTACTCTGGCAAGCCTGGGTAAAGCCAGCGTATCTTCCTTTTGGCCTCCATCTCCCCCTGCGAGATCATCCCACTTACCCGGTCGCATTGTTTGTCGGCCTCGTCTCCCTTCAACTGATTCCAGACCTCGGCCTCAGCCTTGAAGGCATGATACTCCTGGTCAATGGAATTGGGCCGATTCCATTGCCCGTGGGTGCCCTCGTGGGCCAGGTGTTGAGCCAGGACGTTGGGCGAACTGCTTCCTGCTACCTCACAGACCACAATTTCGTTCCCCTCCGGGTCAAAATAGGCAATCACATTTCTGGGAGTCTGGCCGAAACGCACCGTTGTGCCGCGCTCGTGGATGATTTCGGCGAGGGAGTGGCCAATTCGTGTCCCTTCTAATCTCATCAACGCATCCTGCAGCTTCTGGACTGCTCCTCGGTCACCCACAGTGCTCCTTCCAATAATGATACTATCGAGAACGCGAAAAGTCAAGGCCCACCGCTATTCGCCTACTTCGATCTAAATATCGTACCAGATGCTCTGGTGATCCAGGTGATAAATCCGCAGGGCAAAGGTCAGGATGATGATCGCAATTATCACCATCTTGCCCAGGTCAAGATGCTTGCTCATCTACATGTCGGTTAGGCCAGGTAGAGCCTACGCCCCATCCTGATTATCAAGCTCATCACGGGATCAACGAATCCGCCTTTTCTTACCACGAGGTAGGCAGATAGAGCACCGAGCAGCGCTCCGGCGATGATGTCCGAGGGGTAATGAACGCCGCAGTAGATGCGGGATAGGCCAAATAACGTGGCCAGCACGAGGAGCAGGGCCCCTGGCCGGCGGTTGTACAGCCAAATGGCGGTGGCTACGGAAAAACCAACAGTGGCAGGGTTGCTGGGGAAGGATGAATCAGTGGGTTGATAGAAGAGCAAATTGACCTCGTGGCCGACGAAGGGGCGGGGGCGAAAGTAGATCAGATTGCACAGTTTCAATATGACGTTGGCGATAAACAAGGCTACGAGGGCGCGGAGTATCGTGCTCTGATTTCGTTCCCTTTGGTCTTGATCCTGGCCCTCGAACCAGAAGACCACCAGTATCAAAGACATCGCCGTAGTCAGGAAATAGTCGTTGACCAATAAGCGCATCAGACCATCTAGGAAAGCGTTGTGGCCAGCCAGGTTATTGATTAACTGAAACAACTGAAAATCAAAGGCCATCATCCAAAATCCAAAGTTCAAAGCTCAAAGTCCAAATCCAACCTGCGATTTGAACCACCGGGCTATCAGGGCGGATGCTGCAGGGCTGCGAGGCAGGCTGAGATGCCCCTCTTCAGGCAGTGACTTCAGCCTTCCCTGCGCCATTTCCTCGCCGAGGGTTACGCGGGCCATCTTGACGGAGGTTATGTCGTCCTGGTCGCCATAAATCAGAAGCCACGGACGGTCGCCTAATTTACCGATGTAATCCAGCGGGGCCAACTCAGCCACCAGTTTCCCTCGCTTCCGAAAACTGGCCCGGCGGAGGGCTTGCAGATAGGACATTTCCTTCAGGATGCTCAGCCCTGGCCTGGTGTTGGCCTGGTTCAGGAAAGGAGACAGGGCCAGCACCGCCACGACCTGTTGATCGGTCCCGGCAGACCGGATAGCCAGATCGCCACCCAGGCCCATTCCCAAGACGCCGATGCGCTCAGGGTTGACCTCATCCCGCCGCGTCAGATAGGCCACCGCGCTGGGCAGCAGGCCCAGCATCGCGGGGTAACGAATCTCCTTTTCAGGGCCCCAATCTATGGCCAGGACGATGAAGCCTGCCTCAACTAGATCGGCCACTATGGGATGCGGAGAGAGGGTTCCCTCGGAAGGGGTGGGCAGGGCGCAGATGGCTGGCCTGGGTCCGCCCATGTCCTCTGGTAGATAGAGCGTGCCCCTCAACTGCTGCCAGGAGACAGCTTCATGACGAAGGGGAGCATCGGCCTTCAGCTCGGGCCTGTCTTGACGTTGGATACCGTGGAGAATAGAGGAAACGAGCAGAGTGAAGGCCAGGGCGCAGATCCCGGCCATCCCAAAGAGGAATGCTAGCTCGGATCCGGCCAGGCCGGGGATGAAGACTTCTTCCCATATGTCAACGAAGAACCAAACGAAGGCCACCACGATGAGGACGACGGCCAGCAGGTAACCCCAGATAGGTCTCCTGGCACTTCCCACCAAAGTAAGGCCAGCTAGCCTGTGGCGGACTGCAACTAATTGCAAAACCCCCACGATGGTGACGAAAGCCAAGAGGAAGTAGTTTATGGCCAGGTGGGGGGATATGAAATTCAGCACGCAGTGTACCTCTTGATGCAGCGGATAAACAACGGATAAGCGGATGTAGGTTTCTTGCATCCGCTTATCTGCTGCCTATCCGTTGCTCCTGACTACCCGACCACCTAATTCTGCCAAAACTTCAGATAGGCCGGGATATCAACGGCCTCGCGGGGGCCGACCAGCACCTCCCAGCCAGACAGCTCGTCTTCCAGTTCGCCGGAGATGACGGCCACAAGGCCGGGGATGACGATCTTGCGGTGGGCGATCTTCTCCCCTGCGTTGAACTGCTTGACCATCTTGGTTATGACCTCGGCGTCGAAGTTGCCTGCCGCCCAGGCAGTGAGCACACTCATACCCTCCGCATCACAGACCAATAGCCAGCAGGGTTTCCCCGTACTCTCTACTTCACCTGCCACGCTGAAGTAGGTCAGGGAGAAGTTGGTGGTGGTCAGGAGAGGCGAATCTGCTGTTGGCTCGCCAAACTCATAGATTCCCGGTTCCATCTGGATGGGCTTCTGGGGATCGGTGTAGATGTTCAGCCGCAGAGTCAACAGGGAGTACATGGTAGCGGGATCGAAGTGGTCGAGGACGATGAAACCGCCGTACTTGGCGACGTGCTGGGCAGCGAGGGCTACCTCCTCGGCCTCCGATGCAGCCCCCTCGCCGGGGAAGGTGATAATGGGATAGCCCAGCAGCCGGAAGTTCTTCTTCAATGCCAGGCGGCGGAGCTGGGTCAGGTTAACCAAGGTATCCACGGGCTCTCTCGCTCCCGGATCGAGGACGATGTCCTCCACGCCCGCGTTCTTCACCTGCTCGACCAGGTTGGCCAGGGCGGTGAGGCGGTGTCCTGAGCTTGTCGAAGGATCGCCCTCCCCACGCACGGCCAGGGGCAGTTTGTGCTTCTTAGCCAGCTCGGCCATGGCCTGCCAGTTGTCCTGATCGGCGGCGTAGAGCAAAGGGACATCCCCCTCAAGTTTGGCCACAGCCGCTTCCAGGGCCGCCGGGTCACTGGAGATGAGAACCAGGGGCAAGTCTGCTATGGCCCTCAGTACCCCGACGCGCTCGGCGAACAGCGCGGGGTCTCCGGAGGCGTTCTCCACAGCGAAGCCGCTGACGCTCAACTCCATCCCCACCCGCTCCACAGAGTAGCTGGCCGCCTGGGTGACGACCTCCTCAAACTCCTCCAGCGGTTGGGTGTCTTTGACCCGCACCAGTAGCCCCGGCTCGTGGTAGAAAGTCTTCTCGTGGCGGAACATCACCGTCTCGTTGCCTGCCTCGATCTTCCTGCCGTCGCTGGAGATAGTGATCAGGCGGATGGGAGGAGCCGCTGCGGCGGCCAGGGACTCCCTCGCCTCGTCGGATACGTAGGGGCAGGCCGCAAGCTCGACCTGTTTGGCTGCCAACTTCATGGCGAAGGCCAAACAGGTGGGGAAACCGCACTCTTTACAATTGGTTTTAGGCAGCAGTTTATAGATTGCAAGACCGCTTAATGCCATTTTATCGTCTCCTTGTCAAGATGTTTTGCTATAAACATATGTTAGTCAAAGCCACTCTCCAACGCATCACTCATTTGAGCCCAAGCTGTTTTCGGATCAGCTCGCAAAGGCTGTTTTTGATTTCTGAGTGACGAGGAACCGGCGCCTTCCGCCCGGTCCTAGGATTCACGTATATGTCGTGCTTTTTGCCATGACGTTTCAGATAGCACCCTGCCTCTGTCAGCTCACGGATGAAAGTACGCCGTTTCACACTCCCACCCCTACTTCCTTTGTCTGAACTCCAACACGGGGTAGGACTTCCTCATCCTCTTCCATCATCAACTGGTAGGCATCGCGGATGTTCTCCTCCAATTCTTGGAGAGATACCCCCTGACTGAACACGCCTGGAACTTCCTTTAGCCTACCAACATACCAATCTTCATCTACCCAATACTCAAGGGTGAAGTATCTCACCATCATGACAATACCTCAGCATAGTCGAGACAGGCGAGGATGTCTTCACGTTCAAGCGACGGATAGTCCGCCAGTAGCTCCTCAATTGTGTCTCCATTAGCCAGCATGTGAACAATCTGATGGACAGGGATGCGGGTACCTCTAACACAGGCTCGTCCGTGACACACTTTCGGATCAATTGAGATACGTTCGTACACGATAGCAACTCCATCCATTTTTTTCCTTCGCTCTCTGGTCTCTATGCTTGTTCCATAACCTTCTCTCTCAACCAGGAATTGACAAGCATCTGGGATGGGGTTTGTCTCAATCTAGCGATTTCACTGAGCCTGGTGGCAAGGTCATCATCAATGGCGAAAAGATGTGTCTTTCTCTTAATGTCAACCTCGAAATGGGCCTCGGGCATTTGATCCCAGTATTCGCCCAGATCGTGGGTGTCGAAGAACTCCACGAGTTCATTAAGCGACGTAAAATGGGGCATGTCCTTGGACTTATTTTCTGCCATATCGCCTTCTCTCTTTTCTCGCCATGTCTCTTGCACTCAGTATCAACGCTTCTTTCGTCTTCTTGTAGATGAATAGCACGGACAAGTACCGTCCCGCATCGGTTTGTCCCAGTGCCATGTATACATCTTCACCCTTTCGCTCTCCCTTTTCGACAAAACGAAACTTTGGTTTGCCATTGAGCACTTCCTCGACTTCATCGGTTTCGACGTGGTGTTTGAAGGCCAGCTTATCTACGATATCTCTGAGCCATATCACGCCTTCAATCCTCATCGAGTCCCCTTTGATGATCGTTTGCAACGTTTTCGGGCCTTGCGAAGCGCGAAGTACTGATTTAACCGCCTGCCATCAGCTTCTCAATGAAACCCTCGACGATCTCCACTGTCTCAGGATGGCGTATGGTAACGATGTCGGCGCCGGTTTGGAGGAGAGTGGTAGCCGTCACTGCCTCCCAGGTGACCCCTCGTTTGGCCCAGTCGCCCCAGGCCTCGGGCACGCCCTCGCCCGCCTTGGATTCCTTCTGCCGCCAGGACTCCTCGCCCACGAAGCAGATCATGGGCTGCTGGGTCATGCTGTCGCCGCTGAGGGCAGCTATGCGCAGTCTCTCCATGACCGAATAGCCGTATTCGATCCCGTAGCCCAACGCCCCAGTGGTGGGGTCCATCAGGATGCGATCCAGGGGAAGGGCCATGTCGCTGATCAGGATGGTGAGCTGCTTGGACAGGTTGACGTCCATCGGGGTGCTGGAGATGACCAGTTGGTCGTGGGCCAACGCGGCCGCGACGATGGTACGGTAGTTCTTGGCCTCGCAGAGGCCCATTACTATGCGCTCGCCCTTGGCCGCCTCGGCCACGGCCACTAAAAGCTCGTTGTCCAGCTCAGCCTGGCCGGGCCCGCGCACGATGAGGGGCAGCCCCGTCGCCGCCAACACTTTCTTGACCGTGGCGGCAGCTTCCTCAGGAGTGGTCTCGTGGCCCTCGTTATCAGCGCCCCTCAGCTTCAACATGATGATGTCGGCGCCATATCCCTCGGCTTTCTCGGCCCAGGTGACCGGATCGTTGAGCGCGTCGCCCCAGGTCTCTTTAAGAAGAAGCGACCAGTCTTCGGGATAATGGTCCTGGATTTCGATAGCAATGACGGGCGGGTTGGGCATTTCGCCCTCGAAGTGCAGGAAGGAAAGGGTGGTCTCCCCGCCGACGGTGACCGTTTTGGCCCGTGTCCCCCCCTGCTCGGCGGTGGCGCCAAGAGTGACCTCCCGCACCGAACCCGTCCATTTCTCTGTAGGTACCTCTACTGTGACAGGCATCCTCGTTATATCCTCCTATGTGGATATTGGATATTAGGTATTGGATATTGGATTGTCCTTCCAATCTCCAATATCCAATATCTAATCTCTAGCTTAGAAAAGCGGCGGCATGGTCAAAGCTGGATGTCCCTTCTCCTCCAGGAAGGGCAGAAGCTCCTCCACGGTGGTGGCCGCTCGCTCGTCGGCGATCTTGTCTATGAGGTCAGGATCGCCCTCTCGCTCGGCAGCGGCCTTCATCTCCTCGGCCATGGATTCTTTAAGGAAGCTGGACATCCAGACGACCCGCTTGAGCCCCCCGTCGGCGCGGATGAACTTGTTGCTGACGATGAAGAACTTCCCGTGACCCATCACCCCAGGGGTCTGAATGCCGCCCCCGCACATGCCGGCCAGGGTAGAGAAAGTCATCCCCGCTGGAGTCATACTTGGGTCCTCGCGGCTGACGATCATGAAACCGTTGGCTTCGGGGACGACCATCATGATGCACTCGAAGCAGCCGCAAGCCGTCATCGGGTTCTCCATGGCGGAATACATCGCTACTTCTTCCACCGACCCATGGGAACCTACTTTTGCATAGTCGTTGATTCCCTCGAAATAGCCCTTGACTGGGTCTATGACCGCGCCTTTTAGAATGGGCTGATTGGGCCCGGTGGGGTTGATCTGGAAGGAAGCCTTGCAATCCAGCCAGTTATACGCGCCGCAGAGCCCCAACCGCTCCGGGCTGACCACGCAGACGTGATCGGGAGCAAAGCTCTGGCAGAGAGTGCAGCTATAGAAAGTGTCCACGCTTTCGTCAGTCATCTCGGCCAGTCGCTTGTTGCGGAAGTCGTAAGCCACACGAGCCTTCTCCAGCCACTCAGCATACAGCTCAGGCTCGGTGATGATCGTGACCTGCACCTTGTCCACGATGGCTCCGAAGTCAGCCTGGAAACGGGCGTGGAGGATCTCGCCGAAGTGCTTCAGAGTGAGCCCCTTCTCGGCGGCGGTCTTGCTCATGCGGATCCAGGCGATGTCGCGCTGGCCGATGTGCTGAATGCCCGATGCGCCGTTGATAAAGTAGTGAATCTGCCGCTCCAGCACTGGCTCGAAGTCCTCCTGCATCTTCCGTCCAGCCACCTCGACGACGATCCCCATGTCCATGTATCCAGCTTCTTCGATGTCCTCGAAGTCGGGGCCGATGAGCTCGATCTTGCCGTCCTCCACCTCGTCCATGGGGCACATCTTCAGGTATTCGTAGGCGCGGGAGTACTTGCCGCCGAACTCAACCCTCATGTCGGCCCGGCGTACCCGCTCCCCCTCGAAGGCGCTGCCGTACGGGACGGGGATGGGCACCTCGGTGATCTTCACTTTGACGCCGCGCACTTCCATGCAACGCTGCACCAATCGTCTGGCCTTCTCGGCATCCGTCTCCCCCTCAATGTCGTCAAAGGGCATGGAGACAGCATGTTCGTAGATGGTGACGCCAGTGGGCAGCACCTGGGGGATAACGGTGTCAGCGATGACGGGGAAGCCGTAGTTAAGAGCGCCAACGGCGGTGGCGTACTTCAGATCATCCACCTCACCAAGAGCCAGGGCAAAGGCAAAGCAACGGAACTTGTTGTAGAGGAGCATTCCACGCGCCTGACCACCTTTCATGCCCCCAAAGGTCAGGGCTGCACGGGTGGCGAAGCCAGCGGCATAGATAGTGGAGATGGTATCGGTGCCGAAGGGCACGATGTAGGTATCGTAGCCCATTTCCACACCCTCTTCCATCAACTGATGGATGATGCTCCGTCCGTTGACATTGCCGGAGAGGAAGATGAGGATGTTACGCTGCTGAAGTTCGCGGATGATCTGCACCGCTGCCTCGTTGGAGCGGGCTGCGCCGATGACCGCCGCAAAGCCAGGCATGCGTCCATCCACGAGCTGGATACCCCAACTGCGTAACTGGATGTCGTCTATGGGACCAGTGACACTGGTGCCGGCGAGCTCCAGGCCTGGGATGTGTTCCGGTTGCTCACCACGGGCGAAGCGGATTCCTGAGATAGCTTCCTCAGCGAAAAGGGTGGCTACGCCGCTGTCCAGAGCTTCCCCCAGATAGGGCAGCCACGTATGCCCCTCGGTCTCGGGGTGCAGGAGTGACCTGGAGATCTCGAGCACCGGGACGAGGTCACTCAGCTTCGTCACCTCGATGCCGGTGAAGCCGTAGATGACGGGCAGATAGTAAGCAGTATTGGGAAATTGGACAGAGGCATCAGGCCCTAGCTCCGCAATGGTTTTTTGCAATAGATCATCTGCTTCTTGAACAATCCGGTTAGCGCCGCGGATGGCGGCGTTGGCGATATATCTTGACATTTATCCTTCCTCCTCAGTATTAGTTCTACAATAGGGGTTTCTGATTGCCCCCTGCATTTATCTAAACTCCAGATTCGAAGAAGTGCTCATAAACTTCTTCAGCGATCGCCAAGCACTGGCGGGCGCCCTCGATGGCTTCGTTGGCCTTCGCTTCGGTGACAAGAGACCAGGGATCACGAAAGCGCTTAGTGTCACCATAGCTGAGAAAGCCGTGCTCCTTCCCACCGAATTTGGCTGCGATGGGGATAATCTCCTTCACCTCAGCCACAACTTCCTCAGGCATCGTTTCAGCTTCGATTACCTTCGCAAGTTGCCGAGCAGGATCATGGGTGAGGGCAACTGGCACGAAGCAGGCGATGATCGCTTTGGCGGAGTTCTCAATGGCGAGTTGACTTCCTGCTGCGCAGGAACGCCATCTTTCCAACTTGATGTCCTCTTCCGCTTCGGCAAGGTAGCCTCTGGCTAGATTCAAGCGGTATCTGGTTTCCTCTTCAGGCTTCACCTTGTGAACCCCTCCCAGGTCAGTGCCCAACGGGCCGGCGGCGGTGACTCCTTCCAACGCCAGGCAAGCCCACTTGTCTCCTTTTCCCTCATCAACCCGGCCTCCTTGATGAGCTCCTGCACTCGCTTCAACCTTCGTGCGAGGAAGCCATGGGGGTCATAGAAGACGATGGCATCTAAGCCCAGGTCGAGGTGCAAAGGTGAGACGTCCTCGGAGAACTCCTCCACCGTCCTGGCGAGGACGGAGACAGGGCGCTCGCTTAGGCTGAGGATGGGCTCTTGCACCAACCACCGCCTTTCGAAGGGGTCGTCTGGCAGCTCCTCGGCGATAAGGAGCACATCAATGTCGCTCCACTCTTTCTCCTCCCCCCTTGCCCAGGAGCCAAAGAAGGCCAGCGCCACCAGATTCGAGTCCAGCGTCTCGACGTACTTTAGGGTGAGGTCCTGCCCTAGCCTCTCAAAGGTTTCCTTCCCCATCTACCTCAATCTCCTGTAAACCTCGTCGTGTTTGCCGATGTCCTCGATCGTGATCACCCTGTTTGTCCTGTCGAACAAGTAGGGGATGCGATATTGCCCACAATGCAGGCTGTATTCCCGATGGCCTTTCAATCGCTCGTGGGCGATGTCATCGGCGTTTTCGGCCAACCAATAGATCTTCCTCACGATGTCATCGCCGATAGCCCTGGGGAGCTTGCTGAGCCTCTTTTTGGCCCTGTCCGAGATTATCACCTCGTACAAGAGTCGCCCCCTAGACCTAACTCCTTGACCACGTCCTCGAAGGCGTGAACCTTGCCCTCGGCTATCTCTCGCCTGGCCTCCTCTAATTCCCTGGCATACTCAGGGGTAGGCGCCCAGTCGCTGTAGAAGGCCTTGTAGCCCTGCTCGTCAATGAAGTAGGCTCTGACCTCGCTGGGGAGCTTGCCCTCCTGCTTGTCCAGGTAATCGGCGTAGGCATCTTCGTTGAGGAAAACGCGGCAGCCCTCCTCGTCTATGTAGTAGCTTTTCTCTTCCCTGGTCACCTCTCTCATCAGCTTCCTCAAGTCGCCGACGGTGATGGCGCCAACGGGTTGATCTAAAGCCAGCTCAGACATGACTCCCCTTTCTCACGCTAACTGGGGCACCGTGGCGCTGTAGATGTTGACCGGCAGACCGGCCTCCATAGCCTCTATAAACTGCTGCATCAGCCTGTCGCCGCTCTGGCCGAAGCGGGTGGGGTCGTACTCCACCAGGCCCAAAGCGGCACGCTTCTTGTCAATGTGCTCCAGGGCCTTCTGGACGGCTTCCTCAGGGTCGGAGATGAACTCCAACTTGCCGCCGATCCGCTCCTCCCAGCTCTCGCTGATGAAGCGATCCACGATGGGGCTGTTGGCCACGGGCGATTCGCTGCCCATGATGGTGTAGAGGCCGGAGCCGACGAAGTAAGAGGCAATGGAGATGGCTTTCTCACTCATCCACTCCGGGGCGAAGCCCATTGCCGGGAGGTCAGCGATGTCTTCCCCCAAACCTCCCTCGGTGGCCATCTGGCTGAGCACGGTGAGGATGCGGGCGTTGTCCACGCAGCTCCCCACGTGCAGCACTGGCGGGATGCCCGTCGTCTCGCAGATCTCCCGCAATCCGGGGCCGGCGTACTGGGCCGCCTCTGGCGACAGAAGCCCATACTTGGCGCAGGCGATGGCTCCGCAACCGGTCATGGCCACCAGCACGTCGTTCTCAATCAACCTGCGGGTGATGTACTCATGGGAGTAATCGTGGCAAGTGCGGGCGTTGTTACATCCTACCACGCCCGCTATCCCCCGCACCCTCCCCTGGACGATGGCGTCGTTCAGTGGCCGGAAGGAGCCACGATAGAAGCCGCCCAGGGCATAATTGATGTACTCGTGGGAGAAGCCGGCCACCAGGTGATTGATCTCCTTGGGGATGCGCGTCTCCTTACGGTTGGGGAAATTGTCAATCCCCATCTTCACAATCTCTTTGGCGATCTCCAGGGCGCGATGCTCGTCGAACTCGACGTGGGTGGCCCCCTCGATGTGCGCCTTGGGGGAGGTGGTGACCAGGATGGTGTGGAATTGGTCGGCCACAGGGGCCAGGGCCTGCATGATGCACTGGATGTCCACGATCATCAGCTCTATGGCTCCGGTGACGATGGTCAGCTCCTGGCTGAGGAAGTTGCCGATGGTGGGCACGCCCTGGCGCATCAGCGTCTCGTTAGCCGTGCAGCAGATGCCCGTCAGGTTGATGCCCTTCGCCCCCTTCGATTTGGCGTACTCGATCATCTCCGGGTCGCTCACCGCCACCAGGATCATCTCGGAGAGAGTCGGCTCGTGGCCATGGACGACGATGTTCACCTCGTCCTCGCTCAACATCCCCATGTTCACCTGGGCCGTAAGCGGGACCGGGGAACCGAAGAGGATGTCGGTGATGTCCGTGGCGAGCATGCTCCCACCCCAGCCATCCGCTAGGGCAGTGCGCAGCCCCGCCATCAGGATGCTATCGTACCACTGATCGTTTCCCACGTGGGTGCGGTGCATGATCTCCACCACCTCGCGGTCAATCCCCCGTGGGGCGACGCCCGCCTTTCGCCAGACCTCTTGCCGTTTCTTGGGAGCTCGCTTAAGGTAGAGGATCTCGCCTCTCTGGTTGCCGATCTGAGCCAGGGCCGCCTCGGCCACTTCCTTGGCTATCTCCATCGTCTCGCGATCCTTGGTGGGCACATCCAGTAGCTCCGCTACTTCCAAGAGCTTGTTCACGTCGCGGATGGTGTAGTCCGGGGCCTCGCCCTCAGCGGCGGCCAGGAGCGTCAGGGCCATGTCGCGGCCGTGGTCGGAGTGGGCGGAGGCGCCGCCGGCTATCATGCGGGCCAGGCCGCGGGCAGCCACCGTCTCCCTGGTGGCCCCGCAGATGCCCCGATCATGTTTGCCAACCAGGCGGCAAGGGCCCATAGAGCAGTTCTTGCAACAGCCCCCCTTGCTTCCGATGGGGCATTGTTTCATTGCTGCGGCACGAGAGAAGGCGGTGGAAATGCCCTCGGCCTCGGCAATCTCCAGCATAGTCTTGACGGCTGGATCTATGGTCTTGTCATTGGTCATTATCAAACTCCTCCATTCCGAAAGCTATAAACTGGAAACCAGAATCCAACTTCCAATTTCCAACTTCTAGCTTCCAGTACTAATATTTACGGAAGTCTCCGGACATTTGCAGGTCGAGCACGTTAGTCTCAGTTACCCGCCTTATCGTCTTGAACCAGGCGGAATCGTCCTCCTTGCCCTCAGGCGGACTGGGGATTTCCCAGTCCTCTCCTGGCCCATAGCCGGCTGCTCGAAGGGCCTCTTCTATCGCGCTCGGCTCCAGGCGGGCCGAATCATAGCCAACGACGACGCGCTTGAACGCGCTGCTAGCCATGACCTCCTCCACTCCGTCCAAGGGCAACAAAGCTTCACGCACAGCTTTGACGTGATGGTCAGCGTACATTTTTGGTACGTGCAACACAGTCTTTTCCACGTTTGCGTTTCCTCCTTTAGTGTTCAGTTACCCAATATCTAATATCCAGTAGCCCTTAGTGCCCCCTTGCATTGGCATTTGCTGTCAGCCATTAGATATTGGATATTAGATATTTGGAAGGCGGGGAGAGCGCCATTGCTCCCCCCGCCTTGATAGCTTGATCTAGGACAGCCCAACGACCTTGCCGGTTTCCAGGTCAATGTCAATGTCCGTAAAGACTGGCCTGGTGGGCAGGCCGGGCATGGTGCGCATGGTGCCGCACAGCGGGAAGAGAAACCCCGCGCCTACGCTGGCCCGCACGTCGGTGATGGGCATCCGCCAGCCGCGCGGCGTACCCTTGATGGCCGGATCGTGAGTGAAGGAGAGGTGGGTCTTGGCCATGCAGAGCGGCAGATGGCTCAACCCCATGTCGGTGAAGAGCTTGATCCTGGCCTCCGCCTCGGCCGTATAGTCCACCCCGTCGGCGCGATAGATCTCGCGGACGACGGTTTCGATCTTTTCCTTGATGGACATCTCGTCCGGGTAGAGGAACTTGAAGTCGACTGGCTTTTCGCAGGCCGCAATGACCGCTTCGGCCAGTTCTGCGCCGCCCTCGCCGCCTTTGGCCCAGACGTTGCTCATGGCTACGGCCTCGGCACCCGCTTCCATGGCCGCTTTTTTGACCACTTCGATCTCGGCGGCGGTGTCGCTGGTGAACCTGTTGACCGCCACTACTACCGGGACGCCAAACTTGCGGGCGTTCTCGACGTGCTGGGTCAGGTTGGACAGGCCCTTTTCCAGCAGTTCCAGGTTCTCCTGAGTGTAGATCTTGTCCAGTGGCTTGCCAGCGACGACCTTGGGGCCACCGCCGTGCATCTTGAGAGCGCGGACGGAAGCCACGATGACCACGCAGTTAGGCACCAGCCCGGAGACGCGGCATTTGATGTTGAAGAACTTCTCCATGCCGCAGTCAGCGCCAAAGCCCGATTCCGTGACCACGTAGCCGTCCGGCCCCATCAGCTTGAGGGCAATTTTGTCGGCGATGACGGAGCTGTTGCCCTGGGCGATGTTGGCAAAGGGCCCGCAGTGGACAAAGGCCGGGCTGCCCATCAGGGTTTGCATCAAGTTGGGCATGATGGCCTCTTTGAGCAGCACGGTCATCGCGCCGGCCACGTTCAGGTCCTCGGCCGTGATCGGTTCTATCCGTCCAACGTGGCGCAGGCCGCCTTTCTTGCTGGTGCCGATGATGATGCGGCCCATGCGATCGCGCAGGTCGGCCAGGTCGCTGCACAGAGCCAGCGCGGCCATGATCTCGGAGGCCACGGTGATGTCGTACCCTGTCTGGCGCGTGGGGCCGTCGTTTCTCGGGCCCAGGCCGATGATAATGCTACGCAACGCGGCATCGGACACGTCCACCACCCGCCGCCACTGGATGGAGTAGGGGTCAATGTTCAGGCGGAACATCCGCTCCTTGTCCTCGTCGCTCAAATCGGAGGGCCTTTCCGACTCAATGCCCAGCTTCTCCAGCCGCTTGCGCATGCTGGGCGTGTACTCGTCATCCGGGCAGAGCGCCTTGGCCAGATAACTGGTGCTCCAACGGTCTTCCTTCGCCAGACGATTGTCAATGGCAGCCGCCAGCAGGTTGTGGGCCGCACCGACGGCGTGGATGTCGCCCGTCAGGTGCAGGTTAAAGTCCTCCATGGATACGATCTGGGCATAGCCGCCGCCGGCCGCGCCCCCCTTGATGCCGAAGGTCGGTCCCTGCGAAGGCTGGCGGATGCAAGTGAAGACCTTCTTACCCAGATAGGCCAGCCCCTGGCTGACGCCGATGGTGGTGACGGTCTTCCCTTCACCCAGCGGGGTAGGGGTAATGGCCGTCACGTCAATGTACTTGGCGTTGGGCCGATCCTTGAACTTTTCCAGCACGTCCAGGTGGACCTTGGCCTTATACCAGCCGCACGGCTCCAAATCATCTTCGGTGAGACCCACCCCCTCGGCAACCTCACGGATGGGCTTCATATTGGCCGCCTGAGCGATCTCGATGTCGCTAGGTACTGGCGACTTGACGTCCACTATCATTTGTTCCTCCTTGAAAATAGGTTTTATTTTTGGCATCATGCTCGTCGAGGGCATGATGCATTGTTCGCACTTATCTCACTGCCCAGCAGCACCGCGTAATATTACCACAGGGAAGGGGGATTGTCAAGTAGTAACGCAACGTAGTAACGACTTCAGTCGTTTTTGGGCCTCGCAGGTCTGCAATCAACGACTAAAGTCGTTACTACGAGCATTTTTCAAACAGGCTCTAACGCGCCACCTGCCGTCTGGCTGCCTCGATCACGTTCTTCACGAGCATGATGTTGGTCATGGGGCCCGTGCCGCCAGGCACCGGGGTGATCATCGCGGCCACCTCGGCAGCTTCATCGTAGGCCACGTCGCCCACCATCTTGCCCTCTACATCGTTGACACCAAAGTCAACCACCACCGCCCCCGGCTTGATCCAGTCGCCCCGGATCATCTCAGGTCGCCCCACAGCCGCGCACAGGATGTCCGCCTGGCGGCAAACGGCCGGCAGGTCCACGGTGCGGGAGTGACAAATGGTGACAGTGGCATTCTCGCGCAGCAACAGCAGAGCCATCGGCTTGCCGACGATGCTGGATCGGCCCACCACCACAGCATGCTTGCCTTTGAATTCGATGCCGTAGCGGCGCAGCAGCTCCATGCCGCCAGCCGGGGTGGCCGGCACGAAAAACGGCTTCACGCCCGCTGGGCGACCAGCCGGGGCTGCGAGCGCCAGCCGTCCGGCGTTGACCTCGTGCACCCCGTCCACGTCCTTGTCGGGCGACAGGGCCGCTTTGACCGCCGCTTCGTCAATCCCTTTGGGCATCGGTTCCTGCACCATGATGCCGTGGACAGCGGGGTCCGCGTTCAGCCTGGTGACCAGGGCCACCAATTCCTCTTGAGTGGCCGTCTCAGGCAGCACGTGGAGTTGGGCCTCCATGCCTCGGCCTGCCATCGTTTTCTTGATAGCGTTGGAGTACCACACCGAGCCCGGGTCTTCGCCAACTCTCACCACAGCGATGGTAGGAGTAACGCCGTACTTCTCCTTGAATGTGGCAACTTCTTCGTTTAGCTCTGCGCGCATGGTCTTGGCCAGAGCTCGACCATCCAGAATCGTTGCAGTCATTTGTCGTCTCCTTTCGTCTCTCGGATCGCCCTCGCCGCAGCGAGGGGCCTTTTGGCTGGAACTTCATAAGTCAAGACAGGGTGTTCTGCCGCTTCCTGCTCGCGCATCGGGTCGAGGACGTAGCGTTGGTACAGCTTGGCCCTGATCTCTTTGTAAGAGTCGCCCTCGATGGTGTAGACTTCCTCGGAGAGGCGGTAGCGGTCAGCGTGGTCGGCGAAGACTTTGCCGTATTCCTCCAACGGGGGACCGAAGATGCCATATTCGTCTGCTTTTTTGTCAATAGCTTTCCAGTCGCGCCAATATACCTTCTGGTCACCCACTCCAATGACAGGGAAGGCGTAGACGTTGCCACTATCGAGCTCCCTTTCATACACGAAGCCCAGTGCCTCCCATGAGTTTGTCTGATCATCCTTTTTCGTGATGATTTTGTATCGGGTCAACATGGCGCCCCCTCCTTGCACAACTTCTTCAGTCGTGAGAGTAGCCTACTAGCTCTACCGACTTCCTCTGCCGTTGGCTCAAGGAACGGGAGTGGAATTTCCGACTCAAGCAAGCGGTTGTAGTCGAACCGGATAGTGTTGGTCCGAACCAGCGCGCTCAGGCCAATCTGTTCTCCCAACCGTTCTTCGATCACCCGTTGCAAATAGACGTACTCCGTTATCAGTCCTTCTATGTGGGCATCCTCGTTGTCTTGCAGGAATCTCCTGATCCTCTGACGCGATCTGAACAGCAACCATCGGTCCCGCTTCAGCAAAACGCGCAGTTCGATCACTTCGTGCAGCAGCGCGCTGGTACCGTAATAGCAGCCAACGGTGATGTCGGCGTAGGTCTTGGAATCGGTCCCCTGCAGAAGCGCCACGTAGCGATAGGCGTTCTCTATGTCCCGTGCAGTGACGTTGTGTTGCTTGATAGCCTCAGGGTCAAAGTCCGCCAATTGGAAGGGCCTCTCACAGCTTCTCCACTACCAGGTCGTAGATCTCGTCGCGCATGACGCCTTTGCCTTCCAGCAGGCTGTCGAGCTTGGCGCGCCTTTCGGTGACGAACTCCGCGTCCTTGAGGGAACCCAGGTTGATGAGCACGTTTAGGGCCGCGCTGCGCAGGGCGGCTTCGGCCATCAGCACCGCCACGCCCGCGTCGCTCACAGCCCAGACGTTGCCCTTTTCGGCAGCGGGCCTGCACAGGTCCATGACCTTGACCGCTGCCTCGGCGACGCGCAGCGGCACGTCGGTGGCGCCTTTCAACGCCTCCTGCATGGCCGTGGCGCGCTCGGCCTTCTGCTCCTCGGTCTGGCGGGGCATCTTGGCCGCCTTTGAGTAGGCAGTGTAGGCCTTGACGTCCTCTTCCAGCAGGTCGGTCAGCTCCTTGCGCAGCGCCTCCGACTTTTCCAGCAGCGCCTTGATGTCCTCCTGCACGTCGGCGTACTTCTTCTTGCCCAGCGTCAGGTTGCAGACCATGCTGACCAAAGCCGCGCCCAAAGCGCCCGATAGCGCCGCCACACTTCCTCCGCCAGGGGCGGGAGCTGAACTGGATAGCTCATCTAGAAAGGTAGTTACGGGTTTCTCGGTTAACATCATTGTTCCTCCATTCGTTGGTGTAATAAGACAAACTGGATAGGATTACCAGAGGGGTCAATCTCCAAGATCGTGAGGGCTGGAGAGGATGTCTTACAGCGGAGTTTAAGAGCCAAAGCTCCAAGGGGAACGAACTTGTAGATGTGTTTGGTTTGGCTGAGGGGCACGCTTTCCTCCAGAGGTTGACAGCATAAAGAGACAGGTTTGTCTGCCCGTCTCTTGGCCTGCGTATTATATCACAAAATTTTCTAACAGGCAAATAGTTTTCCCCCCAAAATTCACCCATCGGTATGGGATGGACATTTTGGCGGAAATGGGGTAGAATAATGAGCAAAGCTGAAAGGGAGCTGCTATGGAGACGCTGGCTGACAAAAGCTATATTATCCCCAGGGATACCCGGACCTTCCTGAGAAGGCTACCACTTTTTGTGCTGGCTCTGCTGGTATTTGGTGTCGGTCTCGCCTCGTATGTCCATGAGCTAAGCCTGCCGGCCCTGGGCTTCAACTGGAACAACACTGATGGCGTTGTGTTTGCGGTTCGTGAAGGCGGTCCAGTGGAGCGGGCAGGCTTGCAAAGAGGCGACATTTTTCTCCGTCTGGAGGGTGTGCCTCTGGACGCGCGGGATGAGTTCAGGCAAGCTTGGAAAGAGATCAAGAGCCATCAGACTGCTGCCCTCACAATTGAGCGCGGCGGGCAGGAGAAATCCTTAACCTTTGCCATCGAGGCCATGCCTCTCTTCCTGGAAGGTTATGGCATTTACTACCTGATAGCTCTGGTCTTCTGGATCGCGGGCGTCCTCGCCTATCTCGGTCGAGGCCAGGACAGGGTGGCGACGGTTTATCTTGCGTTCTGCCTGGCGGTGGCTGTGGCCTCTTTTACCAACACCAACGTCAACGTCTCTTTCATACGCTGGGCCAGCGTGTTGCAGCGTGTCAGCACGGGGCTGGCGGTGGGACTCTTCCTGCACTTTTCCATCGTCTTCCCCGAGGAAAAGCGGCTAGGCCAAAAATGGCGCCCTCCCATCCTGGTCTTGTTCTATCTGCCTGGGCTGGTATTGGGTTGTCTGAACGCCTATCTGTTCCCCTTGCAGCTCAAAGGAGAGTTTGATCTATTGTTCGACCTGCTCTTCCTCTGCCCGGCCCTGAGCTTTTTGGGCTGGATCGGCAGTTTGATTCACACCTACCTGACCACGCCGTCTGCGGAGGTCAGGGAGCAACTGCGGGAGATGGGCGGGGGAATCACTCTCACCCTCCTGCCCTTCATCGTTATGCTGGTATCCAACGTCCTCGCAGGGAGAGCCCTGGTAGATGCTCGCATCGTCGTCACCTCAGCCGTCGCCTTTCCCATGGCCCTCACCTATGCCATCCTCAAACAGCGCACGTTGCTGGACATAGACTGCCTCGTCCGTTGGGGGTTGGTTTATACCATGCTGGGGATAACGGTAGTAGCTCTTTATATTTTGATGGTCGCCGTATTGGCCAGCCTATTCGGAGCAGCTATATCCTGGCGAGCCTTGCTCATCGCCCTGGTCTCCGCCATAATCGTTGCCTTCCTCGCTGCTCCCCTGAGGAACAGGCTGCAAACCTGGGTCGAGCGCCTTTTTTGGCGGTAAGCATCTGTTGGACAAAAACGGCGTTTTGGGATATAATAGGTTCGCCTCAGGCAACCTTTCTGATCTTCGTTGCCATCCTGGGGAAGAGGTCGCTCTATTGTCATTTTTGGAGTGATAGACGAAGTACTTCGTCTATTGATGAGTTAGGCGCAACTGGCAGGAAAAGGAGCAAAGATAATGACTGAGCAATTTCAAAAGTTGCGTGTCTTTGTTGCATCACCTAGAGATGTTGTAGAAGAAAGAAGACGCCTCTCACCAGTGATCGACGAACTCAATCGATCGGTTGCTGAAGACAAAGGATTAGTTCTGGAACTTATACGCTGGGAGACACATACAACTCCTGACATGGGTAGGCCCCAAGAAATTATAAGCCGTCAAATAGGCCAATACGATATTTTCATCGGTATTATGTGGAAACGTTTTGGTACACATACTGGACTGACTGAATCAGGCACACAGGAGGAATTCAACCTTGCTTATCGTTACTGGAAGAAGACGGGCAGGCCACGGATTATGTTCTATTTCAACCAAGCACCTTACACACTTAGGTCGATAGAAGAAGTGAAGCAGGTTCGGAAAGTTCTTGATTTCCGAAAGCAACTTGAGCAACACGGCCTAATTGGGGAATATAATGGCCCTGATGACTTTGAAAGAACAGTGAGAGAACATTTAACATCTGTTATCCGAGATTTGAAGAAAGAGGACCTTGATTCAGCTAATGAGGCGGTTTCTCTGGAATATACAACTGATCCCGTACTCGATTTGTTTGATACTGCTTATTCAGAGTGGAAGACTCACCATGTATATGCTAGCCGTGATAGGTTGGACCTTTTTCTTCGAAATCGTGGTAAGATAGACCTTGCTAATGATAAACTTAGATTCGTATTAGAAAGTTGGTTCAAATGCGCGTATTCACCCCAAGATCATGTTGCAGTCTATGATGACCAGCCAGTTATAGATATCTGTGAGGATATTATCGAAAACGAGAGAGATGTAGAGCTTATCAATGGCGCAATAAAGATTCTTGGCAGCAAAAAGTCACAAGCTTGCGCCGAAGTGCTTCTAAAGGTGATCGAAAAAAGAGAAGTTTATCAAGAGCGCAATAGAGAAACGGCCATTACCCAGTTTTGGTTTTCGAGAATCAGAGAAGTTGAGCATGAACGAGTAGCCGATGTCTTGGCACAGGTGCTTGAAGACGATCCAAGCTACAAATTGAGAAAGGAAGCTGCATACACTCTTAGATACTATCCAAATGAGAGGACTATCAAGGTTCTCGAAGCGGCTCTGAATGATTCGAGAAGCTATGTCCGCACGAATGCCGTGGATTCTTTGGCAAGCATTCGGAGTTCTTCAAGTGTAAAACCGTTATTGGATCTTTTAGCCTCTGAAAGATACAGCACCAAAATGAGAAAAAAGATAGTATGGGCATTAGGTCGTTTCTCTAAGGATGAGAGAGTGCGTAAGGTATTACAATCGATTGCCGAGGATGATCAAGAACATACAGAAATCGTTCGAGAGGCTAGATGGAGCCTTAGCCAGCTTGATAATTAATGAAACCCGCGGCCAGCAGCGCCTAACAGCAGATAAAGGGAAGTCAAAGATTTCCCTTTATCCGCGAGACGTTATGCGAAATGAGGCGCAGGAGATAGAGCGATAGTCAATACTGAACTGGCAAGCTGGTCATTGTCACTGTATACATACCGTGAGAACAAGAGAGCGTCAGATGGTGTGTGACATTTGTGGGCGAGAAGGGACACGCATCCGCAGAGTTACCAGAACATACGGCAAGGGTAAAGACTTGCTGGTGATAGAGAATATCCCGGTGGTGAGTTGTCCTCATTGCGGGGAGAGCTACCTAACAGCAGAGACACTTCACGAAATCGAACGCATTAAACTACATCGGAGGAGCTTCGCTGTCGAACGTCCTGTAGAAGTCGCCAGCTTTGTATAGCAGAGGCATTACAACCGAAGAGATGCGTTACAAAGACGATGACGGAAACGAGTAGGCAGCGCTAGACTTTCAGAGAGTCGCCAACTGGTGGAAGGCGATAGTCAAAGGCTGCTGAAATCCCCTCCTGAGTCGCCAGCGGAAATGGCGTTAGCCAGATTATGCCAGGCCGGGCGCTCCCGTTATTGAGCCGGAGTTCACGGACTCCATAAGGTTGCTGACCGCGAGGCAGCAACGAAGTAAGGTGGCACCACGAGCGCTCTTCGTCCTTATCAGGAGTGAAGAGCGTTTTCATTAAATCCAAGGAGGTTAATCATGCTCGATCTAGGTTTCATTCGCGAGAACCCAGACCAGGTCAAAGAGGCTCTGGTCAAATTGAATACCGACGCGCCTATTGACGAGATCCTGGCCCTGGACGAGGAGCGGCGCACTCTGCTGACAGAGGTGGAAGCCCTGAAGCATCAGCGCAACGTCACCTCTGAGAAGATAGGGCGCATGGAGAAGAGCGAGGATCGCCAGGCGCTCATCGCGGAGATGCGCCAGGTGGGGGAACGCATCAAAGCCCTGGATGGCCGGGTGAGCGAGGTGGAGGAACGGCTTCACGAGGCCATGCTTCTGGTGCCCAACATGCCCCACGAAACGGTGCCCATCGGCAAGGATGACAGCGAGAACGTGGTGGTGCGCACCGAAGGAGAACTCCGCCAGTTTGACTTCGAGCCGCTACCCCACTGGGACTTGGGCCCGGTGTTGGACATCATTGACTTCGAGCGGGGAGTGAAGCTCTCTGGCACGCGCTTCTATGTGCTCAAGGGACTGGGAGCCAGGCTTCAGCGCGCGCTGATCGCCTGGATGCTCGACCTGCACGTGAACGAGCAAGGCTACACTGAAATCTACCCGCCCTTCGTCGTCAAGCGAGAATGCATGGTCGGGGCTGGGCAGTTGCCCAAGTTCGAGGCCAACATCTACCACGACGTCGAAGACGACTTCTGGTTCATCGGCACGGCAGAGGTTCCGCTGACCAACCTGCATCGCGACGAGATCCTGAAGGCAGACCAGTTGCCGCTGTACTACGTGGCTTACTCACCTTGTTTCCGACGGGAGAAGTTCTCTGCGGGCAAGGACACCCGGGGCATCAAGCGGGGCCATCAGTTCGACAAGGTGGAGATGTATAAATTCGCCACCCCGGAGAACTCCTACGAGGAACTGGAAAAGATGGTGGATAACGCGGAAGATGTGTGCCGAGGGCTGGGCATCCCCTACCGGGTGGTACAGATGTGCACCGGCGACCTGGGCTTCGCTGCTGCCAAGAAGTACGACGTTGAGGTGTGGGCCCCAGGCTGCGGGGAGTGGCTGGAGGCCAGCTCCTGCTCCAACTGCGAGGCCTTCCAGTCCCGCCGGGCCAACATTCGCTACCGGCCGGAGCCTGGCGCCAAGCCTGAGTTCGCCCACACCCTCAACGGGAGCGGCCTGGCCCTGCCCCGAACCCTGATCGCCGTCATGGAGAATTACCAGCAGGCTGATGGTAGCATCGTCATCCCTGAGGTTCTGCGACCTTACATGGGAGGGGTGGAAGTCATCAGCTAAAGAGACCAGAAACCAGGTTTTTGGCGCCCAAAAGCAGAGAGAGGTGGTTGTTCCAGTCACGTTCGCCGGCCAGGATCCTACCTATTCAGAGAAAAACCTGGTTTCTCAGGTTCCATGGAAAACAGAAACGCTCGGAGGTGCCGCGCGCCTCCGAGCGTTTTCATTACGTGAGACCCTTGGGGTTTGGAAAACCCCAAGGGTCTGAACACCTAGTACAGGAACATCGGCTTGCCGAGAGCGTGCCAGACCTTGGGCCGGTACTCTTCGACGTCGTACAGGGCACGCACGTCCACGGTCTTGACCCCCAATAATGGCGACTCTGCCGTCACGTCGGTGTAACGCCCATCACGCAGCGCCACCATGCGCCCGAACTTTTTCGTCGCGATCAGGTCCATGGCGATGTTGGCGTAGTTAACAGCAACCATAACGTCCAAAGCATCCGGTTCCCCAGAGCGCATCAGGTAGGCGACTTCCTGAATCATCGTCGCTTCGCCGGTTATCTTTTGCAGCCGGGCAGCGGTCACAGCACCGATGCCGCCCAGCTTTTTGTGTCCATAGGGATCAACCTTGTCCTTCTTATGGACAATTTCCTCGCCCATGATCCGCGCTCCTTCAGAGATGGTCATCATGGCGTAATGGCTGGGATTGGCGCGTTTGTCCCGCATCAGCAAATCGGCCAGTTTCTCGATGTCGAAGCGGACCTCAGAGATGATGGCCCGATCTACGCCGGCCAGATACGAGGAAATGAGCGAGGTCTCCCCACAGTGGCGACCAAATAGCTCGATGACCCCGATGCGTTCGTGAGAGCCAGCAGTGCTGCGCAGTTGATGAATGAACCGGACGCTGCGGGTGACCGCGGTCGAAAAGCCGATGCAGAAATCGGTCCCAAAGACGTCGTTATCCATCGTCTTGGGGATGGATACAATGGGGAACCCTTCACGGTGCAGCCGGGCGGCATATCCCAGTGTGTCCTCACCACCGATGGGGATGAGCACGTCAATTTTCAGATGCTCCAGGTTTCTGAGCACATGAGGAGTAAAGTCCAGTAATCCCTGCTCGTCAGGTTCCTGCTCTCCCGGTTTCAAAAAGGCGGGTGCTTGTTCCGGCCGCACGCGACTCGGGTTGACGCGGGATGTGTGCAGGAAAGTGCCGCCGGTGCGGTCAATGGTGCGGGTGTTAGCCCTGCTCAGAGGTCGGATAAAGAGTTCGTGAGTTTCGGGGTCGTCCGGGTTGTAGTGCAGCAGCCCCATCCAGCCGCGCCGAATGCCGATTATCTCGTGGCCTTCACTCTCGCCCCGGTAGGTCACCGCCTTAATGGCAGGGTTTAAGCCGGGGACGTCCCCGCCGCCAGTTAGAATTCCAATCCTCATAATTCTCCTCCTGCAATTTGAGAGAAACCAGGTTTTTCCTACTTGAATGGATACGCTGTTGCTTTTGAGGCTCTCCGTGGCGCGGGAAGTCACATTCTCTTCAGCAAAAAACCTGGTTTCTGGACTCCGTCATTCGGCGGCGTGGGAGCCGCCTCTGCTGTAGTTTGTGATCTACCCAAACTCGCGGATGAACTGCCCGGCCTCGTCCACGTCCTTCCGGCTGCCGATGAACAGGGGTACCCGCTGGTGCAGCGACTCTGGCTGGATGTTCATGATGTCCTGCCTGCCGTCAGAAGCGCGCCCGCCGGCCTGTTCGACGATGAAGGCCAGGGGCGCCGCCTCGTAGAGCAAGCGGAGTTTGCCGTGCGGTTTTTGGGGATCCTTGGTGTCGGCCGGGTACATAAAGATGCCGCCCGCCAGCAAGTTGCGGTGAAAATCCGCCACCAGCGTCCCGATGTAGCGCCCCGAATAGGGTCGGCCGCTGGCCTCGTCGGACGCCTTCAGGTAGTCCACGTAGCGGCGAACCCCCTCGCTCCAGTAGTGATAGTTCCCCTCGTTAGTGCTATAATACTTGCCTCGGGGCGGGATCTGGATATTGGGATGGGAGAGCAAAAACTCGCCCACGCTGGGGTCCAGAGTAAAGCCGTGCACTCCCTGACCGCTGGTGTAGACCATCATGGTGCTGGAGCCGTAAATGATGTAGCCTGCGGCGGCTTGCTTGTAGCCGGGTTGCAGGAAATCTTCCAACGCGCCCCGTCGTCCATCCGAGACCTTACGGTGGACGGAGAAAATCGTGCCCACGCTGACGTTCATATCAATGTTGGACGAGCCATCCAGCGGGTCAAAGATGAGCACGTATTTGCCGCAAGGAAATCGTTCGGGGATGGGAATGATGTCGGGGTTCTCCTCGGAGGCCATGGCGCACAGCCGCCCCGTGTGATCGTTCATGCGGATCATGGTCTCGTTGGCAAACACGTCCAGCTTCATCACCTGCTCACCCTGGACGTTCTCTTCGCCGGTGAGGCCCAGGATCTCCAGCAGGCCCGCTTTGCTCACCTCACGGGAGATGATCTTGGCCGCCAGGGCGATGTCGTACAGCAGATAGGTGAATTCGCCGGTCGCCTCGGGAAAGTGCCGCTGTTGCTCCAGGATGTGGCGCTCGATGGTGATAATCTTTGCGGTCATGGGGTCCTGCTACTCTTCAGTACCTCCAATGTCTACACTGCGGTACTGCCTGGGCGGGCTTTTGAAGCCGCCGCTGAAGTCAATGCGGTCGTTGCTCTTGAAAAGGCGAATCTTCTCCCTCACCGCTTCTTTGGTGTTTTCGCGAGAGATGCTCAGATATTTGCGGGGATCCACTTCGTCAGGATGCCTCTCAAAACCCTCCCTCATCCCTCGCACAAAAGCCTGATTCAGATAAGTCGCCACGTTGACCTTGCAGATGCCGTGCTCAATGGCTTCGGCCACGCTCTCGTGCTTGACGCCCGATGAGCCGTGCAAGACCAACGGCACTCCGACTTTCTGGCGGATGGCCTCAATACGTGGGATGTCCAGGGTGGCCTGGCGGGCCTTCATGGCATGGACCGAGCCGACGGCCACGGCCAGGGAATCGGCCCCGGTACGGACGACGAACTCTCTAGCCTGGTCGGGATCAGTCATGGCCGCCTCCACTTCCTCTGGCGTCACACCATCCGAGGCCTGGAGCACGCGGCCCAACTCCGCCTCGACAGGGATGCCGACGATGTGGGCGATATCACAGACCCTCTTGCTGATAGCCACGTTCTCTTCATAGGGCAGCTTGGAGCCATCGAACATCAGGGAGGTGAAGCCAGCGCGCAAACACAGCACATTCTGCTCGAAGCTGGTACCATGATCCAGGTGGAGAACCACAGGGACGTCGGCCTGCTCGGCAGCGATCTTGACCAAGCCAACCGCGTAATCCAAACCAGCGTAGCGAATAGCTCCCTGACTGACCTGCAGGATGACCGGCGCGCGTTCCTCCTGGGCAGCCTCGACGATGGCCTGCACCATTTCCATGTTGTTGGCATTGAAGGCCCCCACCGCGAAGCGTTCGGCCAAAGCAAGCTGTAGTATTTCCTTGCTGGTTACTAATGGCATTTTCAAATCACCTTTCCGATTTAAAGATTAGAGTCTCAGTAGATCCAAGATTTTCAGCAGAGGCGGCTCCCATGCCGCCGGTTCGCTGAGTCTCAACCGATGGAAGGTAGGTGCGTCAAGGGCAACCTTTGCTTCCATCCAGAACAGTGCTCAGTGTACCACAAAAAAGAGCAAACGTCAAACGCCAATGAAGAGACCTTTAGGGTTTCCAAAAACCCTAAAGGTCTGGGAAACTATCACGCCGACCCGCCTTTGCATGACGTGCGGGCTTGTGCTATACTTACGGAACGAAAGAGGCAAGTCGAAAAAGGAGGAATCACCAATGTCTACCTTACTAGTGAAAAACGCGGCCTTGCTGGTCACTATGAACGAGGAGAGGCGGCGCATCAAGGACGGCGGCATCTTCGTGCGGGATAACGTCATTGAGGCGGTGGGGCCAACGGGGGATTTGCCGCAGGAGGCCGACCGAGTTATCGTCGCCTCGGGGATGATCGTCCTGCCGGGGTTGGTGAACACCCACCACCACCTCTACCAGACCCTGACCCGCGTCCTGCCCGCCGTCCAAGACGTGGAGCTTTTCGATTGGCTGCGCACCCTCTATCCCATTTGGGCGGAGCTCACCGGGGAAGCCGTCTACGTCAGCGCGCTGGTGGGCCTGGCTGAGCTGATCCTCTCTGGCTGCACCACCACCAGCGATCACCTGTACCTCTTTCCCAACGACGCTTTGCTGGACGACGAGATCCGCGCCGCCCGCGAGTTGGGCATCCGCTTCCATCCCTGCCGGGGCAGCATGTCGCTGGGGCGGTCCCAGGGAGGCCTGCCACCCGACCGCGTCGTCCAGAGCGAAAGTGCTATCCTGGCCGACTGCCAGCGGGTCATAGAGAAGTACCACGACCCGGCGCCCTATTCAATGTGCCGCCTCATCTTGGCCCCTTGTTCCCCCTTCTCGGTGACGCCGGAACTGATGAGGGAGTCGGTGATCCTGGCTCGGCAACATGGCCTGCACCTCCATACCCACGTGGCCGAGACCCTGGACGAGGAAAGTTTTTGCCTGGGGAAATTCGGCTGCCGGCCGGTGGAGTACATGGAGAAGCTGGGCTGGGTGGGCCCTGACGTCTTTTACGCCCACGCTATCCATCTCAACGAGGAGGAGATACAACTCCTGGCCGAGACGGGCACCGGGGTGGCCCACTGTCCCAGCTCCAACATGCGGCTGGGTTCGGGGATAGCTCCCATCCGCGAGATGTTGGACGCGGGCGTCAAGGTGGGCCTGGCCGTGGACGGCAGCGCGTCCAACGACAGCTCCCACCTACTGGCCGAGGCGCGGCTGGCCATGCTTCTGCAGCGGGTTCAGAAGGGCGCGGGAGCGCTCAGTGCTCAGGAGGCCCTGGAGATGGCCACCCTGGGTGGGGCATCCGTCCTGGGCCGCGACGACATCGGCTCGCTGGAAGTGGGCCAGGCTGCCGATTTCATTGCCATTAGTCTCAACAGGCTGGAGTACGCCGGAGCCTGGCACGATCCGTTGGCCGCGCTGATCTTCTGCACGCCGGTCAACGTGGCCCTGTCCGTCATCAACGGTCGGATCGTAGTTGATGGTGGTTGCCTGGTGGATTTTGACCTGGAGGACATCGTGGCTCGCCACAACCGCATCTCCCGGCAGATGGTGGAACGAGGGGGGTCAAATGAAGGGAGCTAGGAAGAAACTGGGCCAGCGGGGCGAGGAACTGGCGGCGGCCTACCTGGAAAAACGGAGCTACGTCGTGCGTGAGCGCAACTGGCGCTGTCCGGTGGGCGAGATAGACATCGTGGCCGAGGACGGCGGCTGCCTGGCCTTCGTCGAGGTGCGCACCCGGCGAGGTCGAAAGTACGGCACACCTGAGGAGTCGGTGACGCCAGCCAAGCAGGCCAAGCTGGTGGAGCTGGCGCAGACCTATCTACAGGAGCGCAGTTGGGACGGCGATTGGCGCATTGACGTGGTGGCGGTGGAGATGACATCTCGCGGCAAGCTGCTGCGGGTGGAGCTGATAAAGAACGCGGTGACAGGGTGGGGATTGTTATGACTCAGGAAAGGAAACCCTGCAATGGGCGCGGGAAGTCCTCCTCCACGGTCTCCCGACTGAGCCCCGATTGGTGGATATGACAACGAATTCAAGGGATTCATCGAATTCGCGACGCCGGATTCGGTTAATCCTCGAAATTCGATGTCATATTTTAGCACAGTCAAACCAGCAACGCCAAAGGAGGAGACTACTTGGCTCTGATGGTTGGATATAGGAGCCGTCACGGACCACCTCAGTTTTCTTGCGTGGGAACGCGATAGCCTCTCCGTGCCAGGAGAAGGTAGGCATGGGCTTTGCGCACCATCAGCCGGCCATAGACATCCAGCAGGTCTTGCAGACGAACATGCTCGGCGGGTGTCAGTTCACTGGCTCCCTGGCGATCCAGCAATTCGTGCATCGTCGCCTGCTCAACTGGATTCATCGTCGCGCGTGCTTCTCGCCAGAGAGAAGCATCACCAAGACTGGCCAGCTTGGCCAACTCAGCCGCCTCTGCCGGCGAGACATCATCGAGAGGGGGCAGCGTGCGCGCGATGCTGTCCATAAGAATGGCCTCCAACGGCCGTCTGGTCGCCTCGGCTACCTGACGAGCAGAGCGATAAAGCGGCTCAGGAAGTTTGAGAGTAATAGTTTGTGTAGTCATCATTTTCCCCCTTGCAGGCTTGACACCGATCTATCCAATGCTAACATCATTTTACCATAAACTGGCACAATAGGCAATTAGCAGGTTGACGATGAAACACAGGACTTCACCAAAGCAACCTTCCGATTTGCGATTCAGAAATTCGGAAATCGGAAATCGGAAATCGGAAATTCTTATCGTCATCGTTGGGCCGACGGCGGTGGGGAAGACGCGCCTGTCGCTGCGCCTGGCTCAGGAGTTTGACGGCGAAATCGTGTCCGCCGACTCCCGCCAGGTCTATCGGGGGATGGACATCGGCACGGCCAAGCCGACCCTGGAGGAGCGCACGCGCGTGCCCCATCACCTGATTGACGTGGTCGCGCCCGACGAGTCCTTCACCCTGGCCCAATATCAGGAGCTTGCCTACGGTGCCATCGGCGACGTTTTAGCCCGAGGCAAGGTCTCTTTCCTGGTAGGCGGCACGGGGCAATACGTGAAAGCGGTGGTGGAGGGGTGGGGCATCCCCAGGGTTCCGCCCAACGAAGCGTTGCGGGCGGAGCTCTATCGTCAGGCGGAGATCGAAGGGGAGGAGGCCCTCCACGCCCGCTTGCGGGAGGTGGACCCGCTGGCTGCCGAGCGGATTGATCCCCGCAACGTGCGGCGGGTGGTTCGCGCCCTGGAGGTCTACCTGGAGACGGGTCAGCCCATCTCCGAGCTGCAGCGCAAAAAGCCGCCGCCCTATCGCATCCTGCAGATCGGCTTGACCATGGACCGCCAGGAACTCTACCGGCGCATTGATGAGCGGGTGGATAAGATGATCGAGAGTGGGCTGGTGGAGGAGGTCAGAGGGTTGATTGAGCAGGGATACGGCCATGACCTGCCCTCAATGTCGGGGTTGGGGTACCAGCAGATTGGCATGTATCTGCGAGGGCAGGTCAGCCTGGAGGAAGCCATTCAGCTCATCAAGCGTCACACCCGCCGCTTCGTGCGCCACCAGTACAACTGGTTTCGCCTGGACGATGAGGACATTCGCTGGTTTGATGTCCTCAGGGAGCCTTACGGGGAAATCCGGGAGTTTGTGGCTTTGTTCCTTAAAATTCCGAAAGTGCGCTGAAAAAGCCCCTGTCAAGTCAAATGAAAATGTTACCGAACGGTGATCGTTCAGTCAAAAGATAATGTTACCCGGGGTGTCCCCTCCTTTCTTGGATTTGATGATCTGGACAGTGCTGAGTTGAAGTGGTCATAGGGGCTGTGGATATGTGGCCAACTCGGAGCTTGCGGTGAGTTGTCCACATATCCATCAGCGGAAACAGTAGGTGTCAAAGGAAA
>JAUWOY010000025.1 GCA_030611885.1 Chloroflexota bacterium | reverse complement strand
GCATGGCGAGCCGAATCAGCGGGTTTCGCTTGCGCCGAGCCTGCTCTGGGAAAGGCTGTAGCCAACCTGGGGCTCAACAAGCAGCCTGCAGTAGGCTTGATTACCGCTAATTTGTCATTTGTAAGGTGCGAAAAACAGGCTTAGGGCATTTGACCTGAACCCGATGAACCACATCGTGCCCAATTAAGGATTTGGCAAGTTTCTTTCCTTTGCGTAGAATGTTTTTTACCGCTCTCACTTTTCGCTCAAAATTCGTCTTAGTGATGCTAAATGCAGAATATTCTCGTTCCAAAGGTTATATGTGATACCTATCATGAAGCCTAACAATTGGATCTCCGCCATCGCACCGAAGTACGGAAGACTCATTGAGTAATCCTGAGACCCTTTACTCCTGCCCTCAATATAAGCAATGGCCGACAGCGTAGAGACAATCGGCCATTCAATTGCTTATTGGCTAGTAGCCTATGGCTTATGGTCGGGGCGGCCGGATTTGAACCGGCGGCCACTTGAACCCCATTCAAGTGCGCTACCTGGCTGCGCTACGCCCCGTCAAAGTAATTATAACAGATAGCTATGAATTTGGCAAATCAACCGGGGTGGCGCCGCTGGTTGCCGAAGCCCACGCTGAACAACGTGCCCAACGTCCGCGTCGGAGAGGTCGTCCCAAGGGAGTGTCCTTCGCCAGCAAGATCGACATGGCTTACGAAGAGGCCACCACCTTCGAGCCACCCCCAACAAGTTGAGGACTCCGGCTCGCTACCCACGCCAACTCCTAAAGACCCAACTTTTATAACAACGCAGAATTAACCAAAATAGCCATTTTGCAACCCCAATTGCCCAGTTTCGCCTACAGGTTGTCCCTAACTCGAAACGCTCTCGCCCCTCACGGTTCGCGGGCCAGGGATTCGCCAGTCCGGGGAGACCACAGGGCCATCAACAATGCTGCGGCGAGGGCCAACGTCCCGCCGAAGAAAAACGGCGCCGATGGGCCAAAGCCGTTCCAGCCCCACGATGGCACGCCCGACCACAGCAGGCCGGCGATGAGCGAGGCTGGGAAGTCCAGGATGCCCAACACGGCGTTGTACGTCCCGTAGGCCGTGCCCCGCAGCTCGGCCGGCACGATGTCGGCCACCATGGCCTTGGTCGTACCGTAGGCCAGGCCGTAGTAGGCCCCGTAAACAGCGTACAGCACCCACACGTGCCAGCCTGTCCCCGCCACCGCGAAGCCGAAGTAGATCAGCGCGTAGATCAGCCAGCCGCCGATGATGAGCTTGCGCCGTCCGATGCGGTCGGAGAGGGAGCCGGCAGGGATGGAGAGCAGGGTGTACACCAGGTTGAAAGTGACGAGCATCCCCAGCACCTCCACCACGTTCAGCCCCCGCTCGTTCGCCCGCAGTATCAGGAACGCATCCGACGAGTTGCCCAGGTCGAAGATGCCGACGATGATCATGAAGATGGCAAAGCGGCGGCCCAGTCCCCGGAAGGAAATGGCCGGAGCCTCGCGCTCTCCTTTGACCGGCACGTCCCGCGCACCGATAGCCAGCGAGAGCACGGCCAGGAAAGCCGGGACCAGGCTGATGAGCACTATTGTCTGAAAAGTGTCGCGCCCCAGAGCCATGTTGCTGCGCTGCGCCAGCCACACCACGACCAGGGCGATGACCAGCCCCAGCATCGCCCCGCCGGTGTCGGCCGCGCGGTGCAAGCCGAAGGCCAGTCCCCGATGTCGCTCGTCAATGCTATCCGCCACCAGCGCGTCGCGAGGCGCGGTGCGGATGCCCTTGCCCACCCGGTCGGCCCAGCGTACGCCGGCCACCACCCCCCACGAGTTAGCGATGTAGAAGAAGGGCTTGGCCAGCGACGACAGCCCGTACCCGGCCACCGCCAGCCACTTGCGCGCCCGCAGCTTATCCGACAGCCAGCCCGAGAACACCTTGAGCAGGCTGGCCGTGGCCTCGGCGATGCCCTCGATGAGGCCGATGACGTTGGTCTTCACCCCCAGCACGTTGGACAGGAACAGCGGCAGGATGTTGATCACCATCTCACTGGAGATGTCCATGAAAAAGCTGGTCAGACTGACGGCCCAGACGTTGCGGGGCAGCGACCGCAGTCGGGCCTTCTGTGAGGTAGTTGCTTCGTTTTCTGTCATTGAATCCCCCTTAAGAAACCAGGTTTTTGAAACCTTTTGCATCCAGAACGTGCTCAATTGCGAGTGCTTTCGCTCCCCCAAACTGTGCTCTTTGGCGAAAAACCTGGTTTCTCTCACCTTATTTGAACTGATGCTGGCACCAGGCGTAGAGTGCGTCGTAGATGGCGAATCCGTGGGCCAGCCGCTCCTCGTCGGGGACGCCCAGGTAGTGGAAGCCCTCGGCGATGGCCCGCAGTCCCGCCGACTGGGGCGTGCGGTCACGGTCAGCCGTGTCGGCCCCGTGGACGATGTCGGCCAGCAGCCAGAGTGCCAGGTCATCCTCGTCCAGCTCGTACTCCTCGACCAGCACCTCGAAGGTGCACTTCCCCTCGCGATGGTCGTACCGCCCCTGGCCGCGGGCGTCGTAGGAGATGGCTCCCTCCAGTTCGGCCACCTCCAGCACCTCCTCAGCGGGCACGAACAGCAACTCCGCCTCAGGATCAATGAACCGCCGAATCAGCCACGGACAGGCCACGCGGTCTACCTTGACTTTCTCACGAGTTACCCACTTCATCACAGCCTCCTTTTGAAAGATGTCCTTCAGAGAAACCAGGTTTTTTCTGAAAAACCTGGTTTCTGGCTCCATGCACCAAGACGACGAACATAGCAGCGCAGACGGCCAGTAGTACCGCGATCAGCGCGAAAGCCGAACCGTAGCCCCAGGCCGCCACCAGCAAGCCGGCCACCATCGGGCCGGTGGAGTGGCCCACGTCCATCACGCTGGAGAGTGTCCCCAACGACGCGCCGTAGGCAGCGGCGCGGCTCAGGTCGGAGACGAGCGCGGAGGTCGAGGCGGTCACTGCGGCCACGCCCAGTCCAAAGAGCGCGGTCAGCGCCGCCATCGGCCACCAGGCATGTAGCCGGGGCATGGCCGCCATCGCTCCAGCCCCCACCAGCAGGCCAGCCACGATGGGCCAGCGGCGGCCCCAGCGGTCGGAGAGGCGACCCATCAGCGGTCTGGTAGCCGCCGTCACCAGCACCTGCGCGGTGAAGAGCGGCCCGATGACGCGCGGCTCCCAGCCCAACCCCCTGAGATAGAGCGGCAGGAAGGTCTCCACCGCGCCGAAGGCGAAATACTGCGCCGCCTCTACCCCGCTGGTGAGCAGCAGGCTGCGGTTGGTGAGGATGAGATGCAGTTCACGCCGCATCGTTGCCCAGCGTGCGCCACGGACCTTTGGCTGCGCGGCCTGGTCCAGCCGGGGCAGCCGCAGCGCGGCCAGCAGCGCCAGCAGGCCCGCCCCGCCGCAGCCCAGGTAGACCCAGCGGAAGTCCTGGCCCAGGATAAGTAAACCGCCGACGGTGGGGGCCAGAAAACGCCCGACCATCGTCGCGCTGGAGTACCAGCCCATCCGCTCGCCGCGCCCTTCGCGGAACGTATCGGCGACGGCAGCCAGCGCCACCGGCCCCAGCATCGCCGTCGCCAGCCCGTGGTAAATCCGCACCAGCACCAGGTGCCAGGGGACGCGCACCAGCAGGTAGAGAAACGGGGCCGTGGCGAAGACGACCATACTGAGCAGGATCACCCGCCGTCGGCCCCACAGGTCGGAGAGCAGGCCAGCCGGCAGGCTGGCCACGATGCCCACCACGGTCGAAGCGGCGGCGATGAAGCCCAGCGTCCCCTCGTCCACCCCCAGGCTATAGATGAACAGCGGCAGGGCGGGGTTCTTGCTCATCGTCGAGGAGAAGATGGCCAGCCCGCCCATCAGGCACAGCCACAGGAAAGGAGTCACATCGGCACCTCCAACACCTCGGCCACCAACTCCGCTTGTTTTTCCCCTTTCTTTTCTTGAGCCAAGAGGAATGCCATATCGTGGCTTCTAATAGCGCGGCTGCCTTTTCTCGCGTTTCTTCGGCGGTTGGGCCTCATCCACGCGAATGGTTCGGCCTCCTAACTCGGTCTCATTAAGCCCATCCTTGGCGCGTTCCGCTGCCTCGATGGACTCCATCTCGACAAAGCCGAAGCCCCTCCCTTCGATGATCCTGACCGAAAGGACATTTCCGTAGGCCGAAAAAGCCTCTCTCAGCTCATCCTCTGTCGTTCGGTAGCTCAGGTTCCCTACGTACAGTTTATTTGTAGCCACTCTTTTCTCCTTTTTGGATTCGGAAAGTATTAGCCAAAGTCGGCTATGTGCTGCTGGACGTCATTCTAGTCGCGGTAAACCTCCTTTCCCTCATTCGATGGGCCACGCGGGGATCAAATCGTCAATCTCCCCCATCAGACGGCTTGAAGCAGAGCCTTACTCCGCCCGGTACAAGGTGAGCAGTCGCTCCATCCGCCCCACGCTGTCGGCCAGTCCGCCCGGTCGATTGCGGGACAGCCACAGCCGCTGATATTCGGCCACGATCCCCTCCAGCTCGCTGACCAAAGCCCGCCGCGTTTCCACCGGGATGGAGGCGATCTCGCCGCTCTCCGCGTGCAGGCGGGCGATTCCCAGGCGACAGGCGTGCCGCAGCAAAGCGGCGGCGTTGCGGAACTCGTCGGCGATCAAGTCCGCATCGGGACGAGCCATGCGGGCCTGGGAGAGAGGGGCCATCACTCGATCCACGTACTCCAGCGTTCGCTCCAGTCCCTCCACGGTCAGACCCGGCCAGTCGCCCTCCATCAGGGGCTCAGGACGAAGCAGGAGCAAGGCCAGTAGGGAGGCGTTGGGGACGAGCACGCCGGCTTCCTGGTAGGCATTGCCCAAATCGTAGGCCAGACGGCCCATCACCCCAGCCACATCCTGAAAGGCGTGGAGATCGATGGCCCGCGGCAGGTCGAGGTCTCGATTGGCCTGCGCTGCCCAACTCACCGCCGCACCGTAGGCATAGCCCAGGAAGGAAACAGGCAAATGCTGCCAGTGGCCGTTGTCGCCCCAGTCGGTGATCAGGTAGCCGATGGCGCCGTGAGCCTGTCCACTCTCGGCGGCGTTCCACAGATTGCCCAGCGCGTTGGCTGTGCGGCCAGCGATGGAGTTCCAACTGGAGGTGCCGGGGCAGACGTGGTAGGGCACACCCGCCTGGGCGAACTTCTGGCCATTCCTGGCGAAGGGGTGATCGGCCTCGTAGCCCCATTCCAGGGCGATGACGTCTTTCGGCAACTCAGGAATGAGATCGGGGTAATGCAGGATGATGTCGCCCCAAAACTGCATCGTCCGCCCGTGCCGCTGCACCAACTGGTGGATCTTCAGCAGGAACTCCAGATACACCCGACCCACGCCCCGCTCCTCGCAGGCCGCCCGACTCCTCCCCTGCCCCAGATCGAAGGTCTCGTCGCAGCCCACGTTGAACTGACGGCTGGAGAAGTGGGGGAGGAGCTCGCCGTACAGCTCGGCCAGCAGCTCCAGGGAGCCAGGCTCCAGCGGACAGAGGCTGAAGGGCTCGTCGCCCCAGGGATGCTGGAAGCCGCCGGGAGTTTCCGCCAGGCGGCGATAGCGGGGATGCTTCAGCCAGCGATGCAGGTGGCCGAAGGAGTTCTGGTTGGGAACCAACTCGACGAAGCGCTGGCGGCAGTAGGCGTCCAGGGCCATGACCTGCTCGCCGGTCATGGGTGAGGCGTTTTCCCACACGTCGCGATGATGGCGATAGGCGAAGGTGTGCTCGGTGTAGAGTTGAAACTGGTTGATTCGCCATTCCGCCAGCAGATCCACCAGCGCGTACAGGGTCTCCATGGTGGGAACCTTGTCCCGGCTGATGTCCAGCATCACGCCTCGGTGGGGAAAGTCGGGCCAGTCCTCAATGCGCAGGCAGGGCAGTTCCCCCGCGCTGGCGCACTGGCGAGCGAGCTGCTTCATCGTCATGGCAGCGTAGAACGCGCCCGCCGCGTCGTGGGCCACGATGTGGATGTGATCTGCGCCAATGGTCAGGCGATACCCCTCGGGCCAGGGAACCTGCGCTGGGTCCACGTGGACGATAGCCTCTCGCTCAGGTTGGAGGCGATGGCTGCCCTCCAGGCGGTGGAGACGTTGGGGCATTGGTAGAAGAATAAATTCGTTGGTCATGTCGTTACCTCATTGGTGAACCTCTGGAACACGGAAGCACGGAATGGCGGATTACACGGAATCCCTTTCCGTGCTTTCCGTCCCTCCGCCGGCGAACTTATGAAACACGGAAGCACGGATTGGCGAATTACGCGGAATCCCTTTCCGTGCTTCCGTGCCCTCCGCACTTCCGTGTTCCAGGGGGAGAGCCGGGGCAGCCGCCTTATTCGATAGGCCACGCAGGTATCAATTCATCAATCTCTCCCATCAAGCGCATGGTCTCTTTGAGGGCGACGACGATCTCGCGGGAGCGCTCTGCCTCCAGCCTGGCGTCGCTGGTGAAGTCACCCGTGGAAACGTACAGACCGCTGTCGCCGGAGCGCAATGTTCGAGGAATTCGCGCATTTCTGGGCCGCCGATGGTCTACAGCGCGCTCCCTACCAGTGGGCGTGGTGCTCCTCAGCAAAGCCAACCACCTCATCCAGGCGAAGCGCCTCGCCATCGTCGGTCTGCAGCGTTCCACGGTAGTGGCCGAACATCTGGTGGACTTCGCTGGTGATGATCACCAGGTTCGTGGCAGCCACGCGCTCCAGGAAGGGAACAAACTCCAGGTCCACACGCCCATCAGGGGAAACCATCCGCCAGGGTTGCATGAAATCGCCGGAGTTATAGGTGAAATCCACCTGGCCGAGTTTGTGAACCCGTCCATCCAGGATCAGCGCGTTTTCTGTGGCGGCCGAGGTATCGCCAAAGCCAAAGCCCAGGTTCAGCCCGACGCGCCGCCCATCCCGCAGAAACCCCGAGGCACTGGCCCAGACCCAGAAGGATTTGTATTCCCACACCCCACGGCCCCAGTCCATGTTGCCCAGGCTCTCGGTGGGACGCAGGTCCGTCCGCTCACCTCCATACTCAATCCAACCTTCTGCCGGAAGGCAATTGACCTTGCGGTTGTAGTAGAAGCGCTTCCTGGAGATGGGGATCACGATCACCATGGACTCGTGCTCAGGGGAGAGACGCAGCAGAATTTCGGCTGCCAACCCTGGGCCTGCAAAGTCAGGCCATTGCACCGAAATCCGCCGCGCTGCCGGCTCTGCCTGGAAGACGAGACGCGCTTTGCTGCCCTCGAAGGTGCTTGTGCCTTCGGTGCTGTTCCGGGGCAGCACGATGCCCCGCGCCAGGGGGAGCGTCAGCGCCTCCTCATGGTACTTGCCGGTTTCAAAGTCCACCACATAGGCGAAGGCCTGACCGGCGTAGCCCAGGTCGGCCAACGTGAAGGAGTAGAAGTGTGTGGGCGTGGTCACACCGTAGTAGTCCCAGCGCTTGATGCGGAGACGTTGCAGCGGACGGAGCGCGTAGAAGCGCGCGGCCTCCAGGTTGCAATCCAGCAACGGCTGGCGTGCCCACCCTACCTGAACGAGGTTGCCCTGAGCATCAAGTAACGGCGAAGCCTCGTGAAGTTCACATTGCGATTGACTGTCTGCCATTTTGCCTCCTCATCTTTGGGAAACGTGTTGCGAATTCCAGAATACGTTGATGGCGGTGGTTCCCTCTCTTTCATTCATTCAATCGGCCACGACGGAATCAACTCGTCAATCTCTCCCATCAAGCGCATGGTCTCCTTCAGGGCAACCACGATTTTCTGGTAGTGGAAGAAGTCGTCAAAGATGAGCTTGCGGCCCTTGCGGTCTTTGAGCCACTTGTGCAAGATCTGGTAGCCGCCGATCTGGAACTCCCAGACCGCTGGCTCGATTCCCTCGAAGTACTGGGTTTTGTTGATGTAGACGCGGCCCGGCACATCTCCGCGCGGTTCCATGTAGCGCACTTTCTCCACCTCGCTGGAGCCGGGCACATCGAATTTAGTGATGAACTGGTCGGGTTTCGGCGACTCCATCAGGTGCAGGCTCACCAGCTCCTCGCCCCTCTCGGCCAGAGCTTTGAACAGTTCCCGGTCGGAGGTGAGGGGCAGGCGGGGGAAGTCTATCTTGAGTAACTCGGCGTAGCGCTCGCGGTAGGTGGGGGAGTGGAAGACGGCGTAGGCGTAGTGGAGGATGTCCTCAGGGCCGAAGGTAGCCTCCAAGTCTCCCTTGCCTTCCCGCACGAATTCCAGGCCCAGCTTCTCCTCGACGGCGGCGATGAACTTGGGAGAGAGGTTGGGATCGCGGGTTTCGTACTCCGGCCCAGATTCGAACAACATCAGGCTGACAACGCTGCCACCACCCTTGAGCGGTTGTTCCTTCTCGCTCACTTTGTAGAGGTAGAGGGGGAAGATATAACAGTTCCGGTCTGTTGAGGCACACTTGTACTCTACTATGTGATTCGTTGCTATCACATGGTTAAACGGCGGGGCTGTAATTTGTCGAGTAAGCACAATGCCCACATTTGGTCGCAACATATGGCACATAGTATTACGGCGTGAACGCTCAATAAGAGCGTCATGGTAATAAATTGAGCGCACATCAAAAGGCCGATACAGACATCGGATGAAATGCTTTTCCCATGCTTTGTCAGCGAACAAGGACCCTCTGGCATCCCCCAGTTTCCAAGTTGCAGTATCCCTCAGGTTGAAGGTTTCTGCGACTTGATCATCAGTTAACGCTTTATCACGAAGGGCAGCGATACGTGATCGCAGACGCTCTGCATCAAAGTCAAGAACAATGCGATCTCGAGATGTCACAACACAAACGCTATTAAGAGGAAAAATGTCAGCCACGCTCCAGGCCTTCTGGTATTCGCTAAGCAAGTTCAGGTCTTTGGGTACGAAGAAGAAATAAGGCGCTATCGGCTCAAGCTCCTGCCATTCGGTAGTGCTGACGTCGTTCTCCCACAGATAGCGATACTTGCCTTCGCGCAACCCCCAGAGATCGGCATAGCGAATTTGGGCTGGGCCAATCATACCCTCGCCTTTGACGAAGAGGCTAATGGTAACCCCTTGCTGGATGTCGAACACATTCTCATCGGGCCCACCATCCGGCGAGGTCTCCCCAATTCTTGTGTCCCCGTGCAGGTTCAGCACGTAGATTTCGTCGAAAGACTTCATCAACTCCTCCCTCATCCCCCGGTGGATCAAGCCGGAGAGGTAGGAGTGGTTAGTGATCATGCCAACGACGCCGTAGCCGGTGCGCTCAATGCGGTCGTGGGCGAAACGGATGAACTTGATGTAGTCGTCGGATAAGGGCTGGATGTTGCGCTCGCCACGGACGGCGGCTTTGTAGCGTTCCATCAGTTCCTCAATGTGCTCTCCCTTGTTGGCCGAACTGACCGAATAGGGCGGATTGCCCAGCACCACCATGATGGGCTTGTCCCGTTTGATCTCCGCCGCGGCGTTGGCCTCATCGGTGATGAACCTGGCAAAGCCCAACGTCGAGGCCTGGGTGATCGCCTCCCCCAGCGCGTTGGTCAGGTAGATGCCCAGCCGCTGGTCGCCCGTGAAGTCGTAGCCGGTCTCCTGCAACAGGATGCCCAGCTTCATGTGAGCCACGGCGTAGGGGGCCATCAGCAGCTCGAAGCCGAAGACGCGGGGCAGGAGATAGGTCTCGACGTAGTCGTTCCAGGCGCCGGCCTGGCCCATCGCTATCAAGGTCTCGTGGATCTGCTGGATGACGAAGTAGAGGAAGGTCGCCGTGCCAGCAGCCGGGTCGAGGATGAGGGTGTTAGTGTCGGCCAGACCCAGAGGACGATTGAAGCGGGTTTTCACGAGGTGATCGAGGGAACGGACGATGTAGGAGACCACCGGCTCAGGGGTGTAGTAGACGCCACGGGCTTTGCGCGTCTGGGGGTCGTAGGCGCGGAGGAAGGTCTCGTAGAAGTGGACTACTGGATCTTCCTGCTGCGTCCGCCTGCCGAAGTCGCGCAGGATCTCCGCCATGTCCGCCCGGGCCAGCAGGTGGGCCAGATCATCCACCAGCCAGGCGATGCGGTCGTCCAGTCCCGGCCCGGCGATCTGGTTGAAGAGCCTACGCAGGAAGGGGTTGGTCCTGGGCAGATTCCAGGCCGCCTTCTCACGGGTGAAATCCTGCCCAGTCGGGACGCGGACGCGAGCGGCAAAGAGGCCGTAGGTGATGGTTTGGGCGTACATGTCGGCGAATTCAGCCGGGGTGAGGAAGGGGATCAGCGTCTCTCGGAAGGCTTTCAATTGGGCGTGCAGTGCGCCCTCTTCGCTCTCCCGCTTGAAGGTCTCCTCGATGAGATCGCGGGTCATGCGGGCCAGAACTGCCATGCGCTGGGCCAGCTCTTGGGGAGTGCCCACCGTGGGCGCCGCCTGGGCGAAGAACTTCTGCAACAGCCCCGAAACGGCCTGGATGCCGCCCCTTCGTGTCCTGATCCTCCCATCAATGGTCAGCGTAGCCAGGCGTGCCGTCTCCCGGTGCTCGCCCTCCACGTACCAGCGGAACTCCAGGTAGTCGGTGAGGATCAGGTTGTTGAGCGATTCGCGGTAGCGGCGCATCTGCTCGGACCGCTCCGCCGCGTCCAGGCTCCTTCCCACGTCCTTGGCCTCGACGTAGCCGACGGGCGTCCCAGCGCGGGTGATGATGTAATCGGGCGCGCCGCACTCGATGCGCTGGGGCTCGTTGATGGCGGTGATGTTCTCGCCGACGGCTTCCAGGAGGGCTTTGAGAGCCGGGCGGTGGGTGTGTTCGGTAGCACTCCCCGTCGCCAGGCTCTTCTCTATATTTCTCAGGTAATCTCGGAAAACATCGGGGGACATAGACTCGTCTCCTTGTTTTAAGAACACCGATGCGCAGGATTTGCGGATAACCGATCCGTTAATCCTGCCAATCGTGCTCTCCTCAACCCCACAAATGCGCATACTTATGTCCGCTGCCAGTATTGAGCAGCACGACGGTCTCGTCGCCGCCGATCCAACCCTGGCGGCGGAGGTGCTGGAAACCGACTAGCGTGGCCGCGCCTTCGGGACAGACGAACATTCCCTGGGTATGACCGATGAGCTTCGCTGCCTCCATGATCTCCTGATCGGATACGGCCACGGCGGCGCCGCCGCTCTCGCGCAGGGTGCGCAGGATCAGGAAGTCGCCGACAGCGGCGGGCACGCGCAACCCATCGGCGATGGTGCTGGCTCCCTGCCAGGGCTCGGCAAACTCGCGGCCCTCGTGAAAGGCTTTGACCATCGGCGCGCAGCCCTCGGACTGCACCGCCACCATGCGCGGCCGCTGCGGCCCGATCCAGCCCAACTGCTCCAGCTCGTCGAAGGCCTTCCACATCCCGATCAGGCCGGTGCCGCCGCCGGTGGGATAGATGATGACGTCGGGCAAGGTCCAGCCCAGTTGCTCGGCCAGCTCGTAGCCCATAGTCTTCTTCCCCTCCAGGCGGTAAGGCTCTTTGAGGGTGGAAACGTCGAAGCGGCCAAACTGGCGCACTCCCTGGGCCGCCACCCGACCGCAGTCGGTGATGAGCCCGTCCACCAGTGCGACCTCGGCGCCCAGGGCGCGGCACTCGGCCACGAAGGACTGGGGCACGTCGCGGGGCATGAACACGTAAGCCCCCATCCCGGCCAGGGCAGCGTATGCGCTCATGGCTCCCGCCGCGTTCCCCGCCGATGGGATCGAGACCTCCTCGACCCCCAGCTCCCAGGCTCGCGAGACCGCCACTGCCAACCCGCGCGCCTTGAACGTGCCGGTGGGATTCAGCCCCTCGTCTTTAATGAACAGGTTGGCGAACGCGACCCTCTGGCCCAGCCGGGTAGCGTGGATCAGCGGTGTAAAGCCCTCACCCAGGCAGAGGGCGTAGCGGGGGTCGCGGACGGGGAGCAGCTCGCGGTACCGCCAGAGGTTGGCCTCGCGCCCGGCGACCTCCTCTCGGGTCACGGCTCGGCTGGCCCCCTCCAGATCGTAGCGGGCCAGCAGCGGTTTGTCACAGGCGGGGCAGAGGTTCCAGAGGCGGTCGGCCTCAAACTCCTGGCCGCACAGAGCACATTCCAGGTGAGTCAGAAAGTTCATTGCTGATCCTCGGGGAGAGTACCTCGGATGAAGAAATAGCCGTTTCCACTTCCGAGCACGATAATCGGTAAGCGTTCAGCCTCAGTGCGATCACGCCGGTTGAGTAGACCGCAGGTCGTATCGAAACCAAGTGATTGCATGGGGAGGCGGCCAAACGTGGTTTCGATACGCCCCTCCCGGGGCTACTCAACCGACGTTTGGCCTACCCCCTGAACGCATACGATAATCACACCTCCGAAGGTCAAAAGGGCGAGTTTTATCTCAATTCGCGGCTGAACATCGTGTATTTCCACAATCCGAGGTACTCTTTCTCCGTGGCTCTAGTCCCCCACCGTGGCTACCACAGCAATCCGCTCCGGCGGCGTGCGCATGAACTGCGTCAGCACCAGCGAGATCAGCACGATGCCGACTCCCGCCAGAAACGGGGCCTGCGAGCCGAACAGTTGCCACACCGTGCCGCCAATCACCGGCACCACGATGGCCGCGACGTGGTTGATGGTCTGCTCCACCGACAGGTTGCTGGTGATCTCTTCGGATGTGACGGCGATCTTCTGAAAATAGGTCGTTATCGCCAGGTTGAAGCCGAACAAGATGTTGTCAATCACGTACAAGACAAACAGCAGTGGCAGGTACGTCACGTAGGCGTAACCCAGGAAGACAAAGGCCAGGGTACCGAAGGCGACGCTCAGCATCAGCCGCTCGCCCAGCCTGCTCACCAATTTGCCCACCAATTGCAAAACGTAAGTATTGATCAAGCTGTTGACCAGGAACAGCGTGGCCGTCGTCTGGACGCTGATGCCATATTCGCGCACCAGCAGGAAAATGGCGAAGGTGGTAAAGATGTGGCGACGGCTGCCCATCAGAAACGCCAGCGCATAGTAGAGCCAGTAGCGCCGCCGCAGGACGACCCGGCGACGCGGCGGTAGACCCTCCTTGGCGCCGCTCAGCGGCAACAGCAGCAGTCCCCCCGCAGCAACCAGCGACCCCACGACCATGAACAATCGCCGATAGCCCCAGGACTCCGCCAGCAGATAGACCGCGCCGGTGGCCGCGAGCGCGGCTATCGCTCCCAGACTTCTCAGTTGCCCCAGTGCCTTGGGCGTGTGCTGCTTCTCCACGGCCATCAGCACCATGGCGTTGTTGCTGGGGTAGAAGAAGTGGAAGCCAAAGCTCATCACCACCGTGCTGACCAGCAGGAAAGGAATGTTGTGCGCCTGCCCGGTCATAAACGTGCCCACGCCCAGCAGGATGACGCTCAAAGCCATGATGCGGACTTCGGACAAAAAGAGGGCCAGGAAGCCAACCAAGAAGCCCATCAATCCTGGCAACTCGCGCACCGCCTGTATCCAGCCGATGCTCCCTGGCCCAACGCCCATCTCTTCCACGGCGAAGTTGTTGAACATCGCTTGCCAGACGCGGAAGCCGAAGTAGAGCATGAAGTTGGAGACGACGAGGTAAACCAGCATCCGCCGGTTGTCTTTTAACATTTCACTCATGCGGCTGGCTGCAACCCCAGGTCAGTGTACAGGGCGTCGAAGTCGAAACGCTCGTCGAGCATCTCCTGGAAACGCTGCACCTGTTTTTCGTGATGGAGGCGGGTCTTGCCGAAGAATTGTTCGATGATCTCCACCGTGGTCAGGGTGTCCTGCTTGGTCAAGACCACCGGCACCCCCACCTCTTCGGCCCGGCCGATGATGAGGGGGCTGGGGTAGAGGTTGCCCGTCAGGATGAGGCACCTGGTCGAGGTCTCCAGAGCCGCCAGTTGGATGTCGGAGCGGTCGCCACCGGTGATGACGGCCTTGTTGGGTTTGCGACGGAAGTAGGCCAGAGCTGAATCCACGTTCATAGCTCCAACCATCAGATACTCCACCAACTCCTCGCTTGCTTCGGGAGAACATAGGATTTCGGCGCCCAGGCAGTCGGCCAGTTGGCTCACGCTGATGGCCATGAGCAGCCTCTCCCGGGGCAAGACGGCGAAGACCTTGACCCCCCGTTCCTCCAGATAAGGCTTGACCATCTCCTGAACAAAGCGCATCCGTTGGCGCGGCACGGCGTTGATGACGGTTCCGATCATGGAATCCCCGAACAGCACTCTGGCCCCCAGAGCGTCGTCCACCACCAGGGCGCTGGTGTACTTGATCACCACCAGCTCTCGAGCCCCCAGGAGTCCAGCGACCAAAGGTGCAGACAGGTTAACGAGGGAACCCTCCATACAGTGAGCCCCCCCTTCTAGGATGACCACATCCTTCCCCTGGGCGACCTTGGCGTAGGCCTCCCTGAGCCGAGCTACGAAGTCGGTCTCCTCTTCGCCCGTTAATATGCCCTCCACCACCTTAGGCATCAAGGCAATGGGAGCGATGGCTTCCAGGGGTTCGGCCAGATCGAAGGCCTGCCGAATGAACTGGGCGTCCTCGTCAACGATCCGGCCAGCCACCTTCCTGGCCGTGGTGCTCACCGGCTTCATATAGCCGATGGTAAAGCCGTCGCGCCTGAACTTCTTTCCCAGGCCGATGCAAAGAGCCGTCTTGCCTGAGAAAGTCGCCGTTGAAGTGATGTATAGTACTTTCATATTATATTCCCTCCTTTTGGTCTGATGGTCTGGTCAGGGATTAGGGATCGGGGATCAGGGACGAGGGATTAGGCAGTCCCTTGTCCCTTATCCCTTGTGATACAATTTGACACGGTTTTGAAAAGCTGGTATACTATATTTACAAAAGCGGATCGTTCACCCGGGATGCCTCTCGTTGCTGGGAGGAACTTCCCGGGATGGGCGATCTGCTTTTTGCTTTTCAGGTGCCCAACGCCAGATGGAGACGTGGGCCGCGATGATCTCGAACAGTTCCCGTTTCCGCTCGTTCCCTGTTTCTACCCCAAAGACTGTCCCGCAAATGAGATCGGAAACCTGCATCAAGTCATCCCGATGAGAATCAATCTCTTGTAGTGCTCCGACTTCGGTTAGACCAACAGAAAGCCGCTGCAGGAGAGCCTCTCTCCCCTTGCCTGGTTTCTCGTCCAGATAGAGGACTCCACCTCGCCACAGGTTGGCAGTACGCATTACCGCCAGTTCAGTGAAGTAGTCGCCCAGGACACGCCGTGCGAGCCCCAGGTGCTCAACGGCTGTCTCCTTGTTCGCTATCAACACCCATACATCAATGTCGTGTTGCATCACTTCGGTCAGGACATCCCGGTAGACCCGCCTCCGCAACGCGGATGTCTTGGCCGATTTCATCTCGTTGCCAAAGTGGTGCTTATCACGGACCGCTTTGATCGCTGCCCTCAATGTCTCGACATCATTGACCACGAAGACACTGACCACGACGATCGGGGATTCGGCATCTATCCCTGCCTCATCTATGTGTGTTTCCCTTGTCACTTATCCCTTGTCCCTTGTCCCTTTCACGCCGCTAACACCAGCCGCATGTCAACGCCCACTACTCCCCGTCCAGCCTCGAAGACGATGAGCGGGTTGATGTCCATCTCCATGATCTCAGGGAAATCGGTCACCAACTGCGAAAGCCGCAACAGTGTGTCCACGATGGCTTCGATGTCCGAGGGCCGCTCACCGCGGACTCCCTTGAGCAGACTGCAGGAGCGGATCTCGCGGATCATCTCCTGGGCCTCCTGCCGCGAGAAGGGCGCTATGCGAAAGGCCACGTCTTTGAGAGCCTCGACGTAGATCCCACCCAGGCCGAACATCATCAGCGGGCCGAACTGGGGGTCGCAGTTCATGCCCACGATGACCTCTTTACCCCCCCTCACCATCTCCTGCACCAGACAGCCCCAGATCTCGGCGTCGGGCATGTAGCGGGTGGCCCGGTAGACCAGCAGGTCGAAGGCGTCTCGCACGTCGGTGGCATCGGAGAGGCCCAGCTTGACGCCGCCGATGTCGGTCTTGTGGAGGATGTCCGGCGAGGTGATCTTCATCACCAGCGGGTAGCCGATCTCCTCGGCGAACTCCACCGCCTCCTCGGCCGAGGTGGCCAGCTTGGATGCGGGGATGCGGATGCCGTAGGCTTGCATTACGTCACGCGCCTCGGCGTCGCCGATGGTCTGCCGGCCGTCGGCCCTCACCTGGTCGAAGATACCCTTCACCCTCTCCCGATCAACGTCAAACTCCTCGATTTCCAGGGGAGGACGATCCAGCCAGCGCCGGTAGTCCAGCATGGCCTTCAGCGCTCCCACCGCCCGCTCAGGAAAGGAATAGTTGGGTATCCTATGTTGGTTGAGCACCTTGATCCCCGCGCGGACCCTGGCCTCCCCCATGAAGCAACCCAGGACAGGCTTGTCGTAGCCAGCGGCGATCCGACCCACCGCCTCAGCCGTCTCCTCGATCCTGGTCATCACCTGGGGGGTGAGGATGACAATGACACCGTTCACGCCTTCTTCCTTGAGGGCAGCCTCCAGGGCCAGGGCGTAGCGGTCGGTCGGAGCATCTCCCAGGACGTCTATCGGATTGTAGATGTTGGCGGCGGCGGGGAGATTGTCCCGCAGGAAGTCAATGGTCTCATGGCTCAACGAGGCCAGCGAGAGGCCCTCCCGCTCCAGGGCGTCGGTGGCCATCACGCCCGGCCCGCCAGCATTGGTCACTATGGCGATGCGACCGCCTCGGAGCACTGGCTGGTAGGCGAAGGCCAACGAATAGTCGAACAGGTGTTGGATGGACTCGGCCCTGAGCACCCCGCTCTGGCGGAAGGCCGACTCGTAGGCCCGTGCCGATCCCGCCAGGGAGCCGGTGTGGGAGGAGACGGCCCGCGAGCCAGCGTCGGTAGAGCCGGATTTCACGGCGATGACCGGGATGCGGCGGGTGACCCGGCGGGCGACCTCCATGAACTCCCTGCCTTCGGAGAGGCCCTCGATGTAAGTGAGGATTACTGTGGAATGGGGGTCATCCTCCCAGGCTGCCAACAGGTCAACCTCGTCCACGTCAGCCTTGTTGCCCAGGCTAACGAAGCGGGAGAAGCCGATCTCGGCCGCCAGGGCCCAATCGAGGATGGCGGTGCAAAGGGCCCCGGATTGGGACATGAAGGCGATTTTCCCCTGGGGGGGCATCCCGGCGGCGAAGGAAGCGTCGAGCGGGCAGATGGTATCTATGACCCCCAGGCAGTTGGGGCCGATGAGCCGCATCCCATGCCGTTTGGCGATGGCGACCAGCTCCCGCTCCATCCTCACCCCCTCCAGGCCGGCCTCGCGGAAGCCCGCGCTGATGATTACGACCCCCTTGACGCCCTTCTGGCCACACTCCTCCAGTGCTGCAGAAACGTATTTGTTGGGAATAACCATGACCGCCAGATCTATGGGGTCCGGGACATCCAGGACACTGGGATAACACTTGAGTCCCAGAATCTCATCGGCCTTAGGGTTGATGGGATAGACCTGGCCTGGGTAGCCATGTTCGATAATATTTGACAGCACCCCGTGACCCAGCTTGTCTTTGTCACGAGAGGCACCAATCACAGCCACCGCTTGGGGGCAAGAAAACATCTCTAGCATGTTCATCTCCTCCACGTTTCACAATGATATAACACAACCTCAAAAATGGCAAATCCGAACACCAAATCGCTGTCAACGGATTTTTTGAACGGATTGAACGGAAAATGTCACGTGCAGAACTCCAATCCGTTCAATTCGTTCCCGGAATCCGTTGACAGTCACTCTCATCCCCCCGCTTTGACGTGCAAATCATCCTTGACAGAAACCGGTGGACGTGCTAGAATAACCCAGACGATTGGCGGAGGAAGAAAATGCAAAAACAATCGAAGACGATTTATTTGGACCACGCCGCCACCACCGCCGTTGATCCGCGAGTGGTGGAGGCCATGCTCCCCTATTTCAACCCCCAGTACGGCAACGCCTCCAGCATCTACGGGCTGGGGCAAGAAGCCGCTGAGGCCATTGACGAAGCTCGGCGCACGGTGGCCGATATCCTGGGCTGCCAGCCCAGAGAGGTGATTTTCACCAGTTGCGGGACCGAGAGCGACAACCTGGCCCTGCGCGGCGTGGGTTGGGCGCGGCGCAACCTGGGAAAAGGCAACCACATCATCACCTCTCCCATCGAGCACCACGCCGTGAGCCACACCTGCGAGCACCTGAAGAAGCACTTCGGCTTCGAGATCACCTACGTGCCCGTGGACAAGCACGGCTTAGTTGATCCCGATGACGTCAGCCGGGCTATCAGGGACGACACCATCCTCATCAGCATCATTTATGCCAACAACGAAGTGGGCACCATCGAGCCTATCGCCGAAATCGGCAAGGTCGCCAGGCAAATGGGCGTGCCTTTCCACACCGATGCTGTACAAGCTGGTGGCGTTCTGAGCCTGGACGTAGACCAGTTGAACGTTGACCTCCTTTCCCTCTCGGCGCACAAATTCTACGGCCCCAAGGGAGTGGGCGTGCTCTACGCGCGGAAAGGCGTGCCCCTGCTGCCGACCCAGACCGGCGGTGCCCACGAGCGCAACCGCCGGGCCGGCACGGAGAACGTGCCCTACATCGTCGGGTTAGCCACCGCGCTGAAGATAGCCCACGAGGAGCTGGAGGCCCACAATCAGCGCATCGCCACCCTGCGGGATCGCCTGATCGCAGGCGTTCTGGAGAGCATCGTCGAGGTAGAGCTCACCGGCCATCCCACCAACCGCCTGCCCAACAACGCCAGCTTCGTCTTCAAGTACATCGAGGGGGAGGCCATGCTGCTCAATTTAGACCTGGCGGGAATCTGTGCCTCCAGTGGCTCGGCCTGCAGCTCGGCCTCCCTGGAGGCCTCTCACGTGCTACTGGCCCTGGGCCTTCCCCATGAAGTAGCCCACGGCAGTTTGCGCCTGACCCTGGGCAGGGAGAACACCGAGGAGGACGTTGACTACGTCTTGGAGACACTGCCCGGCATCGTCCAGAAACTGCGGGACATGAGCCCACTCTACTCAAACTAGCCCTTCTCAGAGTTTTGTGCTATAATCTCCAGCAAGAAAGGAGAGTGTTGATACATTGAAAATCGAGACCGAGAGACTAGAGAATTGTCAAATGGCCTTGACCATCGAGGTTGATGAGAAGCGGGCTAAGCGGGCCTTGCGCAGCGTTGCCCGGCGCATCTCGCGACGGGCCAAGATTCCGGGCTTTCGCCCCGGCAAAGCACCCTACAACGTCGTGGCGCGCTATTTTGGCAAGGAGGCTTTGTCCAATGAAGTACTGGACGAGCTGGGAGACGCTGTCTACAAAGAGGCTTTAGACAAAGCAGGCCTTGAGCCCTTCGGCCAGGCACAGCTTACGGATTACGAAACCAACCCGCTGGTGTTAAAGATGGTCGTGCCCCTGGCTCCGGTGGTCGAACTGGGCGATTACCGGCAGATACGGTTAGAGCCCGACGAGGGGACAGCGAGCGAGGAGGAAATTGACGAGGCCCTCAGAAGAATCCAGGAGCAGAATACCTTCTGGGAGCCTGTGAAACGACCTGCTCAATGGGACGATCTGGCGATAGTGGACATCGAGGGCACGGTTAAAGGAGAGACGGTCGTTGAAAACGAGGGGAGAGAGTTAAGCCTGAAGGCTGATTCCCCTCAGCCACTGCCTGGCTTCAACGAAAAAATCCTGGGCCTGACCGTCAACGAACAGAGGGAGTTCACGCTGACCTACCCTGAAGAATTCGATAACAAGGAACTCTCTGGCCAGCCGGCTCACTTCACAGTCCACCTCCAGGATTTGAAAGAAAAGGTGGCGCCCGACATTGACGACGACCTGGCTCGCACCGTTGGCAGCTATGAAACTCTGGAAGACCTCAAAGCCGAATTGCGCCGCCAACTGCAGGCCAAAGCCGAGCAGGAATTCGCCAATCGAGCCTTGACCGCCCTGATCGAGAGATCGGAGATAGAGTTCCCGCCCATAATGCTGGAGAAAGGAATTGATGACTGGCTCAAAGAATTCGACCGGAGCCTCAGGCGGCAGGGATTGAACCTCGACAATTACCTGGAGATGCAAAAACTGACCGAAGAAGAGTTTCGCCAAGAGGTCTCCCCCCAGGTCGAGGAGAGGCTAAAGCGTTCCCTTGCCCTGGGCAAGTTGGCCGAGTTAGAAGGGTTAGAGATCAAATCTAACGAAGTAGTAGATGAAGTCTTGAAGCGCCTGGCAGCCATTGCCAGGGGCGAGCTGGAGGAAGAAGAACCTTCGCCTGATGAGGAGGCTCCCTCCGAAGAAGAGACGGAAAGCACAAAGCAACAAGCTGTAGAGAATGAGAGCGAAAGGAGTGAAATAGAATGAAATCCCTGATCCCCTATGTCATCGAGAGCACAGGCCGCGGCGAGCGGGTGTACGATATCTACTCCCTGCTCCTCAAGGAGCGTATCATTTTCCTCGGCACGCCCATCAACGACCAGGTAGCTAACGTGGTTGTGGCCCAACTGCTTTTCCTGGATCGAGAGGACCCGGAAAGGGAGATCTCCCTCTACATCAACTGCCCTGGCGGCGCGGTATATCCTGGCCTGGCCGTCTACGACACCATGCAGCAGGTGCAGGCTCCTATCTCCACCATCGCCGTGGGCTGGACGGCCAGCCTGGGCACTGTTCTTTTGGCCGCTGGCATGAAGGGCCGTCGCTACGCCCTGCCCCATGCTACCATCCACATGCACCCCGCCGGCGGCGGAGTACGGGGTTACGCCCCCGACGTGGCGATCCAGGCCCGCGAGCTGCTGCGCATGCAAGAGCTACTCAAGGACCTCCTCGCCAATCACACAGGGCAATCGGTGGAGCGAATCACCAAAGACTTCGATCGAGATTACTTCATGAACCCCCAGGAAGCTGTCGAGTACGGCATCATTGACGAGGTGTTGAGTCCCCGCAAGGAAAAAGTCCAAGAAGAGGAAGGCGAGGAATAACGTTCGAGTTTCGGGTTACGAGTTTCGAGTTGAGGAATGACAAACCCGAAACTCCCTTGATGGGCGAAGGTCTCCCGCCTTGATGGGCGAGGTCTCCCGACTGAGCCTCTTCCGCCTCGGTCGGGAGACCTTCGGCGATCAAGTATTCACAAAGAAAGGTGGGCCAGGATGGCCAAAAGACGACAGGAAGAACAATATTGCTCCTTCTGCCGGCGAGGTCAGGATGAAGTCAATCGCCTGATAGCCGGCCCCGACTCAGCCTATATCTGCGATGAGTGTGTTCACTTGTGCAATGAGATATTGGCAGAAGAAGCCCCCGACTCCCCCGAAGAAGAGGAGTTCTTCTTAGAAACGATCCCCTCACCCAGGGAGATCTACGACCGCTTGAACGAATACGTGGTTGGCCAGGATGACGCCAAGAGAGTGCTCTCGGTGGCGGTGTACAACCACTACAAGCGCATCAACGCCAGAACCCAGGCCGACGATGTGGAGCTGGAGAAAAGCAATATCCTGCTCATCGGGCCCACCGGCTGCGGCAAGACGCTGTTGGCTCACACCCTGGCCAAGATTCTGGATGTCCCCTTCGCCATCGCCGATGCCACCGCTCTGACCGAGGCCGGGTACGTGGGCGAGGATGTAGAAAACATCCTGCTGCGGCTGATCCAGGCCGCCGATCACAACCTGGCTCGCGCCGCGAAGGGCATCATCTACATTGATGAGCTCGACAAGAAGGCCCGCAAGACGGGGGACAACCCCTCCATCACCCGTGACGTCTCAGGCGAGGGCGTGCAGCAAGCCCTCCTGAAGATCATCGAGGGCACAATGGCCAACGTCCCTCCCCAGGGCGGTCGGAAGCATCCCCACCAGGAGTTCATTCAGCTTGATACCACCGACGTCCTCTTCATCTGCGGCGGCACCTTTGACGGCCTGGAGAAGATTGTGGGCGAGCGCGTCGGGACGAAGGGGCAGCTAGGCTTTTTGAGGGGAGAGGCAGCCGAGTTGCAGAAGGAAGAGCAAGAAAAGAGAATCGCCAAGCTCCTCAGGCAGGTCGTTCCCGACGACTTGATGAGGTACGGCATGATCCCGGAGATGGTGGGACGCCTGCCGGTGATAACCAGCGTTGCCCCTCTGCGCAAGGAGGACATGATTGGCATCCTGACCCGGCCCCGGAACGCCATCACCAAGCAATTTCAGCGGCTCCTGGCTCTGGACAACGTGGAGTTGATCTTCACCGAAGAAGCGTTAGCTACGGCGGCCGAGGAGGCCATGAAACACGAAGCTGGCGCCCGGGGCCTGAGGACCATCATGGAGAGAGCTTTGCTGGACGTGATGTACGAAATACCCTCGCGGCGCGACGTTAAGAAGTGCATCATCAGCGCAGAGGCTGTCTTAGGCAAGACCCCCCCTCTGCTCCTCACCCAGTCGGAGCACCCCATTAACCTGAAAGAGACAGCCTGACGCCTTCCGCCGGACTTCCGAAGTTTCCATAAGTGCAACCCTGCGCTATTCATTGGCTTGTTGCTCATGCTCCACAGTGCATAGACATTGTCGAAACTTCGGAAGTCTTGAGAAGCGTCCGGTAGTAAAGACGAAAAAAGGGAGCAGATCGAATCCTGGATCTGCTCCCTTTTTGCGTTGTCAGAAACCGAGACCCTTGGGGTTTTGAAAACCCCAAGGGTCTGAGCGCATACTACTGCTCCACAACCACAGCCCGGATCATATAGTCACTGCCCTGTTGCTCCCAGTATTCACCGTCTACCTCGAAGCTGCGATCATCGGCGGAGGTGGTGTCAATCCCCAGCGTGGGCCGGTAGTCCTCCAGGTGAAAGAAGCCCACGTAGAAATCGCCGCTCACGGTGAGGTTGTAGGCCGAGAGGTCCACATCGTTCCATCCGTCCTGGCCGGTGTTGGCCGTGAAGGGGGCGATCAGGTCGTTGTGATTTTCATCCCACACGTGCACCTCAATGGGCCGGGGGTCCTGGAGGTAGTACCTGGCCCGCATCAACTGGGCCTGGTCCGCTGGCGGGGTGAAACGCACGGCAAAGCCCTTGCCAGTCTCCCAGGAGGTGTTGGTGTCCATCGCGCCATCGTCGTAGGCCAGTTCGGTTTCGCTGGTGTAGGCCTTCAGCACGAGGGGCAGGTAGACTTTACTGCCGTAGAGCCAACCCATGATACGCCCCATCACCTCCTCGCGCTCAGTCTGCTCCGTCACCGCCTCGAACTCGAAGCCCAGGAAGACGCCGTGGCTGTTGTCCTCCGCGAAGCGGACGCCCGCTGTGCCCGTTGTCACCCCGGTGTACTCAATGATGGGCACAGCCAGGGAATCGGCTGGCTCGATGATATCGGGGTCGTAGGTGTCAATGGTGGCGGAGATGACCTCCAGGATCTCGCCGGAGATGCCCACCACCCCCTTGTCGCCACTGGGGGCATCCTGCACGAAGCTGATGTGGAGGGTGTCCCTAAGGAAATCCGAGCCCTTTGTTTCCTCGGCGTTGTCCTGGCCGGTGATGAAGAGCCGGCCGCCGTTGCTCAGGTAATCGGCGATGGCATCACGGTCGGTGGTGCCCAGCCTAAAAGCCACGCCCGTGTACCAGATGACGACCGGGTAGGATCGAAGAGTTGTGGTGAGCGGCGTGCCGATGTAGTCCGCCGGGAAGAAGTCGTAGCTGGTATAGCCGTTGGCCTCCAGAGCCTCCGTATAGGTGTCGCGCACATCGGTGCCTGTGTAGTCGTCCTCCACCACCAGGATGTCGGCCCCGGTCAGCACACCAGCCGCAGCGTACTCATAGGTCGTGTAGGCCCAGGGGTGACTGATGGTTGCCCGGTTGATGATGGGCAGCCCTCGCGTGGTCGGGTCGGCCGTAACCTGGAAGGTCACGGTCGTGGAGCCGCCCGCCGCGATGGTCCCCTCCCACTCGACGCGGTCCTGGGCGGCGTTGTAAGTGGCCCCGCCGGTGACGCTATCGGCCACGTAGGTGGCGTAGTCAGGAATGGGGTCTTGCATGGTGACTCCCACAGCATCGGCGCTCCCCGTGTTGAGCATGAAGACGGTGAAGGTGAGGGTATCACCAGGAGAGACCACCTCAGGGGTCACGTACTTGTACGAACCGGTCAAGACCGGGGCTTCGATGTCTGTTGTCACCTGACGCCAGTGACCGATGCCGTTGGTCAGGTCCTCAATGAGGACAGTGTTGAAGACGGCAGCATGGTCGTGGAGAGGCGCGTTGACATCCACCTGGAATGTGATAGTCTGGGAGCCGCTGCCAGGCACCGTGCCGCTCCATTCGATACGATCCTCGGCGGCATTGTAGGTGGCGCCGCCGGTTGCGCTGTCCGCCACGTAGGTGGTGTTGACGGGGATGGTGTCTGTAAGGACAGCATTGATGGGCGTGGCTTCGGCGTTAGCCAGCACGATGGAGTAGGTCAGGCGGTCGCCGGGGTTGGCTATGTCTAAGTCCACGTCCTTGGTCGAAGGAGAGAGCCCGAACTCAGTCACGTTCATGGTCACGGGCACGGTGATCACCGTGCTAACCAAGTCGCTGATGTCCACCATAAGGTCGGCGGTGTAGACCCCTGGCGCCAGGCCTGAGGCATCGAAGGTCGCCGTGACCGGCTGGGATTCCCCTGCAGCCACGGTGCCGGTGACAGGGCTCTCGTCCAGCCAGGGGATGCCGGAGAGATCCAGCGCGTATTCGACCAGGTTCTCCAGAGGTGCGCCGCGGCCACCACCGCCTCCCCACCCGTAGGTCAGCGTGGTGACGATCACCTGGCCTGATCCGTAGGGGTACTGCAACCAGGAAGGCCCATCGGTGTTCTGAAGCACCACCTGGCTATCGGACGGATAGCCGGTCAGCCAGCCGTGATCGGTCGAACCCCACGAGTTGAAATCACTGGTCGTCAGCAAACTCCCGCCGTAGGGCTGGCCGGTGATGTAGGGATGCTCGGACAGCAAGATGGTCTCGGCATTGTGGGTCCATGTTCGATGATAGTCCGTGCCGGCCGGGTCTATGGCGTCGGCGGAGCCGATGTTGCCGGCGATGTTGATCACCGCCACCCCGCCCGCCTGCACATAGGCGGCCAGGTTGGTCAGATTCAGGCTTCCGTAGTCACTCCAGGATGGCTCCAGGTACACCGCGCGGTACTGCCCCATCTCTTCCGCTGAGAGAGCCGCGAACTCGGCCTCGCTCACAGTGTCGTAGGAGTGACCGTCGAAGAAGGTCTTGTCCCTGCCGTGATCGAGCAGCAGGAACTCGGTAGCCGTGATCGGGACCTGCTCTCGAATCTCGAAGGTGAGCGGGTCGGTGTCGGTGTTGTTGATGGTGAGGGTGATTTCTTCCTGCTGCCCCACCCCCAGGGTGGCGGAGAGGGAGCCGGGCTCCACCGGGAACTCCTTCACCCAGATGCGGACGCGCACCTGGTCGGCGACCAAGTCGTTCGGGCGGCGTAAGACATTGATCGTCTCATCGGTCAATCCGGCCCAGTTGGACCCGAACAAGCTGCCACCCACCTCAAAACCGCCCACGAACCGGTGGTTGATGCCGATGCCGCCATCGGTGTCCCTTTGCCATCCACGGACGATGTAGTGATTCGGATCTCCGCCCAGGCTGTGGGTCAGGGTATCCACCGTCCCCGCGGCGACATCCACCCAGCCGCTGTCCCAGTCAGGCAGGTCGGGGGCGAAGATGCGGACGCGCACCTGATCGGCCCAGCCATCGTTCGGATAGCGCCAGACGTCAATCGTGGTGTCCGTGAAGTTCTGCCAGGCTGCCCCGCGAAGCTGGCCAGCCGCTTCCATCCCACCGTAGCACCGCACGTTGATGCCCATGCCATCGGGCGTCGTGTCCTTGAACCACAGGCCGACGACGTAGTCATCCACGTCTCCACCTAGATTGTGGGTCAGCGTCTCCAGCGCGCCTGGGGCAATGTCCACCCATTGACTGTCCCAGACGGGGGGATCGGGAATCCAGATCCGCACGCGCACCTGATCGGCAAAGGTGTCATCCCTACGACGGACCACCTCGACGGTCGTGTCGGTCAACTCCTGCCAATGGGCTCCCAGGAAATTGCCACCGGCTTCCAGCCCACCAGCACCAAAGCTATTGATGCCGATGCCGCCTGTGTCCGTGTCCCTGAACCACAGCTCAACGGCGTAGTCATCCGGGTTTCCGCCCAGATTGTGGGTGAAGGTCACCGCCGTGTCTGTGGCGACGTCCACCCAACCGCTGTTCCAGCTTGTGGTGTCCTGAAGAGCGGCGGCGTCGAGCGAGCTAGCCGGGTAGCTGGCTACGACATTGCCAGCAAAGAGGAACAAGGCCGCCAGTGCCAAGCCTCCCACCATTATCCAGATTTGCATTCGTCTCTCGTTCATTTTTCCTCCTCTGCATTATGTTTGCTCCCGCTGGACAGCCAGTCCAGCGCATTTCGGCGTATCACTTTTGTCATAGTGCCATTTTCCCCTCCTTTCCTCCAGCGTTTCACCGCCCTCATCCTCCTTCTTCCTGCAGTCGGTGCTTGCTGGGCCATCCCTTCCTCACACTTGATAGACGATCTCCCCACCAACCAGCGTCATCACGATGGGGATTTGCCACAACCGCTTCAGCGGCGCCGTGTACGGGTCCTCGCTCCAGACCGCCAAATCGGCCAGCTTCCCCACCTCGACGGAGCCCTTGACGTCCTCCTCGAAGCCGGCGTAGGCTGCGCTCATGGTGTGAGCGCGCAGCGCCTCCTGGATGGTCATGCTCTGTTCGGGCTCGTAAAACTGGTTGGAGAAGGTGATGCGAGTCACGGCTCCAAACAGCGTAATCTGAGGCGTAAGCCAGGGAGTGGTGGGGGAGTCGGAGCCCAGGGCCACGGGGACGCCAGCTTCCAGCCACTCGCGGGTGACGATCACCCGCTTTGCTCGCTCCTCACCGAACATGTCCGCATAAAGATCGCCGCCCAACCGGATGAACTGGGGCTGAGTGCTGACCACCACTCCCAGATCCTTGATGCGCCCGGTAGCCTGCGGCGTGCTCAGGATGCAGTGCTCGATGCGGTGGCGAGGGTCGGGGCGGGGATTGGCGTTCATCGCCTCTTCGTAGGCGTCCAGCGTCAGGTCCACCGCCGCGTCGCCCATGCAGTGGACGCAGATCTGCAGGCCGGTGTCGTGCAGAGCGCGGACGGTTTCTTTGAATATCTTCGGATCCCAGGTAGGCGTGTCCCAACGCACGCCGTTGTGCGGTTCGTGACAGTAGGCCATCTGGGCCTGACCGTCGAGCAGGAACTTGAAGCCGGCGAAGCGCATGAAGCCATTACCCTGGTAGTATTCGACCTCCTTCAGCGCGCGCTCCAGGTCGCCGGGCCACTCCAGAGTATAGTACACTTGGCCGCGGATGAGCATCTTCCCTTCCCGGTCGGTATCGAAGTAGGCGCCGACAGTGTCCACACCGCGCACGTTGTTATCGTGGAAGGTGGTGACGCCGCCAGCGGCGAAAATGGGCTGAGCGGCGGCGATGTTGTCGCGCGCCATCTCCACCGTGGGCTGGGGGACATGCCGCCGCAGCACGTCCATGGCGCGGTGGTTGTAGAACACGCCGCTTGGCTCGCCGCTGCTCTCCCGCTCGATCACCCCGCCGACCGGGTCCGGCGTGTCGGCGGTGATGCCGGCCATCTGCAGCGCCAGGCTGTTGGCCGAACCGTAGTGTCCGCCCTGCTGTATGACCCAGACCGGGTGATGGGGCGAGATGGGGTCGAGATCGTGACGGGTGGGGAGCCCGCCGCCCACCACGGTGAGAAAATACCCCTGCACCCACTCGCCCTCTGGAGTCTGGGCAATGGTCTCGGCCAGCCGCTTTCTGAGGTCGTCCATGGTCCTGACCTCCGGCGGCATGAGGGCCACGTAGAAACCTTGCAACAGCCCCCAGACCTGCAAATGGTTATGGGGATCAACCAGGCCAGGGGTCACAGCCCGGCCGCCCAGGTCAACCACCTTCGTCTTCTCGCCGATCAGGGCGCGGATAGCCTCGTCACCGCCCACGGCCTGGATGAGGCCATCTTTGACCGCCACCGCCTGGGCGATAGTGTCGGCCGGATCCACGGTGATGACCTTGCCGCCCGTTAGCACCATGTCGGCCGCCAGCTCGGGCGGGAGGGGTGTGGCGGTCGGTGGTGGGAGGGGCGTGGCAGTCGGTGGTGCGAGGGTCTCGGTAGCCGTGGGGATCGGCGATGGAGGAGCTAGCGTGGGTGTGCGAAGCCCGGCCCTCCGCCCGCAGGCCTCCAGCAGTCCTCCGACGACGGCAGCGCCGGTGGCCAGCGCCGACTTCCTGAGGAAATCCCTCCTGGTAATACGTGCAACTTCTCGTGACATCTGATCACCTCCTGACCATGATGCGTGAACCGTGATGCGTGAAAACAGCCTGTTCACGTATCACGGTTCATGTTTCACGCAGAATCTTTACAGCAGCAAGCTTCAAAGCGTCAAGTTCCGTCCAGGTTGACTTCTTCGCTCGCTACTTGACAGTCACCCAGGCGGAACTAAAGAGGTGGGTCTTCCCTTCGTCCCAGACCTCCGTGTGGTATGTACCTGGGGGCAGATCGGAGATCCGGGCTAGTAGCCCTTCAAGACCAGGGGCAAGTGGACCTTATACTCCCTCACCCAGATGCGGACGCGCACCTGGTCGGCAACTCCGTCGTTCGGACGGCGGAAGAAGTTGATAGTCGTATCGGTCAGGTTCTCCCAGTTGGCTCCGAAGAAGCTGCCGCCCGCCTCAAAACCGCCCACAAAGCGGTGGTTGATGCCGATGCCGCCTTGAGAGGTGTCCCTCTGCCATGCACGGACGAGGTAGAGACCCGGATTCCCGCCCAGGTTGTGGGTGAATATCTGCGCCGTGTCTGTGGCGACGGTCGCCCAACCACTGTCCCAATCGGGCGGGTCGGGGACGAAGATGCGGACGCGAACCTGATTGGCCCAGTCGTCATTTGGATAGCGCAAGACGTCTATCGTGGTGTTCGTCAAGTCCTGCCAGGCCGCCCCACGGCGCTGGCCATCCGCTTCCAGCCCGCCGTAACACCGCGTATTGATGCCTATGCCGTCCGGCGTCGTATCCTTGAGCCACAGGCCAACGACGTAGTCATCCACGTCTCCGCCTAGACTGTGGGTCAAGGACCTCAATTCGTCTGTGGCAATGCTCACCCAGTCGCTGTCCCAGACGGGGGGATCGGGAATCCAGACCCGCACGCGCACCTGATCGGCAAAGACGTCATCACTATGACGGAACACCTCGATGGTCGTGTCAGTCAGGTTCTGCCAATGTGCCCCCCGGAAGTTGCCGCCGGCTTCGAACCCGCCAATACCCCAACTGTTGATGCCTTTGCCGCCTGTTGCCGTGTCCCTGAGCCACAGCTCAACGGCGTAGTCATCTGGGTCTCCGCCCAGATCGTGGGGGAAGGTCGTCGCCGTGTCTGTGGCGATGTCCACCCAGCCGCTGCTCCAGCCTGAGGTGGTCTGAAAAGCAACGGCGTCAGGGTAGACGTCGGGGCCAGCGGCACGGTCGCCGGCTACGGCACTGCCAGCCAGGAGAAGCAAGGCCATCAGCGCCAAGCCTCCCACTGTTATCCAAATGTACATTCGCCTCTCGTTCATCTTTTTCCTCCTTTTTGTATTATGTTTCAGCTACCTTCCCGCAGGATGATTCATCCCTCCTGGGTGAGGATAGCCACTTCCACTTCGCACAGGTCGCTGAAGCGCTGGGCGTCGCTGGCGGACCCCACGATAGCGCCCCAGTGCATGGGAATGGCTACCTGGGGCTTGATCCTGTTCGCGGCCTGGGCGGCCTCTTCAGCCGTCATGGTGTAAGTCCCCCCTGCGGGCAACAGCGCGATGTCGGCCTCAATGTCATCCATCTCAGGAATGACGTCGGTGTCGCCAGCGTGATAGATGCGCACCCCTCCCACGGTGATGATGAAGCCCACGTGGCCGCTCTCTTTCGGATGAAAGGGCACGCCGGGACTGCGGAACTTGTTCACGTTGTAGGCGGGGACTGTCTCGATGGGGATGCCCTGCACAACGAGGCTCTCACCCGGCTTCACCACCCGCACGTCGCCCTTTAGCTTCTGTGCCGCCGCAGCGATGGTCACGATCACGGTGTCGTCTTTGGCTACCCTGGCTACATCATCTGGAGAACAATGGTCGAAGTGGTCGTGGGTGATGAGAATCAGGTCGGCCTTGGGCGGCCTGCTCCTCAGCTCATAGGGATCAATGTAGATAGTCTTGTCGTTCTCGATCCTGAAAGTGTCATGCCCTAACCAATGGATGTTCTCTATCATTTTGCACCTCCAGTTAGTTGTTTGATTCCCAGCTTAATAGTGATGCCGGGTGTCCTGATACTTCACAGTATATCACCTTTCTCGTCCTTAGTCAACAGCTTGTCCTTTGGGCCAGGGTGTGTTATAATGGTTTTCACACAATCCGCGGGAGGCTCAACATGAAACTCGAAGAGCTCAGACGAGAGTTCCCTCTGACAAAAGAATACATCTACCTAAACCATGCAGCTACCTCACCCCTGCCTGGCCGGACGCGGGCAGCCATGACCAGATTCATAGAGGCGCGCCGTTTTGTTGGCCGAGCCAGGGAGGAGTATGAAACGTTGGATCAGGATCTGCGCCAGACCCTGGGCCAACTGATCAATGCCTCCCCCGAAGAGATCTCCCTGGTGCAGAACACGGCCGAGGGCCTCAACATCGCCGCCCACGCCATCCCCTTCCAGCCCGGCGACAACGTGATCTTCTGCGACATGGAGTACCCGGCCAACGTCTACCCCTGGCTGAACTTGGAGCGACGCGGGGTGGAGGCCCGCATCGTCCCCCACCGCGAGGGCGGGCTGGCTGTGGACGACCTCGAAGCACACGTTGACCAGCGGACCAGGGTGGTGGCCGCCAGCTCGGTGGAGTTTCTGACCGGCTTCAGAAACGACCTCCGGAGCATCGGCGAGTTATGCAAAGCCAGGGACATCTACTTCGTGGTGGACGGCATTCAGTCCCTGGGAGCGATCCCGCTCGACGTGCGGGAGTGCCAGATTGATCTGCTTTCCTGCGGCGGCCCCAAGTGGCTGATGGGCCCCTGCGGCCAGGGCTTCCTCTTCTGCCGCCGTGAGCTGATCGAAGAGATGAGGCCGGCTTATGCCGGTGCCGAGAGCGTGGTGGATTTTCTGAACTTCCGCGATTACGACCTCACTTTCCTACCCGACGCCAGGCGCTTCGAGCTGGGGACGTCGAACCTGGTGGGCATGGTGGGGCTGCTGGCTTCTGTCAACCTGCTGCTGGAGGTGGGCATCGAGGAGATCCAGCGCTGGACGCTGCACCTTACCGATGTCCTCATTGACGACCTGCAACAGCGGGGCTACCAGATCGCCAGTTGCCTGCGCCCTGAGCATCGCTCGGCCATCATTTCATTCACCACGCCCGACGTCCAGGCCGACTACGACAAGCTCATCGCCCACAAAGTCATCGTCGCCCTGCGCGAGAACTACATCCGCGTCTCCCCCCACTGCTACAACACCGAGGAGGAAGTGCTGCGGGTGGGGCAAGTTCTTGATGGGAGGGACGAGAGATGAGGGATGAGGGACTAGGGATGAGGAATAGGGTTTTGAACTTCGCCCACCGAGGGGCCAGCCACGACGCTCCGCAAAACACCCTGGCCGCCTTTCGCCTGGCCAGGGAGATGGGAGCCGATGGCGTGGAGCTGGACGTGCAGGTTTCCAAGGACAGCGAGGCCATGGTCATCCACAACTTCACGGTAGACGCCACCACCGACGGCCAGGGGTCGGTCAAGGACAAGACCCTGGCCGAGTTGAAGGAGCTGGATGCCGGGTCTTGGTTCGATGCCAGGTTCACCAGCCAGCGCATCCCCACCCTGCAGGAGGTCATCGTCGAGGTCGGCCACCAACTGCTCCTGAACATCGAATTGAAGACCAGGGTGTTTGGCAGCGCTAACCTGACAGCCGAGGTGGTGCGGCTCATCGAGGATCACAACCTCGTCCACCGAGTCGTGGTATCCTCGTTTAATCCATTCTCGCTACGCCAGGTCAAAAAGCTCAATCCTCGCATCCACACCGGCCTTCTCTATTATTTTGACCTGCCGGCTCACCTGGCTCGGTCCCTGTTCATGCTCTTGGCTAATCCCAGTGCCCTGCACCCAGAGAAGCACCTGATCAATCAAAAATACATGGCTTGGGCCAAAGAACGAGGCTATCGCGTGAACGCCTGGACGGTGGACGAACCAGCCGAGATGGAGCGCCTCATCGCCCTGGGCGTGGACGGCATCATCACCAACCGTCCCGACGTGCTGAGAGAGGTGTTAGAGGAGGGGGAACGGGTGGGACCATGTTGATAGACCTGGGACGCGGCGAGACGCCATCGCCGGCCCAGGTGTTGCTCAAACCCCGGCTCATCGTGCGCGATTCGATGACCCTCAGCGCCCAACCCTAAACGAGGCAGACAATAATGGACGAAACCGGTTGGACTATCATCGAAACTGAATTTGACCCCGCTCGTCTGCACCACCAGGAAACGGTGTTCACTCTGGGCAACGGTTACCTGGGGACGCGAGGGGCTTTCGAGGAGGGGTATCCTGGCCACCGACCGGCCACGCTGATCCACGGCGTCTTCAACGATGCGCCCATCGTGCACACCGAACTGGCCAACTCTCCCAACTGGCTACCCTTTGTCCTCCTCGTGAACGGCGAACGCTTCAGGATGGATCGCGGGGAGGTGCTAAACTACGAGCGCACTCTGGATTTGCGTCGCGGTGTGTTGACCCGCCAGGTGCGCTGGCGCAGCCCGGCTGGGCACACTGTGGACATCCACATCGAACGCTTCGCCAGTCTGGCCGACCCGCACGTGCTGGCCATCCGCTACCAGGTGACGCCTTTGGATTTCGATGGTCGGATCGAGTTTCGGGCCGGAATCAACGGCCACGTGGATAACGACGGTCTGGTGCACTGGGATTGGGTGGATCAAGAGAACGAGGCGGGTCTGGTCTGGCTGCACAGCCGCACGCGACACTCAGGCATTGAGCTGGGCCAGGCAGCGGGGCTGTTGATCCGTGGCAGCTCTAAGGTGCGAAAGCAGGTGATGGATTGCCACAACAACCCCACCATCGTGGCCGACTGTCAGGTTGAGCAAGGCTGCGCGATTACGGCCGAAAAACTGGTCACGGTCTTCACTTCACGGGATCTGGAGCCGGAACACCAGGTCGTTGACGCAGCTCTGAGCAAATGGGGGGGATTCTTTGAGACCCGGTCATATTACGAAAAGCTCCGTGCCGCGCACGAGGCGGCCTGGGCCGAGGTGTGGGACGCCTCAGACGTCATCATCGAGGGAGACGACGCCGCACAGCAGGCCGTGCGCTACAACCTCTTCCAGCTTCTCATCGCCGCGCCGCGCCACGACGACCGGGTCAGCATCCCGGCCAAGACGCTGAGCGGCTTCGGCTATCGGGGGCACGTTTTCTGGGACACCGACATCTTCATCGTCCCCTTTCTCACCTTTACCCAGCCGGCCCTGGCGCGCAACCTGTTGAGCTACCGCTACCACACCCTGCCTGGTGCACGGCGCAAGGCCAGGGAGGCCGGCTACGAAGGCGCTATATTCGCCTGGGAGAGCGCAGACACCGGCGACGAGGTCACCCCCCGCTGGGTACCTGGCCCCCAGGGGGAGGAGTTGGTCCGCATCTGGTGTGGCGACATCGAGCATCACATCACGGCCGACGTGGCCTACGCCATCTGGCATTATTGGCAGGCCACGGGTGACGACGATTTCATGCGCAACTATGGGGCCGAGATCATCCTCGACACGGCCGTCTTCTGGGGTAGTCGTGCCGAGTGGAACGCCGAACGGGACTGTTACGAGATCAACGACGTCATCGGCCCAGACGAATACCACGAACACGTGGACAACAACGCCTTCACCAACCGGATGGCTCAATGGCATCTGGAAACGGCACTAGAGGTGCTGGCCTGGTTGCGCCGGGAACATCCTAACCGGGCAGTCGAACTGGAGCACCAACTCGACCTGACCCCGGAGCGGCTGGGCCGCTGGGCCGACATCATCAGTTGTATGCTGGTGCTCCACGATCCAGAAAGCGACCTGATCGAGCAATTTGAGGGCTTTTTCGATCTGGAAGATGTGAACCTGGCCGACTATGAGCCGCGCACCCAATCTATGCACGCCATCCTGGGCATTGAGGGTACCAACCAGAGCCAGGTCTTGAAGCAGGCCGATGTGTTGATGCTTCTTTACCTGTTGCGCGACCACTATGACCATCAGACGTTGCAAGCCAATTGGGACTATTATAACCCGCGCACCGATCACGCCTACGGCTCTTCCCTGGCCCCGTCGGTCCATGCCACCCTGGCCTGTGAACTGGCCCGGCCGGAAGAAGCTTACGAACATTTCATGCGCGCCGCATTGGTGGACCTGGATGACGTGCGGGGCAACGCCGCCGACGGTATCCACGCCGCCTCGGCCGGGGGACTGTGGCAGGCGCTCGTCTTTGGCTTTGGCGGCCTCCGTCTCACCAATGCCGGCCCGGTCGCCAACCCGCGTCTGCCCTCCCACTGGACCCGCCTTCAATTCCGCATCCAGCACAAAGGTCAATGGTACGATTTTGACTTGGTGCCGGACCGGCTGGCGGCTTGGCGAGCAGGAGAAGCACAATCATGACCAAGAGAGCTTTATTGACGAGCCTGATTCTGCTGGCTACCCTGAGTTTGCTGTTGAGCGGCTGCCGTGCGACGAGCGAGACGCCGACAGCCCAACCCACCCCATCTCCGGCGGAACCGGAGGCGACGAGCACTGCAATCGCACCGGAGCACTGGCTGACCGCACCGCCGCTTTTTCGCGCGGACGCGACGGCCGAGGTCACACAGGAACTGGACTTTGGCGCGTGGCGCCAGACCCGCCCAGGCCCACCCGACACGCCCTTCGTCACCACCGGCTGGCAGCTCTACGTCATCGGCGACGTTGACGGCGGCTTCCGACCGCGTTCCAACCCCTATGACCTGGCGGCCTTCGGCGGACCGCGTGCGGATGATCCCCTGGGTGGCGAGTTGGGCGGCGTGTGGGCGCAGCCGGTGAAGGCGCTGGATGGCTATGCCTTCGCTATTGAAGTGAACGGGGAACGCTGGCCCTTGCTCGACGCGCACCGCTTTACCCAAACTTTCGCCGACGTGCGGTTTGACTACCAAAAAGAACCGCTCAAGGCCACCCGCCGCGATTTCGTCCCGCAAGACCGTCCCGCACTCTTTACAACGCTGACTCTGCAAAACACTGGAAACGAGCCAGTGGACGTGCGCCTGGTCTTTTCCGCTTACTTTGACCTGGAGGACGCCTGGCTCACCTCGCTGGCTGACAGGCGTAACACGGGCGAAACGGTCCGCGTGGACGGCAAGCACCTCATCGCCCAGGCTGAGAGCGCACCCGATGTCTGGGCGGTGGCCGTCGGCGGCGAGCATCCGCCAGAGAGTGTCCGGGTCACGACTGGGCCGGACGGTCAGCAGGTGGGGCAACTGGAATACACCGCCTATCTGGAGCCGGGCGCGGAGCAGTCCTGGACTTTCGCCGTCGTCGTTGAGACCGAGTCTGGCCCAGAGGCAGCCTTGCAGCACCTGGACGAGTGGTTGCCCCAACGCGCGGCGCTCCTGGCCGAAAAGCAGTCGCTCTACGACACGCTTCTGACTGCCGGCCCCCGCTTTCACAGCCCGTACGCCGATTTCGACGTCGCGTTTGACATCGCCCGCGCCAACGCGCAAATGCTCGAAGCCGAGTCTCCGGCCCTGGGCCGCTACTTCTACGCCGGCCTGGAGACCTTCCCCTACTGGTTCAGCAACGATCTGGCCTACGGCGCGAGTGGCCTGATCCTGGCCGGTTTCGGGCCAACAGTGGCCGCCCACCTGCGCACCGGCGCGACTCAGGCCGTGGGATACGGCGGTCAGGTGCCCCACCAGCTTTCCCCGGCCGGCTCGCTCATCGCGGCGGGCAACGTGCAGGAGACGCCCCAGTTCGTCAGCGCGGCCTGGGATTATTACCGTTGGACGGGCGACAGCGCGTTTCTGGCCGACGTGTATCCCATAGCCGTCAAGGGGCTGTTCGAGTACAATCTGGACCGCGCCGACCGGGACAACGACAGCTATCCGGAGGGCGCGGGGATGGTGGAGCGGACGGGCATGGGGCCGGAAAAGCTGGACGTGGCCTGTTACCTGTGGGATGCCCTGGTTGACCTGGCGCAGATGGCCGAAGTCCTGGGCGATGCGGACACGGCCGACCGGGCCCAATCTGTCGCCGACACCCTGCAGGCCAGCTTCGACGCCGATTGGTGGCTGCCCGAGGAAGAGGTCTACGCCAACTCCCTGCTGCGCTACCAAGACAAGCCCCGCCACGACGGCCACTGGACGGTGGCTGTGCCGCTGGAAGTCGGCATTGCCCCGGCCGAGCACGCCCGCCTCTCGCTGGCCCGCATCCAGCGCGATTACCTGAACGAGTGGGGCCTGGTGCACACGCGCGGGGACGATGAGCGGGTGTGGACGCTGCCCACCGCCACCCTCAGCCGGGGCGCGTATCGCTACGGCGACCCGGAGATGGGACTGGAGATGCTGGAACACCTGGCCCAAACGCTAGATCACGGCAGCATTGGCATGTTTCACGAGCTCATTCCGGAAGGGTTCTCCTTCTTGCAATCGTGGTCGGGGGCGACCCTTGTGCGCGGCGTGGTGGAAGACCTGATGGGCATCACCGTGCGGGCCGATTTGCACGCCCTGACCATCGCGCCCCAATTAGCGGCCACGTGGGATTTTGCCGAGCTAGAGAATCTGCGCTTCGGGGAACACTCCATCACCGTCCGCGCCACGCACACCGGCGTCACCGTGACTCACACCAGCGGCCCGCTGCCCCTCTCGATTACGTATCGCGCCCCGGACGGCATGGAAACGGCGTTCACCCTGAAGCCAGGCGAAACGAGTAAAAAACCATAAAGTCGAGCCCAAGCGGTTTTGGCGAGACCCGCTCCCTGGGTTTCAATACGCTCTCCGCTACGCTACGAGCTACTCAACCGGCGGTCGCTGGCCTTAACTTGACGTGTTCAATCGCCATCCAACTCGATACGCCGCGCCATGGGAGCGGGAGCCCGGTTTGTCAAGGCTCCCCTATTCTCCGGCTTGACTTGCTCGAGACATAGAGTATAATTTATCTGCGCTACCAAAAACACATACAGGAGGATAGCACCATGAAAGCGCACGAGGTTGATTACACGATTTTTGGCGACGACCTCCAGTTCGTGGAGATCGAACTGGACCCCGGCGAGACGGTGATCGCAGAGGCCGGGGTGATGATGTACATGGAGGACGGCATCGGCTTTGAGACCAAGATGGGAGATGGCTCCAAGCCGAGGGCTGGTTTCATGGATAAGCTGGTGAGCGCAGGGAAGCGGGCGATCACCGGCGAGTCGCTGTTTCTGACTCACTTCACCAACACCGCGCGCCAGGGCAAGCGGCACGCGGCCTTCGGAGCGCCCTATCCGGGCAAGATCATTGCCATTGACCTGGACGACACGAATGGCGAATTGATCTGCCAGAAGGACTCCTTCCTATGCGCGGCGATGGGCACTGAGTTGAGCATTGCGTTCAGCAAGAAGCTAGGGGCCGGGCTCTTCGGCGGCGAGGGCTTCATCCTCCAACGGCTCCGTGGCGATGGAATGGTTTTCGTCCACGCCGGCGGCACCATCGTGGAGAAGAACCTCAGCAACGAGAAAATCATGGTAGATACCGGGTGCATCGTCGCGTTCGAGAACACCATCAACTACGACATCGAGCGGGCGGGCAACCTGAAGTCCATGATCTTCGGTGGCGAGGGACTGTTCCTGGCGACCCTGCAGGGGAGCGGCCGCGTCTGGCTCCAATCGCTGCCCTTCTCCCGCCTGGCCGACCGCATCCTGGAATTCGCGCCCCGGGCGGGTGGGAAGGACATGGGTGAGGGTTCGCTCGTAGGTGGGGCGATCAGGTTTTTGCAGAAGTAGCAAATCTTAGGGTCAGATACAGGAAGGGCCTCCGAGAGCGTTCAAAGCCTCGGAGGCCCTTGACTACCACACGGCCCCCTCTTTCGCCCATTTTGTACTATCCTGAAATGCCTGATATAATGCCAGCACATCACAGGAAAAAGGAGGGAATCATGTCTGAACAACCACGCAACGAGAAGGACGAAAAGGAAGAAAAGGAAGAAAAAGGCAGAGATGAGAGTTGGGACGAGAAGTTCCGCCGTGATCCGCTCAACGCCGCCGGGTGGGCCTTTCTCTTCATCTGGGCCGGGCTGGTGCTGCTCGCGGAGAACATGGGGATTCTGGACAACCTGAGAGCCGGCCTGGATGCCTGGTCTGTCATCTTCATCGGAGCCGGGGTGATCGTGCTCCTGGGGGTGCTCATTCGCCTGTTCGTGCCAGCCTACCGGCGGCCGGTGGGAGGCAGCATCATTTTTGGCTTTATCCTGCTGGGCATCGGGTTGGGTGAAGTGGTGGGCTGGATCGCGATCTGGCCGCTGATCCTGATCGGCATCGGCGTGTCCTGGCTGCTTCGCATGCTTCTCGGAGGCCGCTGACCGGTACGCCCCTCATCACATCGCCAGCCAACAGGTGCAACGCACTTTCGAAGTGCGTTGCACCTTACAGCCGCCCCAGATTGAACGTCATAAACTCATCCCAGGCATAACGCAGCGGCGTCCACCACTGGTCACGGCCGATGCAGCGGAAATAGGGTGGCCGGAAGGCGCGAATCAGGTCGCCGATTTCATAGCGGGGCAGGATGGGCGTCGAGACGATCAGGCTGCCGTACTCGCCGGGGCGCATCTCGTGCAGCATCTTGACGCCTGACCGCGTCTTGATCTCGAAGAAGAAAAGGTCGTAGTTGGGCACCCAGGCCCGGCGGTCGTCCCGCTGCTGGCCGAACATGCCCTCGGTGGTGCCGTAGATCTCACGGATGGCGACCGGGCCATAGAGAGCCCGCAGCGTCGGCTGATAACGCGTATTGATGCCCGGCACGCTGCCCAGGGTCATGATCTGGGTCTGCCACAGATCTTTGGGGTAGACGCCGTGCTTGCGGTGCAGATAACGGCCAAAATCAACAGCGGTCGGGGCCACGCCACCCACCAGGGCGACGTTTTCGCCCTTGCACTTTTCATAGGCCAGCTCGAAGCGCGCCTCCCAATCGCGGGTGGTCTTGCCCCCGCCCAGGGCATCAATTTCGTCTTGCGCTGGCACCGAACGGATGGGGGTGCGGGCCGATACGTGCTTCACGTAGATGCCAGAGCTGTAGCCGTACTCCAGCTCTCGCTCTCCCACCTGCACCGTCCCCACCACCGAGGGGAAATTCAAATTCAGGTTGACGCCCTTGAACAAGTCGTATCGGCCACTGCTGACCACGTAGTTCATCATCGCCCGACCCGCGCTGACGCGCAGGCGCAGGTCGGTGGGCGTCATGGGGATGAACTTGGACTCGCCCTTGGTCGTGCCCCTGGTGATGGCCCAGCCAATGGGCTGTTCGTTGAGGAGCAGGCTCACCTCGCCGGCCATCACCCGCTGGATGAGAGGTTGGTAGTCCTCGTAGGTGGCCACCGGGAAGGCGCGACGATAGTCCTCGATGGTCTCGACCTGGGCCGCGCCGTGCTGCGTCCCATAATCAGTTTGGGCGTAGCCTTTCAGGAGGCGACGTAGCACCTCCTGTTGAGCCTTTGCCGGATCGCCCACTGCCTCGTGCCAGGGCTGTAAAAGAGCGTTGAGCATTGCCTTGGGATCGCTATCAGCCATTGACCTACCTCCTGAAATGAGTCGTTACCGCATTTTACCACATTGCGCCGGTGAAGGCAAACGGGGACGCAACTTTGCTTCGGCTTCTTACGTATAGATATGTGAGTGCTTGCCCTGTACCGAACCATGCCTGATCAGGGGGATGAGTGAAACTGTCAACGGATTCGGGGAGCGGATTGAACGGATTGGGGCTCCGTGCGCGGCGTCTTCCGTTCAATCCGTTCCAAAAATCCGCTGACAGTGTTCCGCGTCTTCTATCCCCCTACTTTGGGGCGCTAAGAAAATTTTCAAAATTACAATTAGGAGGTGCATTATGTCGAACGTTCAAGAACCGTTTGAGGAAGAGCAATTGGTACCAAGCGAGGCGGCCCCGGAGGGCGAAGAGCCGACTGCGCCAACCGCACCGCCCCCCACCATCCCAGAAGAGCCGCCGCAGCCACCGTACGAACCTCGCCGGCCGCGGCGCCGCCGTCCACCCTCTGTCTTCTGGCCGATAATCTTCATCGGCGCGGGAGTAGTTCTGCTCCTGGCTAACCTGGGCTACCTACCCGATCTATCGTGGGGCGTGATCTGGCGATTGTGGCCGCTGCTGATAATCGCCCTCGGCATTGACCTGTTGATCGGCCGGCGCTCGGTGATCGGGGCCATCGTCAGCGCGGTGCTGCTCCTGGTGCTGATCGGCGTGATAGTACTGATCGCCCTCTTCGCGCAGAACATCCCCATTGTGTCCGACTGGATCCAGCCGTCCGAATTTCACACCCAACACGTCGAATACCCTCTGACAGGCGTGGAGCGGGCCAAAGTCTACGTTGACTGGCCCAGCGTGCCCGGCTACCTGAGCGCGCTGGAGGATTCGTCCAATCTCATCGAGGGTGACGTTGACTACCTCGGTGAGCTAACCTTCGGCGTGAGCGTGCGTAGCGGCCGTGCCGACGTGAAGCTGGACAGCCGCTCCATCGGAATCTGGTTCTGGCCATTTGACCTCGGCGATCAGTCAGACAAACGCTGGGACGTGGGACTCAGCCCCGATGTACCCCTCGACCTGACCCTCGATGCCGGTTCCGGTCCCTGCGACTTCGACCTGGCCGGCTTGCAGGTCGGCAGGCTGGTGCTCGACGCTGGCTCCGGGCCTATTGACCTGGTGCTGCCGTCCGGCAGCTCCTTCGAGACTAACATTGACGGCGGCTCCGGGCCTCTCACCATCGTCCTGCCCAGGAGTGTGGGCGCGCGGGTGGTGCTCGATTCGGGCAGCGGCCCCTTCCGCCCCCCCGACGCACGATTCGAACTGGTGGAGGATTGGCGCCACGGTGATGGCGTGTGGGAGACGTACAATTATCACACGGCCGAGCACACCATCACGTTGAAGATAGACCAGGGATCGGGGCCCATCACTATCCGCTGAAAGATAACAAGGAGGTTTCAAGATGAAACGGTTCGATGCACGTACTGTAAATACTGTTGGAGCGATCCTGCTGATCGTCGTCGGGATCCTGCTACTGCTCCAGAACTTCGGGATTCTGGGGGGCGTCGTGGCCCTGATCTGGTCGCTCATCTTTGCCGCCGGCGGCCTGATCTTTCTGTACATGTTCCTGACCAATCGCGCCAACTGGTGGGCCATCATCTCAGGATTCACCCTCCTCGGCCTGGCAGCGCTGATCGCACTGGATCAGTTTTTGCCACGGGTTGGTGACGCCCTGGGCGGCACGATCTTTCTGGGCGGGATTGGGCTGGCCTTCTGGGTGGTCTACTTCCTCAACCGCGAGCACTGGTGGGCCGTCATCCCCGGCGGCGTGATGTTCACCGTCGCCCTGATCGCCGGCCTCGACTCCGTCTTCGAAGGCGCCGAGATGAGTGGGGTGCTCTTCCTGGGCCTGGGATTGACCTTTGGCTTGCTCTCTCTCCTGCCAACCCCGCAGGGGCGGATGAGGTGGGCCCTCATCCCTGCCGCCGTGCTCCTGGTGATGGGCCTGCTGATCACCGCCGCCACCACAGGGATTCTCGATTACCTCTGGCCGGCAGCCCTGATCGTGGTCGGGCTTTACCTCCTCTTTCGCATGTTCAGATCCTAAGGAAATCAGAAACCAGGTTTTTAGGTCCCTTGGTACCCCAAAGTATCTACAATTGCAGGCATTCTCGGCGCCCTGATAGACATTTTGAGCGGAAAAACCTGGTTTCTCTCACTTTGTGCAAAAGGAGAGTGATATGGACGAGCAAAAACGAAGAAGGGTCAGCCTGGTTGGCCCTGTGATTCTGATCGGTCTGGGAGTCGTCTTTCTGCTGAACAACATGGGGCTTTTGGCCTGGAGTGTCTGGGAAGTGATCTTCCGCCTGTGGCCGATCCTGCTCGTCGCCCTGGGGCTGGAGATCATCCTCAGCCGCCTTTCGGCCTGGGGCTCGCTGCTGGCCCTGGTGCTGACAGTGGCCATCCTGGCAGGTGCGCTTTGGCTGATCGGGCCGGACCTAGGCACCGGGCAAGTGGTGGCCGGTGAAGAGGTCAGGCAGGCTCTGGGCGGAGCGACGCGGGCCGAGGTCGTCATCGAACCCGGTATCGGCGCGCTGTACATCGAGGCGCTGCCGGAATCGGCCAACCTGGTCGAAGGCGCGATTCGGGTGGGCAGGGGGCAAAGAGCAAGGCAGAATTTCGCAGTCGTGGGCAAGACGGCGACCTTCACCCTGCGAGCTGAGGGCGGGACGTTCGGCCCGTTCATCGGGTGGAATGATCAGCGGGGCTGGGAGCTGGGGCTGGCTCCCGAAGTGCCCCTGGGGCTGGAAGTCAACCTCGGCGTGGGATTGGCCGACATTGACCTGACCGGCCTGACGGTGAGCAACCTGGAGGTGAGCATGGGAGTCGGCCAGACCACGGTCATCCTGCCCGATGAAGGTCGCTTCCAGGCCAAGATCGAGGGCGCCATCGGCGAGACGGTCGTCGTCATCCCGGCTGGGCTGGCAGCGCGCATCCGCGTAGACACCGGGCTGGCCGTGAGCGACCTGCCGGACGGTTACCAGCAACGAGACGACGTCTACACCTCGCCCGGCTACGCCAGTGCCGATGACCGCGTTGATCTGGAGGTGAGCCAGGCTATCGGCAAAGTCACGATTCGCCAGTCCGGAACATGGTAAAAAGAGGGCTGAAAAAGGAACAATGATAAAGAGACTACCCGTTCCCCTCCGGGTGATCGCCTGGGCGCTATCCGACTGGTGGGACGACTGGATCAACATGGCCTTGATCAACCTGGTCTGGCTGCTGTGCTGGGTGACCATCGTGCTCGGGCCGCCAGCCACCTTCGGCCTGTATTATGTCACCAACCAGTTGGCGCACGGGCGGAGCCTGGGCCTGAGAGGACTGGTCGAGGGCAGCAAGCGGTATTTCGCTAAGAGCTGGCTGTGGATGCTGCTCAACCTGGTGGTGGCTCTGGTGCTAGCGGTCAACATCTGGTTCTACGGGCAATTTGATGCCGACTGGGCGGGGATTGTGCGGGCGTTTCCTCTATTCCTGGGCCTGGCCTGGCTGGTCGTCCAGTTCTACGCCCTGCCCTACCTGATGGAGCAGAAAGAGGAGTCCCTGAAGCTAGCCCTGCGCAACGGGCTGTTCACCTTGCTGGCCGCTCCCGGCTACACGGCAGTGGTGGCTGGCCTGGCCGCCCTGATCGCAGTCCTCAGTGTTTGGCTAGTGGCACCCTTACTCATAGGTGGGCCGTGCCTGATCGCCACCCTGGGCAACCGCGCCGTGCGGGAGCGACTGGAGACCTACGCCCTGTTTTCGGCCCGCGTGCGGGAGCGAGAGGCGACACGGAAAGAGAGCAATGAGTGGGCTTGCGCAGAGGGCGAAACCGATGTATAATACCAGCGCTTTGAAAACAAAACTTTCATCGGAGGAGACAAAAGCGTGGAACTAAGACAATACTTCACCGTGCTCTGGAGATGGCTTTGGTTGATCGTGTTGGGCACCTTTTTGGCTGGCGGCACTGCCTACCTGGTGAGCCGCAACATGACCCCCATCTACAGTGCCTCGACCACCCTGCTCATCAACGAGGCCCGTAATCCTGCCATCACCGACTATACCTCGCTCTTGACCAGTGAACGTCTGGCCAAGACCTACGCGAAGTTGCTAACCAAACGCCCCGTTCTCGAGGAAGTGGCGAAGAAGCTGGGAGTGGAGACAGAGGAGACGGAGGAAACGGAGGGAGGTGCCCTGCCCGCTGACATCAACGTCAGTCCGGTGAGGGACACCCAGCTCATCCAGGTGAGCGTGGAGGGCGACGATCCACAGTTGGTCATGGACATAGCCAACACCCTCCCTGAGGTCTTCATTGAGCAGAACGCAGAGATGCAATTGAGCCGCTTCGCCAGCTCCAAGGAGAATCTGAGCAAGCAGTTAGCCCTCATCGAAAGCGACATGGAGGCCACTCAGCAGGCCCTTAACGACCTGCAGGATTCCGATTCGGCTGCTGACCAGGCGGAACTGGCCAGGCTTCAGACCCTCTTGGCCCAGTACCAGAGCAACTATGCCAGGCTCCTCAGCAGCTACGAGGATATCCGCCTGGCTGAGGTGCAGTCCCTGGACAACATCGTCACCGTCGAGCCGGCCAGGTTGCCCAGGTTCCCCATCAGGCCGCGCAAGCTCCAGAACACCCTCCTGGCCGCGGTGGTGGGCTGCATGCTGGCCGTGGGCGTGGCCTTCCTCATCGAGTACCTGGACGACACCATCAAGTCCTCCGAGGACGTCGGCCAAGCTTTGGGCCTCTCTACCCTGGGGGCCATCACCCGCTTCTCCACCGAAGACGAGGACAGACTCATCACCGCTGCCCATCCCAGGTCGCCTATCTCAGAGGCATATCGCGCCCTGCGCACCAACATCCAGTACTCCTCAGTGGATAATCCACTGAGAACTCTGCTCATCACCAGCACCGACCCTACCGAGGGGAAAACCACCACCGTAGCCAACCTGGGAACGGTGATGGCTCAGGCCGGGCTGTCGGTCATCGTCGTTGACTCCGACCTGCGCCGCCCTATCCTGCATCAGTACTTTGAGGTGTCCAGGAACGTGGGGTTGACCAATGCCCTTCTGGACAAGAGCCCCAGCACTGACGGCTACCTGCAGGAGACCGAGGTGGAGAACCTGCGAGTGCTGGCCTGCGGCCCCTTGCCGCCCAACCCCTCGGAGCTCCTCAACTCGCAGCGCATGAGGGAGCTGATCGAGCAACTCAAGGAAGAGGCGGACGTGCTTCTGTTCGATAGCCCTCCCATCCTGGCGGTCACCGATGCCTCGATCCTGGCCAACCAAGTGGATGGAGTGTTGCTGGTGGTGGACGCTGGGGCCACGCGGCGGGAGGTGGCGCAGCGGGGGAAGGAGCAGTTGGACAAAGTGGGGGCCAATCTTCTGGGCGTGGCCTTGAACAAGCTCTCCCACCGGGGCAGAGGGGGATATTATTACTACCACTATTACTACTCCTCCGAGGATGGCGAGGAGCGGAGAGATAAGCAGGGTCGCAAGCGGTCCCGACGGGGGACTGGCGTGGTGGGGACGTTAAGGCGCTGGGTGGGCAACTTGTCCCCGCGGAGCCGAAGCGAGTAAAAGAGGATCTGCATTTGGATAGCGAAGCGGCGAACAGGGTTATAGCCAGAGGGACAAGGAGGGTATAGGCATCAAGTTAAGGGCAGCGACCGCCGGTTGAGTAGCTCGTAGCGTAGCGGAGAGTGTATCGAAACCAAGGGAGCGGGGCTCACCAGAGTCGCTTGGTTTCGATTCGGCCCTTTCACTGGCGTTTCAGGCCCTACTCAACCGGCGCTTTCATCCACTCATAACGTTAACTTGATGCGTATGGACAAGGAGGGTAGTTTGGCGACCTACCTGGTGACTGGTTGCGCTGGGTTCATCGGCTGGAAGGTGTGTGAGTTTCTGCTGGCTGACAGCCACGCGGTGATTGGCATGGACAACCTCAACGACGCCTACGACGTGCGCCTCAAGCAGTGGCGGCTGGCGCAGCTTGAAGGCGGGCCGAGGTTCGTATTCCACAAGCTGGACATCACGAATCGCAAGGACCTGAGGGAACTATGGGGCGCAGAGGAGCAAGGGGGCGTGCCCTTCGATGCCGTCATCAATCTGGCGGCTAGAGCAGGGGTGCGGCAGAGCGTCGAGAACCCGTGGGTCTATTTCGAGACCAACGTCACCGGCACACTGAACCTGCTGGAGTTGTGCCGGGAGTTTGGGGTGAAGAAATTCGTGCTGGCGTCCACGTCCAGCCTCTACGGGGCGAACAATCCCCGACCTTTCCATGAGGATGCCAACACCGACGGCCCCCTCTCGCCCTACGCGGCCTCCAAGAAGGCGACCGAGGCGCTGTGCTACACCTATCACTACCTGTACGATTTGGACGTGACCGTGCTGCGCTACTTCACCGTCTACGGCCCCGCTGGCCGGCCCGACATGAGCCTGTTCCGCTTCGTGCAGTGGATCAGCGAGGGCCGCCCGGTGATCGTCTACGGCGACGGTCAGCAGTCGCGTGACTTCACCTACGTGGACGACATCGCCCGCGGCACCATCGCTGGCCTCAAGCCATTGGGTTACGAGGTCATCAACCTGGGCTCCGACACGCCAGTAGTGCTGATGGACGCCATCCGGCTGGTGGAGGAACTGGTGGGGAAAAAGGCAAACATCGAATATAGGCCGCGCCATCCTGCGGACGTACTGGCGACTTGGGCCGACATCTCAAAAGCTGAACGCATGCTAGGCTGGCGGCCGCAGACTCAGTTCAGAGAAGGTGTGGCCCGTCTGGCGGTTTGGTATCAGGAGAATCGGGAGTGGGCAAGGGATGTCGTCACCATCTGAATAACGAGGAGGTTGACAGTTTATGAGAAGGGCATTAGTCTGTGGTGCCGGCGGGTTCATCGGTGGGCATCTTGTGAAGAAGCTCAAGAAAGAGGGCTCCTGGGTACGCGGCGTGGACATCAAAGAGCACGAGTTTGCGCCCACCCAGGCGGACGAGTTCCTGCTGCTCGATCTGAGAGAGCCGGAGAACTGCAAAGCCGCGCTTTCTCTGGCAGATGGCACGTTCGACGAGGTCTATCAGTTGGCGGCGGATATGGGCGGGATGGGGTTTATCTCTGTCGCTGAATGTGAGATTATGCATAACAACGCTCTGCTTAACGTCCACATGATCCACACGGCGGCCAAGATGGGCGTCCTACGGTATTTCTTCTCCTCGTCGGTGTGCGTGTACCGGGATATGCAGCCCGGCGAGCCGGAGTTGACCGAGGACGACGCCTTCCCGGCGCATCCGGACAACGAGTACGGCTGGGAGAAGCTCTATGCCGAGCGGGTGGCGATGGCCTATGGCCGGCATTATGACACGAACGTTCGCATCGCGCGGTTCCAGAATTGCTACGGGCCGTACGGTACCTGGACTGGCGGGCGGGAGAAGGCTCCGGCGGCGATCTGCCGTAAGGTGGCCGAAGCAGAGGATGGTGGTGTGATCGAGGTATGGGGCGACGGGACGGCGATTCGAGCCTTCACATACGTGGATGACCTGGTCGAGGGCATCTATCTGCTGATGCACTCCGATCTCGAGGGGCCGACGAACATCGGCAGCTCTCAATACGTCACGGTGGACGAATTGGTGGAGACGGTGATCGAGGTTGCGGGCAAGAGGATCAAGGTGAAGTACGTTCCAGGACCTGTGGGGGTGCAGGCGCGCAACTTCAGCAAGGCGCGCATCCACTCGATTGGCTGGCGGGCCAAGGTTTCCCTCAAAGAGGGGATTGAGTACACATACCCCTGGATTGAGACGCAGGTGAAGGCGGCAAGAGACGCAAACTCAACAGTCTGATCTGCTCTGGGCAGGGGACTGGGTTAAGGAGGCAGAAAAAAATGGCCATTGCAGACCTAATCCAAGACAAGGTGAATTGGCTGTCAGAGCCAACAC
>JAUWOY010000048.1 GCA_030611885.1 Chloroflexota bacterium | reverse complement strand
AGCGTCCAGCTCGCTACAGCCACCAGTACCCCCCTGCCCCCGCCGACGCCGGTGCCGATGGAGACGCCAACATCCACGCCGACACCCATGCCGACGTCGTCGGCCGGGGTTTGTCCCCTCACTGGCGAGGGGGTGAGCGACGTCGCGGTGCTGGAGCGACGGCCCCTGGCGGTGAAGATCTCTAACTTCCCGCCGATAGTGCGCCCCCAGGCGGGCCTGAGCTACGCCGACGTCGTCTTCGAGCATTTGTCCGAGGCCGGACTGACGCGCCTGACCGCCGTTTTCCTGAGTAAGGACGTGGAAAAGGTGGGCTCCATCCGCAGCGCGCGCCTCCTCGACCTGGAGATACCGGCCATGTTCAAGTCCATGTTCGCCTACTCCGGGGCCAGCGGCGGGGTGAAGCAGAGGATCATGGAATCGGATTTCTTCGACAGGGTCATATCCCCCGACTTTGGCGATTCTGGCTTTGCCCGCATCCCCAGCGAGGGCAAAGCCTACGAGCACACCCTCTTCAGCGGCACCCAGAGCCTGTGGGAGATCGCGGAGGAGAGGGGCTTGAACCAACGCCAGGACCTTTCGGGATGGACTTTCTCCGAACAGCCGCCAGAGGGCGGCAGCCCGGCCACGAGCCTCGAGTTCCTCTACACGCCCAAATACGCCTCGGCTGAGTACCAATACGACCCAGGACGCCAGGCTTATCGGCGTTCAATCCTCGGGGAGCCCCATCGGGACGAGCTGACCGGTGAGCAAATCGCCGCCAGGAACGTGGTGGCGATCTACGCCAATCACCTGGATACGGACATCGTCGAGGACAGCACCGGACCTCGTATCTACTATTCCATTGAGATTCAGATATGGGGAGAGGGCCGGGTCATAGTCTTCCGCGATGGCCGGGCCTTCGAGGGCAGATGGGTCAGGCCGCAACGTTCTGATCTGATTCGCTTCGTGGACGACGCGGGCAATCCCATCCCGCTGAAGCCGGGCAACACCTGGATCCAAGTGGTGCCCTTCGGCTTCGAGATCGAGGTAGAGTAATGAAGCTCAAAGCTCAAAGATCAGGGTCTCTGGGAATTGGCGTGAATAGCAGGCTGGACTCCCCAACTTGTTGGGGTTTGCCGCACCGCACCCCCAACAAGTTGGGGAGTCCGACACTGTGACCCCGCGAAATCCCAAAGAGCCAAAGTTCAAAGTTCAAAGGTAAAGGTTAAAGATGATAGTAACCAGAAGAATAGGGCTGAAGACCAAGGGGGATTGTCACATCATTGATATAACGAGGCAGGTGGCCCAGGAGGTCGCTGATTCGGGCCTGAAGGACGGGACGGTCACCGTGTTCGTGACTGGCTCGACGGGAGGGGTCACCACGGTGGAGTACGAGTCAGGTTTGCTTTCCGATCTCCAGGGCCTCTTCGACCGCCTCGCCCCCTCCAACATCCCCTACCAGCACAACCTGCGCTGGGGCGATGGCAACGGACACGCCCACGTGAGGGCTTCGCTCGTGGGACCCTCCTTGACCGTGCCCTTCGTGGACCAAAAGCTCACCCTGGGTACCTGGCAGCAGATCATCTTCATTGACTTCGACAACCGACCCCGTTCGCGGGAGCTGGTACTGCAATTGATGGGGGAGTGAGTCACGGAGAGTAACGAGATTGGAGGTTAGAGGTTAGAAATTGGAGGTTGGATATTCCAACCTCCAATTTCCAACTTCCAACTTCCAACCTCCAGCCATCTACTCCAAAGGCACCAGGTTGCGCTTGAGTAACCGCAGCGCCCGCTCTGGGTCAATGCGGCCATAAAGCCCACCGACGATGGAGACCATGTAAGCCGCGTCCAGAAGCACCTGGCCCTGGGGCCGCAGGAGCCAGCTTTCGTCCTCGTTGTACTGCGTGCCGGCGGCCATGAGCTTCAGGTCACGTCCGAAATCGCCGCCATCGGCTGCCGCCATGCACTTGTGATAGATGGCGCCGCCGATTAACAGCGTGGTGCAGGGCTGGTTGAAGAAATTGACCCCGTACTGCAAAAAGTAGGTGTCGGTCTCTTTGACGTAGCCCAGGTTGCGCCCCGTGGTGGCGGCCATGATCTCTTTGGCCAGGAAGGAACGCACGGCGTTCTCTTCATCGCTGGTGGGCAGGGCGTGAGGGTTGGCCGTCAGCCAGCTCAGGTAGCGATCCAGGTCAAAGTCCAGACGGCCATTCAGCCGCCCCGTGGCGAGCTTGTCGAACCACCGCACAAAACCCCCAAACTCATCGTCGCCTGGACGAAAATCGGGATACTCGTGCAGCAGGAACTCCTCCAGGTCGCGCTTCATGGCCCCGCTCTGGAACCGCTCCAATTCTTTGACATTCTCGGCGTCGTAGGCCAGGCCGTATTTGCCCTCGACCCGCCGATAGGCCAGCGGGGTGTTGGGCGTCTTGAGGATGGTGCGCTTCACCTTGCGCCGTGGCTCGTCGCCGGGGTAAGCATAAAGCGGGTTGTCGCTGACGTTGGAATAGAAGTCGGTCGTCGCCCCGCCGATGTCCAGGGCCATGATGTTGCCCAGGCCCGGCTCATCACCGTATCCCTTGGCCAGCAGGTTGATGCCACGGAAGGCCGCGCGCGGCGTGGGGATGAACGGCGCGCTCATGTACTCCTCCACCACGTCGAAGCCCTTGCCGCGAATGATGATCGTCTGGAACACCTCGCGGATGGCCTCGTTGACCACCTCGATGTGGAAGGTGTTGACCTCAGGCATGACGTTGGGCGTGAGGCGAATGTCCACCCCCTCGGCCCGGTAGATGCGCTCGATCTCGCCGCGTATGTCCTGGTTGCCGGCATAGATCACCGGCACGCCGTAGAGGGCATAGGTGGCCGCTTTGGAGAACCTGGCCAGCAGGCGTGCGTTGTGCAACTGCGTTTCGGTATCCCCGCCGAAATCCACCCCGCCGGCCTGGAGAATTATCTCCGGCTGGTCTTGCTCGTAGATGGCCAGCGCCTGCTCCTCGGTTAGCGTCCCCTGGCAACTGTTCAGCAGCTTGGCCCCGGCGGTGAGGGCGGCCAGGTCGGCGGCAAAGCCGCTCTCCTCTTTGACCAGGGCCACGGTGACCATCTTGAGCCCTCCTTTGGCGCTGGAGCAGGGCAGCCTGATGTCGAACTGGGCCATCTCCCGCGCCAGGGGCTCCCAGTCGCCCCGCCGCTCACATTCTTCTTTGATGCCAAGCCCATCGGCCAGGGAGAGGCGCAGGTCTTCGACGATGGTGGGCACGTATTGCATGGCGAATTCCTCCGTCGCCGTGTCAAAGACGCCGATCTTACTAAAGGTGCTGCCGAAGTCCACCACCAGCACCTTTTTGTTCTCCAAGTCTGCCTCACTGCGGATGCCCATCTGCCGCCGCGTCTGAGCCACGACGTCTTCGTCCATCGCCTCGGCCGTTTCGGTGATGTACAGGTCTTCGTCGGCCTGGCTGATGTTCTTGTCGAAAAACCACGGGCTGCGCTCTCGAACCCGATCCACGCGCTCGATCTCGTCCTCTACTTTGGCCCCGTCAAACTCGTCAATCACGCAGCCGCCGTCCACGATCCTGGTGCGGCATTTGCCCACCATCTCGTAGCGCTTGTCCAGCACGGTGATCTGGGGAGCCTGGTACAGCCCCACCTGCAGGGCCAGGTCCAGCGTGTCGGCGCTGACCATGCCGCATTGCCCGGTGGAGTAGTTGGCCTCGTCCACGAAGCTGAGCAGCATCGTCTCGTAGTTGCGCCTCCACTGGCGGGGATGATCGCGCTTGCACGCCTCCTCCGGCGAAATGGCCCACTCGAAAAAGTTATCCAGCGTGACCGGCCCCTCGTAGCCGCCCATGAGCGCCAGGTGCAGGATATTGTACATCGCCCCCAACTTGAGCTGCCTTTTGCGGCCCATCAGCCGGGGATCGGCCCAGATGTCGGGCTGATCACCCTTGTAGAAATCTTCGGCCACCTGCTTGACAATGTCGCAGCTCTCGACGACGTCCTGGGCTTTGGCCTCGTGGTGGGCTTCGGAGAAGCTGACTACGTGGACGATGTCGGGCTCGACGTGCATCTGCCAGTAGGTAGAAGTGGCCAGGTGACCTTTGGCCCGGTCCAGGTTGGGCGGGAAACTGGAAAGCCCGCCGCGCGTCTCTTTGATGATGTGGAAGTTAAAGTGGCGGGTCAGCGGCTCGATCAGTTCGTAGGCCCCTTGGAACTTGGCCAGGTCGTTCAGTCCCGACGCGCCTGGCGGCAGGTCATACATCATCTGCATCACGTAGTGCTTGACGCCCATCTTGAGCGCCACCACGCCGGCCACGACGTGATCGGTCACCAGCAAGTCGTCGGTGCTGTTGCGCAGTTGCCATTGATGCGGATCGTTGATCTCGACGGCTTTATCGCGGGCTGCCCACCAGCGCATCACCTCGAAGTGCTCGTCAAAGCTATCGCGGATGGAGATGGGGCCGCGGCCATCCAGTTTGTTGTAAAAGAAAATGGGCACCGCCGGGAAGGGCATGTGGAACTCGCCCTCGAAGAGTTTGGCCAGCTCGACCAACTCGTCGGTGCCGGAATAGATGCGCGTCATGGGATAATTGCCCCGCTGCGTGGCCTTTTTGAGCCGCCGCAGGTCCTCTCTGGTGCGAATGGGCACGCCGCCCTGGCCTTTGAGATATTTATCGGGATCTTCTTCGCCGCGCACGAACTTGGCCAGGTACTCCTGGGCCGGCTGATCGGGTGCCAGCGAGACGATCTCCAGACATTCGGCCTCGGCCAGCATCTCGACGGCCTTCACCGTCGGCTCAATGCTGTCGGCGGCGACGCCGATGTGGGCGCGGATGATGGGCCGGTTTTCCAGCGCGCGCACCTGGCGGACCCGTTTCAGCAGCGTGTTGGCCCATTTCACCTCTTCCTCTGTCGCAGTGACAGCCCTGCCCTGGGCGAACGCTTCCAGTTCCTCCATGGTGATAAAGTCGTCCACCACCAGGCCAAAGAAACCCTGGAAGGCGTCAATGTCGCCGTAGTTCTCGGCGATTTCGTCCAGGTCGTAGTGGCGATCCTCCGGCGGCGAGAATTTGTCCTCCTGCACCGGCAGGCCGGTCATGGCCCGCACCAGGTTGGCCGCTGGCCGCAGCCCGCCAAAGGCATAGCGGATGCCGCTCTCGCGGGGCAGCAGGCGGTGCTTGGCCGCCTTTTCGATGAACTCGCCGATGAGCTTGTCCACGTGCAGGTCGCCCAGGCGCATGGAGATGGCTACCACCTCGGGCCGCGATTCTCGGATCTTGTTGATCACGTCCTCGATGGGCACGGCTGGCCCCAGTTTGACGGCCATGTAGCCCTCGCCGCGATCTTCCATCCATTCGGCAAAAGTCTCCACTCCCAGCGAGTGGACGCAATCGCCGATGGAGCCGGCCAGCACGCGGCGTTTTTTGTCCAGCGTTTCCGTTTCAGTACTCATGTACTCCTCCTTAATTTGGAGATTGGATGTTGGAAGTTGGATGTTGGATTGTCAGACCTTCCAACCTCTAATTTCTAACCTATAATTTCCAGAAATGTTATTAACGCCTCCAAACTCCTCAACCCATATTTCTGCGGGATGCGAGCCTCAGCCATATCCCGGCTCAGGTAATCTTTGCCCAACTGCGCGCCGGCCCAGGCGATTACCTCGTCCATGGTAGGCGTCTCCACGCTGGTCAGGCTGGCGATGGCCCGGCTGACGGCCAGGCCAAAGGGCACGTCTTCAGCCAGGTAGCGGGCGCCAAAGTCGGGGACGAATTGGCCCGGCGAGACCTCGCGCACGGGGGCCTTGAGTCCGGCGTAGGCCCGGTTGGTGACGAAGGCCCTACGCAAACTGGACGGATCGGCGATGGCGTCGCCATAAGAGCGCAACAGCCATGCCTTTAGTGGGCGCACGGCGGAAAGGTCCATTGCAGGCTCCAGCCGGGTGCGGATGGCTTGTACGTCGTCGCTCAGGCCGGCCAGTGTTTGCGCACCCTCCTCGCTGAGGCTATGGTAGAACAGGGGGACACCGTCGGCACCGAAGGGTGTGCCGTCCCAACCGGCAAATAGACCATACATGATGCCCGGATGGATGAGTTGTCCCGTGTTGGCCAGGGTCAGGGCGAGCATGTTGGCCGCCGCGCCGATGGGCAGCCCCAACATTCGCTCCAGCAAAGGACGTACCGGAGTCCCGAACTTGTTCGGGAATGGCGCGACCTGCCCCCCTCCCCGCATAGGCAGTTTGGAGTTTCGGGTTCGGAGTTTCGAGTTGAATGAACTCGAAACCCGAAACTCAAAACCTTGTCCTGAGCTTGGTCGAAGGATCGAAACCCGTTTTGGGGAGGCTGCAGGCCGGCTGGCAGCGTCCACCACGTTCTTGACGCCCAGGACGTGGACGACCTGGCCGTACTCGCGGATGCGGCAGGCCCAGGGCAGCGTTTGCAGGCCGAAGAGGCCCACGTCGTCCCGATCACATTCGGCCAGGATTTGCGCGGCGCAATAGTCGAAGCCGCCCCGCGCAGGCATGGCCCCCACCCACGCGCCCTCGTCCAGGAAGGGGACGATCTGGCGCAGGGTGCTCTCGTGGGCAAAGGCGGGCAGCACCAGCACGACCACGTCTGAGCCGGGGATCGCCTCGGCGGGGTCGGCGCTGATCCGGCGAGGTTGGGCCTGGCCTTGCACCGCGCCGGTGACTTCGAGGCCGCCGTGGGCGGCGACTCCAGCGCGCAGCCGCTCCGCTTCGTCGGCGAAGGGCGCGTAGATGTCCACCGGGCATCTCAGGTTATGGGCGGCGATGGGCGCCAGGGTTTGCGCGCCGTTTCCCCCGCCGCAGACGGTGATTTTGCGAACTTTCATTACTATCTATGGCCCCCAAAATGAGCGGGCGCAGGTACTACACCTGGCGCCCGTGTTGGTAACCTAATCGCAACCGTTCAGCCCAGTGTCATTGCGAGCGGTTTTTGCGAAGCAATCCCCATCGTCGTTGGGAGCAATCGTTGCGAAGCGATCTCCGAATCTGCGATTGGGGATTGCTTCGGCACAAAAAACCGTGCCTCGCAATGACACCTGAGCGCTTACACCTAATCTATTGGAAGTCTCCGACAGCGTCTTGGCGAACCAGCTAAGCCTGATTCTCTGGCTGATCGTCGGCCAGTGATCAATATCCAATCGCTGTGGCCGGGGTCGGGACCGTCACTCCTCCATGCAGTTTACCCGTTTGCAGATCTCTCATGATAGCCACGGGCAAAGCGAAATTGCCATCAGGTAGCAGCACAACCTGGTGGCCTCGCCTCCCAAGCTCCTCCACGACTTTTGGGGACATCCGCGAGTCGACGAATAGCTCTCTTAGCAGTTTCCCCTTTGGCACCTTGGGATCACTACCCTCTATGTGAATTCTAGGCGCAGCAATGGCCTCCTGGATGCCCATTCCAAAGTCTAGCACTTTCACCAGCACCTGAACCACCGAGGTGATCACTCGCCTTCCACCAGGCGCGCCGATGGTGAGCAGAGGTTGGCCGTCCTTGAAGACGAGAGTCAGTGAGTCGTGGCTTGACGGTCTTTTCCAGGGGCCGATGGAGTTGCTGGTGCCCGGTTCGGGGTTGAACAGGTTGGTGTAGTTGCGCAGGATGATGCCAGTGCTGCCCGATATGACGTAGGCCCCGAAGCCGCCTCCCAAAGTCTGGACCATGCTGACCATATTACCATGTTTGTCCATGGTGCAGAGGTGGGTTGTGTTCCGGCCCTCTCCTCTGGGGCCTGGGGGTCTGGCTGCTTCCGGCGCCTGGCCATCCCCTTGGTACTTCCAGGGGTTTCCCGGTCTGATCTCATCAGGTACTCTCTCCAGGTTGAGATGTCTGCGCATCTCGTCGGCGTATTCCTTCGAAGTCAGCCCTGCAATAGGCACATCTTCGAATTCTGGATCTCCCATGTATCGGAAGCGGTCCACCCATGCCCTACGGAAACACTCGGCAATGAGGTGCAACAATTGGGGGCTGTTGTGTCCCAGAGCGGTCAGATCAAAGCCTTCGAGCAGATTCAGCGTCTGAAGCACCTGGATGCCGCCAAATACCTCTGGCATGCAGACCAACTTGTAGCCGCGATAGCTGCCGACCAGGCCATCATCGTAGATTCTGGGCTGGTATTCGGCATAGTCCTCCAGGGTGACGATCGAGCCGTGGGGTTGGGTATCGGCGATGATAGCTTTGGCGATGTCACCTCGGTAGAAAGCATCGGCGCCACCCTGAGCGATCTTTCGCAGGGTCTCCGCCAACTCTTTCTGCACGATTACTGTGGGCCTGTTATAGGCACTCGCTGGGCGAGGTGGATAGCCACCAGGCAGCAGCAATTTGTCAATAGGGGGATATTGCTGCAGGAGTGTCATATCGCTGCCAATCATCAAGGCATAGTAGCTATTGACCTCGTAGCCCTCTTCGCAGATCTTTATCGCCGGGGCGGTGACTTCTTCCAGGCTCATAGTGCCGAACTGTTCCAGGATTTGGCACAGCCCCGCCACCTGGCCTGGGACCCCCAAGGACCGATACCCCATCCACCCGACGTTGTTTCTGGTGCCGCGCCAACCAAAACTGGGATGCGGCTCTACCCCTGGAGGTAATAAGTCAGGTACGAACATATCTTCTGTGGCTGTCCTGGGAAGGCGGCCCTCGAACTCGATGGCGACGGTCTGGTCTTCATCAGTCAGGTAGATCAGCGCTGCTCCCCCACCGCCCAGACTGCTCATTGCTGGCTCACAGGTGGCCGCAGCAAAAGAGGTCGCCACAGCCGCATCGAAGGCATTGCCTCCCTTTTCGAAGATCTCCATACCTGCTTCGGCAGCTTCGACGCTTTCAGCGACGACCGTGCCGTTTTCGGCTATGACTTCCTCTTTCTTTTGGACCAATACGCTACGTAGCGCCATTATCATTACTCCTGGGGAGAATCTCTTTTGTAACCGTTCAGCCCAGTGTCATTGCGAGCGGTTTTTGCGAAGCAATCCCCATCGTCATTGGGAGCAATCGTTGCGAAGCGATCTCCGAATCGGCGATTGGGGATTGCTTCGGCACAAAAAACCGTGCCTCGCAATGACACCTGAATGCTTAATCTCTTTTCTCACATAAGGCGAGGCCATAGCTGTCATCAAGGCCGGATATTTCAGGGCAAATTCCAGTTTGTCACCGACCTTGACGGGCCTGGCTGTTACATCGAGCACCAGGTGATCGCTGCTGGCCCCAATGATTCTCATCCCTGGTGTTTTGGGACTCAGCCCTTCGATCCTGACATCTTGGGTTCCCACGGCTAAAATAGCCTGACACCGAAGAGCTTGATCCTCACGGATAGGATGCTCTCCGAGAACTCCATGGCTGCTATTCCTCTTGGACAGTGCGGGTTTCCATTTAACCTCAATCACTTCGGCTGTCAAGGTGAAGGTGTCTTGGCTGGCGTAAGAGAAGGGCCGCCCATCCGCAGGGTCAGAGCCCAAGAGTATCCCCTCGCCGATCCTTAGTTGGTTTATCCTGGCTGGCAATCTGCCCTGCTCGACCATCCGAAGGTGAATCGAGCTTCCTCCGGAGATGACTGCCAATTCTCTCCCGATGGCTTCCTCGACCCGGACAGCAAGTTGCACCAGCAATTGAGTGTCCTTTAGAGAAGGGGAAATCCCGCTCAGGCAGCCGATGTTGCTGCCAAGCCCTAACAGCCGAATGCCCTCCAGACTCTCTACTTTCCGAGCTACTCCCTCCACGTCCTCTGGTAAGAGACCCTCGCGGCGATCCCCCACATCCACCATTAGGATGACGCGGTGAAGCTTACCCAGAGCGCGGGCCTCTTGCGCCAAAGAGGCCACTACTTCGAACTCAGAGTTGAGACTGACCTCAGCCAGCTTGACTGCCTCGGCCGCCTCGCTGAGGGCTGGTGAGCGCAGTAGCAACATTTCTACTTTGATGCCAGCCTCTTTCATCCGCCTGAGGTTACTGAGCCGGGAATCGGCCAGTCCTCCAATACCGCTGGCGAGGATGGCTCTTGCTACCTCCGGCATCCCACAGCAGCCCTTGGTCACGCCTATCACCGTAATGCCATGAGCAGCACACAGATTGGTGATAGTTCTGGCATTTTCGGTTATCTTTTGAAGGTTGATCTTGACACACAATTTTCCTCTGCTTGCCTCCCTACCTTCACCGAACGACGTGCTCCGACCAGGACAGATCTCTGGCGGCTATCGGCGCCGGAGGCGAGGATCCAAGGCATCCCGCAACCCATCACCCAACAGATTGACGCCCAACACCACGATGCTGATGGCGATGCCGGGGAAGGTAGCCAACCACCAGGCATTTCGCATGAACTCCCGCCCGTCGGACAGCATGCCTCCCCACGTCGGCACCAAGCTCTGAACGCCAACCCCCAGGAAATTAAGGGACGCCTGAGAGATGATCACTGTGCCCATTCTGAGGCTGGAAATGATCATAATAGGGGCCAGGACATTAGGAAGTATATGGCGCAAGATAATCCGTGGGTCACTGGCGCCCATGGCCCGAGCTGCCAACACATAGTCCCTCTCGCGTATGGAGAGGACATCTGCTCTAACAACGCGACTGTAAACCGTCCAACTGGTCAAAGACAAAGCGAGGATGAGATTGACCAACCCCGGCCCCAAGGCAGCCGCAACGCCGATAGACAGCAGCAGGCCCGGAAAAGCCAGCCATATGTCAACGAGGCGCATCACGACGTTATCCAGGGGCCCTCGATAGAACCCAGCCACGGCGCCAATCAGACTTCCCACTGAGGCGGACAAAAGGATCGTGCTTACCCCTACTACCAATGAGATGCGCGCGCCAACCATGAGACGGCTGAGAATGTCGCGCCCCAGATTGTCGTTTCCCAGAGGAAATTCCCAACTTGCCTTCTCCATCCCAAGTCCAACGGGTGGCGCCAATCTGCGCTTCAAATCCTGCAAGTCAGGATCGTGGGGAACGAGAATCGGCGCTAGAAGGGCTATGAGCAAAAAGAGGGCAAAGATCAGGGCGCCAAGCGTAGCTATCTTACTCAGCAGGAAAGTACGTACTATCCTCTTTAGCTCGCTTTGCCGAGGTGCGAGCAGTTCTCGGTCCTGTAGTAATGGTGTTTTAAGCGATGCAGCCACTGTCCACCACTCCTTTTAGATATGGCTGATGCGAGGGTCTACCCGCACGTAGATGATGTCTGTTAAAACGTTTATGGTAACGCGGATCAAAGCGAAGAAAAGCACGACCCCTTGCACCAGAACAAAATCACGGTTGTAGATAGCGTGAATGACTAGCCGCCCCATGCCAGGCCAGGCAAAAACCGTTTCCGTAACGACAGCTCCACCCAGTAGTCCCCCCATCCGCAAGCCAATGAGAGTTAACACAGGCATAAGGGCATTGCGCAGCACATGGCGTGCGATCACTAGCCGCTCGTGCAAACCCTTGGCGCGGGCAACGACCACATAGTCCTGGCCCATGACTTCTAACACACTGGACCGAACAAAGCGTGTGGTAAATGTGGCTGTGCCGATTCCTAGGGTGAGAACGGGCAATGTTAGATGAGCCAAAGTATTCTTCAGAGCGGGGATATTCCAGGTTAGAAGGGAATCAATGAGGAGGAAACCGGTCATTCTTTGAGGGTGTACTCCATAATCAATTCTGCCAAAGCCGGGGAGCCATCCCAGGTTAGCGGCCACGAGCATGATCAACAGGATGCCGATCCAGAAAGTCGGCAGGGAGACGCCCAGGGTAGCCCCAGTCATAACTATGTAATCAATGAACGTATTGCGTTTCAGCGCCGAGAGGAGCCCAATAGGTAAGGCGATAGCTGTAGAAAGGATGAAACTGGCCAGTGTCAACTCGATGGTGGCCGGCAGCCGCTCCAGAATCAATCCCAGGACCGGCTGTTTATAGCGAATGGACTGGCCGAAATCGCCTCGAATTACCCGGGACACATAGTTCACGTATTGCACCGGCAAGGGGAGATCGAGCCCTAGCGCATGCCGCATCGCCTCCCTCTGCTCCGCACTGGCGCCAGTACCCTCGAGCATGAGCTGGACCGGATCACCGGGGATCACATGCATAATGGTAAAGACAATAACCGACACACCGAAGAGCACAGGAATAATCATGACGAGCCGTCTTAGTAGATATTGCATGTCTTGTCCTCTGCCGCATTGTATTTTTAAGATTGTCTCACATCTTATGAGACACTGGGATAAGAAAGATGGATCTAGCGCCGCCCCCTTGGGGGCGGCGCTATAACGTGCTGGGATTTGTGATACGGTTCCGATAGGTTAGTCTGTAACCCAGGCCTCATCCAGGATGATCAGCGAATCCGAGCGAGGCACCCAGCCCTGGAGCCGATCTCTCTGGCCATAGATCGAGACGGGGTTGTAGAGGAAGAGCCACGGGGCCTCTTCGACGATGATCTTTACTGCCGTGGCGTAATACTCCTTCCGATTCTCTGGATCCACATCCCTGGAGCCTGCTACGATAGCTGCATCTACCTCGGCATTAGCATAGCCACTGTAGTAACAACCGCGCGCAAGATCACCATAGCCGGTTTCTCCCTCGGCGCCCAGCAGATTGCAACTGTAGCGGTCGGAATAGAATTGTTTGGACAGTATGCCGTCGGCATCCGCCTCCGAGTTACCCCAGGAACCCAAGTAAGTCTGAGTGAAACCTGGCTCGTACAGGGCGGTGAAGGCAGCGCCTTCGGTGAGAACGACGTTGACCTTGATCCCCAGCGCACTGAGCTGGCCGGCCAGAACCTCGGCCAGCTCCTTGTAAGAAGGCCTCGCGTCGATCTTCATCTCGAAACCATCGGGATAGCCAGCTTCGGCCAGCAGACTCTTGGCCTTGTCGGGATCGTAGCTGTAGACCGGCGTTGCAATGTAGCCGAATGCCTCTGGCAACAGCGGGTTGTCAAGCCTTCTGGCCAAGCCGTTCAGCACGTTCTCGATGATGGACTCGACGTCAATGGCATAGTTCATGGCCTGTCGTACCCGCACATCATCGAAGGGTTCCACGTTCACGTTCATCGCGAGGAAGTAGGCACGGGTGCCAGGCACCGTCACGACCTCAACACCTTCTGGCGCCTGGTCAACGTACTCGGGTGGCACGTCATCGATGATATCAACGTCGCCTGTCTCCAGAGCGGCTATACGGGTCGCGTCCTCTGGGATAGGCGAGAAGATGACCGTCTTGATCTTGGGTGAGCCGCCCCAATAGTCGCGGTTGGCTTCAAACACTACCCGCTCATCTTTGACCCACTCCACGAACGTGAAGGGGCCGGTGCCGACGGGGCTACTGGCAACCCCTTCCGCCCCGACTTCGTTGAAGTACTCTTCATCGGTCATGTGCCAGAGGACGATTCTGGTCATAAAGGCCGCGTAGGGGTCCTTGGTGATGATGTCCACGGTGTAGTCATCTACGACCTCGACCCTGTCCACGTACTTTCGCGTACTGAACTGCGAGTCATCTTCGACCAGCCGACCGAGAGTGAACTTGACGTCGTTGGCTTTGAAGTCGTTCCCATTGTGGAACTTTACTCCCTGGCGTAGGTGGAAGCGCCAGGTGAGTTCGTCGGGGTTCTCGTAGGAAGTGGCCAGCCAGGGAACGATCTGCATGTTGTTGTCTCTATGGTAGAGACTGTCAAACATCAAGCGTAGGACATTCTGTGTCGTATTGTCCTTGAGGTACTTGGGGTCAAGAGTATTGGGGTCTCCCCCTTGCGCGACAATGATCTGACCCGTCGGTTCAGGGGCCGTAAGCCCCGCAGCCTCCTCGGCGCCGGGGATGAGTAACTTCCAGCCGGGATGGATTAGGCTGGGGTTCTCAATGTAGGCGAAGCTGGGGTCCCCCGCGTATTTGGCGTTGGTGGCGCTGACGATAGTCTTATAGGCCGGGCCGCTGCCCAGGTACTTCTCCGCCAGGGTCCAGAGGTTGTCGCCTAGCTTAACCGTGTAAGTCAACTCCTCTTGAGCCAGTGGAGCGGCACTGGCCACGCTCAGCCCCAGGGGCAGCAGCATGGCGAGTGTTAGAACCAGATTAACGAGCACCTTCTTAGACATTTCTTACCTCCTTAAGTTTTTGTTTTGAAGCTAAAGTGAGCCTAGGACCAAGGTCATGTCTTTTGATCTATCACCTCCCTTCTCGCTACAAATCAGACCGGCCCGAGCAGTGCTGACGAACTTCCACGCTCTGTACAGGAACAGCTAGAGGATCCCGTTTCGGCGAACTCAGAGAGTTTCCAGTGTTTCTACCACCTCCTTTGGTATACCAAGCACTTCTGTCAACTCATGGGACAGGTTCTGAATATGACTACGGGTCTCCTCTTCGGCCTGCTCAGCATCCTGCCTTTCCAGGGCCTCCAGGATGGCCCAGTGCTCCTGCAGCTCCCGTTCTAGACGGGCAGGCAACACCTCTTTTTGCCGGAACATTCCCTCGTACAGCATCACACTGGGGAACCAACTCCATAGCGCCTCCAGCAGACGAACCAGGTACTGGCGGCCACTGGCCCGGCAAATAGAAAGATGAAATTCAGTGTTCAACTCGCGACGCCTGGCCATATGATCCTGCTCTGTATACCCTTCTGCCTCTTTAAGGTTCTCTTTCAACCGCTCTAGTGTCTCGGGCGTGATAAACGGTGTGGCAAAGCGGACAGCCAAGCCTTCCAGCACTAGTCGGGTGGTGCAAATATCCACAATGTCTTCCGGTGAAAACTCGACCACCTTTACCCCTTTGTAGGGGATAAGTTCGGCCAGGCCTTCAGCTACCAGCCGTTTGAGAGCCTCTCGTATGGGCATCTGGCTGACGCCCAACTCCTGAGCTAGTGTCTCCTGGCGCAGCCACTGACCTGGCTTCAGCCGACCGTCAATAATGGAACCGCGCAGACTCTCGAAAGCAACGTCAGCTAGTGGGCGGTGACTCTGGATTAACTTAAGTTGATTGGACATTTGGTTCTGCCTGTATTGTTTGTAGCTGTCCTCTGTCGAGGTGGCAACCGAATTTGATATTTGATATTAGATATTATATCACAAAATTGGATTTCAGTCAATGGTGAGTTTTGTGCTTAGGGCAATCGCGTTCTCGGAGAGATCACCCGCGAGGTAGATCTAAAGGGGCCAGAAGGCTCATTCTGGAGGTGCATACGCCGCAAGTTGCCACTGGATCTCGCGATTATGGGACGTCAGGAAAAGAATGCGAGATAGCCCTATGTGGGGTAACTGTTACCAGATGGCAAGCGGTATCCCAGCCTGCCCTCTGGCAACAAGCTCGCCTTGCCTCGGCTTGACAATCGGGGTCTCAGGAAGCACCCCCATAAGTAGATTAGAGCACAAATTCGTCATACTGACCCTGGCAAGGCAGCCCGTGACAGAAAAGCATCGTCCGTCGCGCGGGCAAAAAGATGCTCGTCGAGTTAGTAGCAGAATCCTTGCCCGCCACCGCGTGGCGACAGATGGAAGCCAACGGGCCGTCGTGGCTGGCCATCAATCGCTGGGCAAAGGGCACGTCAATCTGGCCGAAAGTATCGTCCAATTCACGGGTCACTCTTTCGTAGCGGTGGAACGAGTTGCCTCTCTTCGGCGGCGGATTGGCGTCCACGAAGCAATCCCGCAGTTCGGGGCTGACAAAATGGTTGGTGTTCACCAGGATACCATCGTGGGTCTCGAACAATCCGTAGTTGCGGTGGCCGATCTCAAAGACGGCCAGATGCCCCTGGGCATCGCCCAGGATGAGGTTGCTCCGCCCCTGGCGAGGCGCCGAGCGCAGATAATCCAGCGCCGAAGACACGCTGTCGTGCGCTTCCAGGATGTGCATCATCAGCGAATAGTCGGGCAGGCCAGGGCCGAGGTCGGTGGAGCAGACGTGCGTATCGGCGACGGCCAGGCCAGCCTGGTTGATCCCGGCGCAGTAAACGCCTGGGCTGCCGGCGCTGCCACTACAGACGTAGCGATAGCCGGACTCGGGCGTGGCGCGGATCACGATTTGTAGGGGCAAACGCTCCAGGCGATTATCCCGGTTCTTGACCAGGATGGGCTGTCCATCGGCAGGGGCCGACCCTGTGGCGGCCCAGGTGGTACAGCCCTCAGCACCCGGAGATTTGCGGGTCATCAAATAGTCGAGCAGGTAGGTCACCAGATCGTAGCGCAGCAGCGTGTCGAACTCGAACTCCAGCGCCTCGGCCTGCCCCCGGATCATGGCCAGTAGCGGGGCGTCAATGTCTTGAAGCAACTCGCGAGTCTCTCGCAGCAGGGCCTCAAAGCGCGCGTCGGGACCGCACTGCTCGATCTGGCTAAAGCGTGCTTCGATGGCCTCGGCGATCAGCGGACGCAGCCCCCTGACTTGGAGGCCGTGTTGCCGCCCCATGGTGTAATGGTCGCCTTGTAGCGTGAGAATGACGTATTTGTGCATGCGTTGGTTCATCATTAGTGTCAACTTAAGGCTCAAAGGCCCGTCCCCGGGCCGCCCCGGGGACGGGGCTCAGAGCTTAAGTTGACACAAGGTTGGTTTATTGGCATAGATGGCAGGCCACCTGGTGGCCTGCGCCCACAGTGGTGAAAACTGGTTCCTGCTCCTCGCAGATTTTGCCGATCCTGGCAAAGCAGCGAGTGTGAAAGCGGCAGCCGCCGGGCGGGTCAATGGGACTGGGCACGCTTCCTTCCAGGATGATCCGCTCCCGGCGGGCGGCCTTGTCCACCACTGGCACGGCGGCCATCAACGCCTGGGTGTAGGGGTGCGCCGGGTGGGCAAAAACCTCGGCGGTCGGGCCTTCTTCGACGATCTTGCCTAAGTACATGATCGCCACTCGATCGCTGACGTAATTAACGACGCTCAGGTCGTGGGCGATGAACAGGTAGGTCAGATTGAATTCCTCTTGCAGCTCGTCCAGCAAGTTGATCACCTGGGCCTGGATGGACACGTCTAGAGCGGAGACCGGCTCGTCGCAGACGACAAACTTGGGGCGCATGGCCAGCGCGCGGGCAATGCCGATGCGCTGGCGCTGGCCGCCGCTGAACTGGTGTGGATAGGCGTCCATGCGGCGCTCCGGGATGCCCACCCGCCGCAGCAGGAGGGCGACCTCTTCCTCGATGGCCTTGAAGTCCTTGACCCCTCGGTTTTTCAGCGGCACGGAGACGATCTGGCGCACCGTTTTGCGCGGGTTCAGCGAAGAGTAGGGGTTCTGAAAAATGATCTGGGTCGTTTGGTAAAAGCTCAGACGATCCAACGGCTGGCGTCCCGGAACCCTCCGTCCGTCGTCAAAGACCATGACCTCTCGACTGGCATTCTCGGCGCTGATAGGATGTCCCTGGAACAGCACCCGGCCAGCAGTAGGCTCGTAGAGGCGCGTCAGCACCCGGCCAAAGGTGGTCTTGCCACAACCCGACTCGCCCACCAATCCCACAGTCTCGCCCGGATATATCTTGAGATCCACCCCATCCACGGCTTTCACCCATTGATCCGTCCGTCCAGCCAGGAGTTTGACCAGCAGGCTATGGCGGATGGGAAAGTACATTTTAATGCCCTGAGCTTCGACCAATGGTTGTTCTGACAAATCGGCCCTCCTGAGTGGCGGATTGCGGATGGCGCATGGTTGGCGCTAGTGGAGCAGGCAGCGAACCAGCCGACCGTCCGGCAGTTCTCTCAGCGGGATGGCTTCGAGTTGCGAACATTCGGGCATGGCCACGTCGCAGCGCGGAGAGAAAGGGCAGCCTGGCGGCAGGTCGGCCAGGTCGGGCACGAGGCCGGGTATGGGCGATATTTTCTCCCGTCGAGCGTCGATCCTGGGCAGGCAGCGCAACAGGCCGCGCGTGTAGGGGTGCATCGGATCTTGAATGACTTGATCGGTCGTGCCTTTTTCCATCAACTGCCCGGCGTACATGACGATGATGCTCTGACAGAACTCGGCCACCACCGCCAGATTGTGGGTCACCAAAACGATGGCCGTGCCGTGCTCCTGATTGATCTTGTCCAACAAGGCCAGTATCTGCGCCTGGATGGTCACGTCGAGGGCGGTGGTCGGTTCGTCGGCCAGCAGAACGTGAGGCTCACAGGCCAGCGCGATGGCCGTCAGGGCGCGCTGCTGCATCCCCCCGCTGAACTGGTGCGGATAGCGGCGCGCGCTCTGGCGGGGCACAGGGATGCCCACGTCGGCCATCGCCTCCCAGACGCACTGGTATTCAGCGGCTTTGCGCCTCCGGTCGAACAAGCGGGAAAAGGGGCTGTTGGAACGGGGAACAATGCCGTGAGTCCGCAGTGACTCGCGAACTTGCTCGCCCACCAGAAAAGCCGGGTTGAGGGTGGTCATGGGGTCCTGAAAGATCATGGCCATATCTCTGCCCCGGATCTGTCGCATCTCTCTGGCAGATTTGGTCAGGAGATTCCCGTCTCGAAAGCGCACCTCTCCGCTGACGATCTGGCCCGGATGAGGTACCAGCCGCAGGATGGAGAGCAAGGTGACACTCTTGCCTGACCCCGATTCGCCCACGATGCCCAGCTTTTCTCCTTCGTGCAACTGAAAGCTCAGGCCATCCACGGCGCGCACCAGTCCCCGGCGGGTGGGAAAGACCGTGGTCAGATCGCGCAGTTCCAGCAAGGGTTGAGGGGTCATTCCCATGTCCTTACTCCACTTTCAGGCGGGGGTCCAGGATGTCCCGCAGGCCCTCGCCAAAGAGATTGATGCTCAACACTAGAACCAGGATAGCCAATCCCGGCAGGGTGGCGATCCACCAGGAAGTGACCAGGTAGTCTCGCCCGTCGGCGACCATTGAGCCCCAGGCCGGCGTGGGCGGTTGGATGCCCAGGCCCAGGAAACTCAGGCTGGCCTCGGTGATGATCAGCGAGCCCATGCGCAGCGTGCCCAGCACCAGAATCGAGTGAAAGATGTTGGGCAGAATCTCGCTGGCGATGATGACCGGGTTGGACTGGCCGACGACTTTGGCCGCCTCGACGTATTCGGTGGTCTTTTCGGCCATGACCGCGCCCCGGGCCAGACGGAAGAACACGACCCAGCCCTTGAGCGTCAGGGCCAGCAGCAGGTTGGCGAAACCCGGCCCCAAAAAGGCCATCATGCCGATGGCAAAAATGAGAAAAGGAAAGGCCATGAGAAGGTCAGCAAAACGGGAGATGAGGGCGTCCAGCCGGCCGCGATAGTAGCCGCTCACCGCTCCCAGCGCGGTGCCGATTGACGCAGAGATGCCCACAGCCAATATCCCCACTCGCAGCGAGATTCTGGCTCCGTAAATGATGCGTGAGAGAAGATCGCGGCCCTGCACGTCGGTGCCCAGCAGAAACTCGGGGTTGCTCCCTTCTTCCCAGACGGGGGGAATTAACTGGTTCCTCAACTTCCCTTTGGTGGGATCGTGAGGCGAGATGCGGGGCGCAAAGACGGCCATCAGCACAAAGAGCACGACCAGCGCTGCGCCCAGCAACGCCGAGGGCTGTCCCCACAACTCGCGGAGGAAGTTCAGGCTGTTGCGTCCCCAGAGTTGAAGCCGGAGTTTGAATGGATAGAGGGCCTGGTTCAGAGTAGTGGTTTGAGTTTCCATATCCAGGGAGAATCCCCCTTTCGCTAAAGCGTGATCTTGGGATTGAGATAGGTGTAGAGCACATCCACGATCAGGTTGGCCATGACAAAGGTAAAAGCGTAGACCATCACTGCCCCCTGCACCAGGGGAAAGTCCCGCGAAAAGATGGCCCGCACCACCAGCCGGCCCAGGCCCGGCCAGCCAAAGACCGTCTCCACGATCATGTTGCCGCCCAGCAGCACGCCCACCTGCAAGCCGACGACGGTCACGGTGGGGATCAGCGCGTTGCGCAGCGCGTGCTTGGTGACGACCAGGAACTCTGTCAGACCTTTGGCCCGGGCCAGGGTCACGTAATCCTGGCGCAGCACCTCCAACATGCTGGAGCGCAGGATGCGGGCCACCGTGGCCGCCATCGCCGCCCCCAGGCTGATGGAAGGCAGCACCAGGTGGCGCAGGCTGCTGATCAACGCTTCCTCGTTGCCGGTGAGAAGGCTATCCAGCACGTACAAACCAGTGACCGGTTGCAGCCCGGCGGTGTAGTCAATGCGCCCCGCAACCGGGAGCCACCGAAGCCGCACGGAAAAGACGAGCATAAGAATGATACCCAGCCAGAAAGAGGGCATGGAAATGCCCAGGAAGGCCCCCGCCATGCTCACCCGGTCCACCGCCGAGTGTTGCTTGACCGCAGAGACGATGCCGATGGGCACGGCCACGGTCAGGCCAAAGATCAGCGCTCCCAGGGCCAGTTCGATGGTGGCCGGCAACCGCTCGGCGATGAGTTCGGTTACGGGCGCGCGTTTGACGTAAGAGTTGCCCAGGTCGCCACGGATGGCGCCGGCCAGAAAGAGATAGAGCTGCTCGTGCAGCGGCTTGTCCAAGTTGAACTCGCGGCGCAGGTTTTCGATCTCGCCCTCAGAGACGTAACCGCCCTCGCCCATCATGATGTCCACCGGATCGCCCGGCGTCAGGCGCATAAAGAGAAAGACGACGATAGCCACCCCAAGCATGATCGGGATGACTGCCAGTATCCGCTCCAACACCTTGACCGCTCTCATGGGTACACTCCTTCAGAACCTCAGCCACCGCAGCCGATGTGAAACGCAAAACGTGAAGCGTGAGGATTCAGCACGGTGAACACCTCACGCTTCACAAGTTGCTCGAGGCCCGTCCTATTGGGACAGCCAGACGTCGTGCATGTTCAGGCGACCGTCGGCAGCGACCGTCCAGTTCTGCACGTTGGCGGTGCAGGCCTCGACGATGTCGGGGAGGAACAGGAAGACCGCCGGCGCCTCTGCGTACACGATCTGCTGTGCCTCGTCGTAGAGTTCGTGGCGCCTCTCCACGTCCGGCTCCACCTCGCCGGCCTCGATGAGCTCGTCCACGCGAGGGTTGCTGTAGGTAGAGAAGTTGCCGCGCCCGTTGCCCGTGCCCTCGACCATGGAGTGCCATTTGGCCTCAAAGTGTCCCACGGGGTCAAAGGCCGAGTCGCCCCAGTCGCCCACGTAGGCCGTGCGCTCGCCGTCCAGCATCAACGGCTTGAGCACGCTATAGTCGCCCCACACGCGCACGGTGGCGTCAATGCCCAGTTCCTGCAACTGCCCGGCCACTGCCTCGGCCCTGTCCTTGTTTGCAGGCCGCACGTCAATGACAAAGGCGAATTTCTCCCCCTCCTTGTCCAGGAAACCATCGCCATCGGAGTCTGTCCAGCCGGCTTCGGCCAACAGTTCCAGGGCTTTGTCCGGATCGTAACCGTAAGGCTTCAGCGAGGCATCGGCAAAGTTGTTGTAAGGCGACAGGGCGCCAGGAATGACGATGCCCAGGCCGCCCAACACCGTTTCCAGGATGGTGTCCGCGTCCACCGCATAGTTCATGGCCAGCCGCACGCGGACGTCGTCAAAGGGTGGCTTGTTGACGTTCATTTCCACCCAGGCGGGCCGCGTGCTGGGGCCGCTGGCCACGCGGACGTTGGCGTCGGTGGCCAACATGGGGATCATGTGCGCAGGCACTTTCTGGATGATGTTCACCTCGCCGGTACGCAGGGCGGCCACCCGCGTCGAGGCCTCGGGCAGGATCTTGAAGATGATCCGATCCAGCGGCGGCGGGCTTACCGGCGGCAGTTCGTCGGCGCCGCCATAGTAATCGTCGAACCTCTCCATCACGATCTGAGCGCTCAGATCGCCTTCCACGAACTTGAAGGGGCCGCAGCCTACGGGGGCTTTGACAAAGCCCTCGTTGCCCACCTCTTCGAAGTAATCCTTGGGGATGATCTGCTGGTGGACAAGCATCTGCATGGCCACCGGGAAGGGGGCCGAGAGGTGGAGGCGCACCGTGTAATCGTCCACGATCTCCACGCTCTCCAGAGGCGAGATCAGGCCTTTGCGCGGGGAGGTGTGGGGTTCGGGGTAGTCAATGCCGTTCTCGGAGATGATACGATCAAAGGTGAACTTCACGTCCTCGGCCGTCAGGGCCTCGCCGTTGTGGAAGGTGACGCCCTTTTTGAGCACGAATTCCCAGGTGGTTTCGTCAACCAGCGTGGCCGACTCGGCCAGTTCCAGAAGCACCCGGCCGTCGCTGGTGCGGGTTACCAACCCGTCGAACATGTTGCGGAGGACAGTCTCGGTGGTTGTTTCGCGGTAATCGGCCGGATCCAGCGTCGCGATGTCGGCGGACAGGCCGATGACCAGCGTGCCGCCTTTCTGCGGCCCCACGACCGGGGTGGCCGTCACTACCACCTCGACCACCACCTCCTTCTCAATCACCTCTGGAGTCGGCGCGGCACAGGCCGAAAGAGTCATAGCGGCGATGGCCACCAAAGCTAATAAGGTTCTCCATCTTTTGTTAGCAAACATCTTTTTCCTCCTTTTATTTGTGTTTTGAAACTAACGCGAGAATCCGATATTTTTGTGCGATAGGCATCCCTCCTTCCTGCCATCAGCAGTTGGCGACCGGCCAATAGTGATAAGCTAACGCGCACAGCGGAAGCCAACGTCGTCGTTGGCCAGCTCAACGCCGCTGCAGCTCCGCTTGCAACGAAGGCAGCAATCTGGGGCGAAGTCCGGCCACGGCGTGTTAGACGAAGTCGAGCCTATTTTTGTCACTAAGCAACAGCCATATCAAATTCCGCGAGAGGAAAGGAGATAGTCTTTTGGATGTATTCGCGTTGCCGGGCAATCCCCTCAAGGCGTTTATAGACCGGTGCGTCAAAATACTGCTCACCGCACTTGTTGCACACCCAAGCAGGCACGTTTTCGACGTAAATCGTCTGTCCTTTAAAGCGAAACCGGGCCAGAACGCGCCGTTGCTCCATTTCTCCCTTGCAGAACTCGCACTGATCACCTCTCATCGTACTCTCCATATTCCTCTATTCCTCCTCGACATAGGCTGTGATGATCAGCAATACGCCTGACAACAGAAAGCGACACACGACATACGCACGGCGGTAGTCAACAGTATCGCCGAGCACTTCGTACCGGGTGCCACGCGGGTCGTGGGTGAACTTGCGCATGATTTCACCTGTGAGGATGATGTTCTCAATGTCAGCCACCACCAGAAAATCATCGGCCATTTCGTCATTGGCATGTGAGCTAATGCGGTACCTTTGCCCACGGATGGCCTGCCGCATACGTCGCAACACGTCCATTTTACCATCCTCTATCGCATATACCGAATTATGTGAAAGTAGTCCGCTATCTGTTATCTCGCACAGCGGAAGCCGAGGTCGTCGTTCGCCGCCTCAACGCCGCTGCAGCTCCGTTCGGTGGTGCGCACCGATTGCTGGTCGTCGAACCAACCACCACCCCTTATCACCCTGAACTTCTCCCCAAAATAGGGGGAATAGAAGTCACCGCCAGGGTAGGCCTTGAACCAATCGGTCGTCCACTCGGCCACGTTGCCCGCCATGTCCATCACCCCATAGGGGCTGGCTCCGGCAGGGAAGCTCCCCACAGCGGTGGTCCCGCGGTTACCCGCCTCTTTGGCGTTCGCCCTGGCCGCATCCCACTGGTTGCCCCAGGGGTAGGTGCGCGCATCGGTGCTGCGAGCCGCCTTCTCCCACTCGGCCTCGGTAGGCAGCCTCTTGCCAAGCCACTCGCAGTAGGCCCTGGCATCGTTCCAACCTACCTTCACCACGGGATGCTGGGGCTTGTCCTTAGCATAGTACCGCCAGGACGTCTCACCTGCCTTCTCCGCATTGGTGACGTAGCCTGTCTCCCAGACAAACCTCTCAAACTCCTGGTTGGTCACCTCAAACTTGTCAATCTCAAAGGCTCCGACGGAGACCACGTGAGGCGGCCTTTCGTCCTCGTGGTTGCTGCCCATGGTGAAGTCGCCGGCAGGGATAGCGATCATCTGCGCCTTCACCTCTGGGGGCGGGGCGCCAAGCGTGGGTATGGCAGTGGGTTTAGGAGTAGGAGTTGGAGGCTTCGGGGTGCGGGTCGGTGTTGGCGGAAGTGGGGTCGGTGTGGCGGTGGGTTTAGGAGTAGGAGTGGCAGTGGGCACAGGGGTAGGAGTAGCAGTGGGCACAGGAGTAGGAGTGGGCT
>JAUWOY010000103.1 GCA_030611885.1 Chloroflexota bacterium | reverse complement strand
TCGATACGCCCCTTTCGGGGCTACTCAACCGACGTTTGGCCTACCCCCTGAACGCATACCTTTTCTTTTCATCGTTACGCCCTCCCCGTGGCAGGGGGAGGGTTGGGGCGGGGGTGGAAGCGGTGGTTCAGCACCGCGCTGGCTTACGATCCTCGCTCTCTGCTCAACCCCACCACCAGCATGTCCAGAGCCAAGACATCGCTCATCTGTCCCGTCTTGATGGCCACGTCGGTTTCCAGCAGTTTCCGATAGATGGTCTCCAACTGTTCCATGGAGAAGTTCATCGCCTGGCGCATCGTTTTCTTGACCACGAAGGGATGCAGCTTCAGCCGGGCGGTGATGTCCTGCTGGCTCAGCCCCCGCGCGCTCAGCTCTTTGACCTGGATCATGATCCTGAACTGGCGGACGATCATGCCCAGCAGCGCCAGGGGGTGCTCGCCATCGTCCAGCAACTGGTGCAGCAGTTTGGCCGCCCGCTGACCATCGCGCTGACCCAAGGCATCTACCATCTCGAAGACGTTGGCCTCCCGCACATAGCTGACCAGCAGGCGAACGTCATCCTCGCTGATGGGGCGCGCCCCGTCCACATAGATGGCGAGCTTTTCGATCTCCTGATCCAGCAGCCGCAGATCGTTGCCCACGAAGGCGGCCAGCGTTTCAACGGCTGCGGCGTTGATCTGCGCTCCCTTCTTCTTCACCCGCTGCTCGATCCAACGGTTCAGCCCCCTCCTCTGGGGAGGCTGAAACTCCTTGAGGTGCCCGCGCTCGTCGGCCAGGGCTAACTTATGAACAGGATTGCTCTTGCCGATGGACTTGTCCTCGACGAAGACCAGCCGGGCTGTCTCAGGCAGGTGCTTTAAGTATTGGGTCAGCTTCTCCAAATACTCTTTCTGCCAGGCGGCCGGCTTCCTCTTTTTTCCCCTGGATGCGAGATGGGTGAGGAGTCCCTCCACGACGACCAGTCGCCGATCGGCCATGAAGGGGACAGAATCGCAGGCATGTTGAAGCTCGCCTAAAGTGACCTTGCGGCCATCAAAGACGATGGTGTTCAACTCGACCAGCCCAGGATCGCCCATCTTCTTCTTGAAGTCAGCCAGGGTCTCGGATCGAGAGAACTCATCCTCGCCATGAAACAGATAAAACATAGCCCCTCCGGGGAATGACCAATTATCCAATGACCAATAGGAAATTGGGGTTTGGTCATTGGTCATTGGGATTTGATCTGGGATTTGGTCATTGGGATTTTAATCTTACGTGGTGGACGACGACTTGCCCCCTTCGCTGGCGCGTGATCTCCTCAATGGTCACACCTTCCACCTCTGGCAGAGTGGTGACGTGCTTCTGCAAAGCCAGGCCCAAGGGCTGAGCTGCGATCACGGCCATGGTGGCAGCCAGGATGATCTGGGGCAGCCTGGCCAGGCGCGATTTGGAGCGCCCCGACGACATCACTACGAAAGAAGAGAGGCCGGCCAGCACTCCAGCAGTGGCTAAATTGGTGCCACAGCGGGGATGAACAGCCAGGGAGTGCTCACCTCTCTGCAGGCGGGCCAGGGCCTCGGAGACAGCGGCGGCCACCTCATCTGTCCCCACCTCTCCAAACAGATAAAAGCCGCTGTCTGTGGTGCGCCCCATCAAATGCCGTCGAGGTTCGTGCTCGGTCAGAACGTGGATGGTGGCGTGCTCCAGGGCGTGATTCCGCCGTATCCTGGCGATCAGGGGTATTTCTAGAATGTTCATCAAAGTCTCCTTCGTTATTGGATATTAGAGATTGGATATTGGGTTCCAATCTCCAATCTCCAATCTCTAATTTCTAATCTCTAATCTTTTGGCCACGATGATCAGCCGGTGGGTGTTGGAGGTGTAGGGCCAGCAAGTGACCAGAGTGACGCGCTCGTCGTCGCTGGGGGCGATCCATTGGGCGTTGGCACGGCGCACTGCTTCGGGCTTGCCCTTCTCCTCAAAAAGGTGCTTCTCCGTGACGACGTAGCGATAAGCCGTATCTCCCACGTAGAGGAACACCTCGTCGTCGGGTTCGAGGTCAATCAAGTACCGAAAGACCTTGCCCTTGATGTTATGGTGTCCTGAGAGGACGGTGTTGCCGACGTGACCAGGGTAGGCGGAGCCCTCGTGCCAGCCGGCGGCATAATCGGCTGAATCCCAGACGGCGCCTTCATCCGTGACTGTCCACCCCACGGGTACGACCGGTGCGTCGAGTTCGATGACGGGAATCACGATGCGATCAGGCGGAGCACTGGCGGGAGGCGGGCCTGATGGGGTGGGTGTGAAGGTGGGTGTCGAGGTTGGAGTGAAAGTCGGTGAGGACGAGGCCGTCGGGGTTAGCGAAAACACGGCTGTCGAGATTGAGTGCACGGCAGTTGGGGTAGTGGTAGCGGTAGCTGTCGGAGGGATGGGCGTGGCCGAAGGGGTGGCTGTCATCACTGGCTTCCGTGTCGAAAGACCAAGGTTCCCTGCCACTTGTGCCTGTGGGTCGAGATAGCCCATGACCAACCCTATGGTCAGGAGCGCCGCTCCCAGTACGATGAGGACAGTTACGAAAGTGTTTCTGTGCTTCATAAACAACATTTTGAAGTTTGAAGTTTAAGGTTTAGAGTTTGAGTTCAGAGCGTGCTCACCGGATCAATGTCCACCCGCCAGCCGCGCGGGAAGATCACGTCTCGGAGGAGGGCCTGGGGATCGGAGGCTCGCACCACGATCTGCCAGCGATACTGGCCTCGCAACCGCCCAAAGAAACAGGGGGCTGGGCCGATGAGATCCGCGCCAGGCAATCCCAGGCGGGCTATTTTGTTGCTGAGGATGCGGTGCAATTTCTCCGCCTCCTCCTGACAACGTTTTTGGTTCTGATGAACATAGACCAATTTGGCCAACCTGGCGAAGGGAGGGTAGCCATGCTCCCGCCGGAAGGCCAGCTCTTTTTCGTAGAAGCCGGCGTAATCGTGTCGGCTGGCCAACTGAACGGCGTAATGCTCAGGGGTGTAGGTTTGGATGATGACCTGGCCGCCCAGGATGCTGCGCCCGGCCCGACCGGCCACCTGGGTCAGAAGCTGGAACGTACGCTCGCTGGCCCAGAAGTCCGGCAGGTGCAGGGCGGTGTCCGCAGCAACCACCCCCACCAGGGTCACCAGGGGCAAGTCCAGCCCCTTGGCGATCATCTGGGTGCCGATGAGGACATCGGCCTGGTGTTCGATGAAGCTTTGCAAAAACGCCTCGTGCGACCACTTGCCGCCGGTGGTGTCCCGATCCCAGCGCAGGGTGCGGGCTTCAGGGAACAGTTTCTGAACGGTAGCTTCCACTTTTTGGGTGCCCGTGCCGAAGAACTTTATGCGTTTGCTCCCGCAGTTGGGGCAGACCTGGGGCGCCGGATCGTGCCGGTTGCAGTGGTGGCAGACCAGTTGGGGTTCTTCAGTGCCATATCGGCGAAGGTGGTAGGTCAGGGGCACCTCACAACGGCTACACCTGAGGACATGCCCACAGTCGCGGCACATGACGAAGGTGGCTGCCCCACGGCGATTCAAGAAGAGAATGGCCTGTTGATTATTATCCAAAGTTTCACGCAAGGCTCTCTGAAGAGCGCGGCTGAATATCCCGCGATTGCCGGCCTTCAGCTCCTCCCGCAGGTCAACAATTCGCACCGGCGGCAAATCGGTATAACACGCCTCACCGCTTAAGTACTTGTAACTCGTATCCCGCAGCTTGTAACTCACTCTTTGCTCTTCGATCCGCCGCCGATGACCCAGGATGCGCTTCGGCAGGCGCAGCAATGTGTACTCTCCCCGCTGGGCGCGGTAGTAGGAGACCAGGTCGGGGGTCGCGCTGCCCAGGATGACCATCGCCCCCGCCAGCTCCGCCAGCTTCACCGCCACCTGGCGGGCGTGATAGCGCGGAGTTTGTGCTTGTTTATAAGAACCCTCGTGCTCCTCGTCAATAACAATTAGGCCCAGGCGGCGCAGGGGGGCAAAGAGGGCCGACCGGGGGCCGATGACCACGTCCACGTCACCGGCTCGGATGCGCCGCCAGGTATCGTAGCGCTCGCCCAGCGAGAGTCGGCTGTGGATGATGGCGATGCGGCCGGGGAAGCGGGCGGCGAAGCGGCGGATGGTCTGGGGAGTGAGGCTGATCTCAGGCACCAAAACGATGGCTTGCCTTCCCTGCTTGAGGACCACATCCAGGGCGCGCAGGTAGATCTCCGTCTTGCCGCTGCCGGTGACGCCCTGCAAGAGAAAGGGACGCCCCCCGGGGTTCTGCAGGTCTGCGGCGATGGCCTGCCAGGCCTGGTCCTGTTCGGGAGTCAAT
>JAUWOY010000077.1 GCA_030611885.1 Chloroflexota bacterium | reverse complement strand
TTGTCATTGCGAGCTGCTCCATAGCGCGTTCGCGCTACTCATTGTGTAAGAAACCCGTCAGCGCCGGCCGAGTAGGAGCGAAGCGACGTATCGAGGCCAAGCGGGTTACCCGGAGAGCCGCTCGCTTGATTTCGATACGCTCTGCTACTCAATCAGCGCTCGCTCACCGGGTTTTGCACACAACCGTTTGTTTCTTAGTAGGAGCGAAGCGACGAAGCAATCTCCGGCTTGCGACGGAGGAGATTGCTTCGCTCCCCTTCGCCATTGATCAGGGCAGGCCTGCGGTCGCTTGCAATGACACGTCACCTCTGGGTGAAACCCGCCTGGCCATCAAACTTCCGCCAGGCCCTCCGATAGAGCCAGGATGGGCGGCGCTTTATCTCGGCCGTGGACACCCTTTCGATCCACCCCTCTGTCGCACTGGAGGCCCGCTCGAAACAGCTTGCGGTGAACGCAGCCAGCGGTTCGGCCCGCTTCTCAATGGGCGCACCTCGGTATCTTTCGTACATTTCGGCAGCCTGGGCCAGGAACTCGGCTTCCAGCGAGTCTCGATCCGCACGGTAAAGCGGGAGAAGGGTGGGGTAGTCCCTCAAAACCGCCCGGTGTAGCCGCTCGTGGTTCCACCAGAGGGAGTTGGGGTCATGGATATCGGATGGATCGGGGCCGAGGTCGGGCAAGCCGGCTTCGAGGTAGACGGGCTTGAAGATGCCGGTGCAGGGCGCCGAGGTTCCGGTGAGCCAGTGGGTCTGCAGGTCGGGTGTCAGGTGGGAGACGAGCGACCCGGTGGTCTGGCCGAAGCGAATCGGCCCCCAGGAGGCGTGAGCGCAGACAATGGGGTCAGTGATCCCGTCGGGTCGCCAGGAGGGGCTGGCTGCCGCCCTAGCACCGTGGTCACGCAGCACCTCCATCATCGTCTCGACGGTGATATTCCCCTTCTTGGCCTCCAGAAGCTCCGTGGTCCGGCGCTGTCGGGCCGCGCTGGCGCTGAACCGGGTGTAGAGGAAGTCGGAGAAGCAGCGAGCGAAGTGGAAGTCCTCTCGAGACTTGCACCACCCCCTCTTGATGGCGTACTCAACCAGCCCCGTGGAGGCCAGGTCCCACTCACTTCCGATGGTCAGTCCATTGGAGATGGTGCGGACATCGCGCACTCTTTCGGCTGCCCAGAACTTGGCTACCGTCTCCAGCACCCAGGCCTCGGTGGGGTCGGCGATGATGAAGGAGTTGTGGTAATATTGCTTTCTCAATAGACCGCAGTTGCCGGACTGCCCATAGGCTTCCAGCAGTTCGATGATCACCTCCAGCGCCCGGCGAGCGGTATCGGCCCTCTCCAGAGCCAGGCGGATGAAATCCATCCCGATGAGGCCGGGCTCTTTCCCAGCGGGGACTTTGGCAAACACGGCCTCGTTCCCGATGGCCACCCCGCACTCGTTGGCCCCCATCTCGCAGCCCCAGATCCAGAAAGGCTTGGAGAGAAGCACCCCGTAGGTCTCCCGCACTTGAGGGATCTCGATGTAGGTGCATTTGACCATCGTCCCGGCCTCATGCCTGGCCCGGGGGATGTGTACCAGCGCTTGGGCTTCGTTCGTCTCGCGATCGCTGTTCTTGGCCAGGATTACCGCGCCATCAGCCGTGGCATTCCCCAGGGCAACTATGGTGTCGCACATTTCTTCCCTCCTAATTCCAGTGGTGATCAGATGCCCAACACGGTGGCCAGCACATAGCCCACCGTTAGCAGCGCATCGGTGGCCAGGATGGTCATTACGTTAGCTCCCAGGGCAGGGACGAGCTGCGGGACGTCGTCGTAGTGCTGCAGCGCGCCCCGAATGGCTTTCCTCGCCAGGGGCACCGTCAGGAGAGTGACCAGCGTCGGCCAGGGCATGAGCCTGAAAACCACCCCCAGCACGATGCTCAGGTAGGTGCACGCGAGCAAAATGGTGTACAGCCAGGCCGCCCTGCTCTTCCCCAGGACCATCACCAGATTGCGCCTCCCGACCTGCCTGTCGGCCTCCAGGTCTGGGAACTCGTTGAGGAGCAGGAGGTTGGCAGTGAGGAATCCGGGCGCCAGCGAGGCGACGAGCACCTCCCAGGTGTATTGCCCCGTCTGCACGAAGTAGGCCCCCAGCACCACCAGCGAGCCCAGCCCCAAACCGGCCGACAATTCACCGATCCGCCAGCGAGAGAGGTACGGCGTGTAGAAGTAGGCGAACAGGCTTCCCAGCACAATCACCGGAATCAAACCCCAGCCCTGGACGATGACGAAATAGACTCCGATCGCCGCGTCTATGAAGAGGCAGGCTGCTCCCAGCAGATAGGCCTTCCTCGGCTCGATCAGGCCGGCGGTCAGGATGCCGCTCCCCCCGCTGAAGGGCGTCTTCTGCGTTTCAAAATCCAGCCCGCTCAGGTAGTCAAAGTACTCGTTGAACACGTTGACGCCTACGTGCGCCAGGATCGCTCCCACCCAGGCCAGCAAGAAGTACCCCGAGTTGAAGCTCCCATCGTGCCAGGCGATGGCCGTTCCGATGGGTGCCAGCACCAGGCTCAACAGCAGAAACGGCCCTCTGATTTCCATGAACCAGGCCTTGAAAGAACCTGGCTTAAGATTCATCATCTGCTCGCTCATTGAAGCCTCCTCTCCGATTTGCGATTTGCGATTGCCGATTTCCGAATCGAAAATCGGCAATCGGCAATCGAAAATCTAAGGGTCGGGCGGCACGGGGCGACGGTCCCGCTTGGTCTTGCTGCGACGGCGCTTTTCCTCTAGCCGCCGTTCCCGCGCCGCCCGTGTGGGGCGGGTGGGCCACCGACTCTTGGGAACGCGCAGCGCGTCACGCATCAGCTCTTGAAAGCGTTCCACCACCTCTTCCCGGTTGCGGAGCTGGCTGCGGGTTTCCTGAGAGACCAGGTGCAGGATGCCCTCTTTGTCAAGGCGCGACTTCAGCTTCCTGAGCACCCGCCGCCGCTGCGTCTCGTCGAGGCTGGGCGAGCCGGCCACGTCGAACAGCAGCTCCACCTGGGTGGCGGAGCGGTTAACGTGCTGCCCGCCAGACCCGCTACTGCGGGCGAAGCGGAAATGCAGCTCGGACATGGGGATGGATACGGTGTCTGTGATGCGCACAGCATTCTCGTCCATAACTGACAAAGCTCCTGGAATCACGGGAGCGCGGAAATCACGGAAACACGGAACCGTCCCTTCCGTGCTTTCCATCCTTCCGTGTTTCCATGATCCAACCTGACAAGAGATAGTATATAACAAAATTCCCCCCGCGTCAACCGGACTTGCGCAATTTCGGGGGTGAGTGTATAATTTTCCCCGTCGCTGGCAAGCGACTTTTTTGGTAATACATTGAGTTTCCGGAGGAAGAAGCGATATGATTGAAGTTAGCAACTTGAGCAAATCGTATGGCTCGACCCAGGCGCTCAGCGGAGGCCGTCGAGACCTATACCCTCCGCGTGGGAGCGAAGGACGATGAGGACAACAGCTACGTGGTGAGCTCGTCGGAATCACCCTACTACGTCCGCGTGTCCAATTATACGGTGAAGGATTTCGTCGAAAGAACGCGGGACGACTTCCTCGAACAGCCGCCCACCCCAACACCAGAGCCGACATCGTAGCCTATCGCCACCCTTCAAGAACCCAACGGCCCTCTTTCGCCATGGGAAGGAGGGCCGTTTTGTTTTAAGGTGCAACGCACTTCAAAAAGTGCGTTGCACCTGGCCTACTTGACACTTAACTTAATGGCATTGACTTGACATCAGCGGCTGATTATGCTATCATATAATTGTTTTATACTCTTTGTAACGAAAATGAACAATAATAGAGATTAATGGGGAATAGACTATGAACAGCCTGCGAGGGGAAGCCCTCAAGCTTCTATTGAAGCTCAGCGGCGCCGGCAAGACCATCTTTACCGTGGAGGAGGCTCAGGCGCTCACGGACCTCCCCCCCGATCACGTGAACACCCTGCTGTACCGCCTGGTGCAAAAGCAGTGGCTGGAACGACTGGAGCGAGGGAAATATCTCATCGTCCCCCTGGAGGCGGGGCCGAATCGGGAATGGAGCGCCGACCGCTTTTTGATAGCCTCCTACCTGGCCGCTCCCTGCGCCATTGGCTACTGGAGCGCCCTGAGCCACTGGAACCTGACCGAGCAACTGCCCCGCGCTGTGTTCGTCCAGACCACCGCTCGCAAGCATGAACGGGAGAAGAGTGTGTTGGGCATCCATTTCGTTTTCGTGACCCTCTCGCCCCACCGCTTCTTCGGCTTCCGCCCCCAGTGGTTCGAGGGGCAGAAGGTGCAGATCACCGATGTGGAGAAGACTCTGGCCGATTGCCTGGACCGAGCGGATCTATGCGGAGGAGTTGTAGAAGCAGCCAAAGGGGTACGCATCGGCTGGCAGGAGGGGCGATTGGACTGTGAGAAGCTCGTTTCCTATGCCCTGCAAATGGGCAATCGGGCCGTGATCAAGCGCTTGGGGTTCATCGTTGAGGCTCTGGGATTGGCCTCGTCCCAGGAGACGGAGCCTTGGCGAGCTCAATTGAGCAGCGGATACAGCCCGTTGGATCCCCAGTTGCCCAGAGAGGGCCGGTATGAGAGCCGCTGGCGGTTGTTGGTCAATCTGGATCCGGCGGCGTTCCAGGCAGGAGGGGTGTAGCCTATGATCAGTGTGGCCGAGATCCGCAGACGAGCCGCAGGCATGGCCGGCGGCGAAGCCACGGTGGAACGGGATTATCTACTCTCGTGGGTATTGAAATCGCTCTACGAGACCGATCCTTTGAGGGAAAGTTTCGTGTTCAAAGGCGGGACAGCTTTGCACAAGCTCTATTTCCCTCAGACCCGCTTCTCTGTTGACCTGGATTTCACGCTGGTGAAGAGAATAGCAGAAACGCGCCTGCAAACCAGCTTGCTCAACGTGGGTACACGGGCGGAGTTGGGGTGTGGTCTAGAGTTCCTGCCCCCCCGGTTTCGCTTCGAGAAGGTCCGGGATGAATATAAAGCCGAGACCTTTGAAGCCAGACTCTACTTTCGCCGCTTGGTTCACCCGGCGGGTGCCCCTTTGGGCGTCGTGGTTGATGCGACTTACAACGAAGTCATCGTGCTGCCGATCGAGGAGCGCCCACTCTTTTACGATTACTCTGATGTGGCCGACTTTGGTAAGTTGATAGTGCAAGCCTACAGCCTGGAGGAGATTGCCGCCGAGAAGCTGAGGGGCTTGTTGTTTCAACGGGTGAATCCATCGCCGAGGGATGCGTACGATCTGTGGTATTTGTGGACCAATGGGGCCGTTGACTGGGAGCAGGTCGTGAGCGTGTTTCCCCAGAAGTGTGCCAGCCGTGGGATACCCATCAAGGGTCTCTTGCTCGATGCTTTGGATCGGCAAGAAGCCGCCATTCGCGGCGTGTGGGAGAGCACACTGAGCGGGCTGATCGGCACATATCCGTCCTTTGAGGATGCCTGGGGACTGATCAGAGAATTGGCTGCCAGGTTGTCTCGTCCCCGGTAAGGACCCATTGACACCTACAACCCGACGGCCCTCTTTCTCAATGGAAAAGAGGGCCGTTTTGTTCGCGCAGCGGATAAAAAACAGATAAGCAGATAGCGGCCCCTCATCCGTTTATCCGCTCCCATCTGTTGCCTCTCAGTGTATCACCACCAGCGTACCCACGGGAGCCCAATTGTAGATCCATTGCGCATCGCTGGTCCTCATGTTGACACAGCCGTGGCTCATGGGCCAGCCGAAGTTGTGGTGCCAATAGGTGCCATGCATGCTGTAGCCACCGTAGAAATCCATCACGTAAGGGACATTGGGAAGAGTGTATCCAGGGCCTGTCATAGTGGCTGAACGGAACTTCCTGTAGATACGGAAGCGACCCTTCGGCGTGGGTGTCCGAGGCGTACCTGTGGAGACGGTGGCCCAGTAAACGGGACGCTGACCTTCATAGGCCACCAGACTCTGGGAGACTAGCTTGATGTCAATCCACTTTCCACCCGTGGGAGCCGAGACAGGAGATGGCGCCGGCGCGGGGGAAGCTGAACCTCCTCCAGAGATGGCCAGCCTCTGGCCTACATAGATCAGCGAGGTGCTGGAAAGGTTGTTAGCCAGAGCAAGGGCCTGAACCGTCGTGCCGTAGTGCAGAGCGATACGGAACAGGTTCTCACCTCTCTGCACCACGTGGACGGAACCAGACGAAGAGTAGCTGGATGCCTCAGTCGTCCCCGGTATGACCAACCTCTGGCCAACGTAAATCCAATTGGGGTTTCGCAGGCCATTAGCTCGCACGATGGCGTTCACCGTGGTACCGTAGCGACGAGCCACGGAGTAGAGCGTATCGCCCCGGCGGACGACGTGCACGGGATCGGCTGCCTCCGCCAGGCCCACCCCCATCACCAATTGGGACACCAGACAAATCAAGATCACGAACACTCGCAGTTTGGTTTTCATCGTTTCCCTCCTCAATTATGTCACCCCCTATCTTACCACAAACTGAATGACTTGGCAACTTCGGGCCGTAAAACGTGAAGCGTAAAACGTAACCTGAAGCCTTCGCTTGCCAAGTAAGGCAGACTAATGTAAAATAACCCAGGAGGAGGACAGCGATGAAAGATAAGGTCATCTTGTGGGGCTTGCTGCTATTGACATTGCTCTCGGCTTGCGGACGTCCTGAGGAAACGACGCCGACGCCTTCACCACTGCCACCGCCCCCCACACCGACGACAACTGAAGTCAGGCCCACGCTTTCCCCCGTCACCCCGACGGCGACTGAGGAGACCACGCTAACCCCTCCTCCTATCACCCCGACGGCAACGGAGGAAGCGAGGCCAACTCCTCCCCCAGCCACCCCGACGGCGACCACCGAGGCGACGCCCACCCCTCAACCTACCCCCACGCCCGAGGGGATCTGGCCCAAAGTCGTCGCCAGGCTGGAGCTGGGAGTGCCGGCGGGCAACGGCTACCTCCCGCGAGCGATAGCCGTCAACGCAACCACAGGCCGCATCTACGTGCGCAACGAGAGAAGCGATTCGGGAGAGCGAGGCAACGTCTCGGTAATTGATGGGGCGACCAACGAGATCATCGCCACTATCCCCGTGGGCGAGAGCGGCTGGGACTACGGCGAGGTGGCCGTGGACGAGACAGCCAACCGCGTCTTCGTGGTCAACCGGGAGGATAAGACGCTGACGGTCATCGGCGGGGACACCCACCAGGTGCTTGCTACTATCGGGGACGTGGAGGCTGTGGATGTGGATGGGGCGGGAGGCCGCCTCTACGTAGCCGATGGTGAAACAGTCCGCCTGCTCAATGCCAGTGATTACCGCGAGCTGCGCAGCGCTAGCCTGCCGCCCGGTTCATCCGTAAGCGCCCTGACCCTCAACCTACCCGCCGACCGTCTCTACCTGGCCCGCTCCTCCCCCGACGCCCTGGACATCTTTACCGCCAGCGCGCTGGAGAGGGTGACCAGCATCCCTCTGAAGGGCCGTGTCCAAGACCTGGCGATCAACGCGGTCACTAATCGCCTCTACGTGGCCCTCAGCGGCAATGAGAATGACGAAATCTTGACTTTCGATGGAAGCAACGGCGAGGCCATCGCCAGCCTAGTAGCGGGCGAGCACTACCAGATAAACGTCCTGGCGGTGGATGAGACGGCAGATCGCCTCTACGTCGGGCGAACGATGTGGCAGAAGCCGGGCGTGCTGGTGGTCAACGGAGCTACGGGGCAGATCGTAGACCAGATAGGCCCGGCCAGCGGCGTGGAAGGCATCGCCCTTGATCCTCGGCGGAAAAAGCTCTACCTCTCCCTGACGTATGAAAACCGGGTGGCGGTCATCGTCCCGGAGCGGAAGGCCACCGTAGCGCTGGTGCCGACGGCCATCGAGGTGGTGGACGCGGCCGTCAATCCCCACGCCCAGCGCCTTTACGTCACCGACAGCATCAACCAGCTCCACGTCTTCGACAGCAGCAACTACGAAGAGCTGGCCGTCGTCCCCGGTCGCGGCCTCCTGGCCGTTGACGACGTCCGCCATCGGGTCTACGTTGGCGACCCCGACGGCCAGGGCATCCAGATCATTGACGGTCAGAGCAATCGCCTCCTGGGCCTCATCCCCCAAACGGGCAAGCCGGTGGTCAACCCGAAGACCAATGAGCTTCACATCGTGGAGAGCGGAATCTACATCGCTGACCCTGAGACTCAAAGCGTGGTGGGCAGAATTGATTCCACTTTCCCCCGGCCGGGCGGTTTCCCTCCGAATCCCGCCGCCGTAGGTCTAGCCATTGATCCCCAGTTGAACCTTCTCTACGGCGTCATCAGCAACGGCGTGCCTGGCTCCAACAGCGGTACCTACCTCCAGGTCTACGACGGGGTCACTCACACTCCAGTGTTCACGGACACGGAACTTAGTATCGTCTCGATAGACGTGGATCCCACGGCAGGCCGGGCCTACGTGACCCGTTATGCTCATGGCTCTGGGTCCCTGAAAGTGTTGGCCGACGGGCAGCGATGGATGGCCCGACTGGAGGGCATCGTTGGCAACCTGCGGGTGGATTCCAACAAGGGACTGGTCTACCTGACCAGCGGCTGGGATAAAGGCCACCGGCTGCTGATCGTTGACGGCCAGACAGCCGACCTCCTGGCCGATGTGCCTTTGGATGGAGAGTACGCTTTGCGGGCCTTAGACCCCCTGGCCGGGCGACTGTATCTGATCGGCCAAGGCGGCACCGTCCTGGTGATGGCCGAGAGCGGCGGCGCGCCGCCAGCTCCGGTTGAACCGCAATTGGTAAAGCTGCCAGCCGCCCCCATCCAGCGCATCGTTGTCTCCCCAGACCAGACCCTTCTCGCCCTGGTGGAGAACGAGCTGTACAAATCCGAAGACGATGGCGAGTCCTGGGTGCTGATAAGTAGCGGGCTGCCCTCCGATCAGGATATGGTCTCGGTGGCTTTCTCCCCCCACTACGCCTCCGATCAGACTCTCTTAGCCGGGTTCTCCACGTGGAACATCGGGAGCGGAGTTTACAAATCCACCGACGGCGGCCGGAGCTGGTGCCTGGCCTCGCGGGGACTGAGCGACCTCCTGGTCCAAGGAGTCGCCTTCGCCGCCGATGGAACGGCCTTCGCCCGCACGACGCGCCACGGCCTCTTCAAGTCCACCGACGGTGGAAACCGCTGGACTGCTGTAGAAAAGCCACAACTTGATAGGCCCACTAACCGCCGAGCGACGGCCCTGGCCATCTCCTCCGACTACGCCGCCGACCGCACGCTGTTTTGGAGCCTGGATGAGATGGACCGACACGTCGTTCTCAAGTCCCAAGCCCACAAACGGGAGGATGGCCAGTCCTGGGAAGAGGTGCTGAACCGAACGGCCCAATTGCTGGCCATCTCTCCCCCCCTTCCTCCCCCCCAAAGTTGGGGGGGAAAGAGGGGGGGCGCCCCCACGGTCTACGCTGTCCTGGGCGGGGCGGGCCTGATGCGCTCCACCGATGGAGGGGAAACGTGGCAGGCAGCCAATTCAGGGCTGGTCTACGAGGACGTTGCCCTGAGCGATCTCGTCCTCTCGCCCTCTTTCGCCAAGGACAAGACGCTCTACGCCCTGTTCGGCGGCGAAGGGATTCCCCGCCTCTATCGTTCGACAGATGGGGGCGACAACTGGAAAGTTTTTGGAGAGGACATACCAATCAGCGCCTTTGCCCTCGTCCCGGACGGGGACCTGCTGCTGGGCACCGTTTATGGGAGTATAGATGGCCTGAGGGCCGAGGGGCTGGTCTGGGAGGACTTAAGGGTGGGGTTGGACGGTATGAACATCTACGACCTGGCCATCTCGCCCAGCTATGGCCAGGATCAAACCATCTACGCCGCCACGTCCACGGCCGGGGTGTTCGTCTCCCACGACGGGGCCCGCAGTTGGCAGGAGACGGGCTTCCCGGGCCGGGCAGGCGGCAGCACTGACTATCCTCGCCTGGCCATCTCGCCTGACTACGCTGGAGACCAGACCATCTTCGCTGCCTCGAACAGTGGCGTATACCGATGGCGCGGCGGCCATTGGCAGGAGCTGCTGCAGGGGCTGGGCAATCTCTTCCCCGCCTCGGCTCTGGCCATCTCGCCGAACTTCCTCAGCGATAGCACCCTCTTCATCGGGGGAGGCTACCACCGCCCTCAGGTCTTCATCTCCACTGACCGAGGGGAGAGCTGGACATCGGTAAGCCAGGGGCTGCCCGAAGCTGGGGTAGCGAGCCTGGTCATTTCGCCAAGCTACGCTGAAGATCGCACCGCCTATGCCTGGTTCCAGTACCAGGGGCTGTATCGCACCACCAATGGCGGCCAAAGCTGGGAGCAAGTCAAAGATGAAGAGGATTGGTACGTGCAGTCAATGGCCCTCTCGCCGGCCTTCGCCGCCGACCAGACCCTCTTCATCGGGGCGATGTACGGCAACCTGCACCGCTCCGACGATGGTGGCTTCACCTGGCAGTCGCTGGGAGGCGGCCTCCCGCCAGGCACCGTCTGGGTCAAGGCCCTGGCCGTATCGCCGCAATTCGCCAGAGACGGCACGCTTTTCGCCGGCCTCGACCAGGGTATCCACAAGTCCACCGATGGCGGCTACTCCTGGCTAGCCGTCAATACCGGCCTTCCCCGACGACGCGACGGCGAGCTGGCGGGGGTGCTGGCCCTGGCCCTCTCGCCGGATTATGCCGCCGACCAGACCCTCTTCGCCGCCCTGGTTGATCACGGCGTATACAAATCCACTGACGGCGGAGCCAATTGGTATCCGGCGACCTGGGAGATGCCGCTCCCTACGCCCACCCGTCCAGCGGTCACGCCCACGCCCTGCGCTGTGGTACCCGTTCGCTTCGCCGCGATATGGGCCGACAGACGGGATCGCCTCGGCTGTCCGACGGAAGCGGAACGAGAGGTCATTCTGGCTGAACAGACTTTCGAGCGGGGCAGGATGTTCTGGCGGGGGGACAGCGGGGAGATCTACGTCCTCCACGACGATCACACCTGGCGGGCTTTCGCCGACACCTGGCAGGAAGGCCAGCCCCAGGACGATCCCAATCTGACCGCGCCGCCGGGCCTGCTCCAGCCGAAGAGGGGCTTCGGCAAGGTGTGGCGGGAGGAGCTGGGCGGCCCGGCCAGTCGGATCGGTTGGGCCAGGGAGGAGGAACGGGGCTTCACGGGCGTGGTACAAGCCTTTGACGGCGGCACCATCCTTTGGAGCAATCTCGGCACAGCCTACATCCTCTACGCCGATGGTAGTTGGGAGCAGCACTAGCGTAAGTTACGTGCAACCGGGGGCAGCAATTCCCGCTCCTTCACAAATTGCCTAGCCATTGGCTTCCGCGCGTAAGAAATTGACGCCTTCGGTCATATTTGGGGACGAGAGTCGTAGAAAGGCGCTACGGGCTTGGAATTTTGCCGACCTTGGCTGGAAATAAGAAGTGAGAAAGTGCATCAAAAGCCTTACGCTCTACAAGGAAATCGCGAGTCAAGAAAGGCATTACCACAGGTGCTATGAAATAGCACCTCAAAGTTCATCTCTAGGGAATTCATCCCAGGTCATTCAGGATGTGTCGTTCAAGATTGTCAATCCTTCAACCTTATATCTCACGGTTCGCTCATTTTTGGACCTAAATCTGAATTTGACCACAACATATTGTGTAGGAGCGACCATTGGTACACAAGACAGATCGGGCAAACTCCTTCCCATGCTGTCTCAAGATAGCGTTTTGCGCCATAGACCACAA
>JAUWOY010000061.1 GCA_030611885.1 Chloroflexota bacterium | reverse complement strand
GCGTTCGCGCTACTCATTGTGTAAGAAACCCGTCAGCGCCGGCCGAGTAGGAGCGAAGCGACGTATCGAGGCCAAGCGGGTTACCCGGAGAGCCGCTCGCTTGATTTCGATACGCTCTGCTACTCAATCAGCGCTCGCTCCCCGGGTTTTGCACACAACCGTTTGTTTCTTAGTAGGAGCGAAGCGACGAAGCAATCTCTGGCCCGCGACCGGGGGGATTGCTTCGCTCCCTACGGTCGCTCGCAATGACACGAGTGAGGAGGTACAAAACCGTGAGTGCAGTTGCGGTTGGGCGAAAAACTAGACGCCAAATAATACCCGACTCCCCTATCGCGGGGCCGTTGGCTACCCTGATTGGGGTCTTTATTCTTTTTTCCTTGTTTGTCCCCCATTTCTTCACCATACGGTCGGTATCGGGTATTCTCGGTGCCGCCACCTTGACCGGGACGGTCACTATCGGCATCACTCTGCTGATGATCGCTGGGGAGTTTGACCTCTCCGTCGGCTCGATGATGGCCATGGGTGCTTTCTTGTATGGTCTTCATACTATAGAAGGTGGCAATCCTCTATGGGCGTTGTTTCTGGCTCTGCTCGTGCCAGGCCTGATGGGAGCACTAAACGGCTTCATCTTAATCCGCACAGGTATTCCGTCGTTCATCGTTACCCTCAGCACCATGTTCATCTATCGGGGACTGGTCTGGCTTTACTCAGGGGGGCAGATGCTCCAGACTATAGAGAAAGTGCCCGTCTATAATGTCTTTAACGGGCGGATGAGTTTCATCGCCGATGCGGTGAAAGGCGCCAATTTCCGCACTGCTGCACTGTGGTTCATTGGTTTGGTGTTTCTATTTCAGTACGTTCTGGTGCGCACCCGGTTCGGCAATCACGTGTTTGCCGCCGGCGGCAACGTGGGCGCGGCCGCCGCTCAGGGCGTGAACGTGAAACGGACCAAATTGCTCTGCTTCATCATTTCAGGAGCGTTGGCTGGCTTTGCTGGCGTTTTGCTGTTCAGCCAATTCAAAACGGCGCGGATTGCCACGGGTGCCGGCACAGAACTCACAGCCATTGCCTCGGCCGTGGTTGGCGGCGCGTTGTTGACCGGAGGGTCGGGCAACATCGTTGGTGCTCTGCTCGGTGTGTTGATCATCAGCATGCTGCGCACCGGCATCATACTGCTCAACCTGCCGTTTATCCCCGCCGACAATTTTGAAGCTATTGTCGGCGTGACGATCGTGGGCGCTGCCATCTTTAACAACTGGGTCCGCGAGCGATCCTGACCATGGAACTTCCCCCCTAAAGTTGGGGGGGCGTCAAGGAGGGGAGAGTTTTAACATGAGCAACAACACGAACGAGACACCTGTCGTCCACATGGAGAACATCGTCAAGCACTTCGGCACCATCACTGCTCTGGATGGCGTGGACTTCACCGTCGAAAAGCAGCAGGTGATGGCCCTGCTCGGCGATAACGGCGCTGGCAAGTCTACCCTGATCAAGATTCTGATGGGTGTCCATACGCCCGATAGGGGACAGATCTACTTCGAAGGCCAGCCGGTGCGGATCAATTCTCCGCGCTATGCGCGCGCCATGGGGATTGAAACGTGCTACCAGGATTTGGCGTTGGTCAACCTGATGAGCATCACGCGCAATTTCTTCCTGGGGCGCGAACTGGCACGCAAGATCGGCCCGATCAACTGGCTCAATATGCGGAAGATGAACGATCTGACGTGCACCGCGCTGGCTGATGTGGGGATCAAGATCCGGTCGCCATCTGAGAAAGTTGGGAAACTCTCCGGCGGTGAACGTCAATCCATTGCCATCGGCCGCGCGTTGCACTTCGGCGCGAAACTTCTGATCTTGGACGAGCCGACCTCGGCCCTCTCGGTGGCCGAGACGCGCAAGGTGCTGACGTACACACTCAACGCCAAGGAGCGTGGGCTGTCGGTCATTTTCATCAGCCACAACGTCCGCCACGTGTACCAGGTCGCCGATGCCTACACCATCCTCCGGCATGGCCGAAGGATCGGTACCTACGTCAAAGGTGAGTTGACAGAGGACGATATCGCCGACATCATCGCGGGCGTGCGTGAGTGTTAGATCAATTTGGAGGTTAGAGGTCGGATGTTGGAAGTTGGTTTTCCAATTTCCATTTTCCAATTTCCAACTTCCAGTAAGGAGGATGCGCCTTGCAATCCCTGACTATTCCACTGAAGCGCCTGCGCTACGGTTTGGCTGCTTCTCCTCAAGTGGTGGCCTTGATCACTTTCCTGGCAGTCTTTGTCTTCTTTGGCGTTGCGGCAGACAATTTCCTGACCCCAGGCGCCATCTCCAATATTCTGACTTTTGCCAGTATCCAGGGCATCATCGTTGTCGGCGTGGCCATGCTGGTGATCGCCGGCGAAATGGATCTTTCGGTCGGGTCGAACCTGGCGGTGGCGAGCTTTGTTTTTGCCCTCACCATGAACGCCGGGGTGGCACCGTTCCCCGCCATGCTGCTTGCTTTGCTGGTCAGCACGCTATTGGGAGCAGTGAATGGCCTGATCGTGATCGCGTCGGGTATCCCCTCCTTCATTGCAACGTTGGGAACGATGCTGGCCTATCGCGGCATTGCTCGCGCCATTGGCGGCGGCACTTTCGCCAAATACACGGAAACCAAGCCGCTGTTGTTCAGCATTTTGAACGGCGCGGTTGATTCGCTCAACCGACTCTTCACGCCGGTCAGCAACTTTCGCGTGTCCATACTCTGGTTCTTTATCATCGTGGTTGTGATGTCTGTGGTGTTGATGCGCACGCGGTTTGGCAACTGGGTGTTCGCTGCCGGCGGGAACATGGGGGCAGCCCTGGCCCAGGGTGTGCCGGTGAAGCGGGTCAAACTGATGGTCTTTGCCCTGACCGGATTGCTCACCGGGCTCGCCAGCGTGATGCAATTCGCCCACCGTACCAGCGTGGACCCGCTCCGGGGGGAGGGCTGGGAGCTGATTGCAGTGGCAGCCTCTGTGATCGGCGGTGTGCAGCTCACCGGCGGGGTAGGCACCATTCTAGGGGCCTGTATGGGCATCTTATTGCTGCAAACACTCGAGCAGGGCCTGGTGCTGATGGGCGTGCCAGTTCAGATTTTCCGGGCCGTCGCTGGTTCGATTCTGATGCTGTCAGTGATCGGCAACACCTATCTCAGCCGGCAAGGATAGCCGGAAACATCGCCCTTGATCGGCGGGAACGGATCGCTGTCAACGGATTTTTTGAACGGATTGAACGGAAAATGTCACGGGCGGAGCTCCAATCCGTTCAATTCGCTCCCTGAATCCGTTGACAGTTACCTCATCCCCCCGCTTTGACGTGCTGTGAACCTTTTAAGCTGAGAGGTATTGACATGTGAGCAACTGTGTGCTATAATCTAACAAGAATAGAAAGTATTTTGCACACAAGTACGCAACACTGTGCAGAAAGAAGCCCCATGTTAGGGTCCGAGCGCCGGCTGGAGATAGTCAGGCTGTTAGAAGAAAAGAAGGCTGTTAAGGTCTCCGATCTGAGCCAAATGTTCAGCGTCAGTGAGGCCACTATTCGTCGAGACCTGGGGAAGCTGGCGCAACAGGGCTTGCTCCAGAAAACCTATGGAGGGGCGATAATCAGGGAGGGAGGCCGGTCGTGGGGAACCTTGGAAGCGGGGCCTGATCCCTTTTTGGAAGAGAAACGTCGCATTGGGAAAGCGACGGTTGAGCTGATCGAGAATGGAGATACGATTTGCCTCCAGGCGGGCTCGACGACTCTACAAGTGGCCCGATGCCTCACGGGGAGAAACAGCCTGACGGTCTTGACCAACGACATAGACATTGCTCACGAGCTATCCAAATCGCCTGGGATAAGGGTGAACCTGAGCGGTGGCATCTTGCGGGAGGGCACGCGCATCCTGGTTGGGCCGTTGGCCGAGCAGGCCATCAGCCAGTTTCACGTGGATAAGGCCATCCTGGGGGTCAGTGCCATTAGCCTCACGGAAGGGTTGACCAACGTTGATCTGTTGGATGCCCAGATAAAGACGGCCATGATAAAGGGGGCGGACGAGGTCATAGTAGTGGCTGACCACAGCAAGTTGGGCAAGGCGCACTTTGCCAAGGTAGCCCCCATCGCGGCCATTCACAAACTGGTCATGGACGATGGCATCTCCCCTGAGGACGTGGAAGCCTTCGAGGCAAAAGGGGTAGAAGTGATCGTCTGCTAGACTCCATCAGAATAGGATCATTTTAGAAAGGGGGGATGAATATAGGCCAGACGCCGTTTCCACTTCCAAGCACGGTTTATCCAACCTGAGCGCCAGGGTAGCGCTCAACATTTCAACAACAAAAATATAAGGAGGAAAAAAATGTTTCGGAAGAGAACAACGTTAGTGATCGTCTCCCTGCTGGTGGTGCTGGCGATGTTAGCAGCTTGTGCCCAGCCTACCCCTGAGGTCAAGATAGTCAAGGAGACGGTGGTCGTCGAGAAGGAGGTCATCAAGGAGGTACAGGTTGGCCAACCAGTCAAGTTGGTCGCCCGCTGCAAGGCCGCCCCGCCCCACGAGGAAGGGCGCTGCAATAACCTGGTATCCGCAGTAGGGGCCGCCAACGCGGCGCTGGCCGCGGCAGGTGACGACCGCCGCATTGAACTGGAGATCATCCAGGACAACGCGGACTGGGGCGACTACAAGACCGAGTTCGAGCTGGCCTCCGACGCCGGCAAAGCGACGGACATCGTCTGCTCCGGCCACGAACACATCGGCGACTGGGGTCCGGCCGGGTATCTAGTTGACGTCACCGCCATGCTGGGCAACTATCCCGAATTCGACGACGTGATCGACGCGCTGTGGGCCTCGACCGAATGGAATGGCAAGCGCTGGGGTGTCCCGCAGGACGCCGAGGCGCGGCCGATGTTCTACAACAAGACGCTGCTGGCCGAGTTGGGCTGGAGCGACGCGGACATCGCGAGCCTGCCAGACCGCATCATGAGCGGTGAATTCACCTGGGAGGACATGTTCGACACCGCCGAAGAGGCCGTCAAAGCCGGGGTCGTCAAAGAGGGCAACGGCTGGTGGCATCGCCCCAAGAACGGCGGCGACTTCTTGTACTACTACTACGCCGCTGGCGGCGAGCTCGTCGGTGACGGCGACGCGCTGATCTTTGACAAAGCGGCCGCTCTCAAGGTTTACGAGAAGCTGTCTGCGGCCGTGGATCGCGGCATCCTTTCGGACACCCGCCTGGACGGCGACTGGACAGGCTGGCATACCGGCATCACGGACGGCGATGTCCTCTTCATGTTCGGCGGTTCGTGGAACTGGGCCGAGTGGTTCAGCAACTACGTGGCCGACAGGGGCGGAGAGGACTATCTGTGGGAGCACTTTGGCTTTGCCGCCATTCCGGGCATGGCGAACGGCACGGGCAATCCCACCACGCTGACCCACCCGCTGATCTACATGATCAGCTCACAGGCCGAACACCCCGACCTGGCGCTGCTGCTGATCTCCAAGGCGTCGGTCAAGGAACTCAACACCGACTACGCCATCGCCAGTGGCCACCTGGGCATCCTGAAATCCCAGGCGGAGTATGGCCCCTACATGAGCTCCAAATTCCTGACGCAGGTTCTCCCGCTGCTGGACGTCACCACCTTCCTGCCCAACAGCCCTCACTGGAGCGCTTGGTCGAATGGCTACTACGAAGGCATCCTGGCGGCAGAGTCTGGCTTCTCCGCGCAAGATGCGCTGGACGTCGCCATTGACTATCTGCAGAATGAGCTCGGCGATGACGTGATCATTCGCTGATAGCCACAAAAAGCAAACTGGAGAGGGGGGGGATGCCTCCCCTCTCCTCTATGATTTTGAAAGGAGGCATACCCATGTCAGAAGCTGTTATGGGCCGCGAAGTGGTACGGAGCCAAAGGCCACCCTCCCGCTGGGCGCAGTTGAAGGCCACGCTGGGCGCGTGGGGCTTTATGAGCCCGGCCGCGGTGCTGGTGCTGGTCTTCTTCTTCCTCCCCGTGGTCATCCTCTTCGTCATCAGCCTGACTGACCTGTCCAGTTCTAACTTTAGCGATCCCTTGACCTTCGTTGGCCTGGGCAACTATGCGCGGCTGTTTAGAGACAAGTTTTTCCCCAAGATCCTGGGCAACACCTTCTTCTACGTTGCCGTTACCCTGAGCTGCTTCAACGTCGGGATGGCGCTGGTGCTGGCCCTGCTGACCACCCACATCAACCGTCGGGCGGGCTTTTTCTTCCGCCTGATATGGTTGCTGCCGCGCATCACCCCTTCGGTGATCTACATCCTGATGTGGAGACGCATATCCCATCAACCCCCGTTTGGCCTGATCAACCAGTTGCTGGCACCGTTCGGCGTAGAGCCACAATACTGGCTCTTTGAACAGCCGTGGCTATTCGTCATCTTGGTGAATGGCTTTGTGGGTGCTTCTTTTGGCCTGATCCTTTTCAGTTCGGCCATCGAAGCGATTCCCAAGGACTATATCACCGCCGCAAAAGTGGACGGTGCCTCCACCTGGCAGACCATTCGCGACATCATCCTGCCGTTGATCAGATGGCCCTTGCTGTTCGTGACCACCTACCAGACCCTTTCGTTGCTCACCTCCTTTGAGTACATCTTGCTGCTGACCGAGGGCGGGCCGGGTTTGTACACCACCGAAGTGTGGGCGCTCACGGCGTATAAGCGAGCGCTGAAAACCTATTTTGGCCACAACCAGTGGGGCTACGGCGCGGCCTGGGGGTTTGTCCTGGTGATCATCGGCATTGCGATGTCCGTCATCTACCTGCGCGTCTTCCGCTTCAACGAACTGGTGCAGGAACCCAAGATTGACGTGCTATAAGGAGGAGCTCAAATGACTACGGTAACTTTTGAAAGCGGATCGCGATCTGGCGCCAGACGCTTCCTGGGCCGGGCATTCCCCTATATTCTGCTCATCATCAGCATTTCGCCTATCGTGCTCGGCTATGCCTGGCTGATTATCGCCACCTTTTCCTACCGTACTGAGGGCCTGTTGCCCATAAATGCCGAGGGCAACGTCGGCGGGCTGACCTTGAACAACTGGGAGTTCTTGAAAGATCCGGCCATCTGGCGTGTCACCCTGAGCTCGTTCATCCTGGCGGTGGGCATGGTCATCGGTGTCGGCTTTGTCTCGTCCATGGCGGCTTATTCCCTGTCACGGATGAACTTTGCCGGGCGCAAGGGTTTCCTCTCCCTGACGCTCCTTCTGCACGCTTTCCCCAGCGTCACGCTGCTCATCGCCATCTTTTTCGTCCTCAACTTCCTCTCCAAGATTCCGGCGATCGGTGCCTGGTTTGGCTACAACACCCTTGGGGGGGTGGCGCTGGTGATGATCGCCCTGGACTTGCCGCTGGGCATCTGGCTGATGAAGGGCTTTTTCGATAACCTCTCCTGGGACATGGAGCGCGCCGCGCTGATTGACGGCGCTTCGCGCTTCCGCGTGTGGTGGGAGATCATCCTGCCCCAGATCAAGCCCGGCATCGCTGCCCTGGCCATCTTCAACTTTCTGTCCGGCTGGTCCGCCTTTTTGATCCCCTTTACGTTCACCGTGGGTAGCAAGGTAGCCAACCTGCCGGTCTACATGAGACAGATGATCAGCGACACTGCGCCGACCAATTGGAACATGATCGCCGCCGTGGGAATGTTCCAACTCATCCCGGTGTTGATCTTTTTTATCTTCACCCAGGAGATGCTGCTCAGCGTTTACAGTGGTGGGGCCAAGGGCGGAGCGTGAAGCATAAAAATCAAAACTGAAACGTGAGGGCTTGATTTATCACGCATCCCGTTTCACGTATTCTCTATTGGAGGAGAAAATCATGAAAGTAGAACTCGAAAATCTCAGCAAACGATGGGGCAGCGTAGTGGGGGCCGATGCTATCAATCTGACGATAAACGACGGCGAGTTTGTCGCCTTACTAGGGCCCTCCGGTTGTGGCAAAACCACTACCCTGCTGATGGTCGCCGGAATCTACAAGCCCACCGAGGGCTTCATCCATTTCGACGAATGGGTCGTCAACCAGGTGGCGCCCAAAGATCGCAACATCGGCATGGTCTTCCAGAGCTACGCTCTCTACCCCCACATGACCGCCTTCCAGAACATCAGCTACCCCCTCAAGCTCAAGAAAACCCCCAAGGAGGAGATGCGGGAACGGACGCAGCGGGTGGCTGATATGATGGGCATCGGACACTTGATGGACCGCAAGCCGGCCCAACTCTCCGGCGGCCAGCAGCAGCGCGTAGCTCTGGGTCGAGCACTGGTCAAAGAGCCCCAGTTGCTGTTGTTCGACGAGCCGCTGTCGAACCTTGATGCCCGCCTGCGCCTCTCTATGCGCGGCGAGATCAAGCGCCTGCAAATGGAATTGGGCATCACCTCTATTTACGTCACCCACGACCAGGTGGAGGCCATGACCATGGCCAACCGCATCGCCGTGATGAAAGATGGCAAGCTGCAAGCATACAGCACCCCGGATGAACTGTACGACCAGCCGCGCACGCTCTTCATCGGCGGCTTCGTGGGCAATCCGCCGATGAACCTCGTGGATGTGGAAGTTGTCCGTGAAGACGGCGACTATCACGCCCGCCGCGAAGGTTTCGACGTGGTCGTGCCCCCGGACCGAGGCGAGAAGGTGGTCGGCAAAGGCAAAGTCATCCTGGGCATCCGTCCCGAAGACATAACCATCGCCGACCAGGGCGTCGCCGCTGAAATCTACGTCGTCGAGCCGCTGGGCCGCGATGATTTGATTGACGTGCGCATCGGCGAGGCTGGCGTCCACGTGCTGGCCGATCCCACGCTGGGCTTGAGAATGGGCCAAATCGTGACGCTCGGCTTCAACACTCACAAGGTGCAGTTCTTCGATCCCCAGACGGAGAAGTCGCTGCTCTGGGCCGACTAAAACGTAAAGAGATACATCACGCATCACGTTTCACGCATCACGTGCCTATGAACAGCAAAGAGCGAGTGCTGGCGGCCATCAACCACATTGAGCCGGACCAGGTGCCAGTGGATCTGTGGGCCTTGTCTCCCGTCACCGACAACCTGCGCGAGCACTTCGGCGTAGACGATGACGAAGGCGTTTGGCAGGCCCTGGGCGTTGATTTGCGCTCCGTCTGGCCGACCTACGTCGGGCCGCCTTTGCCTGCTTTCGACGACTGCAGTTGGGTGGACTGGTGGGGGCTCCGCAAGCGCATGATCGGTCCCTTTGAGGAGGTCGTCGAACCGCCGCTGGCGGATGCCCAAACCGTCGCCGACGTCGAGGCTCACCCCTGGCCCGACCCCGACTGGTTTGACTACGAGGGCCTGCGCCCGACTTGCGAAGCCCTGAGCGAGTACGCGCTCGTCATCCGCGATCCCGGCCCCAATGCCACCTGTGTCCTGCGCCTGGCCATGTTCCTGTGCGGCATGGAGAAGTTCATGATGGCCCTGGCGCTGAACCCCGACCTGGCCCAGGCTATCATCGAACGGGTGGAGCGCTTCTACCTGGAATTCGACCGCCGCATCCTGGAGGCCGTGGGCGATCTCACCGACATCTATTTCATCGCCGACGACGTTGGCGTGCAGGACGGGCTGATGATCAGCCCCCGGATGTTCCGCCAGTTCGTCAAGCCCAGCTTGCAGCGCTTCATCGCCCAGGCTAAAGAGCATGGTCAGCGGGTCATGTACCACACCTGTGGAGCCGTGCGCCAGCTCATACCTGATTTCATTGAGATGGGCGTGGACATCCTCAATCCCATCCAGGTGTCGGCCAAGGGCATGGAACCCGCCGGACTGAAGCGGGATTTCGGTGACGCGCTCTGCTTCCATGGTGCGCTGGACATTCAAACCGTTCTATCGCAAGGCACGCCTGACCAGGTGCGCGCCGAGGTTGCGCGGCTGTGCCGGGTGCTAGGGCAGGGGGGAGGGTTCATCCTGGCTCCTACCAACAACGTTATGCCCGAAACGCCCATCGAAAACATTCTGGCTCTGTACGAAGCGGCGCGATAGGATTACGTTTCACGCAGGCTTGCGTCCACTGCTGCGCAAGCCTTTTTCTTGTAAGCCTTTCTTCTGGAGGTCAAAACAGAATGTGCGACGTTGACATCATGATGATCGGCCACTTTGCCAAGGACAGGCTGGTGGTGGATGGCACAAGCGAGATCGCCTCCGGCGGAGCCGTCTACTACGGTAGCGTGGCCCTTCGGCGCATCGGCGTCCGCGTGGCCGTCGTCACCCGCCTGCACCCCGACGACTTCCCGCTGCTGGATGAACTGAAACAAGAGGGTGGGCAGGTCTTTGCCATGCCAGCTCCAGAAACTTCGGGCATCGAGAACATCTACAACTCGGCCGACATGGAGCGGCGCGTCTGCAAGCCGCTGGGCTTTGCCGGTCCCTTCCGGCGAGAGGAGATCCCCGACCTGTCGGCCCAGGTGTACCTGATCGCGCCCATCATCGCCGGCGAGGTGGACCTGCCGCTGCTCAAGCATTTGGCCGCTCGTGGGCCAGTGGGCCTGGACGTGCAGGGCTTCGTCCGCGTCCGTGAGAACGGCCACCCTTCGGCAAGCGCAGGGCAGGTCCTGGTCTTTCACCAATGGCCCGAAATGGCTGAGGGCCTGGCGCTGGTGACCTACCTTAAAGTAGATCGTGCCGAGGCGGAACTCCTCACCGGCCAGACGGACCTGCAAGTTGCTGCCCGTCAACTGGCTGCCTACGGCCCCCGCGAAGTCGTCGTCACCCAGTCGTCGGGTGTCACCGTCTACGCCGATGGCCAGATCTACGAAGCGCCTTTCACCCCCCGATCTCTCAACGGTCGCACCGGCCGGGGCGACACCTGTTTTGCCACCTACGTGGGCAAGCGGTTGAGTGCGCCGGTTGAGGAGGCTTGCCGCTTTGCGGCGGCGGTCACCACGTTGAAGCAGGAGCAACCAGGCCCCTGGCGTGGCACGATGGACGATGTGGCGGCGGTGCTGGCGGGCCGCCGTCACACATAAGGTGAAGGGCGTTCGATTGACGTCACCATCGAGTCGAAAAGGAGACGAATGTGTTATCACTCCGATATTTGAGGGCCGTCACAGCCTTGAGCCTGGTGATCCTGGTGGCGCTGGCGTTTAGCGGTTGCGCATCACCCACGCCGACGGCCGCCCCCGGCTCCCCGGCTTCTCACCAGGAGCTGGCCCGCCACTACGCGCCGGTCATCCGCCAGGGCGTCGCTTCGAACCAGGATTTCATCACCGCCGTGGACTTCGACGGCGACTGGGTCGGCAGCAACAACTGGGAGAACCAGCCCACGGGCGACCTATCGGCCTACGTCTACTATTCGGTGATAGAGACAGAGACTCACTGGTTTCTCCTCTACGCCCTTTTTCACCCTCGCGACTACACCCGAGATCCGTGCGAAAGGTCGGAGGGCTGCCACGAGAACGACATGGAATCCATCCAGATGGTCGTCGCCAAAGACAGCACGCCGTGGGGACGGTTGCAGGCCGTGGAGACGCTGGCTCACAGCCACATCTACCTCTACGCCGCCGACCAGTCGCTGGAAGGGAACTTTCTCAAGGTCAAAGGTTCGGTTCGGCTTGAGGGGAGCCATCCTGTCGTCTACGTGGAGACATACGGCCACGGCATCTACGCCCAGCGCAAGGTCCTCGTGCCGCACACCGTCGTCTACCGCGTGGGAGAGCGGGCCGAAGTCCCGGAGAGCCTCAAAGACGACGACGTATCGTACCAACTCGTTTCTATCTACGACACCCTCTGGGTGCACCGGCACGAAATCGGCCCTGGGCGGGCTTTCGATCAACCCTTCGACTACCGGGGCCGCATCCTGCCGTCCGCTATTGACGGTGAGGATTACGGCCAGGATCGGGCCAACACCCCCTGGGGCTACAACCAGGAGATTGGCGATACCCTCTCGCGCGGCGATTGGTTCCTCGATCCGGCCCAAGCCTTAACCTACCACGCCAGTTTTGAGGGCGAGTTCTCTCGTAAGTACGTTTATAACCCCTATCTGGCCGATCTGGGACTGATAGGGGAGTGAGTGGAGAAGCAGTGAGAGCAAGACCTCTGATCATCTTATGGCTCGACAACCTGGGCGCTTTCCACAGGTTCATGGGCGAGTTGGAGAACATAGCCGATGCCTTCGCGGGGGGAACGACGATCAAGAACCTCATCAGCGTCGTCCCCACCGTCACCGAGACGGCCGAGTTGACCGTCAAGGCAGGCTGCGGCCTGGAGGAGATGCCCGTCGTTGGTGAAGTGACCTTCGACCGGGAGACCCGGGCGATGCTCCACCTCAAGGAGACGGCCAGGTTCGACGACCTGGTGGGGCCGGACCTGGCGCGGCGGCTGTTCACCAGCTTCGGCTTCCGAACCTGCCAGATAGGCTGGAAGCTGGGCGGGCTCGGCGCCCCCAACGTGCTCACCATCGAGAGCGAGGAGGCCGTCCGCCTGGAGTTGGAGGCCTCCTACGAGATAATCCCCTTCCGGATAACGTCGTTCATCAATGCCCTCAGGGAGCACGAGGCCGACATCTACTTGCTGAACATCTCCGGCGATAGCATCGTCCACAACGAGGCGGAGGTCGGGCAGAGGAGGTTCATGCAGCAGTTGGACGAGGAGTTTCCCAGGCTGATGGCCGCCATCCGTGCCTACACGCTCGACCCCACCATCATCATGTTCTCCGACCACGGCCCGAAGCCCGTCGAGGGACACGTGAAGCCGGAGGATTTCCTGGAGGACGTCGAGGGACTGATCTTCCACGGCGAGAACCGGAACGCGGCGGTGGTCTCCAACGGCCGGGGGCCTCTCTTCGTCTACGTCAAAAATCCCGGGGACGAGGGCCGCTGGCGCAAGACGACCTACCGCGAGTTGAGGGATTACCGTGGCAAGGACATCCTGGGGGCCATAGCTGCCAAGGAGGACGTGGCCTTCGTGGCCTCCAACCTGGAGGAAGGTGGCATTTCCATCCTCTCGCGGGATGGCCAGGCAGTGCTCTCCGAGAGGGAGGGCGGCTTCCTCTACGAGGTGGTGGCCGGCGCCGACCCGCTGGGCCTGGGCGAGGTCGAGGGGGAGGTCGTCTCGGCCGGGGAGATGCTGGCGAAGACCTACGACAAGGAGTTCCCCTACCCCCTGCAGTGGCTGAAGCTCCTCCAGAGCCCTCGCTGCGGCGACGTCTTCGTGGCCCTGAGGCGCAAATATGCATTCTTCTGGGATATGCCCTGGGTGAAGACCACCCACGGGGGCCCTTCCCGCCACGAGGTGACCGTCAGCCTCCTGGCGACGGGGTCGCAGGACGAGGAGGCGGGCATCGTCTACGGGAGGGAGCTGGAATACGGCTCGCTGGCCGAGCTCTACAACAGCCTCTGCAGGGTGCTTTACCGGGGGAAAAGCCCACACAGAGGCGTGGGAGGAGACTTGCTTTTTGGAGGCGAGAGATGAAAATCAGGTTTTTAGGTACCGGAGCGGCCGAGGGTATCCCCAGCTTTGGCTGCACCTGTCAGAGGTGCCAGGTGGCCAGGAAAGAAGGGGGACACAACGTCCGGCAACGGGCCGCTTTGTTGATCGAGGCGGCCGGACATCGCATCCTGCTCGATACGCCGCCGGAGATCAGCTCGCAGTTGGACCGGGCCGAGGTGTTTGACCTGTCGGCCGTTTTCCTGAGCCACGAACACTTCGACCACATCGGCGGGCTGGTGGCGTTCGAGTACTGGAACCGGGTGCTGCCGATCTTCGCCGGTTACGATGTGCTGCCCAAACTCCGGCTGACCCCGCGCCTGGAAGAACGGGCCCTCCTCTCCGGTTTCCACTCCAACACCCGGCTGCACTTCGGCGACCTGACGGTTATGCCCTTCAAAGTCATCCACCATGTTCCCTGTTACGGCTTCGTTTTCGAGGAGGCGGGGACACGGATCGTTCACTTCAGCGATTCCGGCCCTGAGTTGAGCGATCTCCACCGCCACTTGCTGGAAGGGGCCGATGTGGCCATATTTCACACCCCTACCTTTGAGCCGCACCACAGTCACATCGGCGTTCAGGAACTTATCTCTCTGGCGCAGGATTATTCCATCCGACGGTTGGTGATCACTCACATCAACCACAACAATCTCCTGCATGAGGAGTTGGTGGAGCGGGTTGCTCCCTATGGGATCACCGTGGCCTACGATGGTATGACGTTGGAGGTTTGACCGTGAGCTTTTTCATAGCACGTCAAAGCGGGGGGATGAGTGGAACTGTCAACGGATTCGGGGAGCGGATTGAACGGATTGGGGCTCCGTGCGCGGCATTTTCCGTTCAATCCGTTCCAAAAATCCGCTGACAGTGTTCTGCATTTTCTATCACCCTGCTTTGGGGTGCTAAGAACTTTTTTAGTCTGGTAACGATGAGCGGCGGCATCGGAACCTGACATGTCCTGCTCGATGACGGAGACAACGCTATGAGTATCAAAGGCATCGGCATCAATGCTGACTCTTCGCGCATTGATGGCAACTTAGAGGTATTAGAGGAGAATCTGGCCCATTTCCAGCGCGTGGGCTTCGATTACGTGGAGATCCCGACCCACGGGGTAGACGCCATTCTCAACGGAAGGCTCAACCCCAGGCAGGTGAAGAGGGTCAAGGAGGTGCTGGCCAAGTTCGATCTCCAGTACACCGTGCATTGCTCAGACTGGCTGAACCTGATGGACGCCGAGGCACTTCCGTTGCACAAAAGCATTTTCGAGGCCAGCATCGAGTTCACGAGCGAGATCGGCGCAGAGATCCTGGTCTACCACAGTGGCAGGGTAGAGCTTGGTAACGAATACCTGGGGCAGGCGGCCCTCACCAGAGAACTCCTTTCCCTTCCTGACCGGACCTTTATTGAGGAGCAGAAGCGAATCGAGAGGGAGACCCTGGCTGAGCTGGCGGAGTTCGCCGGGGAGAAGGGGGTGACTATCTGCGTGGAGAACGCCGGCCCCAGGGTTGATGAGGAGGCTCTCTGGGAAATGGCCAGGCGGGTACGGGTGAAGGGTGTTGATCTCTTCTATCGCATTGCTCCCGGTGGGGATGTCACCCTCTACAACTACGGAGGGGTGATAAACCGCCTGGTTGAGCAAGTGAAGGGAGTGGGTAAGGAAAACGTGGGCATCACCTTCGACTTCGGCCACGCCTATATAGCCTCGCGTTACTATGGCTTCGACTTCTTCGATTCAATCGAGCTTGCCAGGCCGCTCATCAAGCACGTTCACATCCACGACAATTTCGGCAGGCCAGCGGGAGTTGATAGGAGGCCGATCGCTCTTATCTCTGAGGGAAAGGGAGACCTTCACATGCCCATAGGCTGGGGTGAGATACCGTATCGAGAGATCTTCTCCTGCTTGAAGGGCTACGAGGGAGTCGTACTGCTGGAGCTCAAACCTCGTTACATGCCTTACTTGGAGGATGCCCTGCAGGAGACGCGAAGGCTCCTGGCGGAGTGCGGGGTCGAATAAGGGAGGGGGAGAAATGGACTTGATCATGGCCATTGTCAAGGATGAGGATGCGGGGAAGGTGACCGAAGCCCTGGCGGAGAGGGGCCACAAATCTACCAGGATCAGCACCGCCAGCGGATTCTTGAAGATGAGCAACACCACGCTCTTGATAGGGGCGGAGAGCGACCAGGTGGACGAGGTGCTGGGGATCGTCAAGGCCAATTGCCGCCCTCACATCGCACCCGCCCCTCCACTGCCGACCACTAAGAATTTTGGGCCTCCGTCCTTCCCAGCGGAAACGAGGGAAGTCGAGGTCGGCGGGGCGGTCGTCTTCGTTTTGGGCGTCAAGCGGTTTGAGAAGCTATGAGGGGTCGTCTGAAGATGATTCACCCGGACTTTCTGGTGATCGGCACTGTGACCAAGGATTTGCAGGCGGGTGGCTACACTGTCGGGGGGACGGTGACCTTTGCCTCCCTGACAGCGCGCAACCTGGGGCAGCGAACCGCAGTGGTCACCAGGGCCTCTTCTGATTTGAGTCTCAATCCCCTTTACCAGGGCATTGAGGTGCTTCGTCTGCCCTCGCCGGTGACCACCACTTTTCAAAACCTCTACTCTGCTGACGGGACTCGCACCCAGTTTCTCCGCGCTGTGGCTGGGAAGATAAAGACCGAGGACATCCCCCCTGCCTGGCGAGAGGCCAAAATCGTGCTCTTGGGCCCTCTGGCGGATGAGTTAGAGGGGAGCATTGCTGGGATTTTCCCCCGTGCGCTGATTGGAGTTACGCCGCAAGGCTGGATGCGCTGCTGGGATGGGGACGGGCGGGTCTTTCCCAAGCCCTGGGACGGGGCGGCCGAGGTTCTGACCTGTGCCAGGGTGGTGATCTTCAGTGAGAAGGATGTGCAGAGGGACGAGAACGTCATCCAGGACTACGCCCGCATGGCCGAAACCCTGGTGGTCACCCACGGCCCTGGAGGGGCGACGGTGTACCACCAGGGCGAGGCTCGCCGTCTCCCCGCCTTCAAAACTATAGAGATAGATCCAACCGGGGCGGGCGACGTCTTTGCCGCTGCTTATCTGATCGAGCTGGAAAGAAGTGGCGATCCCTACACGGCGGCGCATTTCGCCAACTGCGTGGCTTCCTTCGTCGTGGAAAAGCCGGGAACGGAGGGCATCCCCACTCTGGAGCAGGTGGAACAGAGGCTGGCAGCAGGAGAATCCCAATTGCTTGTCATTGCGAGTTGCTCCACGGCGCGTTCGCGCCACTCATGAGGCAAGAAACCCGTTAGCGCCGGCCGAGTAGGAGCGAAGCGACGTATCGAGGCCAAGCGGGTTGTCGGTAGACCCGTTCGCATCCTGGGTTTCGATACGACCTGAAGGTCTACTCAACCGGCGGATGCTCGCTATGCCCACATGCACCCCTTTCCCCCCAAAATATTGAGAAGATACGATTTAAGCTATCAAAAAATCAAGGAGGTTAACTGATGAAAGGGTTAGTTCTAACAGCTAAATGGGAACCCCGTGAGGGGTACCAAGTCTCGGAGTTCGAGAAGACGACGGGTAAGGCCATCACTGGTAACGCTATCTGGCGCTACCCGGAGCTCAAAGTGCAGGAAGTGGAGAAGCCCACTATCAAGCCAGACCAGGTGCTCATCCAGATCAAGGCCTGCGGGGTGTGCGGTTCCGACATGCACTTCTACGAGACCGACGAGGATGACTACATCCTGTACCCTGGCCTGACCAAGTTCCCCACCATCCTGGGCCACGAGTTCTCAGGCGAGATAGTCGAGGTGGGCGACGAGGTCGAGGATCTTGAGGTGGGCGACATGGTCACCGCCGAGGAGATGATCTGGTGCGGCCACTGCATCCCCTGCCGCAACGGCTTCCCCAACCACTGCACCAACCTGGAAGAGATCGGCTTCACCATCCCCGGTGCCTTCGCCGAGTACATCGCCGTCGGGGCCAAGTACTGCTGGAAACTCAACGCCCTGATGGATCGCTACGGCGACGAAGAAAAGGTCTACGAGGCCGGGGCTGTGACGGAGCCTTCCAGCGTGGCCTACAACGCCATCTTCGAACGGGCCGGGGGCTTCCGTCCGGGTGCCTACGTGGCCGTCTATGGCCTGGGTCCCATCGGCCTGGCGGCCACGGCCGAGTGCAAGGCCTCAGGCGCGGCCAAGGTCATCGGCTTCGAGCTCTCTGCCCCCCGGCGGGAGCTGGCGAAGAAAGTGGGGGCCGACTATGTCTTCGATCCGCGCCAGGTGACCCCCTCCGAGGTGGTGATGGACCTCACCGAGGGCCAGGGGGCCGACCTCCACGTGGAGGCCGCCGGTGCCCCGCAGGTGACGGTATCCGAAATGGAGAAATCGCTGGCCATCAACGGCAAGATTGTCCAGATCGGGCGGGCCGCCACGAAGGTGCCCATGTACCTGGAGACCTTGCAGGTGCGGCGCGGCCAAGTCTTTGGATCGCAGGGTCACTCCGGCCACGCCGTCTTCCCCAGCGTCATCCGCCTGATGGCCTCCGGCCTTATTGACATGACCCAGATCATCACCGCCCGCTACGACCTGGACGAGGCGGTGGATGCCATTGCCAAATCGGTGACCAGGGAGGATGGGAAGATTATGGTTAAGCCATAGAGATTGGATATTGGAGATTAGAGATTGGAGATTGGAGGGTAGAAACCAGGTTTTTGGCTGACAGAAGGCGGCTTCTTGTGCTGCGGAGAGTTCCAAAAGCAACAGTCTGTTCCTTTCGAGTGCAAAAACCTGGTTTCTCCACCTGTCAGGTCTGGCCCCTCTAATTCCCCGTTTTCGGGATGGTTCATTAGGCTGTGAAACGTTGACAGATATTTGAAAAACGGACCACTCTGTGGTAGGATAGGCACTCTATCAAGATCCGCCACAGGGAGGTTCTATGTCCAACAGAAAGATTCCTACCGAGACGAAAGTCGAGG
>JAUWOY010000003.1 GCA_030611885.1 Chloroflexota bacterium | reverse complement strand
CCTATTCATCGGGACTTCTTTTGTGACTGGAATACCTAGAGCGCGAAGTGGAGGACAGGGCCGAGTTTCAATCCCCTATTCATCGGGACTTCTTTTGTGACTTTTTTCAATTGCTGCTTGCGCTTCCTGAAGTAAGTCTGGTTTCAATCCCCTATTCATCGGGACTTCTTTTGTTACGGAAGCGAAAAGACTAGGAGGAATAGGTTGCTTTTGTGTTTCAATCCCCTATTCATCGGGACTTCTTTTGTTACACATGCACCAAAAATCTTATTAGCGCGCCACCTAGTGTTTCAATCCCCTATTCATCGGGACTTGTTTTGTTACACCGCGAATGAGAAGGTCATTCACATCGGTGATCCAAGTTTCAATCCCCTATTCATCGGGACTTCTTTTGTTACGATTGCAGTATTCTGCTTGTTATGTTTTGCCAGTTGAGTTTCAATCCCCTATTCATCGGGACTTGTTTTGTTACTGCAGTTTGTTTCACCCTATCTAATCGCCTCCACGCTCGCCTATGCTCGGCCATGCTCGGCCGTACGAAAGGCTTGCGGGGCAGTCGTTCAAGGTCGCCAAAATCGTGCATTTTGGGCATGTTTCGACCATCTGGCTCCCCCTTCCGTTAGCGATTAGCGACATTCTCCTCCTCCCAGCTCACCCACGCTCGGTTTGCGGGGCAGTATCAAGCTCATGCACCCCTTCTTGTCCCTTCACCCCTCCAGCCTGTACCACCCGTTGCCAAAAACCGTCCCCTTCCCCACGTGCACCAACTCCCCCAACACCAACAGGGGCAGGAAGGGACTCAACTCTCCCTCGTAAGCTGCCTGACCCACCAGCCCGCCCAGGTTCATCCGCTGCTGCTGGCGGCGGGAGTAGCGCTCCCAATCCACCCACTCGGTCCACACCCCGGCCAGCCGCACTCCCTGGGCCGCCTGGATGATGCCCCGGTAGTCCGTCTCCCACCGCTCCCCGCAGTGGAAGTAGGAGAGAGAGGAGACGCGGCGCAGGATATTGCGGATCAGGACGTGGAACTCAGGACGCCGCACGTACTCGCCTTTGTGCTTCATGCGGGTGGGGGTCAGGAAGTTGGCCGTCAGCCTGAACTGAGACGTTTCACGTTCCACGTTTGACGTTTCACGTCCGAACTCTGAACTTCGAGCTTCGATTTCCCCCCAGCCCACGCTCAGGTCTCGGTCGCAAACCATCTCGTCGGCCGCCGAGTAGATGGTTTCCTCGACCCCATCCAGAGGCTGCACAGCGGCCACCTCTCGCAGCGTGTACTTCCCCCTCCCCCGCCCCAGCCCCACCCTGCCCACCTCGCGGAAGACGACGATGAAGTAGGGTAGATAATTGATGGCCCGCCCCACCAGCACCAGCCCAAAGTCCAGCGTCTCCCCCGGCTCGTAGACCGTCGTGGTATCCAGCGGCGGCTCGATGACGAAGGGATGCGGGGCTTCGCTGTAGCTGGAAAGCACCTGGGCATCCTCGGGAACGGGCGTCTCGAAGATGTAAGCATAGGGGCAGTTCTCCTTGAGCAGGCAATCGGCGCAGGTCTTCACCCCCTTTTGGAAGCAGACCGTGCGCTTAAAGACCGACCCAAAGCCACCCCGCAGCGTGCTCCCCTTGTAGCGCGGCAGCCCCAGCCTCTCTACCGCTTCCAGGGTGAAATGGTATTTGGCGATGCGGAGTTTATCGAGCATGGCTCATCCCCGATTCATCGGGCTAACAGTGCGACTTTGACAACGAAGCGTTTAGCGGATGTCCCTGGGCACGGTGAGCACCCGGACATAGGAACGCTCCTCTGCCATCCAGTTGTAGAGACGAATGTTATGCTGCACGCTCATCTTGCAGCCCAGGGCAAAAGCTAAAGCCGCCGGAGCCGCCAGGAAAACGTGAAGCGTCCTGGCTCCCCAATCCCGCTCTATCCCGGTCACCGCATCGAAAAAGTCAGCCACCACGTCAATCCATTCCTGCTTCTTGTCGTTGTCCAGGTATTTGATCGAGCTGCCATCCTCCACGTTGGTGATCAGGATGAGATGGGCGTCAATCCCCTCATTCTCCAGGAACTTCTTGGTGGTAGTGACCAGGAATTGGTTAATCTGGACCATGACCGCTACGTCGTCCTTCTCAACCAGCTCCTCCTCCTTCTTGCCAACCAGGTAGGTCCACGTCTGCCTCCCCTTGGAGATGAGAACGCCCATCATCTCTGCGACGGTGATGACGCTGCCCACATTCTTGGCAAATTCGCCCAGGGTCTTAGCAGTAGCAAATATATCCATTACTTTTCCTCCTTCAGGGCAGAACGATTGGCACAGCAAAAGCGTAGCCGTATTGTACGATGCGATCATCCTGGGGATGGACACCCTCTACCATCCGGCCATAGAAATCTCCGGGATTGTCGTCGCGGAAGGTGGCGCCGGCCGCCAACATCAGCAAAGGAAACTTGAACGGCGAGATGGCGCTGCTGGAGGCAAACTCCTCCCCCAACTTGCCATACTTAACCAGCGTCTCGTAGTGACCTTCAACGGGATCGGCCTGGGCCGGTACGAAGTTGGAGAGGCTGACGAAACCGTTGGCGCCATCGGGCGCGGCAAAGCCGTCAAACGGCTCGAAGCTCTCTACTTTGAACTGTCCATACCCCGCCGACTTCTTAGCCCCGAAGCCCGCCAGGGCCATCTGATCGAAGAGCTCCCCGGCGCGCTTCTCCCAGGAATCATCCATGACCTTGAGGTAGATAGATATCGGCACAGGCGTCTTCTTTCCCAGCGGATCTTTCTTAAGGTAAACGATCTCTTCAAGATCGTACAGATTCCCACCGGCTGCTTCTTCAGCTTCCGATCCGGCAGTGGTACCCGTCAGGCGGTTGATCAGATTCTTGAGAACGATATGGCCTTCAACTCTGGCCTCCTTTGACCTTGGCATCACCCTCTTGCCCTGGCAAATGGCATTGAACTCTTCCAGGTCTACATGGTTGATGCCCCTGCCCTGGCGTTCTCTGCGCATCGCGGCCACTTGATCCCGCTTGGGCGTCTCCAGGCCCGGAGGCAATTCGGGTGGCAGCACCGGACGGGGCAGCAGGTCGTCGGGGAAACCGTTGGACAGCACCAGCGGCGGCTCCCCGGCCAGGAAAGGCACCAGGAACTGGCCCAACGCCTCCTCACCCTCGTTATAGCGCACCGTCCAGCACAGGTGCCCAAAGATGGTGTCCGACTGCCAAGCGGAGAGGGAGGCCGAGTCGAGGCTGAGCCTCACTCGGTATGTCTTCATTTCAACTAACCTCGTATTCCAGCTCTACCTTGCCGTAGCCCCGGCTGCCGGAGCTGCCCAGGTAATCCTGCTGGAGCAAGTCCAAGCCCTCTTCGATAAGGGACATGATCTGGGCCTCATCGTCATCCTCAAAGAGGCGCACCGCGATTTCGAACTTGAACTTGGTGTCAGCCGGGACGCGCTCAATGGTGCGGGGATGCTCCGCCGTGCCCGTGAGACGGTTGACGATGTTCTCGGTCTTGACCTCGGCGTAGAAAAGGCCCCTGTCCTCCCGCGCCTTCTCCAGCTTGGCCTTCGATTCGTCGGTGAGAGCGGCATCGCGCACCAGGATGCGGGTGGGGCCTAGCTTGTGGTGGGGAGTCTTGTGAGGTCCAAAAACCCGGCAGATCATGCACTTGCCGCAGCCGCAGGGCTCCCCAGTGGGGCTAACCCTCCCGTGCTTTAGTTCCAAGAGCGAACGGACTTTGCCCTTGAGGGAGGAGCCAGGGATGTAGGGCTCGTCGGTGATCGGATGGCGGATGATGGGATTCTCCATCCCGCCTATCTCGATACTTTCCTGCGAGCCTCCGATACGAAGGCCTGTCTCACAGGTGATAGTGCCCTCGATGAGCCGATACTCGTTTAACTTGCCGACCATTGTTTGACCTCCTTTGTACGTGATAACTACTTGTCACGGAAGTAGTAGGCGAAGTAGGCCATGATGCTCTGGAAATGCTCGATGAAGCCTTTCCTAAAGCTGTCCAGGTCTTGGACGGCCAACTCCACGTTGCGGTCTATGAACTCCTTGAACTCCTTGGGGGCAACCTTCCGGCTGACGGCGTAGGCGGCATCCCGCTTGAAAGTGTGGATGTCAGTCACCACCGCGGCAAAGGGTTCGCTGTCCAGCTTGCTCTCGATGGCCCGCGCCTTGTTGAAGAAGCGGCGCAGTTGGTGAGCTTTCATATCCCCGCGTCCCAGCACCCGAGCCACTGTCTCGGCCCATTTATCAACCACAACGGGTTTGACCCTACGTTTGCCCTCCACTGTCTCAAAGTATCCGCCCTCCAAGTAGTCTGCAGGGAAATCAGTGGCAAGGGCAGGCCGGGATGGCGCACCACCCCCCAGGGCGAGTTTGACGGCATTCCAGCCTTTGTCAGTCCTCTCTAAGTCGAAGCTAACGCGCTGGCCCTCCTGTAGGTCACCCAGACCGCTATTCTGCACGTCCGAGATGTGGACAAAGACATCTCCCCTTCCATCGGAGCGTGCGATGAAGCCATATCCTTTGCTTGCATCGAACCACTTCACGGTGCCGGTGATACGATCAGTCATTGGAAATCCTCCCTTCTTAATAAAGCCGGATCAGCTTTCGGCTATTTTGCGCCTGTAGAAAAGCAGATAAGTGGCCACCAGACCCAAATGGCGCATTTGCTCGCTCTCCCGGCGCCCACTCAAAGAGCGCATCAACTCATCGGCCCATTCGAAGACCACCTCAGGGCCTTTTTGCAGGTTGCGGGCGATGTTGTAGGCGAACATAGCTCGATACCGGGGCACCACGTCGAGATCGCCCGCCAGGTAAGCTTTATACATCTGGCTATACTGCACCAGGCTGTACAGAAATGACGAGGTCAGCTCATCGGCGTGCTCCTTGAGGGTCTCAATGTTTTTGAAGATGGAGATAGCCTGCTCCCAGCGAAAGGTGTCGCCCAGGACGGTCAACTGATTGCGATTGCGCCTCTCTCCTCGTTCATCTTCCCACTCCCTCTCCTTCGACTGCCCTAGCACTTCTTCAGCTTTACCGGCAGCTCGCGCGATGGGATACCGATGCTTGGTGAAGAGAACGCCCGCCGAAAGAGTGATGTCTGGATTGCCACCCACGAACTCTCTTAGCTTCGTGTTGACGTGGCAGGCGAATTCAGCAGCCTTGTCCCACGGCCCAACCAGGAAAAGGTCATCGCCGCCGGAGAAGATGGTATAGAAGTTCTCGTACTCGCCACCAGGCCGACTGACGGTGTGCTCCAGCCAGCCGGAGAAGAAGAGGTCGAGCTCCCGGCTGAGGGCCATCAGGTGAGCCGCCGTGTCGCGACCGCCCTCATCGGCGCGGAGGCCCTGGGCAAAGAGCACCCCCAGGTGATCCACGTCAGCTTTGACATAGCCCAGCAGTTGCCGTCCTTTGGCTGAGCCAGCGATCTTATCGAAGGTCTTGGGGCTGCCATCGGGCCAGGTCGGAACGTGGTTGGCCAGGTAGCGGAACCCGGCCGGATGCTCGCGCAACCCGCTTACGTCGGGATTGTTGAGCCGGACCACAAGATAGGCTCCCTCGGCTTTGGTCAGTTCTTCTTCAGTCAGCACAGCGGCTCGATACCCCAGCGGAAGCGAAATGGCCTCCTTTGGTCCTCCAGATCTGTAGTAGGCTACATACTTGGCTTTGGGCAGCTTCCCTCCCAGTTGAGCATCCTGAGCACAGCGTGGGCAAAGACCACCAGCTTTGCTGGCCGGGAAGCGCCCGCAGCTCTGGCAATCGCCCAGCCCCCTAAAGTCCCACTTGATCAGGAATCGCCCCTCTTTCCATTGCCCCTCCGTTTGCAGCACCTGGCGGGAGCGCTGCTTCTTGCGCCCGGCCAGGGCATAGCTCAGATCAGTGACCACCTTACCGAAGCCAGCCACCCCCAACTGGCTGGGCCCGAAATGGGCGCCTGGGAAGGCAGTGGATTCCAGATTGGCCCCAATCTCACCGTTGAACTCCGCCAGGAGCCAATCATCAATCTCCTCCCGCAGGTGCATTATCCGCTCCTCCACACCCGACAGATTGGGCAGCAGGACGTAGAACTTGCCGCCGGAGGACATGATGATGTTGCTCAAGGGGAGCGTGAACCGGTGGACGATGAGGTGACCGAGGACGTCAGAGATGAGGCTCATAAAGAAAGACCGAGCTCGCAAGCGCCTGGCAACACCGCCGGGACCGATGCTGGCGATGCCGAAAATGTAGTCCTGGATGCCGGAAAGGTCGCCCACCAGCAGGCGGAAGCGCGACTCCCCTTCAGCGGCCTCGATAGCCTCAGCTTTGAGCGATTTGTTGGCCTCATGATAGCGGTACAGGCAAGCTGCAATCGCACTGGCCATCTTCAGGTGGTCGAACAAGGACACATCATTGACGTGGGCAGGCAGACACCAGGCATAGAGCTGCAGCACGGCCAGCAAGTGGTCATACAGACGATCGAAGTCCTTAAGACCAACCATTTCTACCGATTCCTGCAATTCGATAGCAAAGGCTCGCAAGTAGCCCTCGAAATTGCCTACCATCTCTGAATCTGTGGGAAACAGGTGGGTCTGGTCGGCTTCCGTCTTAGCCAACGAAGCGATCCTCCGGTAATAAGTAGGCGGCCGGTGATCCAACTGGACGCGGCTGAAGATGGAAACAAGCGGAGGCTCAGCTAGAGGAGCACCTGGTTCGCTCCCAGAGGAGTACGCTTCGGCTTGGAGAAGGATGCGAGAAAGAACTGGGTCCTGTCGAGCAGCTTGCCAATTCAGCGGAGCCAGGGCTTCTGCGATCTCAGGAAGTTTGTCAAGATCGTGCAAAAGCGCAGCTAAAACAACTTTCTGGAAATCGTCCATATCCCCTCCAAATAAAACCTGCGGATTTGTAAACCAAAAACGCCAACGCAGGGACACACCATCCCCTCACGTTGGCGGCTGTAAACAATCCTCACGATTCTGCTCCCGGAATAACTAATACCTCTCCGTCTCACCCAGCGCTCAAAGTATCGCGCCTCGAATTAGCTCTATTATCGCACAGGATTCCCAAAAGGTCAAACCGCTAACAGCGATCAGCGGCAACCAAAGCGCCCCCGTGAGAGGTGTCACGGGGGCGTTGCTTTGTTGGCGGGGAGCAACTGCTGCGCTTCTACAGCCTGGCGGCCACAGCCTCGGCGACCTCCAAAGTGGTGTTGCTGCCGCCCAGGTCGTAGGTGCGCACTTTCCCCTCGACGATGGTGTCGGCGATGGCCTGCTCCAATGCCTGCGCCGTCTCGGTCTCCCCCAGCCAGTCCAGCATCAGCTTGACCGCCAGCAGCATGGCCGTGGGGTTGACCTTGTACTGCCCGGCGTATTTGGGCGCTGAGCCGTGGGTCGGCTCGAAGATGGCGAAGTCGTCGCCGATGTTCCCGCTGGCGGCGAAGCCCAGCCCGCCCACCAACTGCGCGGCCAGGTCGGAGACGATGTCGCCGAACATGTTGCTGGATACGATCACCCCGTAGTTCTGGGGGTTCTTGACCAGCCACATGGCCATCGCATCCACGTTGGTCTCCCACAGCTCGATGCCGGAGTACTCCGCAGCGATCTTCCGCGCCTCGCGCACCATCAGCCCGCTGGTTTCGCGGATGACGTTGGCCTTCTCCACCAGGGTGACCGTCGGGTAGCCATGCCGCTGGGCGTATTCGAAGGCCCGGCGCACGATGCGCTGGCAGCCCCGGCGGGTGAAGATGCGACACGACAGGGCGATGTCCTCCAATGGCACATCATGGAAAGCGGCCATCCGGGAACTGTGCGCCTCCAGCGCCTCCCGTACCTCCGCCGGCAAGGGGTGAAACTCGACGCCGGCGTAGAGGCCCTGGGTGTTCTCACGGAAGACCACCAGGTTCAGATCGTCGCGGTAGTTCAGTGGATTCCCCTTGAAAGCCTTGCAGGGCCGCAGGTTGACGTACAGGTCAAACAGTTGGCGCATGCGCACGATGGGGCTGCGGTAGGTGAGCCCCTGGCCCTGCAACTCGGGGATCAACTCCGCCTCGGCCTCCTCCTTGGGCTTGGAGGTGATAGCGGCGAACAGCGCGCAGTCACAGGTTTTGAGAGTGTCAATCGTGCGCTGCGGCAGCGGCTCACCCTCGGTGCACCAGAACTCCCACCCGATGTCGGCGTGGATGAACTCCGCGTCCAGGGCGATGGCGTCCAGCACGATCCTGGCCGCGTCCATCACGTCCACCCCGATGCCGTCGCCCGGCATCCAGGCTATTCTGTACTTTGCCATTTCACTCCTCCTTGTCTATTATTCTTCAATCCCCAACTGCTTCCGCACGTGGGGAATCAATCCGCCATCCTCGAGAATTTCCATCACCGAAGGCGATAGCGGCGGGAAGGCGTATTCGCCTCGTGGCGTGGTGACGAGGCCGGCGGCGAAGTCAATGGTGACCTCCTCGCCTGCCTCCACCGCCTCCACCGCGTCGCAGGTGACAATGAGCAGCCCGGCGTTGATGCAGTTGCGGAAGTAGATGCGAGCAAAGCTGCGGGCCACAATCGCCCCCACGCCGGCCTCTTTAAGGCAGGTCACCGCCTGCTCGCGGGAACTGCCGCAGCCCCAGTTCTTGCCAGCGACGATGATGTCGCCGGGCTGCACGTTGGCCACAAAAGTCGGATCCAGGTCTTCCAGCGCGTGCTGAGCCATCTCCCTGGGATCGGAGATGCTGTAGGTGTACTTGCCGGGAAAGATGACGTCGGTGTTGACGTCGTCGCCGTACTTCCACACGCGGCCGGTGATTTTTGTCTGCATAGCCTATTCTCCTTGACAAATAGAGGACTATCTTGTATTAATGAGTTGGAAAGCGGGACTCGTAAGTCCTGGATCGGGCTGCTCCGATGTAAGTCGGTGATACTCCGTCGTGGCCGCAAGGGCCTGCCTTCGGGCGTGAACGGTGAGAATCAGCCCCCAGGGTGAGCCCGTTTTTCTATTCCTCCAAGACCTCTTCGACTGGCCTTAACTGCTCAGCTATGCAATCAATTTGCTCTTGGGTGTTCTCTGTCAACGAATAGCCAACGAATAAACGAATGTCTCAGCGACTGCAATTCATTCGTTTATTCGTTTCCCCATTCGTTGACAGATGCTCTTTCCACATCACCTATCGTGGATCGGTGATGACGCCGGTGAGGGCCGAGGCGGCCACGGTGGCCGGGCTGGCCAGGTAGATGAACGCCTCCTTGGAACCCATCCGTCCCTTGAAGTTGCGGTTGGCCGTCGAGATGGTCACCTCGCTGGGAGCCATGCAGCCCTGGTGGGCACCCAAGCAGGGGCCACAACCGGGGTTGAGCAGGGTCGCTCCGGCGACCACCAGGTCGCTGATGATGCCTCGCTCGATGGCCGCCAGCAACACCTCCCGCGAGGCGGGCAGCACCAGCAGCCGCACGCTGGGGGCGATATGCTTCCCGCGCAGGATCTCGGCTGCCGCCGCCAGGTCTTCCAAACGACCGTTGGTGCAGGTACCCACGAGGGCCTGGTTGATCGGCGTGCCGGCCACCTCGGTGACAGGGACCACGTTGTCCACAGTGTGCGGCTTGGCCACCTGCGGGGCGAGCCCGCTCACGTCGTATTCAATGACCAGCTCGTAGGTCGCGTCCGGATCGGCGTGAACCTCTTCGTAGTCGCGTGCGACCCGTCCCTGGAGCCAGGCGCGCGTTTTGTCGTCCGGCTCGACGACCCCGTTCTTGGCCCCCATCTCGGCGGCCATGTTGGTCAGCACCATGCGGCTGGCGATGCTCATCTCTCGGACCGTCTCACCGGTGAACTCCACTGAGCAGTAGTTGGCCCCGTCGGCGCGCAGGTCGCCGATGATGTGGAGGATCACGTCTTTAGCCGACACTCGCTCCGGCAGTGTCCCGTTGACGACGATCCGCAGGCTCTCCGGCACACGCAGCCAGATCTGGCCGGTGGCCATCACCGCGGCGGCTTCCGTGCGCCCGATGCCAGCGGCAAAGGCCCCGAACGCCCCGTAGGTCGGCGTGTGCGAGTCGCTGCCGACGATAACCGCGCCAGGCCAGGCGTGCCCCTTTTCCGGCAACACCTGGTGGCAGATGCCCTCGCCGATGTCGTAGAAGGACGAGATGCCCTGCCCGGCGACGAACTCGCGGATGATCTGGTGGTTGATGGCATAGGTCTCGTTGGCTGCCGGCACCACGTGGTCCAGCACGATGACGCTAATATCGGGATCGGCCATCCGTTCGACGCCGATCTGGCGGAACTTCCTGGAGATGGCCGCCGTGTTGTCGTGCGTCAGCAGCTTGTCAGGCCGAACAGTGATGATCTGCCCTGGCACCACACTGTCCAACCCCGCCTTGCGGGCCAGCACTTTTTCCACGAAAGTATGTCCCATAACGCTCCTCCTGAAACTCAGCACATCACAATTTGCTCCCGCTGGATCGCCAGATCCAGCGGTTCAGCGGCGGATTTGGCAATCCGCCGCGAGCGACTGTGATGTACTGAAACTTGACAAAGGGGTGCTAGAATGCTATACTGGCGTACGAATAGTACAGTTCGTACATTATCCCAAAGGAGGTTCCTATGCCCGGAATCACTATTGGCACCAGCGAGGTTCGCGAAAGGCTGGCCCACGTGCTAAACGAAGTGGCCTACGGCGGCCAGCGCTACATCGTCGAGCGACGGGGCAAGCCATTGGCCGCCATCATACCGGCGGGGGAGTACGAGGCTTTGTTAGAGATGTTGGCTGATGCCGGCGTCAGGGGTGAAATCCACGGCATCGCAGTGCGAATTCGCTTCGATGGCGACCACTACTTCATCTCTGACGACCAGTTCGACCTCTACGGCAAAGGCCTTACTCTGGAGGCTGCCCGCCGGGATTATTGGCTGGCTGTGCAAGACTATCGGGCCGATTTGGAAGCGGACGCCGACCGCTTGGCCCCCTACTTGGCTGACCGACTGACCCGCCTGCGCACGCTTCTGACCGCTGAGGCGACCGACGGGGAGGGCAACCCGACATGGGCACGCTGAAAGTCCGCCAGGTGGAGAAAGCCCTCATAGCCAAGTTAGACTTCGAGCGGCGCGATTCACACCACCGCATCTACCGCCTCTACCTGGATGGCCAGTTGGTGGCTCGCACCTTTATCTCGCACGGCCAGCGCGAACTGACGAGCTATCACCTCGGCCAGATGGCCAAGCAGATGCGCCTGTCACGGCGAGAGTTCCTCGACGCTGTCGAGTGCCCGCTTGACCGGGAGGCATATCACACCCTCATCCGCCAGCGGCTTCTTCCGTGATCTCGAACAGTTTCCAGCGTTCGATGGCCCGCCCGTCGGGGGTGAACACCGGATCGCCGATCATCTCCGCCCGCAGGCCGAAGAGCTTGCGCAAACCAGCGAACATCAGCGCGGTGGAGATATGCGCCGGCACGCCCCCTTCGGCGATGATCCGCTCGGCGCCGGGCAGGATGACAGGTTCGAACATCTCGTACTCCAACTCGTCCTCCGCAGTCTGCCGCACCTGCAGGTCGGCGAAGTAGCCCACGCCTACCAGGTACTCTGCCAGCCCCTCCATAGCCGCCAGCGGCGTGGTAGTATCCAACTCCAGCCGCTCGTGCACCTCATCGAACAGCACCTCCCCCGCCCGCCAGACCACCTTCCAGGCCTCATCCCCCCAGTTCTCCCAGATGGCCCGGTAAATGGCGTAAATCTCCAGGTCAAAGAAGGCCGGATCAATCGGTTTCTCGTGCATTTGCTCCTCACCCCCCCAGTGACTTACCGTAGGCGAACAGGTTGCCCGCCTGGAAAATATCCATCTGCACCTGCGAGAACGGCTGGGCCTGGAAGGTCTTTGTGCCGTCGAGCGACAACTGGCCGGTCTCGAAATCCATTTCCAACTCAGCGCCGGTCTTGAATTCGCCTGGTTTCGACAAGCTCAACCCAAGCCGCTCGGTGAGGCCAGGCAGTGAGACGATGGGAAAGCCGCTGTTGATGGCGTTGCGCTTGTAGATCGCGCCAAAGCTCTCGGCCACGATAGCGCCGATGCCCAGCGCGCGGAAGCAATCCACCGCTTGCTGCCGGGACGACCCCGCACCGAAGTTCTTCCCCGCCAGGATGATATCGCCCGGCTGGGCCTTGTTGGCGAAATCCTCCCAGCCCGCCAGGTTGCCCAGCGCGTACTGGCCCATCTCCTCCACGTCGGTGATGTGCAGGTGGCTGTTGTGGAAGATCATGTCGGTGTCAACGTCGTCGTACAACTTGCCGTCCAGGTTGGTCAGCACCCAGATGCGCCCTTTGATCTGTGTGGCTTTCATGCTCAACTCTCCATTTCTACTCGCTGGACATTGGCGTTTTTGTTCGTAGTGACGACTTTAGTCGTTTATGAGGCAGAAAGAGTGACTGAAGTCACCACTACGAGCCTACATCTTCTGGTTGGTCTGGCCTTTTTGTTCGTAGTGATGACTTTAGTCGTTTGTGGGGCAGAAAGAGTGACTGAAGTCACCACTACGAGCCTACATCTTCTGGTTGGTCTGGCGTTTTTGTTCGTAGTGACGACTTCAGTCGTTTGCAGAAAAAGTGACTGAAGTCACCACTACGAACCCACATCTACGCCTCCGGCACCGTGATCTCGCCTCTGAGTGCCGCCCACGCCGCTGTCACCGGGCTAGCCAGGTAGGTATCGCCCGCGCCCTGCTTGCCGGGGAAGTTACGGTTGCTGGTGCTGATCTGCACCTGCCCCCGGCCGGTCATCCCGATCTGGCCCGAAGCGCAGCCACCGCAGCCGGGGTTGCTGATGATGAACCCGGCGTCGAACAGGGTCTCGATCAGCCCCTCGTGCAGCATGCGCTCGTACACCCGGCGGGTGGCAGGCACGACCGAAGCCATCACCCACGGCTGGATACGCTGGCCCTTCACCACCTCGGCCACGGCGGCGAAGTCCTCGAACCGGCCGTTAGTGCACGAGCCCAGGAACACCGAGTCCACTCGCGTCCCGGCCACCTCGCGCACCGGCTTGACGTTGGCCGGGTTGGGCGGGCAGGCGATGAGCGGTTCCAGGCCGGTGATGTCCACGGTGACGATCTCGATGTACTCGGCATTGAGGTCAGCGTACACTCCAGAAACCAGGTTTTTAGGAAAAAACCTGGTTTCTTTGCCCGTTGTGGGCGGGATGAGGCCGGTGATGCCCCCCATCTCGGTCAACTGGCTGGCCAGGGTGATCCGCCCGGGCAGATCCAGGGCATCAATGGCCGGGCCGTAGAACTCCACCGCCCGGCCCAGCGCGCCGCTGGAGCCCAACTGGCCGAGCACAGCCAGGGTCAGATCTCGCGCCATGCAGGGATACACAACCTCTCCCTCGACGATGACCTTCATCGTAGGCGGCACCTCGAACCAGGTCTTGCCCGTCTTGAAGGCGAAGGCGATGTCCTGGTCGCCCATCCCCTGGCCGAAGGCCCCGATCGCGCCCAGGATATTGAGGTGGCTGTCAGTGCCCACGAAGGTGCAGCCCGGCACGGCCAGCCCCTCCTCGATGGCCACGTGCGACCCGATGCCAGCGTTCACGTCGTAGACCTTGATCCCCTTCTCGCGTGCCCAAAGCCGACAGATGTGCTGGTTGTTGGCGTAGGGGATGTTTTTGGCCGGCACAACGCAGTCGAAGGTGAAGAAGGTCTTGCTCACGTCATCCAGCGGCGCGTCGCCGTAGTGCTGGCGGTAGTTCTGCACCACGTTGGCCCCGGCGAAGTCGCGGGCGGTGCGCACGTCCAGTTCCATCCAAACGATCTTGCCCGGCTCGACCGGCTCCTGGCTGTGGGCCTGGATGATCTTTTCAATGATAGTTTTCCCTGCCATAACTCACTCCATGTTCTGCCACGAATGACACGAATTTTCACTAATTATTTTTTCGTGTTAATTCGTGCAATTCGTGGCACAAGAAGACTACATCTTCGCCGCCAGTTCCTTCTTCAGCATCATGCGCTGGATGCTGTGGAAACTCATGAAGTCGGCGTGATTGACCAGCGTCGCCTCGGTGGTGCGCTTCACTTTGTCCCCCTCGCCAGCGTGGGCGGCGATGATGTGCTGCACCTCGACTGGCAGGTCGAAGCGGGCTGCCAGCTCCATGCCGGTGAAGGGATGGCGCAGGAGTTTCCCGGCGTAGGTCTGCACCGTCATCCCGTCGTCGCGGTTCTCGTACTCCAGCAACTTGCCGATGTCGTGCAGCAGCCCGCCCGCGACGAGCAGGTCCATGTCCACCGGCACCCGGTCGCCGTAAACCTGCGCGAAGACCTCGGCGACCCGTACCGCGCTCAGCGTCACCGCGCGGATGTGGTCAATGTAAGAAGCCGGGCAGGGGTTGATGAGCAGGGTGAAGGGCATCCGGGTCAGGTCGTCCGGCGTCCAGCCGCCTTCTTCCATTGCCGCTTCCCAGGTCTTGAGACACTTTTCGCGCAAGTCAGCGTCTTGAATCAAATCGAATTCAGGAATTAACTCTAGCAATCTCTCTCGCATTATCGCCTCCTTATTCCGCAGGGAGAAACCAGGTTTTTCTAAAAAACCTGGTTTCTTTGCCAATCATAGCGATCGCTCCTCCGGCCCATCGTACTCGTGCGCTGTGGGGTGGATGCGGCGCATGGGGCGCTCGCGGGTCTGCTCCTCGGTGACGTGGGCCACCAATCCGGCCACCCGCGCGATGGCGAACAGGCCATTGCCCATCTCTGGCGGGAAGCCCATCTCGCACAGCACAGTGGCGATGGCCCCGTCCACGTTCATCGGCAGGTCTCTGCCCAGGCTGTCCTTCAGCGCCGCCCGCAGGGCATGGGCCATCTCCACGTACTCACCGGCCAGCCCCACCTCCTCGGCGATGGCGAACAGCCTCTTGGTACGCGGATCGTCGCTGTGGACACGGTGGCCGTAGCCGGGCACGCGGATCTTCTGGGCACGGAACTCGGCCATCTTCTGGCGGGCAGCCGTGGCCGCGTCCAGCCCCTGGTCGTGCTTGTAGGCCACCAGATCCAGCAGCACGCGCATGCAGCCCTCGATGGCCCCGCCATGATAGCGGTTGATGGCCATGATGCCGGCCGCCACCGCCGTGGTCAGCGGCGCACCGCCGGAGGCCACCGTGCGGGCCGCCAGCGCCGAGGGCGGCGTCGCCCCGTGGTCCACGCTGGACACCAAGATGGCATCCATCATCTTACCGTGGGCCTCGGACGGCAGTTCGCCCCGCAGCACCAGGTAGACCACCTGGCTGAAGGGCACCTGCCCCATCAACTCGTCAATCCGATAGCCACGCACGGCCACCTTGTTCGGTTCGATCTTGGTGATGGCAGTCTTCCAGGTTTTTTCAGACATTTTTCCCTCCCTATATTGGAAGTTGGAAATTGGAAGTTGGATGTGGCCTCCAATCTCCAATATCCAATCTCTAATATCTACAACACGCCGATCTCCTTGAGAACCCGCTTCGTGGCCTGGGGCAGATCGCCGAAGGAATCCACCACCGTAGCCCCCACCTGGCGCAGGCGACTGACCTTGCCCTGGTGGGTGCCGCGCCCGCCCTCGACGATGGCCCCGGCGTGGGAGAAGCGCGTGCCGGACTTGGCCGCCTTCCCGCCGATGAAGGCGATGAGCGGCTTGGTGAACTCGCCGGCCTCGATCAGGTCGGCTACCTGCTCTTCCTGCGAGGTGCCGATTTCGCCGAACATGACCACCGCCTTGGTGTCGGGATCCTGCTCGAACAGTCTGACCACCTCAGGATGGGGTAGACCCACCACCGCATCCCCACCGACGTGCACCAGCGTCGTCGCCCCGATGCCCTCCCTGGCCAGGTAGTAGGCCATCGAGGAGGTGATACCCCCACTACGCGAAGTGATGCCCACCGGCCCCTGGAAGAACCACTCGCGGGCCGACACCGCTCGGCCGCCCATCATGCCCAGCACGCCCTTGTCAGGGCTGAGCACGCCCAGGGTGTTGGGGCCGACGAACTTGGCGCCCTTCTCCTTGGCGCGCTTGGAGATGGTCAGCACGTCGTAGATGGGCACGCGGTCGGGGACGATGACCAGCAGCTTGACGCCGGCATCAATGGCCTCCAGCGCCGCGTCCTTGACCAGCGGCGCGGGGATGAACAGCACACTGATGTCGAAGGGGCCGACTTCTTCCCAGGCCTCCTCGACGGTGTCGAACACTGGCACGTCCAGCACCTCCTGACCGCCCTTGCCCGGCGTCACCCCAGCCACGACGTTGGTGCCGTATTCCTTCATTAGCCTGGCGCGGACCATCCCCTCCCGCCCGGTGATGCCCTGCACCAGCACACGCTTGGTCTGGTCAATCAAGATGGACATGGATTATTCCTCCCAAGAGTTTGGAACACGGAATCACGGAAGGTGCGGAGTCACGGAACTTCCGTGCCTCCACGCTCTCCGTGCTTCCGAGTTCCCGCGTTCCCCGGATACGCCTGAGTAGTCACCGTACTGTTGATATTCATCAAAACTGTAACACCATTCTTGACAATTCAGAGCACATCTGCTATATTGTAGATAGAGAGTTGGCAATAATATCTTGCTGGGTGCCACGATGTTCCGCCATCTGGTGGCGCGTGAGTCGTGGAACCACACCCAGCAAGACGCCGCTCTTTTTTGTTATTTGGGCCTGACCCGATATTCCGCCAACCCCGGAATCGGCAAATCCACGTGCCCGCCACCCGCTCCGTGGAAGAAGCACTCCACCTCACAGGCCAGGCACTCTACACAGCGGCCCTGCCTGGCCTCCTCAGGGGTGATGTTGAGCACTGGCACGCCGCCCTCCAGCTTGAGGATCTGCCGCGCACACTCCTGGACGCAGATTTTGCTCTCACAGGTGCGGCACACGGCGTGGTCGAAAGTGACCACTCCCCCGGTGACGGTCTCGAAGGTGTACGGCTCCTCAGGTTCGGGACGCGGCGCCGGCGGGGCTACCTCGATCAGCTTTCCCTTCTCTCCCCTAAGAATGAGCGCCCGCAGCCGTTGGGCACAGAAGTCGGGCGAATCGTCCTTTTTGTAGCCCTCCACCGGCGCGGGCACGCGACCGTTGAGCCGCTCCAGGATCTCGACCGCCTTGTCCTCGGCGTTGCCGCCCAGGCGGACGACGACCGGGACAGCAATCTGCTCCTCCAAGAAGGCCTTGACCAGCCCGCGCGCCGAGTGGAACTGCTCCTGGCTGGCCACCCCCGATCCGGAGCCGAAGTAGCCATCAATCGGGCCAGACGAGAGGATGATCCGCGCCGCGCGATAGACTTTGCTGGCCGGGGGGTTGCCGCTGGTGTCCACGTAGGTAGCCAGCTTGAAGCCCTGGTTGAGCACGGCGTCCATGCTCATCATCGAGCCGCCGCCCCCCGCCCCGTGGAAGCCGACGTACCCCTGGCCCTTCTCGAAGCCCTCCGCCATTTGAATGAAGTAGAACGTGCCCCGGTAGTCATTGGCCTCCACGTCGTAGGCGATCCGCTCCAACTCGGTGGGTGGACGGTTCAGCTCGCGGGCAAAGGTGATCCCCAGGTCCGGGTGTCGGAAGACTGCGTAGTCGTCCACGGTGATGCGGCAGTCGGCGGCATACAACTTGCCGTCAGTGGTCTGCACCAGCGGGTTGATCTCAGCGGCACGGGCCTCGTAGGTGCGGGCCACGTTGTACAGCCTGGCGATGATTCCGCCGAGGTCGCGTTGCAGCCTGCCCGACAGCCCCGCCCGACGAACCAGGTTGCGGGCCTGGTAGCCCATCAGCCCGGACTCGATGTCCACGTGGGTCTGGGCCACTGCCTCCGGGTGCTCGGCGGCGATCTCCTCAATGCCAGTGCCGCCCACGCTGGAGAACATCACCAGCGGGGCCTGGGCGCGGTCGTCCACGATGACCCCGGCGTAGAACTCGCGGGCGATGTCCAGCCACTCCTCGATCAGCACCTGGTCTACGGTGAAGCCCTTGACCCTCATGCCCAGCATCCCGCTGGCGGCGGCCGCCGCCTCGTCGGGGGTGGCCGCCCGCTTGATGCCGCCCATCCCCGCCCGGCCGGTGGTCCAGGCCTGAGCCTTGACCATCACCTCGCCGCCAATCTCCGCCGCGATGCGCCGCGCCTCATCGGGGGACGAGGCCACCCCGCCACGGGGCACGGGAATCTTGCGCGCCTTGAGGAGCGCTTTTCCCTGATGTTCGTGTAAACGAGCCATGCGTTGCCTCCTCTTTGGAGATTGGATATTGGAGGTTGGAAAGTCTAACGATCCAACTTCCAACCTCCAACTTCTAACCTCCAGCTTGTAGCTTCTGCCTGAACTGCTCTATCAGAGCGGGCACTACCTCGAACAGGTCACCCACGATGCCATAATGGGCCACCTGGAAGATGGGGGCCTCAGGGTCTGCGTTGATGGCCACGATGCAACCCGAAGTCTTCATCCCCGCCAGGTGCTGGATGGCACCCGATATCCCGCAGGCAATGTAGAGGTCGGGCCGCACGGTGCGACCCGTCTGGCCCACTTGATGGGCGTAGGGAATCCAGCCGGCATCAACGGCGGCGCGCGAGGAGCCCATTGCACCGCCCAGCACCTCCGCCAACTCGCGAATGGGAGCGAACCCCTCAGGCCCTCCCACCCCGCGACCGCCGGAAACGATGACCTTAGCGTCAGCCAGGTTCACCTCGCCTTCCTGGGTGATGAAATCCACCACCTTGCTGGCGATCTCGTCCTCGTCCATGACGGGTCCCTCGCGGACGACCTGGCCCTGGCGGCTGGGGACGATCTCTGGCATCTCGAAGACCCGGTGGCGGACGGTGGCCATCTGGGGACGATGGTGGGGGCAGATGATGGTGGCCATGATGTTGCCCCCGAAGGCCGGGCGGGTCTGACGCAGGAGGCGCGTCTCAGGGTCAATGGTCAACCCGGTGCAGTCGGCCGTCAGGCCAGTGCGGAGTTTAGTGGCCACCGATCCGGCCAGGTCACGCCCTCGGCTGGAAGCCCCCAGGATGAAGACCTCCGGCCTGTACTTCTGAACCAGACCTACCAGTATAGCGGCGTAGGGATCGGTGCGATAGACGCCCAGCGTGGGGGCGTCCACCAGGAAGACCCGATCAGCGCCGTAGCAGATGGCCTCTTGCGCGATGTGCTCCACATCCTGGCCCAACACGCAGGCAGTGAGAGTTGTGCCCAGCTCATCGGCCAGCTCTCGGCCCTTGCCCGCCATCTCCCAGGAAATAGAAGATGCCTGGCCCCGAAACTGCTCCACCCAGAACCAGACCCCTCGATAGCCGCTCAGGTCAACTTCCTCGACTTCTTTCTCCGGCAGGCTAAGGGCCTCGACCGGACATTCGGGCAGGCAAGCACCACAGGCCGTGCAGGTCTCATCCACCACGGCGATGTCCTCATCGTCCAGGCTCAGCGACCCAAAGGGGCAGACGTCTATACAGAGTCCGCAGCCGGTACATTCATCGCGGTTGATCTCCAGAAGCGCCAATGCAATCCTCCAAGGCCCTCTCAGTTGAGAAACCAGGTTTTTTCTCTGTCTGAGTAAACAGATCGTTCTTCTGGGATCTCCTGGAACGCGAAAGGGTATCTTATCAACTAAAAACCTGGTTTCTGATCACTTCCTCCGCCAACAACCTCTCAGCCAGCAGCGCCGCCGCCTCCTCGACGGTATCGGCCTCAATGATCTCGGCCTCCTCCTGGCGAGGCGGAGGGGTGAAGACGCGCACCACCCTGGTGGGCGAGCCGTCCAGGCCGAATTGGGCCGGGTCGGCTCCCTCCAGCATACCCGCATCCCACACTGGAATCTCCACCCCCCGCGAGCGCATAACTCCCTTGAAATCGGGATAGCGCGGCTGGTTGATGTCCTTGTTCACCGTGATGACCGCCGGCAGGGTGCTAACGACGACTTCGCACCCCTCCTCCACCAACCTCTCGACGGTGATGGTACTGGTCTCGAAATCAACCTGCCTGATCTTGGACACGTAGGTAAGCTGGGGGATTCCCAGGCGGTTGGCGATGCCCGGCCCCACCTGACCGGTATCGCCGTCAATGGCCTGCCGCCCGCAGATGACGAGGTCATAATCGCCGATTCGCCTGATGGCCTCGGCCAAGGTGTAGGCCGTGGCCAGAGTATCGGCCCCAGCGAAGGCGCGGTCCGACAGCAGGATGGCTTCGTCCGCGCCCATGGCTATCGCCTCCCGCAGGGCATCCTCGGCCTGGGGCGGGCCCATGGAGACCACCGTCACCCGCCCGCCGAACTTCTCCCGCCAGAGAAGCGCTTCCTCGATGGCATAGGTGTCGAAGGGATTGATGATGCTGGGCACGCCCTCGCGGATCAAAGTCCCCGTCTCAGGATTAATACTCACCTCCGTGGTGTCGGGTACCTGTTTGATACAGACTATAGCATGCATTTCCTCTTCATGGGACACAGATTAACACAGATTTTCGCAGATTTTGCCCTTCTATAGAAACCAGGTTTTTTCCGAAAAACCTGGTTTCTCATCTACCACTCCAACATGGCCTCAATCTGGGCCATGATCTGGTCGTGGGTGAAATGGCTGAGGATCATCGTGCCGGAGGGGCAGGCCGCCGAGCAGGCTCCACACCCCTTGCACAGCACCTTGTTCACGATCATGATCCCCCGCCTGTCATCGCGGGTCAGCGCTCCATAAGTGCACAAGCTCTCGCAGATGCCGCAGCCGGCACAGGTCTCCACCTCGACCACGCCGGTCACGGACTCGACCTTCACCTTACCCCGCGACAGGGGGATCATGGCCGACGAGGCCGCGGCCTTGGCCTGGGCGATGGTATCGGGGATGTCCTTGGGCCCCAGGCAGCAGCCCGCCAGATAGATGCCATCGTTGACGGTGTCCACCGGCTTCAGCTTGGGATGAGCCTCGGCGAAGAAACCATCGGGGGAACGGGGCAACTTCAACAACTCGGCGATTCCCTGGGCACCGGAGCGGGGGACAATTCCCGTAGCCAGTACCACCAGGTCCGCCTCCATCTCCAACGGCTCGCCCAGCAGGGTGTCCTCGGCCCGCACCACCACCTTGTTCCCTCGTTTGTAGATCTCCGACACGCTGCCCCGGCGGTACCGCACCCCCTCGCGCCTCACCCGGTCGTAGAACTCCTCAAATCCCTTGCCAAAAGTGCGCACATCCATGTAGAATATCGTCACGTTAGCCTGGGGCAGCTTCTCCTTGACTAGATGAGCCTGCTTGGCGGTGTACATGCAGCACACCCGCGAGCAGTACTCGTGGCCCACACTCTGATCCCGCGAACCAACGCACTGGATGAACACTACGTTCTTCGGCTCCTTGCCATTGAGGGTGATCTTCCCCGCCGTGGGTCCGGCGGGCGAGGACAGGCGCTCGAATTCGGGGGCGGTGATGACGTTGGGGTATTGGCCGTAACCCAGCTCAGGCTTGATGCGGGCATCGAAGTGATCGTAGCCGATGGCCACCACAATCGAGCCTACATCAAACTCGATGATCTCCTCCCTGGACCTTTGCCTGACCTTGACCTGGAAATTGCCGATGTAGCCACTGATGTCCACTACCTGCGAAGAGGTCAGAAGCTCGATGTTGGGGTGCTCCGCCACCGCCCGCATCCTGGGGCCCAGCAGCTCCAGACAACTCTCCAGGGTGGGGAAAGTCCTGTCGAGCTGGGCCATCCGTCCGCCAATGCTTGGCTCCTTCTCCACCAGGTAGACTTTGAAGCCCGCGTTGGCGATATCGAGGGCGGCTGCGATGCCGGCTATCCCTCCGCCGATGATCAAGGCCGCCGGAGTGACGCCCACCTCCCGCTCCTCCAGCGGCTGCAGCAGAGCAACTTTCGCCACCGCGGAGGCCACGATCTGCTTCGCTTTCTCGGTGGCCCGCGCCCTGTCCTTGTGTACCCAGGAACACTGCTCCCTGATGTTGGCCATCTCAAAGCAGTAGGGGTTGATTCCCTCTTCTTTCACCACCCCTCGAAAAGTCGGCTCGTGCATCCAGGGAGAGCAGGAAGCTACCACCACGTGGGTCAGCTTGTGCTCCCTGATGTCGCTCTTGATGAGCTCCTGCCCAGGATCGGAACACATGTAGGTGTAATGCCTGGCCACGACCACGTTGAGCAGCGTTTGGGCAAAGGCAGCCACCGCCTCCACATCCACCGTGGCCGCGATATTAATCCCGCAATGGCACACGTACACCCCAACTCTTGATTTCATCGCAATATCTAATCTCTGATCTCAGCAGATCACAAGCTACTAGCAGAGGCGGCTCCCACGCCGCCGAAACGCGGGCGTGGGAGCCCGCTCTGCTTCACTATTGGATATTGGCTATCTGGCCTCCAGTTGTGCAGTCAACGCCGGCACTACTTTGAAGAGGTCATCCACGATGCCGTAGTGGGCCACCTTGAAGATGGGCGCGTCGGGGTCTTTGTTGATAGCCACGATGGTGCTTGAAGCCTTCATGCCGACCACGTGCTGGGAGGCCCCGCTGATGCCTACCGCCAGATAGAGTTTCGGCTTCACCGTCTTGCCCGATTGGCCCACCTGGCGATCGGGCGGCAGCCAGCCGGCGTCAACCACGGGGCGGGAACCAGCCAGCACCCCACCCAGAGCCTCGGCCAGCTTCTCTACCAGGGCCAGGTTGTCCCCTTCTTTGATGCCCCGCCCCACAGCCACCACCACATCGGCCTGGGTTATGTCCACGTCGCCCACGGCGGCTTCCACATATTCGAGGAATCTGCGGTACTTGATCTCCTCGGTCAGTGGTGAGTCCACGGCGATGACCTCGCCGCCCAGGGGCTCGCCCTCCTCGAAGGGGAAAGCAGCCTGGCGCACGGTGGTCATGTAGGTATCGGCCTGGCGAAAGGCGATCCTCGCGCTCACCTTGCCCCCATACATCTCGCACACGGCGAACAGTTGCCCGTCCTCGAACTCCAGCCCCACGCAGTCGGTGACCAGGGGCAAGTCCAGTTGAGTCGCCAGGCTGGGAGCCAGGTCCATGCCGCAGGCACTGTGCCCAATCAACACCAGACTCGGCTTGCGCTCGGTGATCAACTGAGCCAACACCTGCTGATAGGCAGCGGAGTTGAAGTGCTCAAGCTGCTCGTCGGCGATGACCAGAACCTGGTTGGCATGCTTCGCCAGCTTGGTGGCAAAATCTTCAACGTTGTGACCCAGGAGCACAGCCGCCAGGGGTGCGTCCAGGGCCGCAGCCAATTCCTGCCCCTTGCCCAGCATCTCGAAGGTGATATCCCTCAGCTCGCCCTGCCTGTGTTCTGCTAAAACGAATATCTCGCCCATTAGACAACCCCCTCGTTTTTGAGAATCGTGGCCAGCTCGCTGGATACCTCTTCTGGAGAGCCCTCCAGGATCGTTGCCAGAGCTGTCACCTCGGGGATGAACAGCTTGACCAAGCTGGTCTTGGACCCCGCTTCACCCACCGCCTCTTCCGCCAGATCGAGGTCGTCCAGGTGCAACACCTCGATTTTCTTCCTCATCGCCTTCCTGATGCCGAAGATAGAGGCGTAGCGCGGCTCGTTGATGCCCGTCTGGATGGTGAGCAGGACCGGCAGTTCGATCTCCAGCACCTCGTGCAGGCCGCCCTCCAGCTCGCGGTGCACCGTCATCTTATCATCATCTTCCACCTCGGTGCTCACTACCAGCGCGGCGTGGGGAATGTCCAGCATCTCAGCCAGGGTGACGCCCACCTGAGCAGACCCGTCGTCGTCGGCCTGACAGCCAGTCAGCACCAGGTCGTAGTCCATATCCCTGATGGCCTCGGAGAGGATACGAGCGGTGGCGTAGCCGTCGGAACCCTCGAACGCTTCATCGGTCAGCCGCACCGCCTGGTCCGTCCCCTTGGCCAGGCACATGCGCAGCGTCTCGTCAGCCCCTTCTGGCCCAACGGTCAGCACCGCTACCGCGCCATCGAACTCCTCTTTGAGAAGCAGGGCCTCCTCGACGGCGTAGTTATCCGCCTCGCTGATATCGAACACCAGCCCCCCCTTCTTGATGCCCCTTCCGTCGTCGCGGATAGCAATCTCCGCCTCCGTCGTGTCGGGTACGTGCTTCACGCATACAACTATATCCATTGTCTTCCTCCTTCTTTGCCACGAATTGCACGAATTTCACTAATTTTTCCTCTTGGACTTTGAGCTTTGAACTTTGAGCTTTGAGCTTCGTCATATCGCCTGAGCAACCAGCTCTATTATGTCCAGTACCTCAATCGCCCCCTCCGCCCCCGTGGTCTTGACCGCGTCTTCCAGGGTCAACATGCAGAAGGGACAGGCTGTGGCGATCACCTCTGCGCCAAGTTCGAGGGCGTCCTTGACGCGGGTTTCCGCCAGCCGCTCTCCGCCGCTGCTGGCCTCCACCCACATCCTCCCCCCTCCTCCTTCGCAGCACACGCTCCGCTCCCTCGACCGATCAAAATCCACGAACTGCAGGCCGGGGATGCTTTGCAGTATCGCTCGCGGCTCGTCGTACACCCCGTTCTGTTTCCCCAGGAAGCACGGGTCCTGGTAGGTGACCACTCTGTTCACTTCTTTGGAGAAAGTGAGCTTCCCCTGTTCGATCAGATCAGCCACAAACTGGGTGTAGTGTTGAACCTCGAAATCCAGACCCTCGTACTCGTTCTTGAAAGTGTTGTAGCAGTGGGGAGAAGTAGTCACCATCCGTTTTACGCCGTGCTGCTTGAAGATCTCCAGGTTTTCCTCCACCAGGAACTCGAACAGCCCCTCCTCCCCCAGCCTGCGCATCTCGCTCCCGCAGCAAATCTCCTCGTTCCCCAGTATCCCGAAGTCAACCCCCGCCTTCTCGAAAACCTTGACCATCGCCTTAGCCACCACCTGAACCCGGTCGTCGTAGGCCGGGGTACAGCCCACAAAATAGACTATCTCAGCATTGGCACCTTCAGCAATATTCTTCACATTCAAATCCTGCACCCAATCCGACCGTTTAGCCTTGCCCCGCCCCCAGGGGTTGCCGAACTTGAAAGTGCTCTCCAGCGCATCGCGGATAGTGGGCTTGACACGGCCTCCCTCGGTCAACACGCGGCGCATGCCGACCAGGATCATAGCGGGGTCCAGCCCTTTGGGACAGCGCAGCGTGCAGGTGGTGCAGGTGGTGCAGTCCCAGATCTCAGGCATCTGCTTGACGTCCAGCTTGTCGCGGACTAGAAATTGGTAGATGATGCGTCTGATGTTGAGGGGCGAGGTCAACGAAAGGGGACAGCCTGCCGTACAGCGCCCACACTGGATGCATCCAAGCAGATCATATTGTTGTACAAACTTTCGTGTTTTCAGCATTAAGACCGTTTGCCTCCGTCTCGCTTTCGACTTCCCCGGCGGGAGCGAGAAATCATCCTGAGCCTGTCGAAGGATGATTTCGAACAGGTTTTCAAGGCACTGGGCCGCAAAAGTCATCTTGAGTCTGTCGAAAGATGACTTTTGCTAAGTAGGTCCGTATAAATCCTTTTACTTTTGCCTGAGCCGTGCCGCCGTAAACAGACGGCACTGGGGGCCAGAGAAGAGCAAGTCCCCCCCCACCGACTCTTCCAGGCCGGTGCGGTCAAAAGCAAAACACAGGAAATTTCTTCGTATCCAGTTGGTTCTGCCGCTCCGCGAGCAGAATCTAGCCGCCATTTAGGCACCGTATTAGCGCATACCCTCCTGCGGCAAGAACAACTTCTTCTGCCGCGGTTACATCCTCAATCTCAAGTACGTAGTAGTCGGTGCCGGCTTGTCGGCACATTACTTGCCGTTCTCGCTCATTGCTTTCGTAAAAAGCCTCCACGAACTGGATGCGAGCCCACCAGCCCAAGAATTCTGACGGCAAATACGGATGACTCTTCCAGTCAACATAGATTGCACGTTGGGCCTTGAGACGGAACTCCGAAAGTTTCGTGGGGATTAGAATGATATCTTCAGTGGAGGTTTGCGAGCGTACTTGGCTGTAGAATTGCTCTCCGGATTGCTCATAGCTCCCCGACTGGCGTTGCATTCCTAGAAGTAGCTCTCCCGACTTAGCTAATCCAGCTACTGTAAGAACAGCTAGCGTGCCTATGAGGAGAGCATACCATAAGTCGGCATTCTCTTGAATCAAGAGTCTCACGCTGTAGAACATAGTCGTGCTTAAGAGGATGACGAGGCTGATCGGATAGAGGAAACCGCTAGCTCGCCAAGGGAAAAGTAATCCGAGTCGTTCATTGCCAGTCTGCATCACGACCCAGATGCTCAGGGCCGTGTACAGAGTCCCTATCGAGAATACCCAGCGCAAAGCACCACGCGTTCGAAATACAAGAACCAGCGTCGCTAGACTCATGACAGTTAGTTTGAGCGCGTCACCTTTGCCCCACCAACGTGATGGTAGCGCGTGATGAGGTATTCGTTGGTTAGCGAGTATTTTAGCAGCCTCTGCCGTATGATTGCCCATCATCATGGTTGCGGAGTAAATCACTAACGGTGAGACAATCACTGAAAACACAGCTACCACGTGTAGTGCTGTTGTCCTCTCGTCGTGCACAGCTAGCCAACTAGCAATTATCGCTACGAAGACAGCACAATGCGGTACGTAGCTTATATGGAACAACGAACCAATGCCGAACAGAAATGCCGAGAGCTTCCATCGTCGGTAGGCGACGGCGGTTAATGCTAACAAAACCAAGATACCGAACTCGCTAGGCTGCAAATATCTACCGAAGACATACTGGCCGGCAACTCCCCCCAGCGACCAGAGGCTCCGCCAACCATTCGCAAGCGTGTCCAGATTCATCAGTTCAAAGATCTTGGTACCCACCCTCACCCCCAGGTTCACGTTTAGGACGAATACTCCCAGTACAACGACGGCGAAGTGTTGCTCCCGCACTATCTCTCTCATAGATTCAGCACTGTGAGACAATTCGTGGTACAGTGCAACGCTTAATAGCCACAAGGAGAGCAGTAGTACCAGGGAGAGTGCTATCTCCAGCAGGCCCACAGCCTCCACTAATACACCTAGCGAATCGAGGGCGGCTATCAACAGCGAAAAGGTGATGTGTAGCGAGCGGGTTTGACTGTACCAATCATTCTTAAGATACTCACGCCCAGCCAAACGTAGTCCGTGCGGGAAATAAGTGTTCTGATTGCTACAGAACAAACTGGGACGTCCCAAGGTAATGAGAAATACCAGTGCAACGATTAGAAGCATCAGACGAGAGGCGAGTTTAGCGTCCAACCTGCCTAATCTACCCTTAAGCAAACTAGTGAGCGGCTGCTTAAGCACGCTGCCAACGATGCCCAGTGCTAGGAAAAGACATCCTGCGATCAGCGCAAACAACCTGTAGGTCCCAAGTTCTTGAAGCTCCCTTGGTGTTATGTGATGATCAGAAAAGATGTACTCGGCGGCGAATCTCGGTGTAACTAAGATCGCGGCCAGAATGGCAGCGATTCCGGCTAGAATAAGGGCGACTTTAACTATGCGTGTCATCATTCTCTCTTTCTCATCAGTTTGGCATCTAAGTAAGTCCGTATAAGTCCTTTTACTTTTGCCTGAGCCGCGCCGCCGTAAACAGACGGCGCTGGAGGCCAGAGAAGAGCAAGGGAGCCCCCACACCGGCTGGAAGAGCCGGTGCGGTCAAGAGCAAAATACAAGAAACTTTTTCGTACCTACTTAGCATAGAACGAGAAGTTGTTTCTCAACAAGCCCTACGCCAACCCCAACGAGCGAAGGAGAGGCCGGGGATCTATGGCGTGTCGCTTGAACCAGCTATTGGTAGCCGGCAAATTGAGAGCCAGTCCCAACAGTTCTGTAAAATAGAGAATCGGCATCTTGTGGCCCTTCTGGCGGGTGTCCAGGTTGATCTGGCACATCCCGCAGGCGGTGACGATGCAGCTGGCCCCCGCCTCCTCAGCCGCCTGCACTAGCCTGTTCACTAGCGTCACCACCACGTCGCTGCGGTTCAGGGTCAGGCTGGCTCCGCAGCAGTCCACTATGTACGACCAGGGCACCGGCTCGGCCCCTGCCGCCTTCAGCAGACGGTCCATGATCACCGGATGCTCAGGATCGTCCCAGCCCGTCAGCTCCGGCGGGCGGACCAGCACGCAGCCGTAGTAGCTGACCGGCTTCAGGCCCTCCAGAGGTTTCTTGACCTGAGCGGCGATGTCTTCCAGATCGAGGTCATGGCCGATGATTTCCAGCAAATTGCGGGGCCGCGCCTGGCCCGTGTACTCGAAGCCCAGCAGTTCTTCCATCTCTGCCCGCCAGGTCTCGTCCTCTTGGAATCGCTTGTCGGCGGCCAGACAGCGCTGATAGCAAGCTGGGCACGGGATAGCCATGTCCCAGCCAGCGGCCTGAGCAATCGCCACGTTGCGCCCCGGCAGTGAGGTGGCCAGTTCGTGGCTCAGAGCGTGGCCCGAAGTCGCCCCGCAACAGTTCCAGTCTTCCAACTCGATGAGTTCGATACCCAGCGCCTCGCACACCGCCTCGGTGGAGAGGCCGTATTCCACGCCCGTGGTGCTCGCCGTACAGCCAGGATAGTATGAGTACTTCACGGTAGTCTCCTTACCTATGAATTTGAAGTTTGAAGTTTAAAGTTTGGACTTTCTGTAGAGCTCCTTCACTTGACCCAGAGCCTTGACCCGTTCTGGCAGAATCGGTATCTTGCGCTTGAGCAGCAGGGTGATCCCTACTCCATAATTGGAGAGAATGATGGAGAAGATGTCTCTGCTCCTCAACACGTATTCGGCCAACATGGTGGTCTCGTGCACTCGCCCGAAGATCTTGATGCTGTTCACGAAAGCACGATGCAGGGCGTAGACAGTGGTCTCTGGCGGAGTGTAACCCGCCTCCAGGGCCATGTACTTGAGGGTGTCCATCACCGGCGCCAGGCTAATCCCGTTGGGACAGCGGGTGCCGCAAGCCTCGCAGCCCACGCACAGCCAGGGAGCCGAGCTCTTGAGCAGGGGCTCCCTCATACCCAGTTGGATCATCTTCAACACCTGAGCCGGCTGGTAGTCCATGGCATAGGCGATGGGGCAGCCGACCGTGCACTTCTGGCAATAATAGCAGCGGAAGACGTTCTCGCCGCTCCGCCGTTGTACCTCCAGAGCAAAACCGGAAGTTTGAAGTTTGAAGTTTGAGCTTTGAGCTTTCATTCTCTCTCCCCCAAACTGGTCAACTCATCCTCGCGGAAGGTGGCCACCGGCAACTCCTCTTCCAGGCTCCTGCCAGGCACGTAATCGAACAGGGCCTGCACCTTCTCTCCCACCGCGCGGAAGATGGTAGCCACTGGCAAATCGTTGGGGCACGCGCTCTCGCACAGGCCGCATCCCACGCAAGACGTGGCCATGTGGTTGAGCCGCGTCAACTGGAAGATCAAGGTGTCGGTGGGCATGCGGATGGAGCCTTTGCGGTTGGCCCAGCGGAAATACTGCGCGGAGGCGTGGTCGAAGGTAGCCGTGCGGAAGATGCACTCCTTGCAGTAGCATAAGGGACAAACCACCATGCAGTTGTGGCAGCGGATGCAGCGTGAGAACTCGGCCAGCAGGCTGGGTATGTCCACCACGCGCTGGCGAAACTCGGCGAAGCGGCGGTCGCGCTCGGCTGTGCGTTCCGACACTAGATCGTCCACGGCTTCTTGGCGGGCGGCAGGCGACTCGGTCGGACTTAGCTCCAGCTTCTCAGCCAGTTCATCGCTGGTGGTGATCAGTATCTCGTTGGCCGTGTCCAGCCCGATCAGGCCCAGGGCCAGGTCAACGCCCTGGGGAACAGGATACTCGCACATCTGGCAGGCCACCCGGAACTGATGGCCCTCGTGCGGCGCGAAGTGGCCCTCTTTAGCCTGCGCCAGCAGGTTTGTGGAAAGATCGCCGTTGCTGCCTGCTGCCAACTCGGCATAGTCGTTCATCTCGTAGGTACCCAGGCAATCCACGCCGATGAGTACCACGTTATCCAGGCTGGCCTGCTGAAGCTTGACCAGCTCGATCAGGGCTCTGACCTCGCAGGAGCGCAGCACCACCCCCAGCCGGCCCACTGCCCCTGTCTCCGTCAGGTCTGACACCAGCTTGGCCGAGTTCACCGGCAACACCGGCGCAATGGGGTCAACGTTCTCCAGCTTGGCCGGATCGGTGAACAGGGTCTGGACGACGTTGTCGCCCACCGGCGCGCGCCGGGGCACCAGCAAGGCATCAACAATCCCCCTCTCCAGCAGCCCCCGCAAGAAAGCGGTCATCGTCTCCAGAACGCCGTCTTCTACTTCTAGTCTATAAGTAGCATTCATGTCCTGATTCCTACCCCTCTTGCCTCATCAAGTGAGGCGTTTGTTACTCGTTATTCACATGTTATACTTCTGGTTCTACCATTCATTCTGGTTGATTTCCGCTGGTGGATGTTCTCCTGCCGCATACAGGATTCGCCGTAAGTTGATTAGCGCTTCCCTGTTCAGTTGTAATGCCTTTACTGTGGTTCGCCCTACGCGCGTCAGTCCGACAATGAGCGTGAAATCCTCATTCCACGCAAAGTGGTCACGCCACTGCTGTCGCCTCGGATGATAGAGTGGCACGATGTCACCTGTTACAGGATCGCGTGCTTTGGTCTTGGTGTATTTGTGGTTGTTGCAGCCCTGACAAGCCAAAGCCAGATTATCCAGAGCAGTTTCTCCACCTCGACTTCGGGGAATGATGTGCTCAACTGAAAAGGGCTGTATCGCAAAACGGGCTTGGCTGCGGCAATACTCGCAACAACCTCGCGCACGTCCTACGACCGCCTGTCTTTGTTCGGCCGTGACCCGTTTCTCAGGCATACTCAGGTGTCCTGACACCCAAGTCCTCCATTAGGGAAGTGAGTGAAGTTCGACGGAGACGCGCAAGTTCCGCCAGATACTTCATACGATGCGCCTCTACATTCTCAACTTCGTGCGTCAGGCGCAACAGTTCATTGTGTTCATCGGGCGTTAGTGTCTCTCCCCGCCTTTTGACGATGAGCTCGTCATAGTGCTTCTGAACGTAAGGTGGCACTCCCCTGTTGATTTCTAGCAACAACTCGGCCTCGGTGTGCGGTAGGCTAGGCGCCCTGCGCTGTGCCGTTATCGCAATAGTCTGAGAAACGAATTGCTCTAATTCAGGCTGGCTCAACTGCCTGACGGCCTTCAGCAATTCGTCTGTAGATAACTGTGCTTGAACCTGAACGACAGGCATTTTCCACCTCCTGACAGCCAATCTCTACTAACTTGCTATGTCCCCCACAGCTCCCGCAGCGGGTTCGGCCCCTTCTCCTTGAGCGAGGCCACCATCTCCTTGACCGTGTCGGCGAAGTACTGGCCCTCGCTGGCGCTGATCCAGCGCAGCCACACCCGGTCATCGTCGAAGCCCATTTGCTGCAGGATGCTCTTCATGATGGCCACCCGTCGCCGGGCCTTGTAGTTGCCGCTCTGATAGTGACAATCGCCGGGCCAACACCCGCCGATCAGCACCCCGTCGGCTCCTCCCAGCAGAGCTTTGAGGACGTAGGTTACATCCAGCCCACCGGAACACATCAGGCGGATGATGCGGATATTGGGCGGATACTGGATGCGCGAGGTGCCAGCCAGGTCCGCTCCGACATAGGTGCACCAGTTACACAGAAAAGCGATGATACGCGGTTCGAATTCGTCCATGTACGTATTCCTCCTTCAAGACCTGACAGGTTTCAAAAACCTGTCAGGTCTGGTTCTACTCCATCAACGCATCCACAGCCATCAACATCTGCCTCGGCTCAAAAGCCACCTGCGCCGTCGCCTTGTTGGGGCAGACCATGGCGCAGACACCGCAGCCCTTGCAGAGCACTTCTATTACTTTGGCCACGCGCTCGTCGTAGTCCAGATAGCGGGCCTCGTAGGGACAGGCCTCCACGCACAGGCCGCAAAAGCTGCACAGCCTGGGATTGACCTGTACCAGGGTGTCCTTGCTCTCCAACTGGGGCAAGCTCAGCAACGCCGCAGCACGCACCGCCGCGCCTTTGGCCTGGCAGATGGCCTCATCAATCAGGCGCGGCGAGTGGGCCAGGCCGCACAGGAAAATGCCCTCCCTGAGGAAGTCCAGGGGCCGCATCTTGGGGTGCGCTTCCTGGAAGAAGCCATCCTCGTCCAAAGGCACCCCCAGCACCTCACTCAAGGCCGCGTTGTCGTTAGGGGCTATCCCCGTGCTGAGCACCAGCAAATCGGCGTCAAGGACGACCTCCTGACCCAGAATAGGCTCGTTCAGGCTCACCCGCAGCCCGTCGCCCACCGCCTCGACGCGGGGCTTGTCAGGCAGCTCGTAGCGGATGAAGATCACGCCCTTGTCCCGCGCCTCCCGGTAGTACAGCTCCTGGAAGCCGTAAGTCCTGATCTCGCGATAGAGGACGAATACGCTGGTCTCAGGATTCAGTTCCTTGAGCTTGAGCGCGTTCTTGATGGCGTGGGAACAGCAGACCCGGCTGCAATAGGGGCGATTTTCGTCGCGGGAGCCTACGCATTGAATCATAACCACCGATTGCAGATTTTGAAGTTTAGAGTTTGAAGTTTGAAGTTTGGCTATTCGTGCCTCCAACTCCTTTTGAGTGACGACTCTCTCGTGCTGGCCGTAGAGGTACTCGGTGGTGGTAGCTGGCTGAGCGCCGGTGGCTACGATGATGGCGCCGTGCTCCAATACCTCGTCGCTGCCGTCGGGCAGAGCGAGCGTGGTCAGGAAGTTGCCTTTGTTTCCCCTTAGCTCCCTCATCTCTGTGTTGAGATACACCTTGACCAGCTCGTTCGCTCCTACCCGCTCGATGAACGAGACCAGCAACTCCTGGGGCTTGCCACCCTCTACCGTGTAATGCGCGGTACGCAGATTGCCGCCCAACTCTTCGCCCTTCTCCACCAAATCCACCCCGAAGCCCAGCTCGGCCAGCTCCAAGGCCGCGGTCAGGCCGGCCAAGCCGCCGCCGATGACCAGTGCTCTTCTGGATATTGGAGATTGGATAGTGGAGATTGGACATTGGAAGATGGACTTGGTCACGGCCATTTCCACGACAGCCTGGGCCTTGGCTGTAGCCTGCTCTGGCAAATCTCTGTGCACCCAGGCCACACCCTCGCGGATGTCGGCCCGCTCCAACAGATGGGGATTCAATTCCGCCTGGCGCATGAGCGCGGCGAACTCAGGCTGGTAGAGACGATGCGAACAGCCCGCGATCACCACCCGATTGAGGCCCTGCTCCTCAATAATTTTTTCGATAGCGGCCAAATCCGCACCGCAGGCGTCCCCCACCACCTGGGCCAGGGCCACGCCAGTCAGCCGACCCGCGTATTCCGCCACAGCCTCAACGTCCACCACCTCCGAAACCTGCCCCCGGCAGGTGCAGACAAACACTCCCACCCGGGGCTCTTCATCGCTGACGTCCCGCTCGGGCCGCGCCTCCCCCCCGACCTGTGACTTTGCGATCTTGCGACCTGCTACCAGTTTAGCCGCTTCCCCCACCACCCCCGCCGCTTCGGCCACGGTCTCGGGGATGTCCTTGGGCTCTCTGAAAGCCCCGCCCACGAACACGCCGGGCCGGGTCGTTTCATGGGGCGCGAAGCGGTCGGTGGCGCAGAAGCCAGACTCGTTCAGCTCGACACCCAGCCTGCTGGCCAGAGCCTGAAATCCCTCGGGCGGGGCCAGCCCCACGGCGAGCACCACCATCCCAAAGTCCTCTTCGACGAGGGCGCCATCCTCGGTCACGAAGGCCACCCGCAGGTCGCGGCTCTGGGGCACCTCTTTGATCGCGGAGACCATGCAGCGGCGATAGGCGACCCCAGGCAGGCTCTCCACGCGGTTGAAATAGCGCTCGTAGCCCTTGCCGACGGTGCGGATGTCCATGAAAAACACCGTCGCCTCCAGATTGGGGGCTATCTCCTTGGCCGCCGCCAGTTGCTTGGCGGTGTACATGCAGCACACCGATGAGCAGTAAGGATGAGATTCGTCTCGCGAGCCAACGCATTGGATGAAGGCCACGCGGCGAGGAGCCGCTTCGTCGGAGGGCCGCACCAGGTGGGCCTGGGTTGAGCCAGCCAGACTGACCATACGCTCGAACTCAATGCTGGTCAGCACGTTGTCGTAGTAGCCATAGCCAAACTCGCCCTTGAGGCGGGCGTCGAAAGCCTGGTAGCCAGGACTCAGGATGACCGCGCCAACCTCGATCTCGGAGCGCCGCTCGGCCATCTGCAGATCAATGGCGTCGGTGGGACAAACCTCGACGCACTTGCCGCACCGCGTGCAGTAGTCCATGTCAATCACGTAAGCATCGGGCACGGCGCGGGTGGGCGGGCGATAGATGGCTTTCACCTGGTGCAGGCGGCCTTCGTGCTCGCCGGGCCGCTCCACGGGGCAGACCTCGACGCACAGGCCGCAATTGTTGCACTTTTCAATGTCAACGTAGCGTGGCCGGTGATTGACAAACGCCCTGAAATCGCCCGCCTCGCCCTCCAGGGATTCCACCTCGGCGCAGGACAGGATCTCGATGTTGGGATTCATCCCGCACTCCAGGGTGGGGCAGTAGGAGGGTTGGTCGGGCGACATGATGCATAAGCCGCACGAATCGGTAGGGAAAGTGCGGTCCAGCAAGTGCATCGAGCCGCCGATGCCCGGCGCGCTGTCCAGCAGATAGACCTTGCACCCCATCTGAGCCAGCAGTTGGGCCGAACCCATGCCACTTATTCCCGCTCCGACGATCAAAACGGAACCAGATTTAGCTACCATCTAGGACTCCTGTTTCAGTTTCGAGTTTAGAGTTTCGGGTTTCGAGTTTTGAACTTTGAGCTTTGAGCTTTGGGTTTTGCATTTGTCGCAATACCACAATCGCTGACGAAGCCGCGGCCTTGGCCTGGGCTACGGCGTCGGGGATGTCCTTGGGGCCCTGGCAGCAGCCCGCCAGATAGATGCCATCTCTAGCGGTGTCCACCGGCCGCATCTTGGGATGAGCCTCGGCGAAGAAACCATCGGACGAGCGCTCCAGATTCAACAGCCCTGCCACGTCTTCTACGTCCGCCCGAGGCACGACCCCCGTGGCCAGGACCACCATATCTGCCTCCATCTCCAACGGCTCACCCAGCAGGGTGTCCTCCGCCCGCACCACCACCCTGTCTCCCCGCTGGTAGATCTCCGACACGCTGCCCCGACGGTACATCACTCCCTCTTTCCTCACCCGGTCGTAAAACTCTTCGTAACCCTTGCCAAAGGCCCGCACGTCCATGTAGAACACCGTCGCGTTAGCATTGGGTATCCTCTCCTTGACCAGGTGGGCCTGTTTGGCGGTGTACATGCAGCACACCCGCGAGCAGTACTCGTTGCCCACGGTCTTATCCCGCGAACCCACGCACTGGATGAACACCACGTCCTTCGGCTCCTTGCCGTTGAGGGTGATCTTACCTCTAGTGGGACCTGAGGCCGAGGATAGCCTCTCGAATTCAAGGCCGGTGATGACGTTGGGGTATTGGCCGTAGCCTAGCTCAGGCTTGAGGTGGGCGTCGAACTGGTCGTAGCCGGTGGCCACCACGATGGCCCCTACATCCAGCTCCACGATCTCGTCCTCCTGATCGTAGTTGATGGCGTTGGCCGGGCAGAAATGCTCGCAGGTGCGGCAGTTGCCGGTCAGGAAATACAGACAATGCTCCCGATCAATGACCGGCACGTTGGGCACAGCCTGGGGGAAGGGGGTGTAGATATTGCCCCGCCCCACAAGGCCCATGTCGAACTCCAGGAGCAAGGGCCGGAGCTCTTTATCGGTTACATCCTCCAGCTTGATGGCCCCCGTGGGGCAGACGAAGGCGCAGGCCCCGCAGGCGATGCAGTCCTCAGAGATTTTGTAGAAAGGCGTGGCCACCTCCCGCTCCACCCCTCGTCCCACGAAGCTGATGGCGCTGACCCCCACCAACTCCCGGCACACCCGCACGCACAGCCCACACAGGATGCAGTTATCCTCCTTGAGGGAGAAACGGGGCTTCCCGATGCCCATTTCGGCCGCCAGCCTCTGGAGCAAGGGCACTTCAGGACAGCGGGCCAGAAGCAACTCCACGATCATCCGCCGCCCCTTCAGCACCTTCTCGGAGGCGGTGAAGACCTCGATCTCGTCGCGGATGGGATAATTGCAGGCGGTGACCAGGCGGGAACGTCCCCGACGCACCACTTCCACCGTACACAGCCGACAGACCCCGTAGGGCTCCAGGGCCTTGTGATAGCACAGGGTGGGGATGGGGATGTTCAGCTTTTCCGCTGCTTCCAGGATAGTGGTATCCTGCTCGACCTCGATTTCTCGCCCGTCTATGACTGCCCGAATCATTCTGTACCTCTACCGAACATGAACAGCATCAAAGCGGCAGGTGTCGCGACAGGCCCCGCACTTGATGCACAACTCGACGTCAATGGTGTGAGGCTGCTTCTTCTCGCCGCTGATGGCTCCCTCAGGACAGGCCCGGATACAGGCCCCACAGCCAGGGCAGGCCTCCGGGTCAATGTAATACTCGATCAGCGCGCGACACCCCCCGGCCGGACACTTCTTCTCAAGGATGTGGGCCTCGTACTCGTCGCGGAAGTAGCGCAGAGTGGACAGCACCGGGTTAGGCGCGGTGCGGCCCAGGGCACACAGGGAGAAGCCCTGCAAAAACTCCGCCAGTTCCTCCAGCAGGGAGATGTCCTCTGGGGTGCCCTCCCCGTCGCAGATGCCGTTCAAGATCTCCAGGCTGCGCTGGATTCCCTCTCGGCAGGGCACGCACTTGCCACACGACTCCTCGCGCAGAAAGTTGAGAAAATAGCGGGCCACGTCCACCATGCAGGTGGTCTCGTCCATGACGATCATCCCGCCGGAGCCCATCATGGAACCGGCCCTGGTCAGCTCGTCGAAGTCCACGGGCAGGTCCAGCAGGCTCTCCGGCAGGCATCCCCCCGACGGCCCTCCCGTCTGCACGGCCTTGAACTTCTTGCCGTCGGGGATGCCGCCCCCGATGTCGTAGATGATCTCCCGCAGGGTGATGCCCATAGGCACTTCCACCAGGCCGGTGTTGTTGATCTTGCCCACCAGGGAGAAAATCTTGGTCCCCTTGCTACCCTCAGTACCGATGCTGGCATACCACTCCCAGCCCTTGTCTATGATCAGGGGGACATTGGCCCAGGTCTCCACGTTGTTCAACACGGTGGGCCTGTCCCACAGCCCTTTCTCCGTGGCGTGCAAGTACTTGGGGTGGGGCTCCCCCACGTCCCCTTCCAGGGAGCGCATCAGCGCGCTGGACTCCCCGCACACAAAGGCTCCACCCCCACGCCGGATCTCAATATCAAAGTCAAATCCGGAGCCCAGAATATCTCGCCCCAGAAATCCATACTCTCGGGCCTGCTCAATGGCAATGCGCACGTTATGCACAGCCAGCGGATACTCGTGGCGGACATAAAAGTACCCCTCACGCGCGCCAACGGCGTAAGCGCCGATGATCATCCCCTCCAGAATGCTGTGGGGATTACCCTCCAGCAGGCCTCGGTCCATGTAAGCCCCAGGGTCTCCTTCATCGGCGTTGCAGATTACATACTTTACATCGCCAGGAGCCTCGCGACAGCTTCCCCATTTGCGGCCGGTGGGAAACCCACCCCCGCCGCGCCCACGCAGCCCCGACTTTTTGACCGCCTCAATGACCGTCTCGGGCCCCATCGTCGAAAGAACCCTGGCCAATGCCGAGTAACCTCCCAGGGAGATGTAGTCGTCAATGTTCGTCGGGTCTATCCACCGACTGACCTGGAACAGTTCCCGGCGCTGCTTGCGGTAGAAGGGCACCTCGTGCTCATAGGTGACCCGCTGTCCTGTGGCCTGGTCCACGTGCAGCAGCCGTTCGATGACCTCGTTGTGCAACACCGTCTGCTCGACAATCTCCGCCACATCGTCCACTTTGACCCGCTGGTACAGGATTCCCTCTGGGTCTATGATCACAATGGGCTCAATGTCGCAGAAACCGTGGCAGCCGGTGGCCTTGACCTCCACTTGATCCTGAAGTTCTCGCCGCTGGAGTTCCTCCCGGAAGGCCGCGACCACCGCCAGCGATCCATAAGCTCGGCAGCAGGTGCCATCGCTGACGGTGATGCGCTGCTGATCCGGCCTGCGGCTTTGCCTTATTCTCCCACGCAGTTCTTCAAATTCCTCAATACTGACAATCCGCTTCATCACTCAACTCTACTTAACCTACTGGACACTGGCGTTTTTTCGTAGTGTTTTTTCGTAGTGACGACTTCAGTCGTCCACAAATGTAGCCAAAGCGACTGAAGTCGCTACTACGAAAGGCTACTACGAAAGACTTCTACGAAAGGCTCCAGTTAACCTATCCACGAATCAGGCTGCTTCGCCTGCTCTCATTTTCTTCAATAGAGATTTCGTCTTGGCTGAGGTCATCTGGCCATGGTACTCCCCATCTATGACCATAATGGGGCCCAGGGCACACGCCCCCAGACAGTTGACCGTCTCCAGAGTAAATTGCAGGCTATCGTCTGTCTCTCCAGCTCGGATACCAAGGTTGCGTTCGACAGCCTCCAGAACCCGCACCGCCCCTCGGACATGGCAGGCTGTCCCCAGGCAGACGTGGATCACATGCTCACCGCGGGGCTTCGAACTGAAGGCTTTATAAAAAGTGGCCAGGCTGCACACCTTAGAGAGGGGGATGTCCAAAGCGTGGGCCACGTAGCGCAGAGCATCCTCCGGCAGGTAATTCACCTCGTCCTGGATGTCCTGCAGGATGGCGATGATGGCTGTCTTGTCGCGTTGGTGCCTGTCCAGGACGTTCTCGATCCCTTCGACTACGCTCAGGACAGGCATGCCCGTCTCCATCCCCTACTCCTCCCCGCCCCTATCGGCCTTCTCCACGTAGGGAGCGTAGCGGATGATGCAGTTCTCGGCACAGAGCCCACAACTGGTACACTTATCCATGTCCACACTGCGGGCCTTCTTGCGTACCCGCACGCGAAAACGGCCCGCCTCCCCTTCCACCTCCTCCACCTCCGAGTAGGTCAGGAGCTCGATATTGGGGTGACGAGCTATGTCGACCATTTTTGGAGTGAGAATGCAGGATGAGCAATCCAGAGTGGGGAAAGTCTTGTCCAGTTGGGCCATGCGTCCGCCGATGCTGGGCTCCTTTTCCACTAGATACACCTTGAAGCCAGCATCGGCGATGTCCAGCGCGGCCTGGATGCCCGCTATCCCGCCCCCTATCACCAGGGCTGCCGGAGAGGCACCGTTCCGTTCCGCCTCGATTGCGACATCCTGCTCGTTTTCATACATGAGTTTCCACCGTCAAAGCTTCATCAATTCCAGGGAGCTAGCCAGCCAGCGCCAGAACGCATAAAGCCCTTCTCAAAGAATCGATCCATCGCTTGTCTAAGAGCGATCAAATCCCGGAAGGGCTCCCAACGGACTAAATCTGCCATTACTATACCATTCACCCCTTTGTGTAGACTCTGACAATTGCACAGCTCAGTTATGTTAGAATAACGCTCTGGCCAGGCCAATCCCCCCTAGCGTCGAGCGATAATTATACTACCAGATTCTCTAATAGGCAAATCCGTGTGCCAGGCTTCACGATTATACCCCATTTTCACAAACAGGCAAGTCTGAGAGGGCCATTTTATTTGACATCTGGGTATTATCGTGTTACACTTCGTTCCCCTGGAAATCTGATCATTCAATAACCGACCACGGAGGAGCAAACATGGACTTTGGCTGGACCGAAGAACAACGCCTGTGGCGACGGGCGGTGCGCGACTTTGCGCAGAGTGAAATCACGCCCCGCGTGCGCGAGATTGATACCACGGAGCGCATCCCCGACGACATCGTCAAGGGAATGGCCGAGATGGGCCTGCTGGCTCCGCTGGTGGGCGAGGAGTACGGCGGCGCGGGGATAGATTGGACTTTGGCCACCATCGCCGCCGAGGAACTGGGCCGCGCCGACATCAGCCTGGCCGTCCCGGTGCTCTATCTGGTGGAGGCCGCGTGGGGCTTCATCTTCTATCAATACGGCTCCTCCGAACTCAAAGAGGAGTACCTCCCCAAAGTGACGCGGGGTGAGGCTTTTCTGGGCATCGCCACCACCGAGCCAGCCGGCGGATCCGACATCCTGGGGGCCTGTCGCACCCGCGCGGTGCGGGATGGCGACGAGTGGGTGTTCAACGGCGAGAAAGTATTCATCAGCGGCGTGCGGGAGTCGCTGGAATGGGGCGGCCTCCACCTGATGCTGGCCCGCACCGACCCCGACCCGGCAGCCGGGCACAGGGCCTTCACCTTCTTCGCCGTGCCACTCAAGGGAACGGAGGGCATCAGCCCCACTTTCTTCGAGGACATGGGGCGCATGGGCATCTCCACCGGCGGCTTTGCTCTGGAGGACGTGCGCCTGCCGGCCCATCACCAGGTGGGCGAGTTCAACCGGGGCTTCTACCACGCCATGGAGGGCTTTTCGGCGGCGCGCACGCTGATCGGCGCGACCTGCGCGGGGGCAGCCCAGGCGGTGCTGGAATTGGGGATGGACCACATCAAGCAGCGGGAAGCGTTCGGTCGGCCGCTGGCCAGCTTCGAGGGCATCCAGTTCCCCCTGGCCGATCTCTACACCGAGCTGGAGGGCGTTCGGCTGACCACCTACAAAGCGGCCTGGACGATGGATCAGAAATACCAGCAGGAGGCCGCCACGCACCACGACATCGCCCTGGCGGCGGCCATGGCCAAGCTGTGCGCGCCGAAGGTGGGCTCCAGGATCATGGACGAGGTCGCCAACTGGTTCGGCGCGATGGCCTACACCAAAGAGTGCCCGGTTGAGATGGCCATCCGGGCCATCCGCTCCTACTCCATCGGCGCTGAGGGCGCCGTCAACGTCATGCGCATGATCATCGCCCGCGAGCTGCTGGGCCAAGAGTTCCTGCCCACGGCCTATACTCAGCAGAGCTGAGTGTTCGAACGAGCTCCCGGCCAACATAAAAGCCACCTGCGTCAACCGCACAGGTGGAAATTTTTCTTTCTTCGTGTTAATTCGTGCAACTCGTGGCTGTTCAATAGACCACGATCCTCCCCAGCACCACCCGGTCGTCCTCCACACTCCCTGAGGCATCCAGCATCGGCAAGCGCTCCAGGGTCGGCAGGTAGTACATCCCCACTTCGAGCAGGTATTCCCCCGGCGGGGTGTCGGGCGCGATGAGCAACCCGTAGCTGTCGCGCCCGATTTCGCCGAGCTGCCACTCGGTGGTGGGATGGGTGCCGCCCAGAGGCTCGCTGTCCATCTGGGCCGCGATGCGGTCGTCGCTGTCCAGCAGGTGGACGAAAACGGTGTAGCGCTTGTCCATCTCGGCCAGGGCCTGCCAGTAAAGAGTCAGCCTCAGGGTCCCGCCGGCTTCGATCTCCTGAGCGACCAGGCCATAGCCTATGAGCAGAGCTTTGTTGTCCAGATTGGCCGCCACGGTGTGCTGCATCGGGAAACTGGCGTCGGCGGGCGACATGACGTAGAGCGTGAGGTAGGCTCCGAGGAAGCTGCGGTAGGAACTCCGGTAGCCGTGCTCGCTCAACCAGCGCTCCGCCAGGTGGTCGGGGTCGTATTGCTCCGCATAGCCGAACATGACCAACCAAACCCGCGAGTAGCCCTCGGTCAGGGCGGCCAGGGCCTGAGCGGCGCGCTGCTCGGTGCGGAGATCGTGGCGGGAAATGAGACGATGGGGCACCCCAGGCGGACGGTAGTAGTCGAACAACGCCTCCTGGAGGGGATTGTTCAGGAGAAGCAAATCGCCCTGCTGAGCGCGATCCCGCACGTAGTCCATCATGAGCCCGTATTCGCCCTTGGTGTAGGCATCATCGAAGAACCAGTTGTGCAGGGAAAAGGAGCTGGCGGAGACGACCAAGAGCAATCCCAGCACCAGGGCCCAGGGCGATCTGTCTCCCATCCATCCTTCGACAAGCTCAGGACACCGCTTCAGCCCGCAGGCCACGAGAACGATGAAGGCCGGCGCGATGACCAGCAGGTATCGCTCCTGGAAGAAAGGCATGATGGGGTTGACCAGCCAGGCGCAGGTCAGCGGAATCAGCAACCAGGCCAACAGAAACATTGGAGATTGGATATTGGAGATTGGAAGGTGAAAGGCTGCGAGAGGAGTTCCGCCGCCTTTCTGGACGGTTACAGCGGCAACAAAGCCCAGGGCCGCCAGCAGCAGGAAGGCCAGGGTGAGATAGTCTCCCAGAGGTGCCTCGACGGTAGTCCCCACACTGAAGGCAACCAGGCTTCTCTTGACGATGCTGATCAGTACGGGCAGGGTCAGCTCATCGAACCGCGCGCTGGCCTTGCCGCCCAGAAAGCCCCGTTGAGCCAGCATCCAGGGCACAAATGACAAAGCCAGAGCGGCCTGGACGGCCAGCCAGCGCGTCAACCTCCCCTTGGGTTGAGTAGCCGAAGGCGTATCGAAACCTCGATCACGACTCCACAGCGCAATCACGAAAGCGTTCTGGGCCACGACCACGAACAGGGCATAGTAGTGGGTGAAAATGGCCGCCGCCGTCGCCAAGAAGTAGGCGAGCCACAGGATATCAAGACTTCGGAGGTTTCCGTTAGCCTCTCTACTGGCAAAGTCGCTCTGATTATCTGGTTGTCCTGCTGGCAAAACCGCGTCCGAAAACCTCCGAAGTCTGAATTGCCCCCTCTCGCCAGACACGATCCTGGCCAGGAGAAACATCGAGAGGGTAGTGAAGAAGGTCGCCAGGGCGTACATGCGCGCTTCTTGGGAATAATAAACCTGAAAGGGAGAGATAGCGCAAAGCAGCGCGGCCAGGAGGCCCACCGGCACGCCGAAGGCCAGCCGCGCCAGACGATAGACCAGCAGCACGGTGAGCACCCCCAGAACGAGGGACAGAAAGCGCAGGGCGAAGACGCTGAAGCCGGTCAGCCTGGCCCAGAAGTAGAGGAGAAGGTGATAGAGCGGGGGATTGGTTTCCGTGCGAGGACAAACGGCGGAAAGCAGGGACAAGCCGGCCACGTACGCGCTGTGGGCCTCGTCACCCCAAATCTCCTGGTGATCCAGGCGATAGAGCCTGAGAGTGAAGGCTGTCAGCAGGAGGAGAATTAGGATGATGTTCTTAAGCTTGATGGAAACACCGCTAAATCTTATCAAAGAACATCAACCCGCCCATCAACACAAACAAGCCCGCCGCTCCCTTGCGCAGAACATCGGGCGAAACGAAGCGGGCGATGACCTGCCCCGCCAAGGTACCGAGCAGGGTAGCAGCGACCAGGGCCAGCGCAGCACCCAGAAAGACCGTCCGGGGGCAGTCGGAGTTGGTTGAGGTGCAGATCACCGCCAACTGGGTCTTGTCCCCCAATTCCGCCACGAACAACAGAGCAAAGGTGCTCCACAATAGTCTCCAGTCTATCACGATGTCGAATCCTTTCATCATCTTAATCTCTGATTCCCTGCTCCGGCCAGAAGGGGTGAAACATCATCCACTGCTCCGGGCGAGCGCGCACGTGCTGTTCCAGAATGTCCGCCAGCCGGCGGACGTTGGTCATTATGTCCCGCCGTCGGTCGCCGGTGCGGATCATTTCGAGAGGCCCTGTGACCTCGAGGGCGTATCCTTTGTCGGGCTCATAATAGCAACTGCCCATGATGACCAACGCGCCAGTCATCAGCGCCAGGCGCACCGGCCCGACGGGCAGGTAGGCCGGTCGGCCAAAAAACTCGATTAAGGTTTCGATATGCCTTCGGCTACTCAACCCGAGCTCGCGATCCTCTGGGATGGGGCGATCCACGCCGGTCAACACAACGCCGCCGCTTTTCAGCCGTCGGATGGCCGCCCGCAGCGATTCGGGCGTGATCGGCGTGACCTCAAACCCGGCCCTGGCCCGCAGGTAGTTCAACAGGTGAAACCCCGCCTGCGGATTCGCCAGGGAGAGCATCTGGATAGGCAAGCCTCGTGTGCCCATAGACAAGCCGAGAAGGTCAAAGTTGCTCATGTGGGTGCCGAGTATCAGCACGCCCTGACCCCGCGCCATCTCGGAGCGGAGGAAAGGCACGAACTCATCTGGAATCCGCACCGCCCCGGCAACCACCTCTTTCGGCTGGCCGATGGCGTGAAAAAAGTCATAGTAGGTCTGCCCGGCGTGGAAGAAGACCTGGTGCGTCATCCGGTGCAGCGTCACGTCGTCGGCTTCCGGGCCGAGGATCTGGCGCAAGTTGGCGCGCACCGTCCAGTAAACCTCCGGCTTGCGGCCAGCAATGATGCCAGCGGCGATTCGCGCCAACCCATAGCCCATCCAACGCGGCGTATGCTGGCCGATAACGATGCCCAATCGCGTCATCGGCTTACTGCTGATAAAATCTTGAAAACGCATCAAAGCTTCATCCCTTCGACAAGCTCAGGACACCGCCTCTGTTCATTCGTGGGAGACAGGCGGCGCGGTCACCTGGAACTCGGCTGACTGGAACAATCCGCGCACCTCGATGAGCACCGGCAACCCCCGCACGATGCAGAGCACCACGGCTATCCAACTAGCCACCGAAGCAACGATCCATACACTGTGCCAGGCTGCGTGCCCCCCCGTCTGTAGCCCCAGGGCCAGGGCCAGCAGCGTGAAAGCGATTGTCTTGATTATGCCATAGCTGCTGCGCATGGTACCCGAATTCACCAGCCACCGCCCCCACGAAGTACGCATCATACTGTGCGCCGACTGTCCGTGTTGCAGCGCCACGTTGCGAATGGAATCGGTCAGCGCGCCTCGAATAACAACCGTCAGAGGAATGACCACCGAAACCAATCTGAGATGCGCGTAGGCCACCCACAGGACGATCTCCACGGCCCGATCAGTAGCGATGTCCAGCGCGCTGCCGATGAGGGTCTGCTCGCCACGCCGCCGGGCGACGATGCCATCCAGCGAGTCCATCAAGATCAGCGCCACGATGAGCGGCGCGTCAATCAGTTGGCCCACGGTTCCGCCAAAGTAGAGCAACAACACCACCACGACCAACAATGGAAACCGCAGTACCGTGATCAAGTTCGCTACGTTCATTCTATGACCCTTCATTCATACTCCCTTCATCAGTTTCCTCTAATTTTACTACAACCTGACCAATGTGGCAAGCTTTTGCTTTTCTCTCCAAAACTGATATAATCCCACCATCCACCGTGTCCTTTTGAGAGGCGCGGGGTTATACTGTATGGGAATAGAGACTCGGAGAGGATAGCCAAATCATGAAAAGAGTAGTAAGCGTCAGCCTGGGTAGCTCCAGCCGCGATCACAAGGCGCGGATCACGCTCCTGGGACAGGACATCAGCCTGGAGCGCATCGGCACCGACGGCGACGAGGAGAAGGCTCGCCAGCTCTACAACGAGCTGGACGGCAAAGTTGACGCCTTCGGGGTGGGAGGCATTGACCTGACCCTGCGCGTGCGCGACAGGCACTACCCGCTGTACCAGGCCCTCAAGCTGGTGAAGGATGTGAAACGCACCCCGGTGGTGGACGGCGGTGGGCTGAAACACACCCTGGAGCGGCGGGTGATGCAGTTCGTGGAGCAGGAGATCGGCGACGAGATATCGCCCCAGCGGGGGATGCTCACCTCGTCGGTGGATCGCTTCGGGATGGCGCTGTCCTTCGCCGAGGCGGGCTACGAGATGGTCTACGCCGATTTCATGTTCGCCCTGGGCCTGGGCATCCCCTTACACACTATCCGCAGCGTGGAGATTCTGGCCGCCGTCCTGTTGCCCATCCTGGGCCGTCTGCCAATCAGCTTCCTCTACCCGACGGGGGAGAAGCAAACCATCAACCAGCCCAGATGGGAGAAGTATTACCAGTGGGCGTCGGTCGTGGCTGGCGATTTCCTGTACGTCAAGCGCCACCTGCCTCTGCGTGTGGACGGCAAGGTCATCGTGACCAACACCACCACTCAGGAGGACGTGAGGATGCTGACGGAGCGAGGGGTGAAATACCTGGTCACCACCACCCCCCGATTGGAAGGGCGTTCCTTCGGCACCAATGTCATGGAGGGGGCCCTGGTAGCCGCAGCCGGCCAGGGGCGGAAGCTGACCACGAATGAACTGGAGGAACTGATCGAGGAACTGGGTCTCAGACCGACCATCGAGAAGCTGAATTAGCGTTCAAGAGCATTAGTGTCAACTTAAGCTCTGAGCCCCGTCCCCGGGGCAGCCCGGGGACGGGCCTTTGAGCCTTAAGTTGACACTAATGGTAGAAGGCCAATCGTTTTGCACTTTCTTCATACATCAAAACTGCTATCAAGGAGCGTCCCCGCCCATACGCATCAAGTTAAGGCCAGCGACCGCCGGTTGAGTAGATCGTAGCCCTTCGACAGGCTCAGGATAAACTCCGCGGAGAGCGTATCGAAACCCAGGGAGCGGGGCTCGCCGAGCCGCTTGGCCTCGATACGCACCCTTTGGGCGCTACTCGGCCGGCGCTTTCGCCCACTTATAACGTTAGCTTGACGCGCATGGCGTCCCCGCCTCGTCCAAAGGCGGTTCGGCCACGAAATCGGGGCGAGGACGCCCCTCCGTAGCAAGGTAAAAGGTCAAAAGAACTTTTGCTGACCTACTTATCAAAACGGCAGAAGGAGAAGACGATGGAAGAGAGGGTTGATGCGGTTATTTTGGCCGGTGGAGTGCTCGACGAAGCTGATCCTCTGTCGGAGTACGCCCAGGTATCGAAGAAACCGCTGATCAAAATCGCTGGCAAGGAGATGGTGCGCTACGTGGCGGAGGCCGCCGCTGGTTCGTCGCGGATAGGGCGCACCTTCGTCGTTGGACTGAGCCCTGAAAACGGGGTAGAGTTCGCCGTGCCAGTGGAGTACGTGGACGCCACAGGATGTATGTTGGACAGCATCGTGGCTGGCATAGAACGAGTAATGGAAGTTGACCCTGGTGTAGAGCGAGTTGTCATCATCTCGGCTGACATCCCCCTTCTGACGACGGAGATGGTGGACTATTTCATTGACACCTGTCTGGAAACCGACCACGATGTGTACTACACCGTCGTGGAGAAATCAACTATCGAGGCCCGTTTCCCAGGATCGAGGAGAAGTTTCGTGTCCCTGCACGGCGGCTCCTTCGCTGGCGGCGACATCAACATGACCAAAGTTTCCGCCATCCAGGCCAACCTTCCTCTGGCTCGCCAGGCCATGGAGTCTCGCAAGAACATCTGGCAGCAGATCAGACTACTCGGTTTCAAGACGCTCATCAAATTTGCTTTCAGGAGGCTCTCCATCGCCGATGCCGAACGGGTGGCCAGCAAAGCCCTGGGCTGCCGGGGGAGGGCCATCATCACTCTCTATCCCGAAATGGGCATGGACGTGGACAAGCCGCATCAACTGGACATAGTGCGGGCTATCCTCGAAGGCGGACCGGCATGAGTTTGCCTGGCGGGTGGGGTGAGCTTCTGAACCGGCTGGTCGCTTTGGACCGTAGCCTGAGCGCGCGCCCCACCCTGGGCGAAGAGGCGGGATGGCGGCGAAGGGTCGCGGTGGTGGGGGCTCACCTGGGGGATGGGCTTCTGTGGTTTGTCATCGCGGTCATAGCCTTGGGACTGGGCGACGAGGAGACCAGGCACTTCGTCCTGCGGGCCGCTGTCGCCGTTATCGTGGCCGTAGGTCTGACCGCTGCTCTCAAGCTCCTGATGAGGCGTGGCCGGCCACGAGAGAGGGCCGGTTTCTACTCGGCCAGGTACGATCACTATTCCTTCCCCTCAGGACACGCCACGCGGGCCGCCTGCCTGGCCCTGATTTTCAGTCACCAATTTCCCGGCTGGGCCGTCGCCTTCTATGCCTCGGCCCTCTTCGTCGCCCTCTGCCGCGTAGCCCTGGACATTCACTACGTCTCCGATGTCCTGGCAGGGCTGGCCGTAGGCTTTTTCACCTCGTGGGCCATCCTGAGCCTATGACGGCCAGCCACCTCACACCCAAAAGGCCGCCTGTCGAAACAAGCGGCCTTCGTTTTGTCTCGGCGACGCAGGAAGGCTCTCTCGCCCCCACCCTGACCCTCCCCCAACCTTGGGGGAGGAAACTGGGATTGACACTTATGTAAGATCAACACGTTTCACGCCTCACTTTTCACGCATCCCCATCAGCACTTTCTCCGCCGTGGCTGGCAGCTCTTCGATCCACACCCCCGTCGCGTCGTGAATGGCGGAGATTATGGCCGGGGCGGTGGGCAGGGTGGTCATCTCCCCCACGCCTGTGGCCCCGTACGGGCCGGTCGGATCGGGCACCTCGACGATGATGGGCACGATCTCGCGGGGCATGTCCAGCACGGTAGGGATGAAGTACTCGCTGAGCTTGCGGGTCCTGACCACTCCCTTCTGCTGGATGTACTCCTCCATGAGGGCATACCCCTCGCCCATCTGCACCCCGCCGCCGATCTGCCCTTTGATCATCTGGGGATTGACGGCCCGGCCCACGTCGTGCGCGGAGTAGAGCTTTAGCAACCCCACCTCCCCCGTTTCGGCATCCACCTCCACCAGGGCGATCTGGGTAGCGTAGCCATAGCTGATGTGAGGGTCGCACATCCCGGTCTCAGGATCAAAGGGCGTGGTTGGCCTGGCATGGCGGCCGTGGAAGGTGTAGCGGGCCTCGATGTGGGTCTTGCCCCTCTCGGCTCGCAAGGCCGCGCACCACTTCTCCCTGGCAAGCTGACAAGCCGCCATCACCGCGTTGCCGGACATGTAGGTGTGGCGGGAGGCGGAGCAGCTTCCGCCGTCAGGTACGCCGGCTGTATCCACCAGGGCGATGTCCACCCTCTCCATACCGATCCCCAGCGTCTCGGCCGCGATTTGGGCCAGGGCGGTATGCACCCCCTGCCCCACTTCCGAAGCGGCGATCTTCACCACTGCCGTCTCCACCTGCCTAGACTCGTCCAAGGAAAGCTCGACCACCGCCGTGGACTTGTCGTCGAAGCCCATGCTGTATCCCACGTTCTTGTAGGAGCAGGCCACACCCACGCCGCGCAGCTTGCCCTCTACAGGCGCGGGCCTCTCCGGCCGCACCCAGTGTCCGTCCTCTTTCTTGTACCAGCCAGCGGCTAGCGCTGCCTGCCGCAGCGTCTCCTTGATGCCCACTCCGGGCGGCATGGGATGGCCCGTGACCGCTATTGAACCGTCTTCGAACAGGTTCTTCAGTCGGAACTCCACCGGATCCATGCCCAGGGCCTCCGCCAGCTTGTCCATCTGCAACTCGTAGGCCACCGCAGCCTGGGTGGCCCCGAAACCACGTATGGCCATACCCACGGCGTTGTTGGTGTAGACGGTACAACCATCTATCTTCGCGTTTGGCATCACGTAGGGGCCGGCCGCAAAGGTCGTGGCGTTGGTCATCACTACGGTACTTGTGCTGGCATAGGCTCCGGCGTCGGAGATGAGCTCGGTCTCCAGCGCCGTCAACTTCCCGTCCCGCGTGGCTCCGGTCTTGTAGCGCATGTAGAACGGATGGCGTTTGCCGGTGCGGCACACCGTCTCCTCTCGGCTGAAGACCATCTTCACCGGACGTTGGAGGCGGTAGGTACACAAAGCCAGGAGGTGCTGGATGAACATATCCTCTCGCCCGCCAAAGGCTCCACCCACCGCGGGCACGATCTCGCGCACACAGTCTTCGGGTAGATCCAGCAGATGGGCAATCTGGCGCAGGTCATCGTGGGCCCACTGAGCGGCGGCAACAACAGTGACCCGCCCCTCCTCATCAATATAGCCCAGGCCAGCGTCGGGCTGCAGGTAGGCGTGCTCCACCCAGGGGGTGACGTAGTAGCCTTCCACGATGACGTCGGCTCTGGCAAAGCCGGCTTCCACGTCCCCCTTGCGAATCTTGAAGCGCTCCAGCACATTAGTGCCCTTCTCCTCGTGGACCAGAGGCGTATCAGGCCTCATCGCCTCCCGCGAATCATCCACCACGGGCAGCGGCTCATAGTCTACTTCGACCAGCCTGCGGGCCGCCTCAGCGATGCGCTCGCTCTCGGCCACTACGATGGCGATGCGGTCGCCCACCCAGCGCACTTTGTCTCCCTCGGCCACCAGCACCGGCTGGTCCATGATGTTGATGCCGTACTCGTTGACAGGGACATCCTTGTAGGTGAGGACGGCAACCACGCCTGGATAGGCTTCGGCCTGGCTCGTGTCAATGCGCCGCACCCTGGCGTGGGGGTGCTCGCTCCACACCACTTTGGCGTGGAGCATCCCTTCCATGTAGAAATCGCCAGGGTATTTGGCCTGGCCCGTCACCTTAGCCTGGGCGTCAATGCGCGGCAGACTCTGACCGATAACACTCGCCCCCATGCTTCCACCTCCGTAGTCTCGTTTCCTTTTTGCTCCCGCTGGATCGCCCGACAGTCAAGCTCAGGATGATTTCTCGCCAGACACCATGGAGGAAGTTATTCTTTTACAGCCCCTAAGCACGCTTCCCTCCGTGTGGATACTTGTTCAGAGGCCAGGGAGACGGGCCGTCCCACTGCGGATAGGGGCCGTGGGCCTCGAGCTCGTCGGCCACGTATTTCAAGCCCAATCGCTCCAACCGCTCTCGCGTCGGGATGCCCGTCTCGGGGTCGTAGCCGTGCACCCGATAGTACTCCATGAGCATCTCCGCGTGTTTATCCCGCTCCTCTTCCCCCTGTGGAGTTTCCCTCACCTCTGGCTTCTGCGGCAGCCGGTCGTCCTTCCTCGTTATCCCCTGCCTGACGTTGAAGGCCCTTTCGAGGGCATAGATCCTCTCCCCAGCCTCCTCCAGGCTGGTGGCGTCGAACTCGAAGCCGGTTGCCGCCCTCAGCAGCCTCGCCAGCCCATCCCACAGCGGATGCTCCCACACGAGCGGCACGGCGCAGACCCAACTGTTGACAGCCCCTTTGCAGCGCCCTATCGCATCCGTAATCGTGGTGGCCCTTTCGGAGATAGTGAGCGCCCCTACCGGGTCATTGTCCACGTCGGGCACCAGGCCCTTCTTCACAAGCTCCGGGAAGGCCTCCGGGTCGTTCTCGCCATAGGCCCAACTCCTTCCCCTGAGGTGATCGGCGCCCCTGGTCGAGACCGCGTGGGCGAGGGCAAAAAATCCCGGCGGGTGAGGGCCACGGCTCAGCCCCTTGACGTGATAGCACAAGTCCATCGCCCCCTGGCCGATGATTTTTGCCAGGCTGTACATCCCCTCGGCGATCAGGTTGCCGAACCCCTCTCTCAGCGCGGTTTGGTGAACCAACTCGATCTGGGAGTCCGCATCCTCCCAGTCCAGCGACAGCCCGCCGGTGTCCTCTTCGGCGATGATCCCCCGGCTGTAGAGTTCCTTGGCGAGGGCGATCGCATTGCCGAGCGCTATCACATCCATCCCATAAGCATCGGCCAGGTTTTCCATCTCCATTATGGCGATGGGGTCTTCGACGCCGCAGTTGGTGCCCAGGCAGGCAATGCACTCGAACTCAAGCCCTGAGCCTGCCTCCCCCGCGCGCTCGCCTGTTGGGATCCTGAAGACGTCCTTGCATCCGACGGGGCAGCCATAGCAGGCATATCTCCCGATCTCGTACTTCTTCCATGCCTCAGGCCTGAGGGGTTCTGGGATTTCATCGCCGGAGAGGTATTTCTGGAAGTACCTGTAGCCCGGCCACCAGGACATCATGCCGATGTGCGTGCCGTATACGGCGATGACCTCGTGCTGCAAGTGGTCTTTCAAAAAGAACTTTCTGTCCTCCCGTGCCAGTTGCCTGAACTCCTCAGGACTGGCCAGTTCCACTTTGCCGCTGCCCCTGACGGCGATAGCTTTCAGGTTCTTCGACCCCCACACGGCGCCGCTCCCCCGGGCGGCAGAACTGTGCTTGTCAACGATGGTGGACGCTGCCCGAACCAGGTTTTCCCCCGCCTGGCCGATGCAGCCCACGCTGATTTTTTTTCCATGCCTCTCCCGAAGGATGTCCGTGGTTTCCCAGGTCGTCTTGCCCCACAGGTCCGAAGCATCCCTCAGTTCGACACTCTTGTCATCTATCCAGAGGTACTTGGGGCTGCTGGCCCTGCCGGTGATCACGATCTGGTCGTAGCCCGCGCGCTTCAGGAACGTGGCGAAAGAGCCCCCGACGTTCCCATCGCCCAGGATGCCGCTGTAGGGCGAGAGGGTGCTGACCTCAAGGCGGCTTGTGAGGCCCAGGGGGGTGCCCGATAGTGGGCCAGGGGCTAAGCACAGGACATTCTCCGGGCTCAGCGGGTCAATGCCCGGCTTCACCTCCTCGAAGAGCGTCTTCGAGTTGAACCCCCTGCCGCCTATGAAGTTCCTCGCCACCAACTCGTCCAGCGGTTGCTTGGTGATCTTCTCTCGCGTGAGATCTACTCTCAGGATAGTTCCTCTCCAGCCGTACATCTTCTCCCTCCTCTTCGTGTGTTCATGCAGCAGGCGACGCATCCCCTGCTCAAAGACAATTATAAAGCAAAAGGAGGTAAAAGGCAATTTGCCTCCATCTCCTGCCCCAGCGCGCTGAGAAACGTCAGGTCTTCCGCCAAGCAGTGGGCGCCTGCCTGCGAGTCAGCCTGGCCTTGTAGCGTATCGCAAACCCTAAAGGTCTCGGAGACCTTTAGGGTTTCTAACAAGACCTCGGAGGTCTCCCCAGACCTCCGAGGTCTTTTCGATCAACAATTGACATCGGGTAACTACCTGGACATTGTTCTGTTGGGGTGAAATCCAACGCCGTCGAGGTAGTTACCGAGAGTGAAAATGGATCGTTGCGCCACGGAAGCCGAGGGCGGCTTCCAGCATGGCCTCGGGCAGGGTCGGGTGGGCGTGGGTTGTCCAGGCCAGGTCGTCGGCCGTGGCCCCCACCTGCACCGCCAGCGCGCCTTCCGCGATCAGGTCGGTGACGTGCAGCCCCATCAGGTGAACGCCCAGTACGCGCCCGCTGCCAGCCTCACACACCAGCTTGACCAGCCCCTCGGTCTCACCCAGGATTTGGGCCCGTGGGTTGGCCGAAAACGGAAACCGCGTCACTTTGACGTCGGCCTCCTGGGCACGGGCCTCGGCTTCGGTCAGGCCGACGCTGGCGACTTCGGGGCGGGTGAAGATCACGCTGGGCAGCGAACGGTAGTCTACGGCGCGCTGGCCGCCGGTCACGTTCTCGGCCACCACGCGGCCATCAACCATCGCTTTGTGCGCCAGCATCATCCCGCCCACGGCATCGCCGATGGCCCACACGTTGGGGAGATTCGTCCTCAGGTGCTCGTCCACAGCGATAGCGCGGCCGTTCATCTTCACGCCGAGCTCGGCCAGTCCCAGGCCGCCGGTATTCGGCCAGCGGCCCACTGCGACCAGTACGCACTCCCCCTCGACAGCGACCTCACCTTTGGCTCCGGCGAAGATGACGCGCAGCCCGCTCCCGGCCGGTTCAATCGCCTGCACCGTTGCCCCAGTGTGAATCGCCATCCCGCGCCGCCGCAGGATGGACGCCAGCCGCCTGGCGAGCGACTCATCTGTTCCCCCCGGCAACAGCGTCGGCATCATTTCCAGGACGGTCACCCGGCTGCCCAGCGCCTCGTAGATACAGGCGAACTCCAGCCCGATCACGCCCCCACCGATGACGATCAGGTGCGCCGGGACGTCGGTGATGTCCAATGCCTCCGTGCTGGTCATCACCCCCGGCAAGTCCAGGCCGGGGATGGGCTGCCGAGCTGTGACGGAGCCTGGGGCAAGGATCACGTGCCGGGCGGAAATCTCCACTGCCTCCCCTACCGCGTCGGTGACGCGCAGCGTGTCTGGGCGGACGAGGCGTCCCTCACCCCGCACCAGCGCGACTTTGCGCCCCATCAGCAGTTGTTCCACGCCGCCCACCAGCCTGTCCACGGCGGCCTGTTTGTAGGCCATCAGCGACGGCAGGTCGGGCAGCGCGCTGGGAATGGAAACACCGAACTCGCTGGCCCGCCGTGCCTTGAGCAACAGTTCGGCGGAAGTGGTCAGGGCCTTGGTGGGGATGCAGCCGACGTTCAGGCAAGTCCCGCCCACGCGACCCTTTTCGATGAGCGCCACGCGGGCGCCGAGTTGGGCAGCTCGCAGCGCAGCCACGTAACCACCCGGCCCCGCGCCCAGGATCGCAAGATCATAAAAGTCAGACAAGTCGTCCTCCGTTCTAACCATAACGCCCTGGATCACAGTATCGGAGTCCCCAACGGCCTCATTCCCACGTTATGCGCGAAGGCAGTTATACATGTCAACGCCGTGCACGTTTCGGCGATGGGCTGCCTGTGATGGAAACCACGACCAGAAGCATCAAGATCGTGGTCGTCACCGCCGAGCCGAGGCACCAGCTACAAATGGCGCGAACGACGAAAAGCTCCAGACAGGTCAGGTAAATGGAGAAGAGGATGCCAAAGAGGGTCAGCCCCAACAGCCCCAGCGCCGACAGGTTAGCCCATCGTCCGACCAGGTACCTTTGCCCTATCCACAAGGCACCGAGGGCCAGGTAGTACAGCACGCCCAGCACAGCGACGGGGATTCCCAGCATCAGGGCGTAGGAGCTGGTTTGCACGATATTGCACTCGCCGATAGGCCCGCAGAGAGCTTCGACGTGGGTGATTTCCACGTAGGCCAGGTAGGCGGCGATTACCAACCCCACCAGGTCCAAGATGGGGATGGCCCACGTTTTGGCATAAATAAGTGTTTTGCGGCCTGACTGTAATAGCTGGAACAGGCGTTGCCGGGCAGTCCCGACACGCCAGGCGGCGTAGCCCAGGGCGGCCACCATTCCCGCCAGCACCACCCAGGCCAGGGCAAAGCCCACCGGGTCCGGAGGCGGCGCTTGGGTCCCGACGGACTGAAGCCCCTCGCTGCCGATGGGCGTCTGGGCTTCGGAGGGTATCTGGGCCAGACCAGGGATGTCGGGCCAGCCGATGCCGCCGGCGGCCAGTCCCTCCTCGACCAGGGCCGGGAATTGCTCCGGGATTTCGCGGCCGCCCACCAGCACTACATCGCCGACCACCAGCGTGGGCACGCCTTGCCGCTCACGCGGAATCTGGTATCGCTCGACAGTCGCCCGATAGAGTTGTAAGCCAGCCGGCTGAGAGGTGTCAATCCCCACAATCTGGAGCCGGCTGCCGTAGTCATTCACCATCGGCTCCAGCAGCTCGTCAATGACGCTATGGCAAGCGGGACAGGTAGGGGAGCTAAAAAGAATGGCCTGTACCACCGGCTCGTCGGGCGACTGCGCGGCGGTAGCGAGCGGAATCGCCAGACAGGCTAAGATGAACAGGATAACGAACTGCAAAAGCAATTTTCTCATACGTACGTAAAGCCTCCTCAGTTTTTCTTTTGCTTACTCCAAGCTAATGCGTGGCGCCTCAGCAGCCCTGGCGGCAAACGCTCAGCATGGCGAAGACTTCGACAAAGGTGAGGTATCACTTTTTCGTTCTTCCCACCGGGAAGATGGCATCCTCCGCTCATCAGTCGCCCTCAAAGAAATAAAGCGATGGGATTTGTTCAAACGCGGCCCGCAACGCCGGCTTGAGGCGATCGTAGGCCCAGATAACCTCCACGTCCCTCAACTGTGAGTTGCTCAGCAGATGTTTGGCCAGTCGGAAGGCATTGATTCCCCCACCTACATCTTCTCCCTGGCGCAACAACGCGCCAACCTCTTCCTCGACAAATGCTGGCGTCAACCGAGGCCGGAGCTCCTCAATCTGCTGCCTCAACTCTTTGTATGCCATTCTCTCCCCCTGTGTGAAATATCTAGCGAAGCTTCGCCCATCGGATTCTCCGTTTCACCCCCAAAAAGCTTGGAGCACCGTGCGCGGTGGGAAAGCGATAGCCTTCGGGGGACAGATGCGGGCACATTCGGCGCACCCCACCTGGCATTTCAGCGGTGAGGCCACGTAAACACTCTGATCGTCCTCGGTGAAGGCGAACACCTTCTCAGAACAAAAGGAGACACACTTGCCGCAATCGTCGCACAGGTGCTCATAGAGAGTGGGATACCAGGGAATCTGCTCGCGGAGGATGCCCCGCCAGGTACCGTAATCGGTCCGGCAGGCACAGCCACTCTCCCGCTGCTCGTTATACTTGCGGTACTCGCGCAGCAGGGCGGCGGCATAATCCGCCTCAGCAACGACGGGAATGTAGTTATCTTTCCGTGCCCCGGCCAGGAGCTCCGGCACCAGCGCTTCATCCGGAGCACGGCCTGCCTCGTAGAGCTCGGCGAATATCTCGTCCAGGCCGATCATCCCGCTCATGAAGCGCCCCACCAGAATCTGACGGTAACTCAACTCACCTGGATAAGCCATCTCCCTCAGGGCCAAACTTCAGGTAAAAACGGCCATACCCCGCAATGGCAAACCGCAGTTCCGTAGCCTGGGGGTCCAACCCTTCCCAGATTTCTTTAGACAGGTAGACCTCAATGTCTTCGGCCATAAAGCGGATGTAATCCTGCTCGTTTTCAGGCTTGCCCATCAGACCTGATGGGGTTACGTAGGCCGTTCATCAGTCCACCACGGTCATGCGGGTGGCGATGTTGACGATGCCACCACGATCCCTGATGTACTGCTTCGCCCAGCCAGAGGCGATTCGAGCTTCTTTCATGTGAGTCCTCTTACCCCTCAAGCTCCGTTTGAGCCAATGCTGAAGTCACCCAGGCCTTGACCTCAGCCTTCGACGGAATGCGACCGCCGCACACCAGTTGCTCGTTGATCACCAGCCCTGGCGTGAACATCAGGCCGTACTTCAGAAACTCGGCATAGTCAGTGACGTGCTGCACGGTGACCTCAGGAGAGTCGTTCTCCCATTCCGCTTCCAGCTCCTCCAGGGTATCCACCACTACCTGAAAAACCCGCTCGCAGTTGATGCACCCTGGCCCCAATACTTTGATATTCATCTGCCTATCCTTTCGTTCGTTTTGTGTTCGTTTTTTCAGGGGCAGAAACGCCCTTTTTCTCGCAGTCGAAACAGACGTCGGTGATTCGGTTGGTCCAGTACTCGCGGCTACAGCCGGGACAGGTGACCTTGTGCAACGAGCTCTTCTTCCGTTGCTTGGGCCGCATTCCCGGCGGCAGATTGGCGAAAGGATTCTTAATACAGCTACATTGTTTCTCTTCAGTCATCTGAACCTCCCTTCAAACGACAAATGCCAGCGCCAGCCCAAAGATGTACCCGGCCAGGGTGCTGAAGACCGTCACCAGCGCCACGTAAGTCCACGTCTTCTTGTTCCCCAGGATCTTGCTCGTGACCAGGATGCTCTGCACCGACAGTTCCGGGTCGGCCAGCAGGTAGGCCAAGAGCGGCCCGCGATGCATCCCCAGTTCGAGGAACATGCGGGCAATGGGCACCTCCACCAGGGTGGGGAAATACATGAAGACGCCGAAGAGTACCCCTATTAGGTTGGCCCATACCGTGTTGCGCCCAGCCAGGGTCTGGATCCATTGCTCCGGGATGACGGCCTTGATCACACCAGCGCCAAAAACTCCGACCACCAGCAGGGGGAAGATCTGCTTGACGAAGCGCCAGGTCTCCCAGAGCCACTCCTGCAACTGGCGTCGCTCCAGCCCCCGCGCGGCCACCACCGCGATCCCAGCCAGCAGCACCGCCTCGCCGACGAAACGCCCGGTGAAGCCGACCATGACGCTGCCGGTGGTTTCCAACGTCGGCGCGGCGATCAGCAAAGTAGCGGCCACCAGGCCCGTGGTCGCCCAGGTCCAGCCGTTGGTCCTGTCCAATACCTGTTCCAACCCCCGCCAGGCAGATATGGCGATGACCACCAGCATGACGATGAGCAGCGCGCCCTGAAAGCTCAGGTGCACGCCCTCCAGCGCGGTTTGCAGGCTGGCCGGCACGTTCACCGGCAGGGGCAGCGAGAACCAGGCGCGGCTCAACACATCCACCTGCAAGGTGCCCACAATGAGCACCGCCAACAGCAACCCGAAGAAAGCCCACACTGCCGGCCTGACCCGCGCCTTTTGATCAAACAGGCCGCTATCCGCCACCTGGCTGTCCTTGAAGACGGCGGCCATGATCAGGCCAATGGCGATGCCGAAGATGATGGACAGCACGATGCGGGCGATCGCAATGTCCATGCCGATGGCCGCGCCCGTGTAGGCGATGGCCAGGATGTTGACCGCCGGGCCGACGAAGAGGAAGGTTATGGCCGGCCCTAGCCCCGCGCCGCGCTTCCAGATGCCGGCAAACAGGGGCAGGATGGTGCAGGAGCAGACGGCCAGCACAAAACCGCCCACCGCGGCTGCCGGGTAGGAAATCCATTTGGACGCCCTGGGGCCCAGGTAGCGGGTCACCGTTTCCTTGGGGATGAGCGCGCTCAGGGCCCCGGCGATGAAGAAGGCCGGCACCAGGCACAGCAGCACGTGGGCGGCCAGGTAGTCCAACAGGCTGATCCAACCGGACTGCAACAGCATGAAGATGTAGTCTACGATGGGGTTCATGATGCGGTATCAGATGCTCCTTTCGTTGGTTTGGTTTTGGTTGTACATCGTCATCTTTTTCCCCCTCAGCAAGTTTCCTCCAACAGCGATAAGAGGTCGCCTTCCTCGATCTGCGCCTTTTTATCAAAATCGCGGACAGTGCGTCGCCCGCCCAGGTTCAGCAGATAGGGCCCGATGAGGTCGCGCCTGTCTGCGGTGATGGCCTTCCCCACCAGCAGCGGCAATGCCTGGGCCAGGGAGGCAATCACGTCCCGCCAGGTGGCGTCATCCTCTACTGTTATGCTCACCTCTTTGCGGCCAGCCTGAATCCGCGCCGGCCCGGTCAGCTCAACGGTCACTTTCTTGCCCATAGCTCTCCCTCCTTCAGGTTAGTTTCTACGCCCCCAACATGCCACGGATGATCACGTCCACAGCCTCCTCCTCGTCCAGACCGCGAGCCATCAGCGTCTCTAGCTCTTTCTTGTTCACCGTGCCGATGGCCGCCTCGTGCGTGACGTGCGCCCGATCGTCCCGCACCCGCACCACAGGGATGGCACTGGCCACGGCCTGGTTGCGCACGATCTCAATGCAATCCACGTGACCACGGGCGTAAGGGGCGTTCCCTTCCGTGGTGCCGATCACCTCGCTGGTGGCCTGGTCTCGCACGGCAATGCGGGATTTGGCCAACCCTCGCGCGTGTTCTCCATTGAGGCGAATGGTTTCCTTGACGGTGATGGCGTCGTCGCCGTAGCCGTAGGCTTTGACCACCAGATCGGCCACGCCCCGCGCCGCCACGTCCACCACGTAATCGAACGCTAACTTCCCCACCCGCCCCGTGGTCAGCGCGAACTCCGAGGTGTACCGGCCACCCTCGTCCACCGTCACTTCGGCCTTGGGGATCACCTCCACTCCACCCGTTTCACCGTGGTAGTGGGTCTCGCTGTACTTCATGGTAGCGTTCTTACCCACGTGGATGCGAGCCTCCATCAGGTGTCGAACGTTGACCGCATTGGGGAAAGTGCAGTGGGCGATGAACTCGGCCCTGGCCCCCTGGCCGATCTCGAATTCCGGCAGGATCTCCTGCACTCCCTCGGCGGGGATGACGCCGAAGCAGAGGTGGGCCGGCGTCTCCAGCCTCGTCCCCGGCTCGACGAACAGTTTGATCCGCACACCACGGTCGAATTCCTGCGCTTCGATGTGCACCCCCGGCACCTCGTTAACCCCCAACACCTGGTTGCCGCTGATGACCAGACTTGCTACCTTCGGCGAGCACAGGAAGTTCGGATCGCCCCCCGACCGTTCGTAGGCTTTCAGGATGGCCTCAAAGTCGCTCATAGTCCCCTCCCGCCGGTTCCACTGGCTCGGCCACCTCACAGGGCCGACAGCGGCGGGCGTAGTGTTCCCGCACTGCCTGCGGCTCGCCCACCCGCACGATCTCCCCCTCGCACATCAACGCCGCCACGTCGGCCACCGGCACCATCTCATCCCGATGGGTGATGAGCAGTACTGTTGTGCCTTCCTCAGCCATGCGGCGGATGAGGCGGGCGATGTCGTCCAGCGACAACACGTCAACCCCCGAATCAGGCTCGTCCAGAATGGCCAGCTTGGGCCGCATGGCGTAGACGGCGGCTAACTCGATGCGCTTCCGCTCGCCGCCGGAGAGGGTCTCGTTCACCGAGCGGTTCAGGTACATGGAGGGTGAAAGAGCCACCGCCTTCAACGCTTCCTCCATCCGCTCCCGTGAGGGCTCTTTCATCCCCAGGCTCAAGTAATCCTTGACCTTGAGCCCTTCGAAGCGGGCCGGCTCCTGCCAGGCCAGGGTCAATCCCAACTGGCCCCGTTCAGTAATGGATAGTGCCGTAATGTCGCGCCCATCGAAGAGGATGCGCCCGGCCGAGGGGACGTAACCGGCGCAGCCCATCAGGGTGTAGGCCAGGCTCGATTTGCCGGAGCCATTGCGGCCCAGGAGCCCATACACCTGTTTCGGGACGATGGTCAGATGCACGCGGCGCAAAATCTGGTGTCCCTCTCGTTGCAGGTACAGATCTTCAACTTGTAGAAGGTAGCCATTTCTCATGTTCATTTACTCCAATCCAGCACATGCTTGCCTGGCTGAGTGAAAGTAATGGTTTCGGGAACCGCGTCGCCGGCGCTGTCCGCCTGAGGGGTGCTGGCCGGGTGGTAATGGACGTAAACCCGGCGCAGGAACTCGATGCGCTGGTACAGAGTATGTTCCACTTGAGAGGCGATCTCATCGCCGGCTGCGACACTCAATGAGCCGTCAACCCCGATGGTGACGTTGACGACCAGGTATGGGCCAAACCGGTGGGCGTGGATTTCCTCGACCTGTTTCACCCCCGGAACGGTGCTCAGCAATTCGGTGATCTGCTGAGCCAGTGACCGTCCAGGCACGGTATCCATCAAATCCGCGGTGGACTCGCGCAGGATCTCAATCCCTGTGTGCAGGATCACCATTGCAACCAGCGCTCCGGCCAGCGGATCCACCCAGGGGTAACCCATCCGGCCCAGAAAGATGCCGATGGCCGCCGCTGAGACGGAGAACACGTCGTTGCGGTGGTCGTAGGCCAGCGCCAGCACGGCGACGTTCCTCGTCTGCCGGCCGATCCGTTGGGTGAAGATGGTCAACCCTATCTTGAGGACCAGGGTGAGCAATGCTGCCCACAAGGCGCCGACCGTGGCTCCGCCGAAGTCGCCTTGCCCGACCAACAGGTCGTACACATTGTTGACCGCGTTCCAGAAAATGGCAACGGCGGTGGTGATGATAAACGAGCCTACGACCAGAGCAGCGATGCTTTCCAGTTGACTGTGGCCGTAGGGGTGCTCGGTGTCGGCCGGCTTGCTGGCCTTCCGCATGAACACGCTGACCACAATGCCATAAGCCACGTCGGAGGTGGAGTTGATGCCGTCGGCGAGCAAGGCGGGGCTGTGGCCCCAAATACCGATGGTCGTTTTCAGCGCGGCCAGAAAGATGTTAGCCGCCAGTCCAAGATTGACAGCCAGGATGCTTTTGCGTTCTCTCTGCTTTGAGTCCATATCAGGCCGCAACGGTTTCCAGAGCAGCGAGGGCCTGGCGAGCCGCATCCAGTTGGTCGTGAGCGATGGAGCCCATAAGGTCCAGCACCCGGAACACCCGCTCGTCCGTCACGCGATACATCATCCGCACCCCGTCACGTCGCGCTACCACCAGGTTACTGTCGCGCAGGACAGCCAGATGCTGGGAGATGTTGGCCTGACTCGCCGTCAGCTCTGGCTCCATCTCACAGACACACCGCTCTCCTCCCCGCAGCATCTCCAAAATGCCAATGCGGGTAGGATGAGCCAGCGCCTTGGCAGTTTTGGCCTGTAATCTGTAAGCACGAGTATCCATAACCCCACCTATCTCTTCTCAACTATATTAGAATAATCGAATATAATTATAGAACAGGGGCACGGATTTGTCAAATTGGGATTTCTGCCAAGATATAGAAACCAGGTTTTTGGGTTGATTAGACACCTTTTCGTGCTTCAGGAGATCTCAAAAGCAACGATCTGCTTGCTCAGTCAGAGAAAAACCTGGTTTCTCCTTAATCAAAAAGCCCCTCGCCTGCCAAATCGCATTCGAGGGGCATCTGTCCCTGACCGTCCAGGGTCAGGCACCGGCTACCGGCAGGGTGAAAGTGAAAACGGTGCCCTGCCCCAACTGGCTTTCCACCTCGATCCGCCCGCCGTGGGCCTCCACCAGTTGCCTGGCAATGGCCAGCCCCAGCCCCGTGCCGCCCGTGACCCGCGACCGCGACTTGTCCGCCCGATAGAAGCGCTCGAAGATGAAGGGCAAGTCCTCAGAGGGGATGCCCTCGCCGGTGTCGCTGATGATGAGCTCGACCTCCGATTCCCTCGCTCCTTCGACAACCCTTCGACCGGGCTCAGGACAAGGCTCAGGACACCGCCTGGCCGAGACGACGACCTCCCCGCCTGAAGGTGTGTGGGTCAGGGCATTGGTCAGGAGATTGCCCAATACCTGCCCGATCCGCTGGGGATCAACGTCCACCAGGGGCAGATCCGCGGGGAGGTCAGCCTGCAAGGTGATCCCGCCGGCTGCTGCCTGGGCACGGGCGGCCTCCATTGCCCTGTTTACCAGGTCAGCCGGGGCCACCGGTTGACGCTCCAGCCTGAGCTGCCCCGCCTCGGCCAGGGCCAACTCCTGCAGGTCGTCCACCAGGCGGTTCAGGAGCATGGCCTCTTCGTAGAGGGAGTCAATGACTTCCCGCTTCGGCTCAACTACGCCATCCTGCAGCGCCTCCAGGTAGCCCCGGATGTTGGACAAAGGGGTACGTAGTTCGTGGGCCACATCGGAAACCATGCTGCGGCGCAAGTCTTCGAGCCGGGTCAGCCCGTCGGCCATGGCGTTAAAGGCCCGGGCCAATTCGCCGATCTCGTCGTTGGATTGCACCTCCACCCGCTGGCTCAGGTCGCCCTTCTCCATCCGGCGGGCGGCGGCGGTCAGGGTCTCCACCGGCCCCAGGATACGGCGCGAAAGGCCCACCGTGATGAGCACAGCGGCCATACCAGCGACCACCGCGGCCAACAGCAAAGCGCGGTTGATGCCGGCTAAGAACGCCTCTCTCTGAGGATCATCGGCCGGGCCAAGAGGATCAACGTAGACAGCACCGACCAGCACCCCACGCTGCCTGATAAGAGCAACCGGGGCAGCCCAGTCCTGAGCCACGGTCTGTCCTATCAGTTCATCCGCGGAGTCGGCGACGATCTGCCCCTCCCCATCAGCCAGGACGGTCCGCTCCCCCGTGATCTGTCCTATCTGCTCCACCAGGGGCTGAACGCTAGACCAACTTCGGTTATGCATATAGTGCCCGGCCAAATACATCTCGAACCGCTGGTGACGCATCGTCCCGCCGCGCTCCACGTAGCGCTGGAACTCGCCGGTAGTGGCCCGGCTGGCAAAGAAGGCCACCATCCCCACAGCCACTACGATCACCAGAATTAACGCCACGAGTACCCGAAAGCGCAAACTATGAAACATCTCAACTCCAAAATCCAAAGTCCAAAATCCAAAGTCCAAAATCTTTTGAGCTTTGAGCTTTGAACTTTGAGCTTCTAATTAATCCTCAGCAAACTTATAGCCCATGCCGTAAACCGTCTTGATGTAGGTCGGATTCCTGCGGTTCGGCTCGATTTTCCGGCGCAGGTTCATCACGTGGACGTCTACCGTGCGCTCGAACCCCTCGAAGTTGTAGCCGAACACCCGGTCCAGCAGCTCCAGCCGACTAAAGGCCCGCCCGGGCTCCCTGATGAGCACCTCCAGCAGCTTGAACTCAGTGGGGGTGAGGCTGACGGGTTTCCCTCGCACCTGAACCTGGTGGCGAACGAAGTCCACCAGCAGATCGCCGAAGCGCACCTCGGAAGGCCCGTCGTGCTCCTCCTCGCCGACTCGACGCAGCACCGCCCGCACCCTGGCCAGCAACTCACGGGGGCTAAAGGGTTTGGTCACGTAGTCGTCGGCCCCCAGGTCCAGCCCGATGAGTTTGTCCGCTTCGGTGGTCTTGGCCGTGAGCATGATGATGGGCACCTTGTTGCCCTCGCCCCGCAGGATGCGGCAGACGTCGAGCCCGTCTATGCCCGGCAGCATGAGGTCCAGGACTATCAGGTCCGGCTGCGTCTGGCGGGCCAACTCCAGGGACTGCAAGCCGTCGTAAGCGGCCGACACCCGGTAGCCATCCTTCTCCAGATAGAGCCGGACCAGCTCCACGATTTTCCGGTCATCGTCAACCACCAGGATTTTGCTCTTGGCCACGCTCACTCCCTCAACGGAAAGGGGAAGTTGGAAGTTGGACTTCCAACCTCCAATCTCCAATCTCCATCTTCTATCTACTCGTACCGCAGAGCGTCAATCGGATTCAGCGCAGCGGCCCGGCCGGCCGGATAGAGGCCGAAGAAGAGGCCCACCGCGATAGACACGCCCAGGGCCATGGCCACGCTGTCGGTGGTGACCACGGCGCTGGCACCTCCCATCAAGGGGGTGATGACTTGCGCGCCACCGTAGCCGGCCAGGACACCGACCAGCCCCCCTAGAAAAGTAAGCGCCATGGCCTCCACCAGGAACTGGGCCATGATGTCCCGCCGCTTGGCCCCCACCGCCTTGCGGATGCCGATCTCCCGCGTCCGTTCTGTCACCGAGACCAGCATGATGTTCATGACGCCGATGCCCCCCACCAGGAGCGAAATCGCGGCGATGCTGCCCAGGAGCACGGTAAAGGTACTCATTATCTCCTGCATCGTCTCCACGATCTGCGTCTGGTCTTGCACGGTAAAGTCGTCGGCCTGACCCTGCGTCAGGCCATGGCTGGCCCGCAGGATGGCGGTCAACTCGGCCTGGGCCCACTCCATCTTCTCCGGCGAGACTACCTGCACGTTGATGCCCCCCAGGGACGTGTTACCCGCTCCGCCAAACTTGAGCTGGGCCGTACTCAAAGGGATGAACACCTGGTCGTCCAGGTTTTGAAAGCCGCCGACCCCTTTGGCAGCCATAAGGCCCACGATTTGATAGTTCTGGCGATTGATCTTGACCATTTTGCCCAGGGGGTCAACGAGCGTCCCCTCGAAGAGCTCCTCGGCCACCGTCGCTCCCAGGACGGCCACCTTGGCCTGACTCGTGATGTCCAGGCTTTCAATGAAGCGCCCTCGGTCCACCTGCCAGTTGCGCACCGTCGGGTACTCTGGGGTGACCCCCAGCACCGTGGTCTGGGTATTCTTGTTGCCGTAGACCACCTGCTGACTCCAGGCGGAGTACTCTGGCGCGATGGCGGATGCGGCGCTGGCCAGGCGGGCGATGGCTTCTACATCATCATTGGTCAGGCTCGCCGCGCTGCCGCCGCCCATGGAGATGCCACGGAAGGACACCGCTCCCGGCGAGACGACCAACATGTTAGAGCCCAGGCTCTCGAACTGTTCTGACACTTGCGCCTGGGCTCCGGCGCCGGCGGCCACCAGTGCGATGACCGCCGCCACGCCGATGATGATGCCCAGCATCGTCAGCCCGGAGCGCAGTTTGTTGGCCACCAGTGACCGCAGGGCCACCTGCACGCTTGCGAAAACGTTCATGGCCGCCTCATCCCCCCGCCGCTGCCGGGCACCATCATGCGCATAAAGCCAGACAGTTGATCCTGCACAGGTTGGTACTCGACTATCACGCTATCGCCTTCGATCAATCCTGACACTATCTCAACGTACATGCCATCGCTCAACCCCACCTGTACCTGCGTGGCCATTACTGGTCCTTGCGGCGAGTCCTGCACCATCACCACATTGCCCTCTTCTCCCCGCTGTACGGCCATGGCCGGCACCAGCAGCGCGTTCTCGCGCCGTCCCACCACAATCGTGAGATTGGCCGTCATGCCCGGCTTGAGGGCCACGTCCTCCGCCCCCTCCAGGCTGACAGGCACCTCGTACATCAGGACGCTCTGCATGAGGCGTCCTTGCAGCGGCACCTCCAGCACCTCGCCCCAGAAGCGACGACCGGGAAAGGCATCGAAAGTGACCTCCACGTCCTGGCCGATTTCCACCAGGCTGATGTCGGTCTCGTCCACGATGGCTTGCACCCGCAGGTTCGAGAGGTCGGCCAGCGTGACCACGTTGATGTTTGACGAAACCAGGTCATCCACCTCGGCCCCCACTGAGATGATCGTGCCATCAAAGGGCGCGACCATCGTCGCCGCCTCTAGCGCGGCCTGGGCCTCCTCCAGAGACGCCTGGGCGCTGATGACCCTGGCCTGAGCCACCTCGAGTTCTTTGGGGTCAGAGCCGGCCTCGATCTCGGCCAGGGTTTCCTGGGCTTTGGCCAGGTTGTACTCGGCCTGGGTCACCTGAGTTTCAGTCCGGGCCAGCTCCAAAGCGTCGGCGCCGGCCTCGATGTCGGCCAGGGTTTCCTGGGCTTTGGCCAGGTTGTACTCGGCCTGGGCCACTTGAGTCTCGGCCCGGGCCAACTCCGAAGGGTCGGGGTCGGCTTCGATCTCGGCCAACGTTTCCTGAGCTTTGGCCAGATTGTACTCGGCCTGGGTCACCCGGGTCTTGGCCCGGGTCAGCTCCAAAGCGTCCGGGCCGCTTTGCAGATCGGCCAGATCCTCCTGGGCGTCGCGCAGCGCCTCCTCGGCCTGGGTCACCTTGCTCTGAGCGCTGCTGAGGGATGATTCGGCCTGCGCCCGGGCGGCTGTCAATCTCTCCTCAGCGGCCAGCATGTTGCTGTATTCCTGGTTGAGCTTTCCTTGGTCAATCTTCCCATTCTCGAACTTTTGCTGGGCCTCCCAATAGTTGTTCCGGTACCAGTCCGCTTCGGCCTCAAGGGTGCGGAGTTTGGCCGCATTGTCTGGGTTGTTTTCGACCACGATCAATTGATTCCTGGCACTTTCCAGGTTTGCAGTCGCATCGCGGACAGCGACCTGGGCCGCCCCGATGTCAGGGTTGAGCAAAGTTTCCAGGGACTCCTTGGCATCCTCCAGGTCTATCTCGGCCTGGGCCACGGCCAGCTCGACTGAAGTCAGATCAAGTTCGGTGGTGGGGTTCCGCACCTCCTCCAGGTTCTCCTTGGCCTCGGCCAGGTCTAGTTCGGCCTGGGCCACGGCCAGCTTGGTCTGGGTCAGATCGAGTTCGGTCGCCGGGTTCCGCACCTCCTCCAGGTTCTCTTTCGCCTCCTCCAGAGCCACCTCCGCCTGAGCCATAGCCAGCTTGGCCTGGGTCAGATCAAGCTCGGTGTAAGGGTTCTGAGCCTTGTCCAGGTTGTCCTCGGCCACGGTGAGATCGGCCTCCGCCTGGATCACCGCTCGCTCCAGAGCAGTGGCGTCAATACGGGCCAGCACATCCCCGGCCTGCACTTTCTGACCTGGGGCGACGTTCAACTCAATCAACTGGACTTTGTTGACATCAAAGCTCAGGTCTACCTGGCGGGGGGCATAGACCTCCCCGGTGGGAGAGATGGCCGCCACCAGATTCCCGCGTTGCGCCGTGAACACCTGGGTCAAGTCGGGCGTCTCACTTGCACGGGTCGAGAGCCACCTTGGTACTATCCCCACCCCGACTGCCACCAGGATCAAGACCAGGAGAACCGGCCACCACTTTAACACGCGCTTCAGTCGCTGCATTCTACTTTCCTCCCTCTGGTTGATCGAAGCCAAACGTCCGTGGGGACATGATGGAGCGGGCGGTGATGCTGCCATCGTCGTTTTTAGGACCTGATACAACCACCACCTCGCCGACCTCCAGATCGCCCACGCCCACCGGCATGGTCTTTTCGATGAGCGTGGTTTCGGTGGTCTGCACCCGGATGAGGCCCTCATCGGTGTTGATGATTATGGTCTCGCCCTCGACGCCCTCAATGGTGCCCATGATGCCCATGGTGCCCATCATACCGCTACCGAATTGTGGGGCATCTCCCTGCCCTCCCTGGGGGAACATACCCTGGCCGGGAACCCGACCGCCTTTGGCTCCAAACCGCTCTTGCATCAGGCTCGTGAGATCCTGTTCGGCCTGAGATTTGCCGTAGGTCATCCCCGCCCAAAATGCGCCGGCCTCTATGGCCACAACGAGCAATACCACTGCTACCCCAATCCAAGCTTTCTTCATTTTCTCCTCCTCTCAATCTCTAATATCTAATCTCTAATTTACCCTCCACCGCCGCCAGCGTCACCTCCGCGTCCAGCGGGTTCTCCACCGGCTCGTCGGCCACGATCCTGCCATCGAGCAACCGCACGATGCGCCGCGTGTGCGCCGCGATGTCGGGGTCGTGGGTGACGACGACCAGGGTGATGCCTCCCTCACGGTTGAGACGTTCAAAGACGGCCATGATCTCCGCACCCGACTTGGAATCCACGTTGCCTGTGGGCTCATCGGCCAAGATGATGGACGGCTCATTCACCAGAGCCCGAGCGATGGCCACTCGCTGCTGTTCGCCACCCGAAAGCTCGTTGGGCCGGTGGTGGGCACGGTCGGCTAAGCCCACTGCCTCCAAAGCGGCCAGGGCCCGTTGGCGTCGCTGGCGGGCGCCGGCGTAGATCAGCGGCAACTCCACGTTGTCCAGAGCCGAGGTGCGGGGTAGCAGGTTGAAGGTCTGGAACACGAAGCCGATCTTGCGGTTGCGGATCTCGGCCAACTGGTTGTCGTTGAGCTGACCCACGTCAATCCCCTCCAGGTGATAGTAGCCCAAAGTGGGCTTGTCCAGGCAGCCGATGATGTTCATCAGAGTGGATTTGCCCGAGCCAGACGGCCCCATGATGGACAGCAACTCGCCTTCGTCCACCTGCAAGGAGACCCCGCGCAGAGCATGAACTTCTATATCACCGCCCATGCGGTAGGTCTTGGTGATATCCCGAATCTCGATCAGCGATCTGTCAGACATTGCTCTTTACCTACCTCCTCGTCCCCACGTCTGGGGAGCATCCAGTTATTCCTACACAACTCTATTATAGCAGATTTTCGTAAAGATTCAATAAAGGAATTATGAAGGTTCGGTAAAGATTGAGCCTGCTCAGAGTCAGAGACTTTGTTCTCGTTCAGCCACGGCTCAGGCAGGTTTGGAAGCTGGAGTTTGGATATTGGAGATTGGAGAGATGGAGCGATTACCGTAACGACCACAAGACCCGAAGGGTTTGACAAACCCTTCGGGTCTCATGTCCCTTTCCTCGCGAATGAAATAGTGCTTACGGCAGATGACTTCGCGGATACTTCGACAACCCTTCGGCAGGCTCAGGACATGGCTCAGTACAGGCCTGGTCGAGGAGTTTCCTGGGGCGTTTCTGTAGGTTTTGGCTCATGGGGCTTGACAGGCATGTAATGTTGTGTTAGAATATGGATGATTTCAACAAGGCAACTCAACCTGCGACGTGGCAACCCGCCACAAATCCAGCACTGCGAGTGTATCACAAGTTGCCGATCTTGGCAAGCGTGTTAGACGGAAAGAATTCCGGGATCTTGCATACTGGGCGGATTTCTTTCCGCCCAGTAACGAGTTATGCGGCATCATAAAGAGTTCAAGAAACTGACTGAGGAGGGTTGTCATGAAGTTGCTTAGGGTAAGGGTTGAGAACTACAAGTGTATTGAAGACTCGCAAGAGTTCTCCATTGATGAGGTCACCTGTCTCGTTGGTAAGAATGAGGCCGGCAAGACCGCGCTGCTAGAGGCCCTGTACAAGCTGAACCCTGTGGAAGCCGATCAAGCAGATTTTGATGAGAACGAGTTCCCGCGTCGCCATCTTGCCACATATCGTGAGAGAAGTCAACGTGAACCAGCCAACGTCTTGTCTACTACCTGGGAACTTGATGATGACGATGTCTCCACCGTCGAAGAGCGCATCAGCCCGGCTACTCTTGCCAGTCATAAGGTCGTGGTCACCAAGGGCTACAACAATAGAACTCACTGGGCTTTTGACCTCGATGATAAGGAGCTCGTTGCTCGGTTTCTAGGGGAAGCTAACCTGAATGCTGTGGAGAAGGCACCACTAGCAAAGGCTACTTCCATACAAGATTTGATAGATAGGATTGAGGCCATCGAATCCCCTACAGAAAAGCAAGACACCCTCCTAAATGAAGTTTGGAGTGCATTCCCTGATGGTGACGTTAGTGCTGCAGTTGAAAGCATCTTATCCGGCAGGCTACCTCATTTTGTCTATTTCTCAACCTATCACCAATTGCCAGGCCGAGTTGGCCTGGACGATCTTAGGCGGAGAGTACAGGAGAATCGACTTGATTTCAAACACAAAGTGTTTCTCTCACTCTTGGAAATGACGAGCACGAGCATTGAAGATATCCAGCGCATCGACCAACTTGAGAAGCTCGTGATGGAGCTTGAGTCCGTAGAGGCTGCGCTGACCGACGAAATCAAGCAATACTGGTCCCAGAATCGGCATCTCGAAGTGCGTTTTCGGTACGACCACGCGAAGCCCAACGACCCTGCGCCTCTGAACGAGGGTTTCGTATTCAATACCCGTATCTTCAACACAAGGCATCGGGCAACAGTGAGCTTCGAGGATCGTAGTCATGGCTTCATATGGTTTTTCTCATTTCTTGTGTGGTTTTCTCAGGTGAAACGGCAGTATGGTGAGGCTCTAATTCTCCTTCTTGATGAACCCGGTCTTCCCCTGCATGGTCGTGCACAACAGGATCTTATTAGGTACATCAATGAGCGTCTCCGTCCTTATCATCAAGTGATCTATACGGCTCACTCCCCCTTCCTGATCGACGTTGAGAACATCTTCTCCCTTCGTACTGTCGAAGACGTAGTAAAGGTCTCAAAGCGGAATGGAGACATAGTTGAGGAGATACTGGGTACGAAGGTTGGCCAGCGGATCCTGAGCAGGGATCGTGACACGATTTTCCCGTTGCAAGGCATTCTAGGGTTCGACATGGCCCAAACCCTGTTCGTTGGCCCTTACGTTGTGGTTGTTGAAGGTCCCACTGAGCGGGCAACGTTTGAATGGTTTTCTCGACAGCTTGCCAAGGGAGGGCGAGAGGCCCTTGACTTGCGGTGGGCAGTTTGCCCTGCTGAAGGCGTATCCAAAATCAGCAGTTTCGTGAGCCTGTTCGCGGGCCGAGGCCTCAAGATCGCTGTGTTCGCAGACTATCACGAAGGCCAGAAGGGGAAGATCGATCGTCTTGAGGAATCTGGTCTGTTGGCACCAGGCCACCTCTTGCGAACCAGCGAATTTGCTAATGCCGAAGAGTGTGATATTGAGGACATCATCGGTCGCGAACTCTATGTAGAGCTTGTCAATCGCTGTTTGGGGCTGACTGATGCACATAAGCTCCCATCTTCAAAACCTGATGGCGCTAAAACGCGAGTCGTTAAAGAAGTGGAGGCACACTGCGGAGTGATTCCGCCAGCATACCCTGAGTTCGATCACTACAAGCCGATCGAGTATCTCCTTGGCCTCTCAGACGAGGAGATAGAAGGACTTCCGGGTCTTGACGAGGCACTCGATCAATTCGCCCAAATCTTCGGAAGACTGAACTCGCTTCTCGATTCAGATGGAAATGGCTCATCAATCGATCAAGACGGTGATGCCGCATAACCCGCACATGAAGCCGACCCGCTAATCGAGCATGCTTTTGTTGCCACTTCTGGTTTTGCAGCGTTTCGCGTCGTGGGTGGTGTTACTGCGAAACCCGCAGGCGGCTTATGTGCCATCCGTTAGGTGGCTTGTTGCAAATTGATGGTGAAATGCTTAGGAGTGTCAAATGGCAGCAAAACCGATTACCGAGAACACTTTGTTTTATGGCGATAATCTGCCCATTCTGCACGAATACATTGCAGATGAGAGCATAGACTTGATATACCTTGATCCGCCCTTCAACTCCAAACGCACCTACAACGTGCTATTCAAAGATGAGAGTGGCCTGGAATCTGAAGCTCAGATAGCGGCCTTTGATGATACTTGGCATTGGAATAGGGCGGCTGAGGAAACATACCACGAGTTGGTGACGCAAGCTCCTGACCATGTGTCGAGAATGATCGCCGCGCTGCGTGAGTTCATTGGCACAAATCAGATGATGGCTTACCTGGTTATGATGACGATCCGGCTCGTGGAACTTCACCGCGTTCTCAAGTCTACTGGTAACCTCTACCTACACTGCGATCCCACAGCCAGCCACTACCTGAAAATCGTGCTAGACACAATCTTTGGCCCACAGAACTTCCGCAACGAATTCATCTGGAAGCGTTCCTCTGCCCATAGCGATGCGAAGCAAGGGGCCAAGCAGGCGGGTCGTATCCACGATGTACTGTTCTTTTACTCGAAGAGTGATAGCAACTGGACCTGGAACACCGTTTACACTCCGTATGACCAAGAGTACGTTGACACAAACTACCGATACGTAGAAGAAGGAACTAACCGCCGTTTCAAATCCACCGACCTAACAGCCGCCAAGCCAGGTGGAGACACACTATATGAGTGGAAAGGACACAGGCCATCGGAAGGTCGTTACTGGGCCTATTCAAAGAAGAATATGGAGAAGTTCGAAAGAGATAGGCGGCTGTACTATACCAGAAGTGGCACACCGCGTCTCAAGCAATACCTCGATGAGATGCCAGGTGTTCCACTTCAAGACATCTGGGGCGACATCCCGCCTATTTCCTCTCGTGCTGCTGAACGACTTGGCTACCCTACTCAAAAGCCCCTGGCACTACTGGAGCGGATTGTCCAGGCCAGCAGCAACCCTGGCGATGTGGTGTTAGATCCATTTTGTGGTTGTGGGACGACGGTCGCTGCCGCACAAAAGCTGGGCCGCCGCTGGATTGGCATTGACATTACCCATTTGGCAATCGCCTTGCAGAAGTACCGGCTAAAGCAGATGTTCCCTGAGATAAACTTCAAGGTCATTGGGGAGCCGCCGTCGGTAGCGGCCGCCCAGCACCTGGCACAGCAGAACCGTTTCCAATTTGAATGGTGGGCTCTATCCCTCGTCCGCGCTAGACCCACAGGCGGACAGAGGGGAAGTAAGCGAGGAAAGAAGGGTGCCGACAGGGGCATTGACGGCGTCATCACCTTTATTGATGAAGCCAAGCGCAAGCCCAAGCGGGTGCTGGTGCAGGTAAAAAGCGGCAAGGTCAGCAGTCCTAACATCCGTGATTTACGCGGAACAGTTGAACGCGAAAAGGCAGCTATCGGCGTGCTTATCACTTTGGAATCGCCCACGAGTGCAATGGAAAAAGAGGCTATTACGGCAGGCTTTTACCACTCCCCTGGATGGCAACTCGACTACCCCAGGATTCAAATACTCACCATTGAGCAATTGTTAGGCGGCGAACAAGTGAAGATGCCTTTCACCTCGGTAACATTCAAGCAAGCACAGAAAGTTAAACAGACGGAAGGTACTCAGCGCAAACTGGAGATATAATGCACAACGCCGCCCTAACCAGTCGCATCAGCCAACCACGCTCCGCGCGTGCAAATCGGCGGTCACACCCGCTTTGTGGTTAGTTGGTTAGCGAAGGTGACTTTCACACACCCGCGCGGCGGCTGAACCGCGAGCCGTTAGCTGGTAGTTTTCGAGAATAGAAGATGTCTGACAAAGCCAAGGAATTCGTAAAGCGTATACTATCTGAGATTCAACATCCAAATGGCAATGCGGCTATTGATAGGTTTGGAAGTTTGCGCGATGTAGACGCAAAAGTTCGTGAAGTAAAAATGCTCCTTGGGACTCCTGGCTTTCCTCCCCAACTTCTCGAAGAGATGCGGCGTGATAATGATTTCGAGGCAAATAGTAGGCGTGTTCGTCTCGAAGCGTTAGCGAATTATTGTCGATCTGCCCTAAGGTTTCTGGATTCGGGAGCAATTGAACAGAAGAAGAGAATATTACCTGCTCCCGATATTTCAAAACTAACAGCGATTATACCCAATTTGGAAGATTCAATAAACAATCGTTGGGTTGAAGCTCAAAAATGCCAGTATGTAGAAAGCTACCTCGCTTCAATAATTCTCATGGGTAGCATTCTTGAAGCACTTCTTCTAGCTCGTGCGTCCACGAGTCCATCGGAATCCTATCAAGCCAAATGTGCGCCAAAAGATAAGAAAGGTAAATCAATAGCCATTCACGACTGGAATCTCAACACACTAATTAACGTGGCTGTTGAACTTAATTGGTTGAAAACCGATAGAGGAAAATTCAGTCATGCTTTACGTGAGTCTAGAAATGTAGTACACCCTTGGGTAGAAGTTGCATCTAAAGCTAATTTCGATGAAGCTACTTGTAAGACAAGTTGGGAAGTCCTGAAAGCCTCGGTAAATGATTTACTTGCATCTATTTGAAAACCGCGAATGCCAGCTAACTCCGCGTGTAGCCGACCCGCCTTCGGCGGATGGTAAGCGGCGCGAAAAATGCAAATCATTGACTATAATCAGATTGTGGAGAATTGCTAAACCAGCGGGCGGCTGATTATTCCGTTAGGCCGCTTGACATCCCTGATCTCATTAGGTCCAATTTGGTCCTCGCTGAAACGGGGGCTAAAAGCAAAGCGGGAGGTGTACAACGCCTCCCGCTTTTGCTATAGGGCCGATAGATTCGACGTTCATCTAGGATACTGGCCGCTCTCCCAGCGTAACCTGAATGCGCTGCCGACGGCCGTTGCGCAGCACGGTCAACGTCACCCTCTGCCCCACCGACTTTTCGGCCAGGTAGACGATGAGGTCGTCCATCTCCTGCACCGACGCACCATCTATGGCCACGATGATGTCGCCGTCGGTGGCCATGAGCGTGCCCTCGAACCTTGTCTGGCGGTTACCGCCCTTTAGCTCAGCTTTGGCCGCTGGGCCACCCTGGACCACCGCCTGCACCAGCACCCCTTGCTCCACTGTCAAGTCCAACTCCTCAGCGAGGGGTGGGGTGATGCTCACACCGGTGATGCCCAGCCACGGGTCAGCGTAGCGCCCGGTGGCGACGAGGGGCGGCGCCACTCGCTTGACGGTGTCCACCGGCACGGCAAAGCCCACGCCGGCGTTGGCGCCGCTATTGGAGAAGATCAGGGTCGTCACGCCGATGACCCGACCGTGGGAATCCAGCAGCGGGCCGCCAGAGTTGCCGGGATTGATGGCCGCGTCGGTCTGAATGAGCTGCGGCAAGGAGAAGCCGCTCTGCTGGCGCACCACTCGTCCCAGGGCACTGACGATGCCCGTCGTCATGGTCTGCTCGAAACCAAAGGGATTGCCGATGGCGATGGCTCGCTGGCCCACACGCAGCGCGTCTGAGTCGCCCAGTTCTACCGGATGCAAGCGGCTGGCGGGTACGTCCACTTTTATTACCGCCAGGTCGCTGTCAGTGTCAGCGCCCACCAGTTCGGCCCCGACGGTGGTGTCGTCGGCAAAGCTCACCACGATGCGCCTCGCGCCCTCGACGACGTGGTTGTTGGTCACGATGTGGCCATCGGTGTCCCACACGAAGCCGGAGCCAGCGCCGCTCCCATTGGAGCGGGTGGTGACGGCGATGTGCACCACCGACGGACTGACGCGCTCGTAAAGCTCGATGAACAGTTGCTCCTCGGCGTAGGCCGCGGCCAACGGGTCGTCCTCGGAAGTGGAAACGGCGAGCACCGAGGTAAGTGTGGCTCCTTCCTCGATCCCAGGCGCAGCCTCGGCTTCATTGAGTCGCACGCTCGGCATCGCGACCGCCAGGGTGCAAGTCAGCAGGGCCAGCAATCCCAGAACAGCCAAAACCTTGAAAGACGTAAATCGTGTCATTGACCTCTCCTAAAATGAAACGAGGGGAACGAGACCGGAGTCTCGCTCCCCTCACTAGCGCGGCCAGCCCTCCACAGCCGACCGCAGGGCGGATAATCTACGTATCTTTAGAGTGTGGAGGAACTCGGAGCACCGAACGGGGCCCGCTGCGGGGCAAACCCGCCGAAGCCACCCTTCATCCCGCGCCCGAAGCCACCCCTCATGCCATGCCCGAAGCTGGAGCCCCGGCCCATGGGGAAGAAGCCCTGCTCTAGCCCCTCAAGCAACCAGTCGGCCTGCTCCTGGGTTATGCGTCCATCCTCCACGGCTTGCTCGATGGCCTCTCTCATGGCCTCGACCCGGACGGCGTTTATGGCATCGTGCACCGCTTCCACCTCAACGCTTTGCTCCTCGGCGATATCGGCCAGAGTCCTGCCCGCGTGCAACTCAGCGAAGAACTCCTCAGGGGTCAGCCCCAGGGCCTCAGCCGCGGTGTCGAACATCGTCCACGAGCCACCCCATAGGCCAAAGCCTCCACCGTGACCACCGCATGGCGCTTCAGATGGGGGTGTCTGTTCCTGAGCAAAGGTAGGCACAACCACAGCCGCTCCCAGCAAGACTACTGCCAGTGCTGCGCCAGCCAGGATCATGAACCTCTTTTTCATTTTGTCACCTCCTCTCATTTGGTACTTGGGTTAGCTCTTTCCTAACCTGCCCCTATTGTACCAAACTAAGATAAAGAGGTGATGAAGGAGTTGTTAAGGTTTGATATAGATTCAAGAGTGCTACCCGCCTCAAGCCTGAAAGCCCCTTCAGCTTGGGGGAGCGGAGGATCTAAGCTGCTCCGTCAGTATGTGGACAGAAGCGGATTTCTTTGATATAATAGACCGTGCCGTTGATCTGCCGTTAGTCTGTCGGCGTTGTAAGTACGGAGCCTGGAGGCTGCTGTGAGAAAGGGGTTAGTGATAAGAGGGGTAACCACGACCAGGGTTGCTTTGGTTGCGATCATGCTCCTGGCTGCCTATCTGCGCTTGGGCAACCTGGAGTTGACGGAATTCAAGCTGGACGAAGCCCACGTCTGCAGCAGGGCGGCTGAGTTTCTTGCCAGCGGCCGTCCGCCGCTGGTGGGCATCGGCTCGTCAGTTGGGGCGGCCAACCCACCGCTCTTTACCTACCTGATGGCCATCCCCGTCTCGCTCTCCAGGAACCCCGCTGTCATCGCTGGCTTCATGGCCCTGCTCAACTTGGGAGCGGTGCTGGGCTGCTATCTTCTGGCCAGGAAGCACTTTGGGGAGAAAGTCGGGCTGATCGCAACTCTGCTCTTCGCAGTCAGTCCCTGGGCGGTCTTCTATTCGCGCAAGATCTGGGCCCAGGACTTGCTGCCCCCGTTCATCGGACTGTTTTTCGCGGCGATCTTCTCGACGATAGTCAAGCGTAAGCCCAGGCAACTGATCTTGGTCCTCCTCTGGCTGGCCTGTCTGATTCAACTCCACCTTTCGGCTCTGGCCCTCATTCCCTTGGTTGTTTTGCTTCTACTGGTCTTCAAGGCTAGGATCAATCTCGTCCCCCTGTTGGTCGGTCTACTTGTCTTCGCGCTGATCTTCGCACCATACATCTATTACGACGCCACTCACGGCTGGACCAATCTCAGGACTTTTATTGAGGCATCGAGAGGGCCCGGCACTTTCGACTTGAAGTCCGCGCAATATGCCGCTCAGATCATCGCTGGTCGGGGCTACCACGCCCTGGCAGGGGCATCCTTCGAAAGGTTTCTGGCTGAGATCGTGGACTTCACCTGGTTAAACGCCATCGAAACCTGGCTCTTTCTCGGTGGTGCTGCTTATCTGGCCTGGCAGGTTCTCAGAGGATGGCAGCGTGGGCGAAAGGACGGGGTTTCCGATGAGACGGCGAGGTTTACAATCCTGCTGGCCTGGCTACTGCTGCCCGTGCTCTTCTACGTCCGACACACGACGCCAGTGTACCCCCACTACTTCATCCTGCTGTATCCAGGGCAATTCATCATCATCGGCATCTTCGTGACCAGGGTGCTCGATTGGCCCAGTTCCCTGGCCGATAGTCTGAAACCCTCGCCGTTAGTACGCCTTCTCGCGGTCAGGGTTGTGCCTGTTTCCCTGGTGGCCCTGATCATTGGCCTGGCTCTCTGGCAGGTACACCTGACGGAGGCATTTTACAACTTCGTGGATCGCAACGACACAACTGGAGGTCACGGCCTGCCGGTGAAATACCACCTCCAGGCGGCAGAGTCATTGAAGCGTCTGGCCGAGGGAGCGCAAGTGCTGATCCTTTCGGAGGGCGACGTGCCCGCCTGGCACGAAACCCCAGCCGTCTTCGACTTCCTGCTCCAGCCTGAGATGAGCCCTCGCTTCATAAACTATCAGGAGGCGTTGGTCTTCCCGTGCGCGGACGCTCTCTACCTCCTGGCTCCCGGCGATACTCCTGCCGTCTCTGTGCTGGATGAGTATGCGCAGGAACTCACAAATGAGAGGATCAGTATACGCGGCGGGCCAGATGCTTTCAGGTTCTACCGCTTCGATGCTGAGTCCCTGATTCCCATCAAGGCATCTTTAGCGGACGGGGACACGCCAGTCGCCCTGGACAACGGCGTGGAGGTCCTGGGCTACGATGTGAGCGGAGAGGTCAGTCCAGGCGGCACCTTGCGGCTGGCGCTCTATTGGACAGTGGGGACAGTACCTGAGGCAAACTACCATTTCTTCAACCATCTGACTGACGATGAGGGGCAAAGGTGGGGGCAGAAGGATGGCCCCGGCTACCCCGCCGGTCAATGGCGGGAAGGGGATGTGGTCGTCAGTTGGTTCGACATCTCGATCGCTCCCGACGCCCCACCCGGTGAGTATTGGGTGCTGACGGGGATGTACACCTATCCGGAGGGAGTGAGGGCTTCGGTGTTGGACGAACGGGGCCAGCCTGTCAGTGATGCTCTACGGCTTGGCCCTATCGAGGTGGGTCGAGGGTCCTTTCCTTTATAGCTTCACTCGTTCCTCACCGCTGTAGACGTGCATCTGCCCGCCACGGGCATACCCGATGAGGGTGATGTTCCAGGCTTTGGCCAGCTCCACAGCCAGATCAGTGGGCGAGGTGCGCGAGACCAACACGGGCACCTGCATTCTGGCCGCCTTGTTCAACATCTCCGCCGAGAGTCGCCCCGTGGTCAAAAGTATGCGATCCCTGGTGTCAATTCCCCCCAGCAAACACTGCCCCTGGATCTTGTCCAGAGTGTTATGCCTGCCCACGTCCGAGGCCACGACCAGCAGCTTCTGGCCGTCGCTGAGGGCCGAGGTGTGGACGCCGCCCGTGGTGCGGTAGAGCTCAGACTGACGATAAAGCCGGCGCATCAGGCCCAGTATCTGGGACGGTGTCACTTTCAGAGTTGAATCAATCCGGCCAGTCTGCGCAGTCAGATCGGCGAAGGTAGTGCCACCCCCACAGCCGGAGGTGAGCACGCGCCTGGTCGGCAGCTCGACGTCGCGGGTCAAGCGCACTTCGACCATCTCCTCCTCGTCGCAGACCCGCAGCAGCGCGACCTCGTCCAGGCCACCGATGATGCCCTCCAGATAGAGGAAACCCAACACCAGGTATCGCAGATTGTGGGGAGTGCAGAGGAAGGTGATCAACTCCCTGCCGTTGACGTACACCGTCACGGGGACCTCCCGCACTACCTCCTTCTCCACAGTTGTCATGTCAGTGGCAGTATAACTGCTATAGGTCAAGCTCCGACTGGCTATAACCATCACTCCTTCCCCGCCAGGTTCCGAGCTTTCTGCAAATCGGCGGGCGTGTTGATGTTGAAAAACGAAAGGCACTGGGGATCGAACAATTTTATCTCCTGCTCTTCGACGTAGCGCACTCGCACCTCAGGGAAAAAGTCAATGATCTTGAGACGGCCAGCCGATAACAGTCGCTCCATAGGCTGGAGACATTCCTTGGAATAGATGGCGTGCAATGGTTCTGTCAACTCACCAACCCTGGGGATGACCACGTCCTGACCAGGGGACAAGAGGATCATATAGCGCAGGAGCCTGAGGTCCAGAAAGGGCATGTCGCAGGCCACCACCAGGCCGTAATCGCTGCGGGCTGCCCTGAGCCCGGAATAGATACCCCCCAGAGCTCCTTTGCCAGGATAGATATCGCCCACCAGCCTCGCCTCCAGATGGCCGTACTTCTGGGGGGAGTTGGTGACGATGATCACTTCGTCGCCGATTCGCGCCATTTTCTCCACGATTCCCTCGATGAGCACCCGGCCGCCTATTCTGAGGAAGGCTTTGTCGGTGTCCAGACGCTTGCCCTCTCCCCCAGCCAACACGATGCAACTGATAGGACGTCGAATCTCACTCTTACCCATCTCCCCAATAGTATATCGCAAAAGCCAATCTCTGTCTAATCGTTGTCATCCAGCGTCCTCTCTAAACAAAGAGCGCGGGAGAGGAAACCCATCTCTCCCGCCCACGTTGACGTGCCAACGGTGTTGGCCTTACTCGTTCCTCGTTACTCATCACCCCGTCACAGGAAAATAGCACACCCCTGCTGTGCCAGGGCCAGTGTGGACGCCCAGGGCCGGCGAAAGCTCCGCCATCAGCACCTCCACGCAAGTCAGCCGCTCCTCCACCATGGCCCGCAGCTTTTGCACCTCCTCCAGGGCCGCAGCGTGGACGAAGGCTACCTTGACCCGCCCCAGGTGGCCGACGTCCTTCTCCATCATCTCCACAATCTTGCGATAGGCCCCCAACCGGCTGCGAGCCTGCCCCAGGGGGACGATGACCCCGTCCTCCATGCCGATCAGAGGTTTGATGTTGAGGAGCGAGCCCAGCAGGTGTTGGGCCTTGCCGATGCGTCCCCCCATGTAGAGATAGCGCAGCGTGTCGGCCGTCTGGATCATCCTGGTGATGGGGATCATGTCCCTGACCAAAGCCACGATTTCGCCCAAATCCTGGCCGGCCAGGGCCGCCCGCGCCGCCTCGATGACCATCCAACCCTGACAGAGGGACACGTTGCGGGTGTCAATGACCTCGATGCGCAGATCGGGCAAGGCTTCCTCGGCCATCTCCCTGGCCATCACCGCCGCTTGATAGGCCCCGCTGCCGAGGGAGGTCATGTGGATGCTGACGATCTCTTGTACTTCCTGAGCCAGCTCCTTGAAGGTCTCCAAATAGTCCCCGGGTCCAGGGTTGGCCGTCTTGGGCAACTCCTTGGCCGTAGCAAGCCAACGGAAGAACTCCTCCCGCTGCACGTCCACCAAATCGCGCAGGGTTTCCTGGCCCTTGTGGAGATAGTAGGGGACGACCTTGATGTTCAACTCCCCGATCAACTTCTCAGGGATGCTGGCACAACTGTCTGTTAATACGCCGACTATGGGCATGATACGCTCCTTTTTTCTGGAGATTAGAGATTGGAGATTGGATATCCAACTTCCAACTTCCAACCTCCAATTTCCAATCAGGGAATCAGATCGCTCCTATCGCCACTGTGAAAACACGCCAGAAGTCCGGTGAAGTCCGCTCGTCGGGGCCGAAGCGCTCCTTGAGGCGATAGTTGCGAGCCATCTTGCGGCCTCGACTGGCCATCCAGCACTCCTCGTACGGGGCTAGAGCCTCAGCCGAGGTATCGCCGGCCGCGATGGCCTGGGCCGCCACCTCAGCGGCCAAGCGGCCAGCGAGCATGGCGTTGGCGATCCCCCCGCCGGTCAGGGGATCCACCTGGCGAGCGGCATCGCCCACCAGCATCAGCCCGCTGGCCACCAGGCGCGGGAGCGGCGCGGCCACGGGCACGCCACCGACCATCAGGGTCACAGGGCTGCCTTGAGCGAGATTAGGTTGGCTCTCGATGAAACGGGTGAGGTAGTTCAGGGCCGAGTCCGCCGCCAGGTCGGCCTGGACGCCCAGGCCCACGTTGGCCTTGCCCTCTCCCTTGGGGAAAACCCAGGCGTAGCCGCCGGGAGCCACTCCCTGGCCCACGTAGTAATAGCAGCGCGCGGGATCAATTTCGATGCCCGCCAACAGGTACTGGGCGCAGGCCATGACATCTCTCAAGGGCAAGGTGGTGTCCAGCCCAGCCCAGGGGCCTACCTGCGACTCCACGCCATCGGCGCCGATGACTACCGCACACTCTATCTCCATGGTCCCGGCAGGCCCACGAGCGACGACGCCCCGCACAACACCGTCTTCCAGCAAGAGCCCTGTGGCGGCGGTCTTGACCATCACCTGAGCTCCGGCTTGGGCCGCCTCCTCGGCCAGGACGCGGTCGAAGACGCGCCGCTCCAGGACGTAACCCTTGCCCCCCTCAGCCTGCCTGGCCACCGTTGTCCCATCCCCGACGACCTCGATCTGGGCCTTGCTCACCTCAGCCGAGATCCAGCGGGGGTCTGGCTCGATGAAGGGGGCAAGCAACTCATGCGCTATCCCCTCCGCGCAGCGCACCGGCGAGCCAACTTCCTGGCGTTTCTCCAGCAGCAGAACCGAGAGGCCCAGCCTGGCAGCTTCCCTCGCCGCTACCGATCCGCCTGGCCCCGCCCCCACGACCACCACATCGTAGCGCCGTCGGAGAGGAACCGCGTCGGTCTCAGCATAGCCTTCCGCCTGCAAAGCCCCAACCGGGCAGGCAGCCAGACACAAGCCGCAGTCAACACACGCCTCGCTGATGAGCAGGCGCGTCTCCGCCAGCTCGATGGCTCCCACAGGACAAACCCCAACACAAGCACCGCAATAGCCGCAGCGATCAACCTTGACTTTTATCACCGGCCTTCTCCCTTTGTAAACAGTCAGGGGGGAAGCCAAACGTCGGTTGAGTAGCCCTGAAAGGGCGTATCGAAACCACGTTTGGCCCACCGCTGGCGCGATTTTGCCGCCCACTCGTGCGATCACTTTGTTTAGATAAGACCAAAGGTCTAATCAACCCGCGTGATCGCACTGAGGCTGAACGCTTACCTCCCTCTTTGTCCCTCTACGGATAGTTCTTCACGGTGATAGGCAGGTAGATCAAGTAACTTGGCGGGACCGTGCCCGTCGGTGTCGCCGTGGGCGTGCTAGTTGATGTCGCTGTGGGCGTTGCCGTAGAGGTAGCCGTGGTAGTCGGTGTGGCTGTGGGGGTGTCCGTGCTGGTAGGCGTGGCTGTGCTAGTGGGCGTCGCCGTGCTGGTCGGCGTGGCTGTTGGTGTTGTGGGTGTGGCTGCTTCCACCACTCCGCACCAGAAGCCGGAGCAGAGTTCGTAGTCCCCGTCTGTGTCCACTCCCACCGCTGCCTGACCTATGGTGGCATCTAAGGTGTAGATGCCCGCTTCAGCGTGCCTTCCCCCTCCTCCGATGACCCACCAGTTGATGCTGGGCGTGCCGTTGGCCCAGGCCATGCCCGCCACCACCAGCAAGCAGAGAAGGGCCACCGCCAGCGCGGCTATCTTTCGCTTGTTCATCACTTCATCTCCTTTCGCACTGCACGTGGCAGGTCACCGGCTAGTACACCAGCACCATGATGTCGCCACCCTGGCCGTGCCCGTCTGCAGAAAAGCGGTAGCAGACAAGCTTGTTGTCACTGCTGCTCGACTTCTGGCAAGTGACAAAGCGGGGTCCAAAGTACACTGCCGTAGCAACCCAGTAGCGATCGCTTATGTCGAAGTCAAAGTCTATGGTGCACTCTCCAGCGCTCGATCCATTAGTGATGGTAACAGGGTTGGAATTGACGTTGTTGAAGTAGCGGTTGATTGTGGACCCTGAGCTATGGCAATAGGCAAAAACGGCCGCCTTAACCAGGCCATTACCGGCTAGGTTCTGCTTGGCATCCCCCTGGGCATAGATGGCGGCGCCGGTGCTGCTCTGGCCGTACACGCCATACCCGCTGTCACTGTCGCCAACGACACCATAACCGTAGGGGCCGCTGCTTGAGCCATACAGGCCAAAACGAGGGTTGAACAAACTCCCTCCCTCGGATTTGGCATACACCCCGTACTTACTCGTGATTGGAATCATCCCCCCCGTCCTGTAGTAGCGATTCAGTTCCACGTAACTGGTAGTGTCGCTGATGACCGCCCCCGGCCGCAGACTGAGCGCGTAGGGCGCAGGCAGGATCTCTTCGCAGCCGATTTTGGTGCCGCCTACCTCCACCTCCAGCCACAGCCCCTGGCCGTTGAAGTCGCTATGGTCCACGTCCAGGTCCACGCTGAAGAGGCCGCTGGTCACCTGCACGCCACTCTTGAGGATATCGCCGCCCACCTGAGTGGAGCAGGTATCATCGGAATAGAGGCGGAAGGTCATATCCCGGCTACCGGTCACCGGGTTGCCGTTCTCCTTCAGCACGCCCTGGTAGCTGATCTTGCTGCCCGCCGTGGCGGCGATGGAGACATCTCCCTCAGGCCCTTCAAGGGGTGGGCCGGCCACTGCCCCTCCCGTGGCCCAGAGGAGAACCAACAGGGCTACAAAAGCCGCTCCCAAAGCAAATCTATTGCGCGTCATTTTCTGACCTCCTTTAGTCATGCTATAAGCTTTGATAAACTCTGGCTCTCGCCAGCTATCCCTCAGAGTCCTCGATTCCATCACCTCCTTCCCAGGGAAAAAGAAAGCATGGGGATGGAAATCCCCATGCTAAAAGCTCAAGTGCGCCAAGGCGCACTCAATTAGGGGCGAATGGCCGTTTGCCCCTACTCAGCCGACTTTGGCTTTTAGTCTGCGAATTTCCATCCGCAGGCCCGTTATCCGGCCATGCGCTTCTCGACGTAGGCGACTGCCGCCCCAACCGTGGTGATCTGCTGAGCATCGTCGTCGGGAATCTCTGCTCCGAACTTGTCCTCGAAGGCCATGATCAGTTCCACCAGGTCGAGGGAATCAGCCTCCAGATCCTCGCGGAAGTTGGCCTCAGGGGTGACTTCATCCGGGTCAACGCCCAGCACCTCGACGATGATGGCTTTTACATCCTCGAATACCGACATTCTCTCACCTCCTCAATGATAATAATTGGCCCCTATTTTACCAGTCTTGGCCGATATAGTCAAAAATCCATTTGACAAGAATCGTCACCGCTGGTAATATTGCGTAAAATGGCCTATTCATTTGAACACCGTCGGTGGTAAAAAGTTACGGAGGTTTCAGCCCATGCACAACCAACGAAAATCGGAGCACCTGCGCATCCTGCTAAAAGAAGACGTGCGCTTCCGAAATCTGACCACGGGCCTGGAGAGGTATCGCTTCGTTCATCAGGCCCTGCCAGAGATAAACCGCGACCACATTGACCTTTCCACCAGTTTGCTAGGCAAAGACTTGAGCGCGCCTCTGATCATCTCCTCCATGACGGGCGGCACTGAGGAGGCCGAGACGATCAACAAGAACCTGGCCCTGGCAGCGCAAATTCATGGTCTGGGCATGGGCGTCGGTTCGCAGCGCACGGCCCTGGAAGAGCCAAGTCTGTCCCACACCTACCAGGTGCGAGACGTGGCTCCCAACATCCTGCTCCTGGCTAACCTGGGCGCTGTGCAGTTGAACTATGGCTACGGCGTCGAGCATTGCCAGAGGGCTGTGGAGATGATCGAAGCCGACGGCCTGATCCTACACCTGAACCCGCTGCAGGAGGCTCTCCAGCCAGAGGGCAACACCGACTTCTCAGGGCTGCTGGCCAAGATCGAGGAGGTCTGCCGGGGGCTATCGGTGCCTGTGATCGTCAAAGAGGTGGGCTGGGGCATCTCCACTGAGGTGGCCCGCAGACTGGCGGACGCCGGCGTGGCCGCCATAGACGTGGCTGGAGCTGGGGGCACCTCCTGGAGCGAGGTGGAGATGCACCGGGCCGTCAGCGAGAGCTCCCGTCGTATCGCTGCCGCCTTCGCCGATTGGGGCATCCCTACCGCTGAATCCATCCAGATGGTTCGGCGAGCCGCTCCTGATGTGACCTTGATCGCCAGCGGGGGCATCCGCACCGGCGTGGAGGCCGCCAAAGCCATCGCCTTGGGCACCGACACTGTTGCCCTGGCCACGCCCTTCCTGAAGCCAGCCACCGTCTCCCCCGAAGCGGTAGGTGAAAAGATCGGGGAAATACTGAAGGAACTGCGCACGGCCATGTTCTGTGTCGGCGCCAGAAACCTCCAGGAGCTCAAGAGTGTCCCCCTGTAAGAAACCAGGTTTTTAGGCTGATAAGATGCCGTTTTGCAGCCCGTAGACCCTGAAAGCAACGATCTACTCGCTCAGATAGATGAAAAAAACTGGTTTCTCCATACAAATTAGGAACAACCCCACCGTGAGCTTGAAAAGTGCTTTTGAAAGATACCTGCCCCTCATTGAGGCGGAACTGCGGAAAACCCTCGCGCACCCCCATCCCCAACTCACATCCTTCTACGGCATGATGCAATATCACCTGGGCTGGGTTGACAAGGACTTTGCTCCCACCACGGGCGGCGCCGGCAAGCGACTGCGGCCCGTTTTGTGCCTCCTGACCTGCCAGGCGAGCGGCGGCGATCATGAGCAGGCCCTGCCGGCTGCCGCAGCCATCGAACTGGTGCACAACTTCTCCCTGGTCCACGACGACATCGAGGACAAGAGTCCTCTGCGGCGGGGCCGCCCCACCGTCTGGAAAGTCTGGGGCGTGCCCCAGGCCATCAACGCGGGCGACGGCCTGTTCGCCCTGGCCCACCTGGCCATGCAACGCCTGGCCGATAGGGGGGTTCCTCCTCAGCGCGTGCTCACCGCCTTGGAGATTCTAGACCAGGCTTGCCTGGCCCTCACCGAAGGCCAATACCTGGACCTGAGCTTCGAGACCCGGCTGGATGTTGACGTGGAGCAATACCTCTCCATGATCCGAGGCAAGACGGCCGCCCTGTTCAGCGCGGCTGCGCAATTGGGGGCCCTCGTCGCTAGGGACGACGCCGAATCCATCGGTCGCTATCGGCGTTTCGGCCAGAACCTGGGCCAGGCCTTCCAGATCGTGGACGACGTCCTGGGCATCTGGGGCGATCCTCAGGTGACGGGCAAACCGGCCGCCGACGACATCCGGCAGCGCAAAAAGACACTGCCCATCGTACGGGCCCTGGAGGAGGAGCGGAGAACTGGAGGCAAAGGTCTGAAAGGGATTTATCAGCAGGAGGCAATTGACGAGGAGGCTGTGGAGGCGGCGCTCAGTATCCTGGAGAACCTGGAGGCGCGCCGCTACGCGGAGATTATGGCCAACGACTACTACCAGCAAGCCCTGGCCGAACTCGACGCCACGGGGGTGGAAAACGAGGCCCAAGACGATTTGAGAGAGCTAGCCGCCTTTCTGGTCGAGAGGACGTACTAGATACCTGCCCGCTTATCGGACAAATTGGCTGACGAAGGTGAGGTACCCCTGCCGACCACCTTGCCGGGTCCAGCGCTCGATGGATTTGCGGACGCGCTTCAGGCAGGCGATGATCTCGTCCAGGGTAATGGAGGATCCCATGCCAAACTCTACCGGCTCACCTTCCTTGTTGGAGAATGGCATCTCGCGCCCTAGCCGCCATTCGCACATTGACTCGACGAAATCATAGACTTCCTCAGACAGAGGACCCAAGGATGGCGGTGTCATCTCGCGACCCTTCGCCTCAGCGTTATAAACGCGGCTCAGAGCCTCGATGGCTGCCAGAGCTTCCCAGTCAGTCATCTCGGGATGGTTCTGGTACACCCGGATGATGCCGAACTCAATGTTCTGCAGGACGTCCTGGTAGCGCTCCTCGAATGGCAAGCTCGGGTCCCTCCGCTCAATATCGGGCCGCACTATTAGTTGGGGCTGCTCTTCCTCAGGTTCTCTGTGCGCTGTCTCGTCAGAGACGTTGGTGAATTCCACTATCGGGATGGGGTTGTCTTCGTCTCCTAGCGGCAAGTCGTGCTTCTCTTCGGGGATAGCGTCCAGGTCAACGATACCCACTAAGGTAAACTCCTCGCCGATGTCCCAGTGAGGCAAAGGCTGCATGAGAAATTTGGTCACCTCTTCCGGGCTGATGACCACCGTAGGACAGCGGGCACAGAACCACCCTATATCGCCGCCGATCATGAAGCTATCGGCCATATCTTCCCCGCGCTGGGTAATGACCAGGTATGTCTGGCTGCTTTGCTGCAAAGGGCCGCCGCACCGGGGGCAGGGGCCAGGTTGTCCCTCAAACTCCTGATAGATGCATTCGCGTGGTATGGTGATGTCAATCATTGTCCAATCCTCCCCTCAAAAAGGTCAAGCAATCTCAAAGTCATATTCTGGAAACAGCCACGCGGCGTCGGCGGGCAGGTGATTATTGGCCACAAGTAACTCCTGTTTTTGGTAGTTCACCTCGTCCCCCCAGTCCTTCGAGAATCTGATGGGCGATGCGATGGTAGACTTCTGGCGGACCGGCGATCCTCTCGTCGAACATCTTGACGAAACTCTGGTGGATCCGCTGTCCGAGGGACGCCGGATCAGTGTAGGCAGTCACATAAGTCAGCACCTGGTTGATTTCCGGGTCGTACTCGTCGTCTGGACAGCCGATGGCCAGCAGGCCAATGGGGTCAGCCTGGTCTATGGCTTGTTTGACGATGGCGCGCAGACGTTCCTGGCCGCATGGCAGGGCCGTCGTTATCATTTCTGCTCCCCTCGCTGCCTTCCGTGAGACAACTGACCGATCCGATACCGTACCCGCCGTTCGCTCACTCCGGGCGAGTCTGGCAGCGCTTCAGAGAGCATGCGCAGCCAGGAGAGTGCAGCCTCGTAGTTGCCCCGGGCAGCCAGGATGTCACTCCACGTCAAGGCGTAGAACCGGAATTCCCCCGACGTGAACTTCCGTAACTTATCCAAGGGGATCAACAACTGCTCCGCCTCCTCAACCTGACCACGCTCCAGGCAGGTTTGGGCCAAATTAGTGCGGGGAAAGACATACCGTGGGAACTTCTCCATTGTCTCCCGGAAAAGGGCCTCGGCTGCTTCCTCGTCGCCCGACAGCTTATAGGCCACGGCCAGGTTCGAGTACGCTTCCTTGGCTCGTGGCTCGCGCTCGATGATGCGTCGAGATGCAGCCTTCGCTTCGCCCAGGTGGCCCTCCTTCAACAGGATAGTTGCCTCGGCGATCTCATCCGTGATGCCCGGCTTGTAGATATCTTTCACCTCGTCCGAGATCTCAAAAGCCCGAATTTGAAGTCCAGGACCGGCTTGTGCCAGCTTTTTTCGCGTACCGACCGGCGCCGGGGGTCTGCTTCTGGATTTGCCCTGGCTCTTGCGTTTGCGCTTGCGTCTCTTTTTCGATTTTGCCACTTGCCTTTTACCTCACAAACAAATTTGCTTTTACGTTGGATTTACGTTAAGTTTGCGTTTGCTGTTCCGTAAGGATAGCACAAGGTGGGTTTGATGTCAAGAGCGCCAGACCGGCTCTTGTTGCCTCAAACGGCTTCCTGTGCTATACTTCTGGGGCAAAGATTCAAACAGAAGAAAGGGCTGAGGCACATGAAAGTAGTGACGACAGAGGAAATGCGCCGCATTGAGAGGGAAGCCGATGCGGGAGGGCTAACTTACGCCACGATGATGGAAAACGCCGGGCGAGCCGTGGCCGAGGCCTGCCCCCCCTTCATCCCCCTCAAAGTTGGGGGGGAAAGAGGGGGGGCAACGGACAAACGGATACTGGTGCTAGTTGGCCCCGGCAATAACGGAGGCGATGGGCTGGTGGCCGGCCGATATTTGCACGATGCTGGCGCTCATGTCACCTTCTACGTCTGGAAGCGTCGCACCGAGGACGACGAGAATTTTCGCCTGGCAACTGAAAGGGACATTCCCACCCTCTGGGCCGAAGAAGACGATGGCTTTGCCACGCTGCGCCGCCTTCTGGGCGAGTCCGACGTGATCATTGATGCCCTGCTGGGCACGGGGGTCTCTCGGCCGATAGGCGGATCGCTCAGGGAGATATTGACCGTAGTCGAGGAGGAAATCAGAAGAAGAAGGGAAACAGAGAGGAAAGAGGCCCTTTTCTCGCCCTCACTTCCCTCATTTGCTGCTTTGCCCTCTTTCCCTTGCCTCGTCGCTGTGGACGTCCCCACGGGGCTCGATTGCGACACGGGAGCCATAGATCCAGCGGCCGTACCTGCTGATCTGACGGTAACATTCGGCTTCCCCAAGCGAGGCCAGTTCCTCTTCCCCGGCGCTGAGTACGTGGGCCAGTTGATCGTCGCCGACATCGAGATACCGCCGCATTTGGCCGACGATGTCCAGGTGGAGTTGGCAACACCTGAAATGGTGAGGGAGCTCCTGCCTCCCCGTCCCTTGGGAGCTCACAAGGGCACCTTCGGCAAGGCCCTGGTGGTGGCCGGCTCGGTCAACTATACTGGGGCGGCGTATCTGGCCAGCGCTGCGGCCACGCGGGTGGGCACGGGCCTGGTCACTCTGGCCCTGGCGGAGAGCATCCATCCCATCCTGGCCTCCAAGCTCAGCGAGGTCACCTTCCTCCTCCTGCCCCAGAACCTGGGCGTCCTCATCCCCGATGCCATCAAAGTGCTAGGTGAGAAGATCCAGGATTACGATGCCCTCCTCCTGGGGCCGGGCCTGGGCCGCGAGAAGGAGACAGTACAGTTCGTCCAGCAGTTGCTAAATGTGGAACCAGGCAAAAGGGGCCGCATCGGTTTCCTGGCGAGCGAAGAGGTCGCAGAGGGGAAGCTCTCGCTGCCGCTGCTGGTCGTGGATGCCGATGGCCTGAACGCTCTGGCCGATACCCCCCACTGGTGGGAACAGCTCAAAGGGCCGAGCATCCTCACCCCTCACCCCGGCGAGATGTCCCGACTGACCGGGCTCACGGTAGGTGAAATCGAGGCCGACAGGCCAGGGGTAGCGCGGCAGATGGCTGAGAAGTGGCGTCAGGTCGTAATCCTGAAAGGGGCCTACACCGTTATCGCCGACCCTGAGGGAAGGGTGGTCATCAACCCCTTCGCCAATCCGGGCCTGGCCACGGCGGGCAGCGGCGACGTGTTGGCGGGGGCCATCGTCGGCTTCCTGGCCCAGGGCCTGGAGGCGGACGATGCCGCCCTGGTCGGGACCTACGTTCATGGACTGGCAGGGGAGCTGGTCCGAAAGGAGCTAGGAGGGGCGGGCATGGTGGCCGGCGACCTTTTGCCAATGCTGCCCAAGACCATCAAACTTCTGCGTGAGGGCGGGTAGGGGGGAGAGTTTTCTGGGGGAGAAACCGACTGAATGCAAAAGAGCCATCCTGTTTCCAGGATGGCTCAACTGTTCTGGCTAAAACGGTGCGCGATTTCATCCTGGTGCGATTCTCCCATCTTTTGTAAAGACCATCGGCGCAGTAAGCCCCGCCTGAATGTCTGCCCGCACTTTATCTGCCATCTGCTCCAAACCATCCTGCGTGGCAGCAAACTGAGCGTCCCAGTGCGCTTCGTCAGCAAGGATTTCTTCTTCGGTCTCGTCGTCATCCAGAAAACCAAAGTCTTCGACGGCCTGTGACTGGATGTAGTGGGCATAGTCTAATATTTGCACTACACGCTCAATAGGCAGTGTTCGCACGATGCTGATGAGTGCCTGTTCGTATATGGATGGCTGAAAAGCTGTTTGCGTTCCCACTTGCATCACCTCGCATGACATCATATCACGGCACGCTGCTCCGCACCTAACACTCCTTATGGTAGCACCCCTCTAGAGTGTTGCCGCTATGCCGATGGTAGTTCGATGCTAACCCTTCGACCCCTCGGCAGACCATGCAAACCAGAAGCAGTCATCCTTGCCTTAAGCTGACACCAATTCATTGATTTCAACAACCATTTCGTGCCGGCTTTGCTCCTGGAACCGTTCAACGAACGTTCGCACTTTCCCTTTCCGTACCTCGTCAGATAAATTAATCACCGTTTGCCTACCAGGTTTGTATTCAAACACCATAACCAATGGTGCGTTTTCTACATAGCCAAGGGTCATACCTAGCAATATTTTGCTGACTAGTTGGAGGTTAGCTCGAGTCAAAGCCGTATCGTTGTACGAACCCTGGAAAATATGTGCTCCATTTGGTATTTGTGCAGCCAAGGCTGGATGTTCTAGTTCACGGTTCAGAAATTCAGCCAAGCGATCTAAATTCTTGTCTGTTAAGCTGACCTGATTATTTTTTCCCATGATATTTGTCCTCATATGCCTTGCGATAAGAACGCCAGTGTCGCTTGATATCCTCAATGGCTTCTGTTAGAGCAAGTTTCTTGTCGAGCACTGGCTGAGCAATTTTTCGTTGCTCTCCTGTAGGTGATATTATGTCTTTGTGGAAGAAACCGTGAGCTTCATCGAATCGTACTATTGCTCGCCATTTGCCATCAATGTAGGCCTCATACTGGATTACGAAGATTGATCTAACCTCCCCACGCTCAGTCGTGAAATGAACTCGCAAGCGGTCTAGTCCTGTTTCAAAGTCTTGTATCCAGAATTTCTCGCCCATGACGAAATCTAATCTACCTAACGCCTGAGCTCAGCTTGGCAGGCTGACAGAATCCTTTTTGACCAAGGACGCGGTTCGGCGCATCTCACTTGCAGACGAAGCACTTCGCCTACAAAGACGTTGCTAGTGACTTTGAAACCTACATGGCCAAGCTTGACCGCCCGGGTTGGCAGGGGCAGCAACAAGATAGTCTCCCTCTTGAACCCTGTCACTATGCCAATGGTAGTCCGATACTAACCCTTCGACCGTAAGCGGAGCGACCTCAGGACAAGCGCCATCGGGCTGAAAGGGCAAAGCTCCCTGAAGGACGCTCAGCTTTAGGGCGCTTTTAGGGTCCTTTGCCCTTCCAACAACCCGGCAATGGTTCAACAACACCCAAGCGGGAGACCATTCAAATGAGAAGCCAGCAAATAGTCGAGGGGGCTAAGACATTAGACCTCGGCTTCAGCTTCAGCCTTGCCCTTGCCTCTTTCCTCTTCCAGCTTGGCCATCATCTCCTCTTTTTTCTCGGCCATTGCCTCCTTGCCTTCGGCGATGGCCTCCTCGATTTGCACCTTCTTCTCCTCCAGGATAACCTGGCCCTTCTCCCGAAGCTCTTCTGCCAGTTCCTCGGCCCTACCCTTGAGCTCGATGCCCTTCTCCCTGAGTTGCGCCTGAGTCTCCTCACCGGATTGAGGGGCCATGAGCAAGCCTGCCGCGAACCCCACCAACCCGCCGATGATAAATCCGGCTACAAACCAGCCACTCCCCTTGTCGTTAGCCATTGTCAATCCCTCCTGTCTCTAAGAATTTAGTTGTGCTCTCTAGTCGCTGCGCATGCTTCGCCATTTGGTCAGCGTTTGTATCGCCTTCTTCACTCCAGATGCATAACTGACCACCTTGATTATCGGCGAGACCACGGTGTCGCTCACAAAAGTGGTCGTTCCTCGCACGGTGTTGACCGTCTCACTCACGTTGTTGACCGTCTCGCTCGTGGTGTCGAGGATCGGCGTTATCTTTTTCTCCAGGGTCTGGATCAACCACCACAACATGCCGATGACCACTCCCAGGAGCAGCAGCACCACGATGGACTCCAGGGCGAGGATGATGATGGAGATGTCTTTAATGACGGCCGTTGGCCCTGGTGAGATAAAGAGGAAATAGCACATCACCGCCAATAACACTACCACGACCACCAGGATACCGATAAGGGCTATCTGGAAGTTCTTCTTCTTGGACTCGTTCACGTTGCTCTCTCCTTTATTGGCACTGGACTACGCACCATTATATCACACGCCCACCAGATAGTCAAGACGAGATCAAAACTATCACGCCTTTAACCACTTGGCCAGGAACAGGAGAACTAGAGATCCGACAGTTCCTTCCAAGATGTGGATCTCGCCGATCATCAGGATGTCCAGGCCCACGAAATCTCCCACCAGCTCGCCGATAGCGAAGCCTAGCCAGCAGGCCAGCAGATAGATCAGCAGGTCCCTGGCGCTCCCTCCCTGCCACAGGTTGAAAAAGGCAGCGTAGGCACTGGCGATGATCAGGGACAGAATCAAAGGAGGAGAAAGGAGTATCTGCATTTTAACCGATTATCCCCCCACCGACTACGATCTCACCTTGATAAAAGACGACGCCCTGCCCCGGTGTGATGTCCCGCTGCAGTTGGGCGAATGTCACTCGCGCCCGGCCATCTTCGAGCGGGGTGAGGAGGGCTTCGGACTCAATGGCCTGGTAGCGGATCTTGGCCGTGATCTCCAGAGGCTCCTGAGGAATTTGCCCGGAGATGTAATTGACCTCTGTGGCCACCAACTCCCGTCGTCCTAGCTCGGCTTTGGTGCCCACCACCAGCGCGTTGCCAGCCACGTCAATCTGCATGACGTAGAGCGCCTCCGAGGCAGCGATACCCAGGCCCTCCCGCTGGCCGATGGTGTAGAAGGGCAACCCCTTGTGCTGACCGATAGTACGCCCCGCCGTGTCCAGGATGGGCCCAGGCCGAATGCTCTCCGGCGCCTGGCCCCGCAGAAAACGGCGGTAATCGTTATCCACGAGGAAGCAGAGGTCCTGACTTTCAGCCCTGTCGGCCACGGATAGACCCCGCTGACGAGCCATAGCCCGTACCTGCCCCTTGGTGTAGTCGCCCAGAGGCAACAGGAGATGCCGAAGCTCCTGCTGACCCAGCATGTAGAGCACGTAGGATTGATCCTTCCCACTGTCGCAGCCCTTGAGAAGCTGATAACGCCCGTTCACCTGCCGCACTCTGGCATAGTGCCCCGTGGCCAGATATTGGGCATCCAGGGCCAGGGCTCGACAGAGCAGGAGATCGAACTTGATGCGGCGATTGCAGGCCAGGCAGGGGTTGGGAGTGCGCCCGCGAGCGTATTCGGCGACGAAGAGGTCAACGACTTCCCTCTTGAATTCCCGCTCATAGTTGATCAGGTGAAAAGGGACTCCCAGAGTGTCGCAGACGCGGCGCGCGTCTTCTATAGCTTCGATGGAGCAGCAGCGATTGGTTGAGCCGCCCTGGCCCTCCTCGGCCCAGAGGCGCATCATGACCCCGATCACGTCGTAGCCCCGCTCCACCAGAAGGGCCGCCGTGGTGGAGCTGTCCACCCCGCCACTTATAGCCACTACGACCCGGCTGCCCTCCCCTGCACGCATCATCAATCATCCCCTCGAAAATAGCAGGCCGGGCTCCCATGCCCGGCTATCCGGCGGCGTGGGAGCCGCCTCTGCTGACTATGCAAGGAGCGGAAGACGGGATTCGAACCCGTGACTTTCTCCTTGGCAAGGAGATGCTCTACCACTGAGCCACTTCCGCTCGACCTGCTAGTTGATGTATTGGTGGGGAAGGAGAGATTCGAACTCTCACGGGCTAGGCCCACGTGATCCTAAATCACGCTCGTCTGCCAATTCCGACACTTCCCCGCTGACCTCCAAAGATATTATACTGCCAGCAGAGCAATTTTGCAAGTCACGGGGCGGTAAGCATTCAGACCCTTGGGGTTTTTTGAAACCCCAAGGGTCTCATTTCTCACCTCCGACCAAATTCCCGCGCCAGTTGTGCCGCACTCAAATGAATCATGGTCGGGCGGCCGTGGGGACAGGTGCGCGGCATGGTTGTCGCCTCCAACTGGCGGATCAGGTCGCGCATCTCGCTCTGGGAGAGGGTCTTCCCAGCCCGAACTGCGCTGTGGCAGACCAGGCTGATCAGCGCTCTCTCCTCCCCCGCTCCCACCGCCTCCCCTTCGGTCAACCCATCAACTATCTCGGCGATGGCCTGGCCGATGTCACCCGTGGCCAGCATGGTCGGCACAGCTCGCACCAGATATGTCTCCCCACCAAAAGGCTCGATGTCGAAGCCCAGGTGGTTTAAGAACTCCAGGCTTTCCCCACCAGCTATCCCCGGCTGGAAGGGCAACTCAATGGTCAACGGTTCCAGCAGCGATTGCGAGGCGACGGCCATCTTAGCCCGCTCGGCCAGAAGCCGCTCGTAGAGCACCCGCTCGTGGGCCGCGTGCTGGTCAATGAGGTACAGCCCTTCGGGCCCCTCGGCGATGATGTACGTCTGAGCCACCTGCCCCAACACCCGCAAGGGCGGAAGTTTGGCGGACTCAGGGAACTCAAAGGCCGATGGCGCTTCGATCCCGACCGCTCTCGCCTGAGTGCCCACCTCCACCAGCCTACGCCACCTCTCCATATCCAGTACGGGCTGCTGCGAGGGGCGGCCCATCATCCTGGGGATGGGCGCCTGATCAACCAGAGTGCGACGCACCGCCTTCTGGACGGCGGCGAAAACCGCGTTGCTATCGAGAAATCTGATCTCGCTCTTGGTAGGGTGAACGTTGATGTCAACCTGGGAGGGGTCCAGCTCCAGGCGGAGAACGACGATCGGGTGACGGCCCGTGGGCAGCAGTGTACGATAGGCTTCGCTCACCGCATAACTGAGCATGCGATCCTTCACCCAGCGGCCATTGACGAAGAAGGTCAGGTAGCTGCGGTTGGCTCGGTGCAGAGAGGGGGGGCTGATGTAGCCGTGGACGTCTACCAGTCCTAAGTCATTTGTTTCAGAACTTCGGACTTCGATCATCTGCTGCGCCACTTCCAACCCATAAACCTCGATGAGCACGTCGTACAGCTCGCCGCTGCCCAGGGATTGAAAGGTCAGCCGTCCGTCGTTCAAGAGGCTGAAGCGCAGGTGAGGGTAGGCCATACCGTAGCGGTAGACCAGGCCGTCAATGTGCTTGCGCTCGGTGGTTTCAGCGCGCAGGAATTTCAGGCGAGCGGGGACGTTGTAGAAGAGGTTCTCCACCGTGATCACCGTACCCTGAGGGCAGCCCTTCTTTTGACGATGGGTGACCTTGCCGCCCTCCAAACGCAACAGAGTGCCAACATCCTCCTCGGCTGCCCTGGTCACAATGGTCAACTGGCTCACGGCGGCGATGCTGGCTAGAGCCTCGCCCCGAAAGCCCAGCGTGGCGATAGAGGCCAGCTCCTCCACGCTGGCGATCTTACTGGTGGCGTGGCGGGCAAAGGCCAGCTCGACCTCGGCAGCGGGGATTCCCGTCCCGTCGTCAATCACCCGCATCAGGCGGCGTCCCCCCCGGCGCACCTCGACCTTGATCTCCCTGGCCCCCGCGTCTATAGAGTTCTCGACCAGCTCTTTAACCACGGAGGCCGGTCGCTCCACCACCTCGCCCGCCGCGATCTTAGCTGCTACTTCCTCGGACAGTACCCTGATGGGCATCACAGCTCCCCAAAGCCAAGCTGTAGCGTGCCTAGGTTGATAATCGCGCCGGCACGCAAGAGGAAATCCAGCCCTAGAATGCCATTGATGTCAAAAGCTTTATCTATTCCACCCACCTCGATCTCAAATTGCTCAACGGCTCGTGGCCCGACTTGTAAACGATCCACACGGCGGGAAAAGACGACCTCTGTTCCTCCAACGCCACGGACAACATGCAAAACGTCGTGGAGTTCCGGAACAATCCCAATTTGGGCAACGACGTCGGTGGAAAGCATAGTGGTAGCCGATCCAGTATCAACCACCATGTTCGGCACTTCGACTTCTCGACCTTGGTACGCCACCGTTACGGGGACCACGATCAGGTCATCACGCAGGGTTAGCCGCATAGTTCCTCCGCAGTCCCAACCAGTACCTTTCTCGAATGTCCAACTCCTCGCGAGTTGTATGCACAAAGTAAAACTCGCGCAGGGGATGCTGCCGGTGTAACTCGCGGTATCGCTGGAACGCCTCGGCCCCGTCCGGGCAAATTTCGACCACGGTTATCTGGTCCAGTTTCCGGCGATCACCCTCGGTGTGGGCCTTCAGCGCATCTATGACAAGCCACTGATCAGGATATTGTTCGCGAACCTCTGCCCAATGCATAGGAATCTCCTTTCGTGCCCTTCGCTGTCTAGCAAATTAGAAGCCAAACGCCAGGGCATCTATCATCGCTTTGCCCTTCTCTCTCCCCACCTCTTGGTAGATCTCCAGTAGTTCTTCATACGTTCCCTCACCGCCAATCAACTCCCAGAAATCCGCACCCAGGAGCACCTCATTTTGCATATCCAGATACTGCAGGCTGAAACTGTGGCGATAGTCTTCGAGGCGCGTGCCATAGGGATTGTAAGCCATTGCGAAGTAGGCGTTGACCTGGGGTCTGTTTTTCTGCTTGATGGCATGGATACGCAGCAACCGCTCGGCAACTTCCAGGCATTGCCCCTTGTTCGGCCTGGGGGATTTGATCTCAAAAAAGTACTCGTGACTAATCCTGTCTTTGAGGTACAGATCGGCAATGGCGGGTCTCTCCACCCATTCCTCGTCGCTGACCTGTAGAACCTCGGCGATCAAGGCTGGAAAGTCGGGAGTCTGCCCCTCGTTGATACGACTGACGATTTCCTCGATTTTAGCGGCAGCAGCGGTAGGCATGTTGCCGCTAGCTTTGTAGCCTCGCTCAGCTACATCATAGGTTTGCAGGGCAATGAGGCGGGCACACTCCTCGAACGAGGCATAGACTGCACTCGCCTCCCTCGTCGTCATCGTATGCCTGGACTCAAAGCAATGGTGTTCTATCAAGCCCTGAATGAATCCACCAAGGTATGCTTTGATAGTTCTCCTGGTTTCTTCGTTGATCATCATCGAGGTCCCTGGGGAAGGAACTTGTCCAAATCGTAATTGCCACTGTTGAACTCGACAAGCTCTACCCAATCTATCGCGCCTGTGCCATCGCAAAACTCGTCCAGAAACTGCTTGGTGAACCTGTTTACAACTCTGTCTTTCTGCTTGTAGAACGCATCATTATGCTCTTTCGCCCTATAACCAATCGGCTCAATGATGTCGGTGTACAGATTTTGGCTTTCACTGATCAGGTACCAGAAGTTCTGACCAACGACTTTTAGGTAGCCCCTTTTCGTATATGTTGTTCGAGTCTTGCCGTAGCAGATTCCAAGCACAGGCTCAACCTTCGCTGCGACTCTCGATTGCCTCACTCTGATCACGGCATCTCTCAAGTCCTGGGCAAGCTTCTTTTGCTGAGAGCTATTGCCCCAGTTTGGCCCCGATTTCACAGAGACCACGTAGTGGATACCTACATTCATAAATTCCAGATCAACACCTTGCGCCGTGGATTTATGTCCCCCACATGTTTGGCCTACGATGAAAATGGCCAAATCCTCAAGAAAATCCCCAAAAAGCCTTTCCTCGGACGAAGAAAGCCGCGCGTCCAACAAACCCTCTACCAAATCCTGGGCCTTGGTTATGTTCTTCGCCCTGAACAAGTACGGATTTTTCTTCAGCAGGTCTCTGATCTTCAGGTCTTCTAACAACCTGATTCTCCACTGATGAAAATCAACAATATTCTCATTCACGTACTCGCGGACCTGGCCTAAATCTAACGACTTCATTGCATTGCCCTCACTTCGTATTCTTCAAGCTCTTCCAGTAATCGCGGTTGTACCTGCGTAAGCCTTTGCCTCGCTATTTGGCAGTATTCCTCATTGATGTCAATGCCTACATACTTGCGCCCAAGCTGCTTTGCCGCCGCCGCTGTCGTTCCTGAGCCAATGAACGGGTCTAGAACAATACTATTGCTATCCGTGAACAACTTGATAAACCAGATAGGCAAACCTACAGGGAAGGCTGCACTATGCTGCCTGTTTGAGCACTCTGTAGCCATGTGAATCACATTGGTCGGATAGACCTTATCACGGCCAACCCATTTCGAGATGTTTTTGCCAAACCCACTCCCGACTTTTGACTCGTCCCTGATTTTGTCTGTCTCGCTGAGATTGCGTAAGCGGCCTTGAGCCCAATCCCCTACAGGAACCATGACCGCCTCTTGATACATATTGAATTTTCGTCGCTTGTTGAACTGAAGCAATCTCTCCCAAGAATCCCTGAACCTATTAGGCCACTTTCCAGGGTAAGCGTTCTTCTTGTGCCACATAAACTCCTCAGTCCACAGCCACCCCCGCTCTCTCATCTTCAATATCAATTCAATGACGTAAGTGTGTCTCTCTCCATTTACAGCTCTCTCCTTGATATTCAAAATGAAAGTTCCAGTAGGCTTCAGCACTCGCAAGAATTGCTCCGCTTTTGGCAAAAACCAATCCACATATTCAGCAGGCCTCACGCCGCCATAGGTTGTTTTCCTCTGGTCTGCATAGGGCGGCGAAGTGAAAATCAGGTCAATAGAGTTGTCAGGGAACCCTTTCAGGACTTGCTCGCAATCACCCTGGATAATCTTGTTGACAAAATCCATCTTCTTTCTCCCTCTCCCAACTACTCGAACACCCTTCCCGGACAAATATGTTCAAGCTGTCCGTTCTGCCATCTATTTTACCACACAAGACGCATTTCCACAAGGGCACTTGCCTGGCATTGTTGGATCTGCCAGAACACTACAACGGATTGGGAATAAAACGGATCAGGAGCAAAACATCCGTTCCTTTCTCAATCCGATGTAGTGTTGGTCAGCGGCCACGCCAAGTTGTCAATCAGGTGGAAGCAGGTTGTGCAGGTGAGGTTCGGATCAGTTGAAGGCTCGGCGCACGTAGGCCACACAGCGGGCCAACCGGTGTTTGATGCCAGGAGGCCACCAGATGCGCAGGGCAATGGGGCTGATCTCGAAGGTGATGGGGCCACAGTATCCGTCGGCAGCCAGACGCCCCAGTAGATCGGCCAGCGGCAGTTGGCCATCGCCGGGTATCTGGTGGTGCTTGAGGTAGGTGTGCAGGTAGGGAGTGCGCAGAGGCCAGGGGGGAGAACGCAGGTCGCTAAAGTGGACGTTCACCAACCGGTCAGCGACGATATGGTAGGCCTCGGCCAGGCTGTAGCTCGAAGTGGCGGCGTGAGAGGTGTCCAGGACGAGGGGCAGGTCAAGCTCGTCGGCAAAGGCGCGCAGTTCCCGCAGGTCGCTCAGAACATAGTCCTGATCCCCGGAGCGGAAGAAGGCCCGGTTCTCTATCGCAATGCGCACATCGGTGCCTTCTATCCGCCGCAAACCCTCGGTCAAAGCCTCCACGTAGCTCCGACCTCGATCATCGGCCAGGCTGCGAGCGTTGGGAGTATGCAGGACGACGTACCTCGCGCCAGTCTCCAGCGCCAAGTCAATCAACCTGGAGACGGTAGTTCGGTAGTCGGCCCAGCCGGGGAAGGGCAGGATGGGCGGGTGGAGGCTGAAAATGGTCAGCCCGTAGCTCTCAGCCAGGCGGTGGACGTATCCCCCGCCCCTCAACTCCACCTCAGGACTGACCACCAACTCCACCCCCGCGAAGCCGGACTCCTTCGCTATGTTAAAGATGGAGCGCAGAGGATAGATGTAAATGCAGCCCGTGGACAGACTTAATTCCATAAGTTCAAAGTCCAAAGCTCAAAGTTCAAACTTCTCTTCCCGTGTAAAGCCCGTGCTCGTAGATGTAGTCCTCCACCGCCTCGGGCACCTGGTACTTGATGGGCAGCCCCTGGCGCACCCGCCTTTGGATGTCGGTGGACGAGATGTCCAACTGGGGCGAATTGATGAAATGTATCCGCGAGGTGATACCAGGCAGCAGCCGCTCCAACTCCTCCACATCCACCCGATAGCCGGGCCGCTCCATGATCGCCAGGCGGCACAGCCTGACCAAGCGCTCCGGCTGGTGCCAGGTAACGATATCGGCCAGGGAATCCGATCCCATGATGAAATACAACTCGACATCGCCCCCCCATTCGTCCCGCAGAAGCTCGATGGTATCAACCGTGTAGCAGGGACCGAAGCGGTCAATGTCCACGCGGGAGACGGTGAAGTAAGGGTTGCTGGCGATGGCCAGCTTCACCATGTCCAGCCGATGGTCTGCCGGCAAGACGTCATCAGTGAGCTTGTGGGGCGGCAGCCCAGCGGGCACGAAGACCACCCGATCCAGATCCAACTGTGCCCTGACTTCCTCCGCCGCCACCAGATGCCCGATGTGAATTGGGTCAAAAGTGCCGCCCAGAACCCCCACACGCATGCTCAACCCTCATAACTGGATATTAGATATTGGAGACTGGATATTGGCTATTGCCATTCGAGTTCGGCTTCGCCGATGCGCACCGTGTCGCCAATCTGCACCCCAGCTTTTCTAAGGGCCGCCTTCAACCCCGTGGCGTCTGCGATGCGCTGGAAGCGCTGCACCGCCTCGTCCAGATCCCAGTTGGTCATCGCTGCAACCCGCTCCACCTCGAAACCCCACACCCGCCAGGCGTCGTCCTCCCAGGTGATGGCCAAAGCCTCCTCCTCAACGGGACGGAACACCTTGACCTCGACCGTTGGGGGCTCCTCCTTGGGCAAGCTCGCCAGCATCTCGGCCACGGAGCGCAGCATCTCTTTGACCCCCTCGCCCGTAACAGCCGAAATGCTCATAGCCCTCTGCCCTCGCGCCTTCATCGCCTTCTCGACCGAGGGCCAGAGCGCCTGGGCCTGGGGCAGGTCCATCTTGTTCAGCACCACCAATTGAGGCTTGCGGGCCAGCTCAGGATCAAAGAGGGCCAATTCCTCGTTGATGCTCTCGTGATCGGCCAGGGGATCGGCCGAGGCCCCGTCCAGGAGGTGGATGATCATCCGCGTGCGCTCAATGTGGCGCAGGAATTCGTGGCCCAGACCGGCGCCGGTGTGGGCTCCCTCGATCAGGCCGGGGATGTCGGCCATGACAAAACTCGTGTAGTCACCCAGGGCCACCACTCCCAAATTGGGCTCTAAAGTGGTGAAGGGGTAAGCAGCGATTTTGGGCCGGGCAGCGCTGACCACAGACAGCAGGGTGGACTTGCCAGCGTTGGGCACGCCAATGACGCCCACGTCAGCGATGAGCTTGAGCTCCAGGTAGAGCCAGCGCTCCTGGCCGGGCTCACCGCGCTCGGCGATGCGAGGAGCCTGATTCGTGGAGGTAGCAAAGGCGGCGTTGCCTCGCCCACTCCGTCCCCCCTGGGCAACCAGCGCTCTTTGCCCCTCCTCCATCAGGTCAGCAATGAACTCCCCGGTATCAGCATCGCGGGCCACCGTGCCGAGTGGCACCTCGACAAAAACATCATCGCCCTGCCTGCCCTTTTGCCCCTTGCCCCTGCCGTGGTCGCCTCGCTGGGCTTTGAAATGAACACGGCGCTTGAAGCTGATGAGGGTATTCAGATGCGGATTGACCACCAGGTAGACATCGCCGCCCTTGCCGCCATTCCCGCCGTTAGGTCCGCCCAAGGGCACGTATTTCTCACGGCGGAAGCTGACACAGCCATCCCCGCCATCACCAGCCTTAACGTAAATCTTGGCTTCATCGAAGAACACAGTAACCACTCCCTAGCAATAGCCGCTATGAAGGCTCCGACCTCCATAGCGGCTTATAAGTTGACACAACAAACAAACCAAAGATGACTCCCCTGAAAAAAAGCCTGCTCTGAGGCCCGTCCTCGGGCCGATTTCCGCACCCGGGGACGGCTGCGGGAGCTTTTTTCAGTAGAACCAAAAATTAGAGCAAAGCCAGGCTCCTCTTCAAAACATGATAGTTCTCCAGAGCCCTGCCAGCACCCTTAGCCACACACGACATGGCATCCTCGGCTACGGAACAAGGCACCCCCGTTTCCTTGGTCAGCAGCCGATCCATGTTGCGCAACAGCGCTCCCCCTCCGACCAACACCATCCCCCGATCTATAATGTCCGAAGACAACTCAGGGGGAGTATCCCTCAGCACGGCTCTGACCACTCCCACGATGGCAGCCAGGGCCTCGGCGATGGCCTCCGTCACCTCGCCCGAACTGATTTGGATGGTCTTAGGCAGGCCAGCCACGTGATCCCTGCCCTGCACATTCATGGTCAGCTCCTCTTCCAGCGGCATCGCGCTGCCGATTTGGAACTTTATCTCCTCGGCCGTCGGCTCCCCTATCACCAGGTTGTACTTTTTTCTGACATAAGACATGATGGCCTCGTTCATCTCGTCTCCGCCGATGCGAATTGAGCTGGATACCACGATGCCGTTCATGGAGATAACCGCCGATTCGGATGTTCCGCCGCCGACGTTAACCACCATGTTGCCTGTTGGGGTGCCGATGGGCAAGCCGGCCCCAATGGCCGCCGCCAGGGGCTCGGGAATAAGAAATGCCTCCTTCCCGCCAGCCTGAACGGCGGCCTCGTGCACAGCCCGTCTCTCCACACTGGTGACACCGACGGGCACGGTGACCATCACCACTGGACGGAAGAGGCGAAACCGCCCGCAGACCTTGGTGATAAAATAGCGCAGCATGGCCTCGGTTACGACGTAATTGGCGATGACGCCATCGCGCATGGGCCGCATCACTTCGATGTTCTCAGGGGTACGCCCCATCATAGCGCGAGCTTCTTCGCCCACAGCCACAATCTTGTTCTCGTCCACCGAGATGGCGACCATCGAGGGCTCTTGCAGGACAATGCCCTTCCCTTTAACGTAGACCAATACGTTGACCGTGCCCAAATCCACACCTATATGTTTTTCAAGCATTAATCACGCTCTCCATTTTGATGATATTTCTCTCCCTGTTCCTCGTGGGTCAAACTTACCTCATCAAATAGTATACACGGGTTATGGCTAAAGCGCAAGTTCTGTAGTCGGGTCAAACCGTCAACCCCTGTACCGTGGCCTGATCCAGCTTCTTGACCAGGGCCACGATCAACTCCAGAGCATGGTCGTAGTCATCCCGGTGCATGATGCCTACGTGGCTGTGAATGTGGCGGGTGGGCACACCGATGACCACTGTGGGTACCCCGCCGGCGTGAATGTGGATCATCCCGCCATCAGTGGCCCCGCCCTCTGCGGCCGAGAACTGCAAGGGAATCTCCAATTCTTGGGCCGTCTCGATCACCAGGTCCCGCAGCTTGAGGTTGGGGATCATGCGCCTGTCGTAAACGAGCAGGGTAGGGCCTTTGCCCATTTTGATGGCCGATTCCTCAGGCTTGATTCCCGGCACGTCGCCCGCGATGTCCACCTCCAGGATAATGGCCACGTCGGGCGAGACGATGTGCGCGCTGGTCTTGGCCCCCCTGAGTCCCACTTCCTCTTGAACGGTGCCCACCCCGTAGACAGTGTTAGGATGACGCTCCTGGGCCAGGCGTTGGATGGCCTGGATGAAGAGAGCGCAGCCGACCCGATCGTCCCAGGCTTTGGACATGTAGGTCCTGGGATTGGCCAGGACAGCGAACTCGCTGACGGGGATGATAGGATCGCCGGGGCGGACCCCTCGCTCCTTCACCTCCTCCTCGCTGCTGGCCCCGATGTCAATGTACATGTCCTTCTTGGGGACCATCTTCTTCCGCTCTTCGGGCGGCAGCATGTGGGGCGGTTTGGCCCCGGTGACGCCGAGGACATCGCCCTGAGCGGTTTTGATGACCACGCGCTGGGCCAGCATCACCTGATCCCACCAACCGCCCAGGGGGACGAACTTGACGAAGCCCTCCGTGGTGATGAGCCTGACCATGAAGCCGACCTCGTCCATGTGTCCGGCCAGCATCACCTTGGGCGAGTCGGCCAGCCCCGCTTTTTTGCAGATGATGCTGCCCATCTTATCCTGCTCGACAGTGGTGATCCCCTCTAGATGGCGGCGGATCACAGCCCGCACCTCGCCCTCGTAGCCGGGCACTCCTGGTGCTTCGGTGATCTCTTTAAGCAGAGCTTCTGTTTGATCCAACTTTGTCTCCTTCCCTTTCAATGCCGACACAAACTGGGGCATATAATACACCAGATCGGACTTTTTGTCCAGCCTGTAACAACGGACTTGAGGATTGAACGGACATCTCTGATTGAAACGTCCGTTCACTTCTTTGAGTCCGTTGTTCCCCCTGCCGGCGGCTCATACCGCTCATAGTAGCCCAGAACCTGGCCGCCCGCATGTAGATGCAGTGCTCCTCACTATCGGTGATGAGTCGCTCTTCTTTCCAGAGGTAATCCAGAGATTTATCAGAGGTAGCCACCTCGGATAAAGCGGTATTCTCGATTGGTGATTCGGCCCCATTCTAGTTCTCAGCGGCTGAGCAGCACGCGCCTGGTCCAGACGTAGGCGATGGCAAACAAGCCGAAGATCGCCGTCCAGATATGAATGAACAGTTCCACCGCCACCTCGCTATTCAGGGGGAGATAGAGGCCGTTCTGCAGGAAAAACAGGACGTCCATCAATCCCAGGAACACCATCGCGCCTCCGCTCACCAGCCCGAACAGGAGTCCAGTCGGCCGCATGCGCCACAACCCCACTGCACCCAGGATGGCGGTCGCGGCCATCCAGCCGTCGGCCAGGGGAAAGGACATCTCCCAGGCGAACCAGGCGGCGCACTGGGAGGCCAGGTAGCCGCCGCGCTGGGCTTCCAGGTCGGCGAAGAAGGTGATCCAGAACAAGATGGTGCCGACGGCGGTCAGCAGCATCAGCACGGCAGTGACGATTAGACCTGTGGGGCGTTTCATTCGGTTTCCTCCTTCTTGCTCTCTTCCTCCAGCGCACCGGGCGGCCAGCACATCGGCACTTTGGGGATCTGGTCGTGGTGGCCCATGGCCCGCTCGATGGCCCAGATGTAGCTCTCCTCGCCGATCAGGTGCATCCCCCCATCCACGGGGATGCTGGCGCCGGTGATCCAGTCCGACCAGGGAGAGGCCAGGAAGGCGGCCACCTTCGCCACGTCCTCCGGCTGCCCGAAGCGCCTGAAAGGAACCTGCTTCTGGTGGGCGGCGTGGAGCTCGGGGACGACGATCACCTCCTCGGTCATCGGAGTCTCAATCATGCCGGGAGCGATGGCGTTGACGTGGATGCCGTAGGGGGCCAGTTCCAGCGCGGCCGAGCGGGTGAACATCATCACGCCGCCTTTAGAGGCGCAATAGTGGGACTCGCCCGCCAGCGGAACGGCCTCGTTGATGGAGGAAAGGTTGATGATCTTACCCCGCCGTCCGTTCTGAAGCCACCAGCGAACGACGGCGCGGGTGCAGAGGAAAGTGCCTTTGAGATTCACCCCCAGCACCCAATCCCATTCCTCCTCCAGCATGTCCACGATGGACGACAGAGTGCCCACGCCGGCCGAATTGACCAGGATGTCCACTCCACCGAAGCGGGCAACGGTCTGCTCGACCAGCGCATCCACCTGTTCGGCGTTCTGCACGTCCACCTGCACCAGCAGGACCGGGTAGCCGGCCTGCTCCAATTCGGCGGCGACCTCCTCGGCGGTCTCCATCTCGACGTCGCCGATGACCAGGTTAGCGCCCAGTGCGCCGAACGTGCGCGGCGACGCCGGCCCCGATGCCGGAGCCCCCGCCAGTGATGATCGCGGTCTTGCCGCTCAGGTCTATCGTGTTCTCAGTCATCGCTCATCCCTCCGTTCCAGCGAAACCCTAATCCGCGTAATCCCCTTCGAACTCGGTGGGGATGGTCTGCAGCACCTGCAGCCAGCGGATGGTGGCGTCGGCCGTCCTGAGCAGTTGCAGCAGGTTCCCTTTGACCTTGAGCTTGCGCATCATCATCGCCTTATTGGGGTCGAGCTTGCCGGTCAGAATCCGCACCCACACGCCGTATGACCCCTGCAGGACGAAGTCGGTCTTGCGCTCCCCGATCCAGGCCTCGGTGATGGTGCCGTGGTCGGCGGCGTAGCCGATGGTCAGCGTCCCTGGAATGCCTCTGTCGGGCTCGGCCTTGATGATCATCAAGTAAGAGTCACTCTCGTCCTTAGCCAGGCGTTGGTACTCCTCGTCGGCGTTGCTGCGCCGCTTGACCTCCTCCATGTACTCCATGCTGCCGAACTTCATAAAATGACCTCCTTGCTTGCTCTACCTGGGAATTGGTTACTAAATATTGGATATTGGATATTGGTTATTGTTTTTTTCCCTCTCGCTCCCGACGCGCTTTGGCGATGATGCGGTCAAAGTACCAACGAAAGAGACCGGTGAAGCCGTTGGAAAGCAGGAAGTAGAGCCGAGTGTCGAGACTGGGCAAGATGTACACCTGCCGTCGCTCGATGCCGCGCACCAGAGCCTGGGCCACCTGATCGGCCGTAAGCGCCTTGGCCGCCCCGGCGATGCGGCGGGTTTCCAGGGGCTTGAACTGGTTCTCGTAGTGAAGCTGGGGCGTGTCGGTATCGGGTGGGAAGATGACCGAAACGTGGATGCCGTAGGGCCTCATCTCCTGGCGCAACACGTCCGAAAAACCGCGCACGGCGAACTTGGCCGCGCCGTAGGCAGTGTAGCCGAACACCCCCAGGAACCCGGCCACCGACGAGAAGTTGACGATGTGACCGCCGTGCCGCTCCATCATCGTGGGCAGGACAGCCTTGATGGGGTGCAGCGTGCCAAAATAGTCCGCGTCCATCGTGTAGCGGAAGATATCGAGGGGCAGTTCCTCGAAGTAGCCGGGGTGGGCAAAGCCGGCGGCGTTGATCAGAATGTCGGGTGGGTAACCATCGGCGGTGAGGGCAGCGATGGCCTGCTGCGTCTGCTCCCAGTCCGTCACGTCCGCAGAGTAGGTCCGCAGGCGCTGGGCTGGATTATCGCGCAAAGCCTCCAGCTCGGACAGTGCCTCGTCCAGTAACTCCTGGCGGCGGGCGATAATGGACACGTGGGCCTCGCGCCGGGTCAGCAAGCGGGCCGTGGCCCGACCGATGCCGCTGGAGCCGCCGGTGATGATGGCGTGTTGGTTGTGAAAGTCCATGTCTTCCTCTCCTCTTGAAGATGGTCATTCCTTTGCATTTCGGGTGTAAGCGCTTCCCAATGGGGATTGGCCAGGGTTATCTGTCCCATACTTCCCCCTTTGCCGTGGGAAATGGTGAACGCCGCCATTGGTGTATCTCCAACAGCTTGCGCCAATAGTTGAAGGTGACACTGGACAAGAGGCGTTCGCCTCGTTCTCGCACGAAGGTGCAGATGCGTGGGCCACCGTAGGTGCCGAAGAGCCAGCGCACCTCGTCCCAGGTGCCATATTCCAGCGTGCGCTGAATGATCAGATTGGCGTCGCGGTCGAGGTCCAGGGTTCGAACGTCATACTCTTGGAAGTGCGGCCACAGGCCGCTGGGAATGTCGCTGAGAGTCTTGGTCTTGCTACATTGCTTCCTCGCCATACAACCCCGCCTCGTCAAATCTCAATACCTCAACCGTTTCTTGATGCACACCAATGCCTTGCTCGATGAGCAGGTCGGTCAGGTGGTCACCATCAATGAGGGTGATGGGGGTCACGTTGCGCACCCGGGCCACGTCCTTGGCACCCTGAGCGAAACCGCTGGTAGTGATAATTATTCCCTGATCTACATCCAACAGGGCCATGTCCCCTCGCAGTTGGGCGACCACCGGACGCTGGACGTTGCCCTTCATGCGCTTGACCTGCACCGCTGTCCGCAACTGAAGGATGCCGATCTCGATGTCGGCCACTACGTCAATGCCCCTATCGCCGCTCCGTCCGGTCACCGTGACATTTTCATAGCCCATTGCTCCCAGCAAGCGGCCGATGAGCTGCTCAAATTCGGACGGATGCATGGTCAAGAGCCGCTCGTGCAGCCTGTGCTTGACCTCCTGACGCTGGCGTGCCGCCAGCCGTGCGATGTCGCTGACGCCCTTCTCCCACTCAGCCAGGCCGAATAGGTTGCGTCCCTCCTTGCGGAAAAGGGACTCCGCTCTCCGCCTATTGATGTCAGTATAGAGTTGGGCAGCCATCGTTGCGTCTGGGGTGAGGCCCAGAGGATTGATCAGCTCTTGCTCGACGGCCCGCTGGGTGATCCCCTGGGCGCTGAGAGGCTGACCGGCTTCCCGCAGCACCCGCAACGCCGCCTTTTTGTAGGTGAGGTACGACGGTTGAGGTTGCTCCTCAATGGTCGGCGCTGTCGGCCCAGTTCTTCCCCACTCCCTCAGACCGAAGACGCCCCGGCCAATGCGCACGAATCGAGACGGCGAACCGCCCTCCTCTGCCCGTTTGATGTTGGTGGCCAGTTGAGCGTTCATAGTGGCCTCTGGCGTCTTTCCCCTGCTCTCGATGAGCCCTTGTTCGAGAGCTTGTTTGGCGATCTCCCGGTAGTGTAGGGGCTGTTCAGCCAGTTTGAGAATCTGGTGCGCTGCATCAAGGAAAGTCATACTTCTCCCTCCTTCAACTCATCCGTTTCCACTTCCGCCCGTACTCAACGGTGGCGGCCTAATAGCAAAGCCCTCACTCCGCCGGTGGCTCATACCGCTCATAGTAACCCAGAACCTGGCCGTCCGCGCCGCGAACCGCCCGCATGTAAATCCGGTGCTCCTCATTGTCAGTGATGAGCCGCTCCTCTTCCCCAGCCTGCATAGCGGCCAGGATCTCGATGATCTGCTGCTGCGATTGCTCATTGTGACAATCCAGCAGCGAGCGGCCGATCAGGCTCTCCCCCTCGCTGTAGTGAGCGATAGCGGCCTTGTTCATGTAGCGGATAATGTGCTCCGTGTTAGCAAACAACACGGGGTCTTTGAGGCTGTCCAGTATGGCGGCCATGAGTGTAGCGTCAATCACTGTTCTTTGGCACCTCCACGCCTCCAATTATACCACATTGGCACCAGGGTGACAAGACACACCTCACCCAAAAGAAAAGGGCTCACCCTAACGAACTGCATGGGGTGAACCCTTGCGATACTCACCATGTTCAAGCTGCTTTTTTCTTTTCACTGACGCTCTCTAAATACCTCAGCACCTCCCTCCTGGCCCTGGCATAATAGCGCAACAAGGCTCTGTCAGACCTCTTAAAGCCTTTGATGGCCCGCTGCGCACAGGTGCAACAACCAAGAGAAGCCCTGTAGCTGCCAAGATCGCATCTCAGACATTTACACAGCTTGATCATCATAAAACAGAAAGCTAAACTGTCCTCGTGAGTCTCTGGCAAAGCAGAAACTCGCTCTACTAACTCATCCCATTGCTCATCCCTCAAACCCTTGAGGCCTGGGATACAGCGGGGTGGAAACAAGATCTCGCTCTCAGGATACATTTTGTTACAATACCTCCACCTTCTAAATTAGTCCCCTCAGGTTCCCAACGCCGTCCGCACCTCCAAATAGTGGAGCACATCGCTGCGGCGCAGCAAGCCTATTAACCTTCCCCCCTCCACTACCGGAAGCTGGCGGACGTCACGAGCGTTCAGACGCGCCAGGATGGTACTGCCATCATCCCCAGGGGAAACGGTCTCCAACTCCGCCCAGGGGGTCATGACCTCGCTTACCCGCGTGTAGGCCCACTTCTCCCGAGGAACAGTTTTGACGTCGTGCAAGCAGACGATGCCCTGCAGCAGGCCGCCATCGGCCACGGGAAAGGAGTGCTCGCGGCGGCGCAATACGTACTCGTCCACTAACTGCTCCAGGGTGAGATCCCCGCTCACCGTGGCGAAGTCCGCGCTCATGAGATCGCCAGCTCTGACCTCCCCCAGCATCTCTCTGACCAGCACCTGGCGATAGCCGCTGCTGGCCGCACTGTGCAGAAACCAGCCGATGAAGATGATCCAAAGTCCATCGAGCCATCGGCCTCCGAAGATCTGCCAGGTACCCCCCAGCATGAAGAGGAAGGCTATCCCCTGACCAGCCCAAGTGGCCAGCCGGGTGGCCAGCTTCAGGTTTCCACTGAGGCCCCAGATCAATGCCCGCAGCACTCGCCCCCCATCCAACGGGAAGCCAGGGATGAGGTTGAAAAGGGCCAGAGTAACGTTGATCATGGCCAGATAGCGAGCTAAAGCACTCAAAGGCTGAGAGAGACTTCGAGTCAAAAACCAGAGGACGCCGAAGGCCACCCCGATGACCAGGCTGAAGAGGGGCCCCACGATGGCCATGAGCAGTTCCTTGAGCGGCTCGTCCGGCTCCTCGGCGATCCTGGCCACACCGCCGAAGATGAAGAGGGTGATACTACGCACCTCCTCTCCCTGGCCGATGGCCACCACGGAGTGGGCCAACTCGTGGCCCAACACCGAGCCAAAGAAGAGCAGGCTGGTAACCACGCCCACCGTCCAATGTAGCCAGGTCGGCCAGCGGGGATATTGCTGTGGGAAATAGGACCCGGCCAGGGTCCAGATGACCAAGGCAAAGATGATAAGCCAACTGGAATCTATGTTGATGTCTATGCCAAAGATCTTCCCGATACGCCAGGTAGTTCTCATCATGTCACTCCCTCAGGTTGAGTTTTCAGGGATCAAACAATCCCTCATATTCTACCAAATTTAACCGCGTTCGTCAAGGGTTTATGTCAAAACACTACGGCGAGTTGGGAATAAAACGAATTGTAGTAGCGACTTTAGTCGCTCTGACCCCGTGGAGAGCGACTGAAGTCGCCACTACGGGAAGATGCCCAAAGTCGCCACTACGAGGAAAATGGCCAAAGTCCAGAATTCGTTTCTTTCTAAATTCGTTGTAGTGTCTATGTCAAGCAGCCCAGGTCGCAGACAAGCTCTCCATCGGCCATGAACCATAATCAGTATTCCAGCATCTCCAAAGCACGGGCGGCGACGTTCTCGGCCGTGAAACCGTACTTCTCCCACAGCACTTTGTACGGCGCCGAGGCCCCAAAGCGTTCGATGCCGATCACATCACCCCCGTCACCGACGTAGCGATGCCAGCCCTGCGGCACGCCGGCTTCGATGGCCAGGCGAGCGGTCACCTCAGGAGGCAACACTTCGTCACGGTAGGACTGGGGCTGCCGCTCGAAGAGCTCCCAACTGGGCATGTTCACCACGCGGGCCCTCACCCCCTGCTGAGCCAACCGCTCCCGCGCCGCGAGGGCGACGGGCACCTCGGAGCCGGTGGCGATCAGGATGACGTCGGGCCGCCCTCCCTCGGCCTCGGCCAGGACGTAGGCGCCGCGCGTCAGCCCGTCGGCGGGGGCCAAGGTGGCGCGATCCAGCACGGGCAGCTTTTGCCGGGTGAAGAGCAGCGCCACCGGCCCTTCGCGATGCTCCAGGGCCACGCGCCAGGCGACGACCGTCTCGTTCGCGTCGGCGGGGCGGATCACGGTGAGATGAGGAATGGCTCGCAGCGCGGCCAATTGCTCTATCGGCTGGTGGGTCGGCCCGTCCTCGCCGATGCCTATGCTGTCGTGGGTGAAGACGTAGACGACGGGTATCTCCATCATCGCCGCCAGGCGGATGCTGGGGCGCATGTAGTCGGAGAAGACGAGGAAGGTGCTGCCAAACGGAATCACCCCGCCGTGCAGGGCCATGCCGCTCAGGATGCCGCCCATGGCGTGCTCCCGCACCCCGAAATGGAAGTTGCGGCCGCCAGGGTCGTCGGCGGAGAAGTCGCCGCAGCCGTTCAGGTAGGTTTTGCAGGACGGGGCCAGGTCCGCCGAGCCGCCGATCAGGGTAGGCAGATGGGGAGCGATGGCATTGAGCACCTTGCCCGAGGCGACGCGGGTGGCCAGTGATCCATCATCCGGCCCGAAAACGGGCAGGTCCGCATCCCAGCCCGCGGGCAGCTCGCCAGCCATCACCATGCGCCACTCCTCGGCCAGGTCGGGATACTCGGCAGCGTAGGCCTGGAAACGAGCCTGCCATTCCGCCTCCCACGAACTTCCCCTCTCCAGAGCCTCACGGAAATGGGCCAGGGCCTGGCCGGGGATGAGAAACGGCGGCTCAGTGGGCCAGCCCAGGTTCTCCTTGGTAAGCCGCAACTCTTCTTCGCCCAGCGGCGAGCCGTGGACTTCTGCTGTATCCTGCTTGTTCGGGCTGCCGTAGCCGATGTGGGTACGGGCGATGATCAGCGAAGGACGAGGGTCGGCCTGCGCGGCACCGATGGCGGCGGCGATGCCCTCCAGGTCGTACCCGTCCACGTGCTGGACGTGCCAACTGTAGGCCTCGAAGCGCTGACCCCGATCCTCGGTGAAGGCCAGGTCAGTGCTGCCCTCGATGGTGATGCGGTTGTCGTCGTACAGGTACATCAGCTTGCCCAGGCGCAGGTGGCCGGCCAGCGACGCAGCCTCCGATGCCACCCCCTCCATCAGGTCGCCGTCGCTGACGATGGCGTAGACGTAATGGTCAACGATTTTGTGGCCGGGGCGATTGAAATAGGCGGCCAGGTAGGCCTCGGCGATGGCCATGCCCACACCGTTGGTGAAGCCCTGCCCCAGCGGGCCGGTGGTGGTCTCCACCCCCGGTGCCAGGCCGTACTCAGGATGGCCGGGAGTGCGGCTGCCCCACTGCCGGAAACTCTGCAGCTCCTCCAGCGGGAGATCGTAGCCGGTGAGGTGCAGCAGGCTGTACAACATCATGGAGCCGTGCCCCGCCGAGAGGACGAACCGATCCCGGTCTGGCCAGGCTGGATTGGTCGGGTTATGCCGCAGGAAGCGCATCCACAGCACGTAGGCCATAGCCGCCGCGCCCATGGGCAACCCCGGATGGCCAGAGTTGGCTTTCTGCACCCCATCCATGGCTAAGGTGCGAATGGTGTTAACGCATAGTTGATCCAGTTCCGTTTGCTGAGTCATCTCTAAAGCAATCCCTTCCAATCGAAGTCGTCATCCAACAGCCTCTCGACGTAGCGAGAGACGTCAGTCCCCATCCGGATCAACCGGCTTATCGGCGCCACGTCCTTCCTATCGCCCAGCAGGATGGCCCCCACCAGCCGCCCGTCCTTTAGCACCAGCTTCTTGTAGACGCCGGCCCCGGACTTCCTCAATTCCTGGTAGTCTTCGCCTTCTGGAGGATGGACTACCCCGATGGAGGCGCAGTCAATGCCCACCACCTGCAAGACGTTGGAGGGGATGGTGCCCTGGTAAGCTGCATCCTCACCAAGCATGTTAAGCGCCGCTGTCTTCGCTTGCTCCAACGAGGCAGGGATGATGCCGTAGACCCGACCCTGGCACTCGGCCACGTCGCCGGCGGCGTAGATGTCCCCGGCGCTGGTACGCAGGTGCTCATCCACCACCACGCCCCGGCTGACCTCCAGCCCAGCCTCCTGGGCCAGCGCTACGTTGCAGCGGACGCCAGCCGAGATGAGGATCAGATCACCCTCTATCCTCCGCCCGTCCTGCAGCAGAACCCCGCTGGCCTGCCCGTCGCCCAGGATGGCCTGCGAGGATGCCTCCAGGATCACCCCGATACCCATAGCCTCTATCAACTCCCTCATCAGGCCCCCTCCCTCGGCATCGAGCTGGCGGCGGAGAAGATACGGCCCGCGCTCCAGAACGGTCACCCCCAGGCCCAGCACCGTGAGAGCCCTGGCCGCCTCCAATCCCAGCAGCCCACCGCCCACGATCACGGCTCGCTCTGCCCCTTCGGCCCACCGCTTGATGGCCAGGGCATCCTCGATGGTGCGGAGGGTGAAGACGCCGCCTTTGTCCATGCCCTCAATGGGCGGGATGAAGGGGCGGCTACCAGTGGCCAGGAGCAGCCGGTCATAGGAAACCTGGCGGCCATCGGCCAGGGCGATCCGCTTCGCCCTGGGATCGAGCCCCACCACCTCAGTTCCCAGGTGCACGGTGATGCCTCGCCTCTCGTACCAGGACGGGGGATAGAGAGGCAGCTCCGCCAGCTCAATCTCCCCTGCCAGGAATTTCTGGAGGCGTGGTCTGGGGTAGTAGTGATGCGTCTCTTGAGTGTAGATCTCGACCTCATTCCCTGACCCGGAGAGAGCCCTGGCCGCGGTGATGCCAGCCACGCCGTTGCCGATGATCACAAAGCGCCTTTTCATTCGAGCTTCTCGAACATGTCTTTTTCGGCCCCACAGTCGGGGCAGACCCAGTCGTCGGGCAGATCCTCGAAGGGCATACCCGGCGGTATGTCGCTATCGGGATCGCCCACAGCAGGGTCGTAAACGTACCCGCAGACCAAACATTCCCACTTGTCCATTTTTGTTCTCCTTTCTTCTCGCAATATACAACTCACTCAACGAGGCCCCCACATTTCCCACAGGACCACCAGGAGCGGGGCAATGGCCAGGGCGGGCAGGAAGTTGGCTACCCGGACCCGCTTTATCTCCAGGAGCAAAAGGCCAATCCCCAGAATCATGACCCCGCCGGTGGCCGTCATCTCCGTTATCATGGCGTCGCTGAGAACGGTTTGGAAGAGGGAGGCGCCCAGGGTCAGAATCCCCTGGTAAACGAGCACCGTGATGGCGGAGAAGGTCGCCCCCATGCCCATCGAGGCGGCGAAGGCCAGCGAGGAGAAACCATCCAGCACGCTCTTGATAGCCAGCAGGGTGTAGTCTCCTGACAGGCCATCCTGAATGGAGCCCAGGACGGTCATCGGCCCCACGCAAAAGACCAGGCTGGCAGTGACAAAGCCCTTGGTGAATTCACCCCGCGCCAGGAAGGGGAACCGGCTAGCTTTAGCCTCCAGCCACTCCCCGGCCCTGTCCAGCCGCTCCTCCAGCCGCCACCACTCCCCCAGTATGCCGCCGATGACGATGCTCACCAACACCAGCAGGAAATTCTCCGTGGTGATGGCCATGCTCATCCCCACCGCCAGAGTAACCAGGCCCACTCCCTGCATAATGATGTGACGGATACGGGAAGGCAGTCTCTCGCCCAACAGCGTGCCCAAAGTGCCGCCTGCTACCACGGCGATCACGTTCATCACGGTGCCTGTCATCTTCCTGAATCACCCTCCGACAAGTTCCGCGTATCTGCTCACCTTGTGCTCGCAGCGGACCCTAGTCCACTGCTCCAATGACGATGACCAACGCTGAACTTTAGCATCCCAAAAGCTAAGTGACATTGCCGCACCTTCACACGTCAACTCCCAGAAAAGTGCGGATGAGCAAGCCGACCAAGAAGCTCAACGCTGTCACCCCAAGACTCAGTCCAGCCATCTCCAGAAAACGCCTCTTGAATGGCACGTCCTGGGCCACGGAGATGTAGTAGTTGAAAAAAGCGATGATCAACACCGCAGCAGTCAACGTGCAGCCCAAGCAAACGTAGAAGTTCTCCAATATCAGATACGGCAGGATGAGAATGAGTACGGTCACGACATAGGCCCCGCCTGTATAGATCGAAGCTCTCACCGGGTTCTTGGCGGTCTCTTCCGACTTTGTGGAGAGGTATTCCGATGCTCCCATGGATAAGGCGGCAGCGATGCCCGTAATCGAACCGGTCAGGGCAATCAGCTTCGTGTCTTGAAGCGCCAGGGTGAGGCCGGCCAGGGCGCCGGTTAGCTCCACCAGCGCATCGTTCAGACCCAACACGATGGAACCTATGTAGCGAAGCCGTTCTTCGTCCAGAAGCTCGATCAGCGCGTTCTCGTGTTCGTTCTCATCGCGGATAATGGCCTCGGCTTCCGGGATCGTCCCCGGCAGTTGCTCGTAACTATCCTGAGCATCTTCCTCGCCTGCCTCCATCAGCTTGATCCCGAAGGTGAAGCCGAAGATGCGACTGATCAAGTAATACCGCCAGATCTTCAGCCTGTCGGGTTCGACGTCCTGCTGGGTGTAGCTTCGCCAGGCTCGGTAGTGCCGAAGCTCGTCAGCGGCGATCTTCCCCAGAACCCGCCTGTTTTCAGGGGATTTGACCGCCCTGGCCAGCCTCTGGTAGATGTGATGCTCAGTGATCTCGTTTCTCTGATAGACCAGCAGTTGCTCTCGAAGCTCCTGGCTGATATCCATTTTCCCGCTTCCTCCGATGGTGGATTGGTGAACTGGTAAACTGGTAGATTGAACAGACGTCACCAATCTACCAGTCTACCAACTACCAGAACGCAGATGGCTTGCGGCTGGCCCCTCTCACCCGCCGGCCTACTCGGTCGCACTGAGCTCAGCGACCATCTCGTCCACTTCCTCCGCGCCCTCCGCCAGCCATTTGTCCTCATCGCCGGTCAGGATCTCCAGCAGACGAGAGAATTCACCGGCGTGAACCCGCTCTTCGTTGGCGATGTCAATGAGCACCTTCTTGGCCAGGGGATGGTCGGTGGCGTCGGCGTGAGCCATGTAGAGATGAACCGCCTCGTGCTCGGCGGCGAGGTTCAGGCGAATCGCCCGGACCAACTCCTCGGTAGTAAGTTTGCGATCTGGCACCTTTCCACTGAATGGATTGACGAACTCTGGCATTTTCTTACCTCCTCTGATTTTTTACAGCTATTTTAGTTAAACTCGCGGTACTTTTCCCGCTTGGCGTTGCAAACAGGGCAACGGTCGGGGGTCTCGCCCTCCACGGTGTGGCCGCAGACGGAGCAGACGTAGACCGAGCCCCCCTCGGCATCGTTTCCGTCCTCCACGGCGGCCTTGGCCGCGCTGTACATCTCGGCGTGGATCTTCTCCGCCTCCAGCGCCCAGTTGCTGGAACGGACAGCGGCTTTCTCCCCCTGCAGCTCGGCCACGGCCACGAAGGCCGGATACATCTCCTCGACCTCGTAGGTCTCGCCAGCGATGGCGGCTCCCAGGTTGTCCGCCGTCTGGCCCAGGTTCTTCAACACCTTGAAGTGATTGCTGGCGTGCACCTGCTCGGCGTAGGCGATGGCCTTGAAAAGTCGCGCCACGTTGGGGAACCCTTCCTGCTCCGCCTTAGCGGCGAAGATGAGATAGCGCATGTGGGCCTGGCTCTCGCCAGCGAAAGCGCTCCTCAGATTGCTTGCTGTCATCTCGTGCATTGTTTCTCTCCTTTCATTTCACGCCAATCTCCTTGCTGCTCTCCCACAGCCCGTGGATGTTGCACAGGGCCAGGGCGTGCAGCGTGCCAGGCTTGCTGACTTTCAGCGAGGTGGTCACCTCGTGGTGGGTGTAGACGGGACCCTGGTTCGGACCGGCGGTGGACTCACCGTGGGCGGAGAACTCGAAGTGGCCCACCTGGTGGCTGAACTTCGCCCCCTCCGGGTGGAAGTAGAGGGTGATCCAACTGATGTGATGCTCGGTGGTATTGGGATGGGCGACCTCTTTCCCCAGGCTGACCTTCACCTCGAAGAACTCGTCCGCCTTCACCCGGTCCGCACACTCGATGACCGGCACGTGCTTCTCCTTTTTCCAGTCAGCTTTCTGGATGCGTTCGCTTAACTCTGTCATGATATTCACCTCCTTCACCATTATTATACAACAGAACCTCAGAATTCGCCAGTGGCCGTCAGCTATTTGAGCAACGCCTTTAGCGAAGACCCTGCCCTCCTAACCCACGCTGTCTATTATATCATCAGGTCAGTCGTTTGTCAACGATAAAAGTCACTTTCTCTTGGTTTGCAAGAAGCCACCTGCGTCAACCGCACGGTGGCTTTTTGTTATTGCCAAAGGAAGCGAAATCTGGTATACTTATCTAGCAGCCAAGCTGACAGCACCACGCGGTTGGCGGCGAACAGGTGGACAGCGGGCGTTGCTGGCGATATGAGGAGATTGAAGGGATATTGACCGTAGAACAGGAGAGATGACAATGCTGCCAACTATTGCAGACATCGCTACCTTAAGTGAGGAGGTGAAGAGCGGCCAGGTCTACGGCGTCGTCCAGTTGTACAAGGTGCTGGAAGACAGACCGGCTCTGGAGAAAAACCCGGCTGACGTCTTCGCCCGCACCTATCTCACCGATGCGCTGAGGACGGCGCTGGATCAGGTCCGCTACAAACTGACCGGCCAGGATCAGCGCGGCGGCCTGGTCTTCACCGGCGGCTATGGCTCCGGCAAGTCCCACCAGTTGCTGGCCCTGTACCACACGCTGACTCATCCCGACCTGGCGGCTCAATGGTTGGGAGGGCACGGATACGATGAGCCGCTGCCCACACCCGACGACCTCGTCGTGATTGTGTTGCACACGGCGCGGGTTGACTACGACAACCTGTGGGAACCCATCTTTCAGCAACTCGGAGCCGAGGACGTACTGCGCCAGGTCAAACGCTACCCCACCATTCCCCAGATTCGCCAGGCCCTGGGCAGCCGCCCGGTTGTGATCATCATTGACGAGATCGAGAACTGGTACGAGACGATCCTGCCCCAACGGGTTAGCACGGCTGAGACCTCACGGGCTGCTAATCGCACCTTTCTCCAGCACTTGCTGGAGGTGAGCAATGAGCCCGATGTGCCCCTGATGGTGTTGTTCTCGCTGATACGCGAGAACCCCGACATCGTAGATGTGATTGATCGCACCGGGCCTATCTCTATCAACCTGAGTACGGCTGCTGACCGCGAGGAGATTCTGCTGTATCGCCTGTTTGAGCAAGTGAATCAAAACAAGGCGGCCCAGGTAGTGGATCGCTTCATTGAGATGTACCGGGAGCGGCAGATCGCTGTACCCATGGGCGATTATGAGAGCTATCGCACCCGCATGACCAGGGTCTATCCTCTACATCCCGAATTGCTCCGGGTGCTGTTCGAGCGCTACAGTACCGCTTCCAACTACGCCAACACCCGGGGCATCCTGTATCTGCTAGCCACTATCTTGCGTGAACAGGTAGCCAACGTTCCCATTTTGCTCGCTTCGGCTGTGGACGCAGCTCGCTTTGATGACCAGTTGGTGGTCCTGGACCGTCCTCTGGTCGAGGCCACGGTCCGCGACATTGAGCGGGTGGGCCACATTGATTATGGCCGCGAGATTCTGTCCGCTGTGCTGCTGTATTCCATCAACCGGGAGCAGCAGATCGGGGCAGATGAGACCGATATCGTGATGGGGGTGGCCACGCCGGAGATCAATCCCAACGATGTGCTACTAGGTCTAAACCGGCTGCTGGGCCAGGCATGGCATCTGCACAAGCTCAACGGACAGTACGCAGTGCGCATTGAGGAAAACGTCTTCGCTGTGGTGCAAAACCGCGCCCGTGACATCTCCGAGACGGTGGCCATCGAACGCATCGCCCAGGTGCTGGCCAAGAAGGTTCTGGGGGGCAATACCTACGTGTACGAGATTGACGATGAAATTCCTGACGATCGCCATTTGAAGGTCGTGGTTTCGCTGCGTGCGCTGGACACCGACCAGGACGTGTACGACATCTATCGCGGCCACCGCCGCCAGAACCGTATGGTGGTGCTTGCTCCCCTGACTGGCGACCTGCGCAAAGATCAGAGCCTGATTGACAAGGCCAAACGGATCATCGGCGGAGAGGAAATCAAACAGGACGTGAGCAAAGAACGCGCTGCCAAAGTGCAGGCCATCATTGACGAAGAGCTCAAGGAGCTGAAAGAACGTCTCCAAGCTCGCTTCGGGTTCTGGCCCAAGGTATCGGTCATGGTCAGTGAAGGGCCGGACGGGCAGCGGATTGAGCGGGAGGCTGTACGCAAGATTCAGGTGGAAGCTGACACGGCGAAGCTGCTGGAACGGGCGATCAGCGATATGGCTCGAGTCAAAGAGAAGATCCTGGATGTGCTGCACGAGCGGGGGCCAAAGGGGCTACGGGCCGACGTGCTCTACGACGACTTTTACACCATGCGTCGCTATCCGACGGTGTCCGATGCCTCGCAGGTTACGGCGGCCTTGAAGGAACTTTGCAAGGCCGAGCAAATCTACATCGAAGGTCACAAAGGGCGCAACTTCTTCGGCGAGACACCCTACGGCCTTGATGAGCAATCCAAAGCCGTGCTCTACCACGCTGACTTTGCTCAGGTCGAGCGGGGGCCAACCGGCGAGGCGGAGAAGGTAAAAATCGTCTACCGCGAGGGCAAGGCACCTGGTGTGACATATAAAGAGCCAGATCTGGAGAAAGCCGTTGAGGAGGTTGAACCCACACCGGCCAGAATCGTGGAGCAGAAGCACTTTGAGGAAGGCGGCAAGCACCCGCGTACTGTGGCCGGCAAGTTCGAGGCCAGCCTGCGTGAGACCGACGTGATCCAGCACGTGCAGGTGGAGATCAGCAACGATTTCAGCATCAGTGGAAAGTCGGACAAACTGGAACGGGTGGTGAAAGACCTGGGCTTCTCGCCCGAGGGCCTGAAGTTGGGCCTGACCCTGGAGTGGTCGGGACCTTTGGAGAAGGGACCTTTTCTGCAGCAACTGCTGCACCTGCCAGCCACACCCGGCGGCAGTCTGTACGTCATAGCCGAGGTGGATCGTGTCATCGAGTGAACTGAACGCGGCGCGAGTTGTTGAGTTGGTCAAGAGCGATGATCCGGTGGCGACTCTGTTCCACTGGCTGGTGGACTTGTGGGACGCCGCCGATGTGGACGATGCTCTGCTCAATGACTACTACGACGAGCGCGAGAAAGCTACTCGCCGTCTAACCTGGACCCTGGAGCAGGTCTACGACGAGTTTCTGACCGACGTGCTCCTGCCCCAGGTGGACAGCCGCCAGGTTGCTGAGTTGCTGGCGCAGCCCCGCCACGCCCTGGTGTTGATGGACAGCCTCAGCCTGCGCGAAGTCTGTCTGCTGAAGCAACGACTACCGGCGCACGGCTATGAGGTACTGGCCTTCGACTACGCTTTCAGTGAAATCCCTGCTGAGACGGAGGCTTTCTGCCAACGTCACTTTGAGGCAAGCGCACCGTCGGCGGTGAACGATCCCCGCTTTGTCTACGTACGGGCCGACGCGCCGCCGCTGGACGAGTTACGCCATGACCGGCTCATCGTCTGGGGCCAGTATCCCGATTGGTTTTGGCATCCCGCTCACAGCGGCAAAACCGAGTACATCCCACCAGCCGAAATCTACCTGAAGACCGAGGCGATGCTGTTGGGTATTCTGGAGCGCATCAAGGGCCACGACGAGATCATCATCTCGTCGGATCACGGCTATCTCAGCGTGAAGGCGGGGATGGCCTGGCCGACGCCTCAGCCTTACTACGGCTATCTGAAGGACGTGATGGGAGCGCGTACCGCACTGATCAGCGACGACAAGAAAACGCGGGCTTTGCTGGAAAAAGGCGTGATTGTAGTCCACGAAGGACATTTTTTGGTCAAAGGACGCTACACCGGCGACTTTGGCGGAGTCTACCTTCATCGAGGGCTGTCGCTGATGGAGTGCCTGACGCCGTGGCTGGTGGTGCGGCGGGTGAGAAGGTGAAGGTATGTCCAAGCCGTCAACGTTGACCTTAAAGAACATTTTGACACCAACGTCTACCAAGCACAGGCGGCACCCGTCGATAGGATGTCACCAGTATGATTTGGAAGTTGATGACGACCAGTGCCAGAAGTTTCACGCCTATGCCGGTGAGGCATTGCGAGAGGCTTACGTTGACCCTGAGTATTTGGCGTCAGTGTTCGAGAGAGAGGGCTTCTCCGGAGTAGCAAAGCTCTTGGAAGAGAAGTTCCCATCTAAAGACAACCCCTTTTCGGTGCGCACTGGCGACTTTGGCGAAGTGGTCGGGCATATAGTGCTCCAGGACCTTTTTGGCCTCACGATACCTGTTTTCAAAATTCGTTACAAGACAAACTGGGAGAAAGCAAGCTTTGGCGTAGACATAATCGCATTTCGATTACACGACAAGGACCCACAAAAAGACACTGTCGTCTTTGCAGAGGTTAAGGCATCGAAGACCAAAGGTTATGGGGTTAAGAAAGTATTCGAAGAGATAGAGTTACTCGTAGCCGAGGGACAGTCAGAGATCAAGCAGAAGATGCGGAATGCCGTTCGATTTGTCAGTGAGCGCCTTTTTGAGCAGCAACAGTGTGAACTCGAGAAACGTATCTATCGCTTCCTTGATTGCTACACCAACCCTCACTATGTCGAGACATTTTTCCCCTTTCTGGTGCGTGACAAGCAAACCTGGGGAGAAGACGCCCTGGATGGGATAGTGCTTGACAAACTCGATCCCGACCGTGTAGTGCTCTGCGTCTTCTTGATCGGCGATCTGGAAGAAGCGGTACGAGTTGCATACGAGATGGCTGCCAAAGTGGGAGATGAAATTGGCTAATCACGAATACCTCATAAGCATCCTGGAACAATTTCGAGGAATCCTCAAAGCCCCCGGATTCACGGACGCGAGGCGCTCATTATCGGGGGACAGTCTGCTGACTCAAATTGAGGAAGAATTTGAACGAACAGCGACTGCCAGCGTTGATGATCTCATCTCGATTGCCTTTCGCATCGAGCAGATTGCTATCAGACTTTGGACCGATGATGAGCGCGGAATGCAGTATCGAGAACAAGCGAAGGAAGCCTTTGAGGAGGCTGCCAAGCTGTTCGAGCAACTGGCAGAGGCACAGTCCATTCCCAGCCGCCGTGTCCATCTGGATTTGTATCTTCATAGTGCTGTGGACTTTTCTCTCGGAGAGTCTCAAGCCAATGCAACTGTGTTGGCCCGGAAAGTGATGGGACGCTTTCAGTTTGAAAATGATGGCCATTCTCGAGTGCTAAGGTCCACGTTCCTGCTGCTCCTGCGCAATCTCACAGATTTGGAAGAAGAACTATCCGACCTTGGCCAAACAAAAGCTGTCGTTGAAGAAACTGTCCAGCAGAGGGTTGCTTCAGGTGATTTGGATAGAGACGGAGCGCTGGAAGAGATTGCGCACTTCATCACTCTGGAAGCGATTCTCAACTTTGCCCGATATTTGCGGACAGGACAAGATGAGCGCTACGAAGTTGCCAGGAGCAAGATTGGGCACTCATTGCAAATCTTCAATGCTATTAGAGACCCCGACAACTTTGTTCTAACGCAACTCATCTCCCTTCTCATCCGTCAAATGCACTTCTCCAGTCTGTGGCACCAATTGGGAGACCTTTATGGCTTTCGCAAGAATTCTATTCTGACCCGCTACATCCGGGTGCTGACGACCGACAAGTGTCCCATCTATGAACTGTGGCAATCGCAGATTGAGGCATTGCCAGATACTCTCAGTGATAGCAGTGCAGTTGTCCTTCAGATGCCTACCAGCGCCGGGAAGACGAGAGTTGCGGAATTCAAGATCGCGCATACGCTAGCCACCAGCTCTGAACCCGTGCGATGCATCTACATTGCACCTTTCAAATCGTTGGCTGCGCAGGTTGAAGAGTCGCTTGATTATTACCTTGCCAAAGTTGGATACCGCGTTACGTCAGTGTTTGGCAGTTATGAGAGCGTAGAGTTTGAAGATTTTCTGGTCGAGCAGAGCGATGTACTGGTCATAACACCAGAGAAGCTCGACTATTTGCTTCGCCAGGACAAGGATTTCTTCAATACTGTGAAGCTCATTGTCGTGGATGAGGGGCACTTGCTTGACAACGACGTGCGGGGACTTCGGCTCGAAATCTTGCTTCAACGGTTACGGCGAGCCTTCGCCGATCAGGGATTGCAGCTATTATTCCTTTCTGCCGTAGTGCCCAATAGCGAGGAAATTGCAATCTGGCTAACACAAGGCGAGCCAGTTGTCGTTGACTCCAAGTGGAAGCCCACCAAGCTGCGACAAGGCATCTTTTACTGGGGACCCGATTGGAAAGGCAGAATTCGCTATCCTGATGATGGGTTAGTGCTCGTAACGAATCTGGAAAGACGGATTACTCAGGAATTCTACAAGAACAAGCCGGAAAAGCGGTTGAAAAAGCCCAAATGCTACCCTGATACCAAGTACGATATCGCTATCGAGTTAGCCCTTGATTTCCTGAAAGCTAGCCCTACTATTCTATTCACTGCTGTGCGCGCACACGTGGATAGCATTGCCAGGAATCTTCAGCGCCGTATTCAAGAACTCAGAACTTCCAACAAGGATTTCCACTTGGCACCAGGCAGCAAAGAGGAACTGAGCCGCCTTGCAAGCAAAGTGGAGCGGCGTCTAGGGCCCGAATTCCCCCTGGCAGCTTACATACGGGAAGGATTTGCCTATCATCACGGCCAGCTTCCGGATGACTTGAGGCGCGTCATAGAGAAAGCCTTCCGTCAAGGGCATATTCCTGTTTTGATTGCGACCCCGACGTTGGCTCAAGGTGTCAATTTGCCTGTGCACCTGATGATCGTTGCGAATCTTGAGAGAGGCGGTAGCGCACCATTCCTGGTCAGAGACTTTCGTAACATTGCGGGGCGAGCCGGGCGGGCGTTGCACGAGACAGAGGGTCAGGTCATCTTTGTCCAAAAGACACAATCCAAGTGGCTGGTCGCTCAAATGTATCGTTATCTGCGGGATGACAGAACAGAATCAGTTCAGAGTGTCTTGTTCAAGTTGTATGAGCAATTGATCCAGCGTAAGTTAGGCATTTCTCTGAAGGAGTTCCTTGCGAATCCTCAAACAATAGCCTTCACGGACAAGGACCTTGAACCGGGCAACAAGCTAGACACAGCTTTCCAGACACAGATTCTTGCTTTGCTGTACGAGGAGCTCCTCGATGAAACTGACCCAAACACAGTGCAGGATGCCCTTGCCCAGATGTTGTTCGGTGTTCAGTGCGAGCGCAATCGCACCTACTATGAACCACTCGTCGAATACAGCAAGCAGCAGGTTCGGTACATCGTTGCTAGATTTCAATCACAAGCGCAGAAGAAGGCTTTTTATAAAACTGGCTTCTCTCTACGAAGCTGCCAGGATTTGGAAAACGAAATTCGTCGCCTGGCGGCAGAAGGCATCTTCACAAGATTGCGAGATCCTTTCACTGAATCGCTTGACAACGAAATACTAGCACGTATCTTACACCTGGTTTCGATCCCCCAAGAGACCCGAGGAAAATACGCAGGGCCTGTAGATTTGGTCCAGGCAATAATACGATGGATTGACTTCGCTGATCTGAGCGAGTTAGTGGCTAAATATGGGGAAACAGATGCAACATTCCAAAACCCCCTATTCGTATCTGACCTGATTTACCGGCGTTTTGTGAACGATGCGCCGTGGGCATTGAATTCGGTGGTGAAGATACTGATGTATCTGCGAGATGAAGAGTGCCTGGAGTTTGACCCCGAAATCGGGTTGCTTCCATCGTATGTGAAGTACGGCGTAAATACCCCTGTGGCGGCTTATGTCAGCGGTATGGGCATCAGTGACAGGGGAATAGCCTGCACAATGGCAGACTACTACTACCAAGAGGTGAACCTAGCACTACTGTCGTCTGTGGAAGATTTCCAGGAATGGGTACAAGGCCTGACCTTTGAAGATCTATTGCCAATTCTTCAAGACCACCAGCTTGTTCAGGAAGTGATGTCTATTCTACGCCGATACAAATTCGGTGCCCGCCCCGTTGACTATCTCACTAACCCAAACACGATTGAGTTCAGGACCTATGTAGTCGGCCTACAGTACGAAAACAGATTAGAGTATCTGTCGCAAGTCAACGAGGGAGATGAACTTAAACTTGTTCGTGAGCCAGACAACGCTTTCGATCCATATGCAATGGCAGTCTACACTAACGCGGGTCAGAAACTCGGTTACATCCGCAGTAGCAAAGCCTTCGTGTTATCCACTCTTTATGACGAGGGCTGGCAATTTAGCTGCTATGTCGAACGGATATATCCCGCTTCACGTCATCCAAACCGTCGCCTGCTGGTACACATTCCACCACCCCTGCCTTTCTGACGTAATAGATAGTGATTCTCACCAAACTTGAACTCGCCTGGTTCAACAAAGACAAGGTGTTGCTAGGTCCGCCCGGCTACGTCGAACCGGTGCTGGACACCCAGTTCAATCGCTGGATGGGAAGAAGGATGAGGTGAACCAACCCCAAACCCCCCTCAACATCGAACAAACCTTCCCCCTGCTCCAACTCAACCAACTCGCCGAGCAGGAGGACCATAGCACTCTGAAGCGAGGAAACCCGGTGACGCAAACCAGCGAGGATTCACTGGACAACAAGTCCATCTACGAAGTACAGCTTTTGACAGACGGAGGAGGGAAGCAAGATGACCGAGATTGAGTTGCTGAGTCTGATCGCCGCGGGCGAATCGGAGACAGTAGAGTTCAAGCGAGAAATGGATCGGGCCGAGCGGTTGGCAAGAGAGTTCGTGGCGCTAGCCAACCGGCAGGGCGGGATCGTGCTCATCGGCGTAGATGACGACCACACCGTCTATGGCGTGACGCTGCAACCGGGCTACGAAGAGTGGATCGCCAACGTGGGCGCACAGACGATTGACCCGCCGCTTCCATTGACTTGCGAAGAAGGGACTGTACAGGATAAGACCGTGCTGGTGGTGCACGTACCTCATGGACCTCACAAGCCCCATTGCGTCCGCGAAGGCGAGCACAAATGCACCGTCTACATCCGTCATAGCACAACCAGTCGCCCTGCCACCCGCGAGGAGATTGGCAGCCTCTATCAAGAGGGTGGCATGCTCGACTTCGACCTCTCACCCGTACCCAGAGCCACGCTGGCCGACCTGAATATGGACATCATAGAGGAATACACCCGCAGCAAACTGGGCATCGGCCTGGACGAACTTCTCATTGACCTGACTCAGCAATTAATGAGCTGGAAAATCCTCGTTGAGCGAGAGGGAGAGCGCAAGGTAAGCCTCACCGGGATGCTCTTTTTCGGCGACCAGCCCGGCGACTTTCTGCCCCAGGCGCGTCTGTGGCTCAAACGTTTCAAAGGGCTCACTACCGATGAGTGGCACCCTGGCAAAGAGATTGACGCACCTGTTCCCCAGGCCATCAAGGAAGCAATGGAGTACATCAAGCTTTACACTGTGGTCGAGGAGGTGAGGGGACTAAAGCGCGTGCAGAAAGCCGAGTACATTGAGGAAGTGGCGCGAGAGGCATTGGTGAACGCCATCGCCCACCGCAATTATGTGCGCCGTGGCTCGCGCATTCATGTCTCCATATTCGATGACCGGATTGAGATACGCAGTCCTGGTCCGTTGCCCAATGGAGTGACAGTGGAAAGAATGCGCTACGGTGTCCAGATCACCCGCAACCCAACCATCGTGCGCTATCTGCGAGCCTATGGCTACTGGGAGGGAGACGGCCTGGGGGTGCCCCGAATGATTAGATTATGCCGGCTCAACGACATTCGCGAACCCGATTTCACCATGATAGGAAATGATCTAAAAGTGACCATTTATTCAAGGCGATACGATGAATTTCACGAGTAGGCTTGCAAGTAATTCAAACAGAGGAACCCAGTGACTCAAACCAGCATCGAACGTCATTTCCCAGTCAACGAACTCAGCGCTCTGGCACGGGTGGAGCTCAATTACTACTCGCGCCCGCCACTCTACCTGCACAAGTGGTGGGCGCGGCGCTTCGGCTCCGTCTTCCGCTCCATCATCCTGGCCACCTTCCTGCCGCCGGAGGAGAATGCCTGGGATCATCACTACCAGCACACCGACTTTGGCGGCAAGATCATCCTCGATCCCTTCATGGGCGGCGGCACGACTGTCTTCGAGGCGCTGCGCCTGGGCTGCAAAGTGGTGGGCTGCGATGTTAACCCCGTTGCTTGGTGGACGGTGAAGGCGGCCATTGAGCAGCCGGAGAGCGACCGGGCTCTGTGGAATGCCTTTCGACAACTGGATGATGCGGTAGGACGACGTATCCGCAATCTATACCAGACCCGTTGCCCCACCTGCGGCCGGCCAGCCGACGTCGTACACATCCGCTGGGTCAAGGTGGTGCCCTGCAAAGCGTGCGGGAAACAAGTTCGGATGCACGGCAACTACGTGCTGGGCCAGCGTGGTAAGGAGTATGCCATCTTCTGTCCCGATTGCGGCGAGGTCTTCAAAACGTACAAACCCAACGAGCCGCATCACTGCCCATCCTGTGGCAAACATTTTGTGCCCAGAGATGGCGTGGCCCGAGGCGGCTACTTCACCTGCCCGACTCCCAATTGTGGACAGCGCCAGTCGGTGCTAGAGGCACAGCCAGAAGGAAAACCGCCCCGGTTCGAGATGTACGCCGTGGTCTACGAGTGCCCTGTCCACGGCTGGGATATCAAGAGCGTGAGCGATGAAGATCGTGTTGCCTATCTTGACGCCGTGCGAACGTTTGAGCAAACAGGGCATTCGCTCGTCCTACCTACCCAATCCATCCCATCCGGGCTGAAGACCGATACGCTGTTGCAATATGGCTATACTTACTGGCACCAGATGTTCACTCCACGTCAGTTGCTGGCCCTGGGTTGGCTGATTGAGGCAATTCGGGACTTATCGCCAGAAGTACAAGATACGTTCATTACTGCATTCTCTTATCTCGTCAACTACACTTCAATATTCTGCATAACGCGGCCTACGAGAATCTCCTCTGTAGCGGGCATATTTACTTACCATGCTTTCATTCCACCAAAAGAAGGCGTGGAGAACAACCCATGGGGGAATGAACGCCGTTCGGGAACCTTTCCCTCATTGTTCAGGGATACTTTGAAAGCCTATGAGTATCGCCAGCAACCTTTCGAGCGACGGTTGACACCCCGATCGTCCTCAACCACCAAGGCTGTGCCGATCCCAGGGGAGCGAGTAGACGGCCGGCTGGCCGGGAACTTTGACGCGCTGACAGACACGGAGAAAAACGCGCTGCTCCTGTGCCAATCGTCCCAGGATCTACCCTTACCCGACCGCAGCGTGGATGCCGTGATCACCGATCCCCCTTATTTCGACAACGTGATGTACGGTGAGCTATCCGACTTCTACCACGTCTGGCTGCGGCAGTTTCTCAAAGACCGCTACCCTTTCTTCGCCGCCGAGCACACGCCCAAGATAGCCGAGATCGTCAAGAACGAGAAGGCCGGCAAAGACCAGGATTTCTTCCTGTCGGGATTGACCCAGGTCTTCGGCGAAGCACGGCGGGTGCTGAAGGACGAAGGGCTGATGGTTTTCACCTTTCACCACAGAGAGCCCGAGGCGTGGAGCAGTGTTATGGGCGCGGTGCTCGACGCTGGCTTCTACGTCAGCGCTATCTATCCTGTTCACGCCGAGCAACCGACCTCGATCCACATCCGTGATCAGGAAGCCATCGAGTACGATTCGGTTATCGTCTGCCGCAAGCGCACGGGCGACGGCCACATCAGTTGGGAGCAACTGGAGGATCAGATCCACTTTCAAGCCGCTGAGACCCTGCACCAGTTGCAGACCACTGGCCAGGGCCTGAGCCGAGCCGACGTCTCCGTCATCGTCCTGGGCAAGTGCCTGGAGCTCTACTCCAAGCACCATCCTAACGTGATGGAGGGGGACCAGCCCGTGAGTGTAGAAGAAGCCGTCGTCCGGCTGTGGGGCATCATTGACTCCCTGGCCACGGAGGAGGTGGTGAGCCGTTTGCCGACCGACCTGGACGAGGTCACCAAAGCCTACACCATCACCCTGGCTGGCCGCCGGGAGATGGACTTCAGTGAATTGAACATGGCCCTACGGCACCGGGGCCTGAGCACCAGCATCTTCAGCGATGAGCACTTAGTCGAGATGGACGGCAAGACGGCGCGGGTGGTGGAGCCGGTCAAGCGAACCAACCATATCGAAGCAAAAATGGAGCGTGGGGGGACGTTGCGGGACATTGACAAGGTGCACTACCTCTACGCCGAATACCGCTACGGTGCCAACTTCCGGCAAGTCCGTGAACGCTGGCGTTCCCAGGCATTGGACGAATTGTGCCGCTACCTGGCCGAAGTGACCGGTGATACCGTCTACGATAAAATCGTGGAGGCAGCGTTCTGATGGAAGCAGGAGCCTACAACATCGTCGAGAAATCGGCAGCCTATCCACCTTATCCGACCACGCTGAGCATCATTGAGTTCCTGCGCCTGGCCTGGCGCGAGGAGCCGCCGCCAGCGCGGGAGATCACCGTCACTGGGCTGGACACCCTGCTAGCCAGCATTCCGCCTGATGAACGGGTCCAGGGAGCTCGGTTCATTCGGAACACCCTCCAGGACGTGACCAATCTGATGACCAACCGCCGACAGACAGTGCAATTCGTCGTCAAAGGGAAGATCGAGCAGGGAAAGCACAAGATATTCGAGGTGCGGCAGCCCAGCGGGGACTTCATCAACCTGAGCGCCATCTTCGGTGGCCGGTTGTATCAGAAAGCAAATGACTGGCTCGCAGCCCCACTGTGGATTTGACTCATGAGTAGGCCAATCACGCTTTCTACGCGCGGCCATCGGCCCTTCGGCGGAGTTTACACTGAGCGCAGTCGAAGTGCTCAGGACAGGCACAGATCGTCTGGCCCAGATCGCTCGTGTTGAAGCTTGAGGCCAAGCCAATGTAGAGCTATCCCCAGGGCATTTGAGGAAGAACGCAAACGCCGTGCTCAGTTGGCGACAAAGCCACAACCCCAACCATGAAAACCACCACCAGCAATCCTCCCCCCAACCTCCAACCCTCCGCCCCCCTCCTCGACACCCAGCCTCCCGAAGTCCAACTCGGCCAGCCATTCCTCGTTTGTGCGTTCAACCACGCGTCATCCTTTCCCCTCTCAACTGAGCCACGACCTCCTCATCTGTCAACCACAGCAAGCGACCATCAGTTACATCATCAGAATGATGGCCTGTCTATGACAAAAGCCACTTTCTCCTGGCATTGAAAAAGCCACCTGTGTTAACTGGGCAGGTGGCTTTTTCGGTCTATTCAGTCAAACTACTCGCTCCGCGCCGCCGTTCTCAGGTAGCGTACGTGCTTGAACGGCTTGACCTGGGCGAGGACGTTGTTTTTCAAGAGATTGCCGGAGATGTGCATCAGGGTGTCTCCGTAGTCGGTGTCCACTCCCATGGTGGCCAGGCAGGGGTAGTGATGGTGCAGCAGGCCGGCCTCCTGCTCGGCATCGTCCGCCGAAACTCCCCCCAACCGCACGGCCACGTAGCGCGCACAGCCGCAGACGGAGTCGCGCAGCACCTCGGCGGAGGTGATGAGTCGCGATTCGGGGTCCACGGTGAGGCGCAGGTCTGGCTGGCCAAAGTAGCGCGCGAATTCGGCGATGAATGGATCGTCGTACTCGATCCGCTGGCGGCGGCCAATGCTGTAGTGCGTGTCGGTCAGCGAACACAGGGGCTTGGGCGTGACGCACACCACGCCCATGTCGTCGAGCCAGCCCCGTAACTGCCGGGCCAGTCCACGCGGCAGCCAGGCCTCGCTGTCCACCGCCACAACCACGGCCTGGGCGCCGGTCATCCGCGCGATGTCGGGGAGCAGTTCCGCCACGCCGGGGTGCTCGCCGAAGGACAGGATCAGGTCGGCTGGCGGGAGCGTGTCGGGCAGGTGATCCTCCGGATAGTCTATCACCGGCGGCAGCACCGACGGCGCTCGCCAGACCTCGACCGTCCAATCCGCGGGGCCGTGGGCGCGGATGTTCTCCACGTGCCGTTGCCCGTACTCGCCTGAGATGACTGCCAGGATGCGCATATCACTCACTCCTTCGCCTTTCTCATTGCGACTCGGGGGCCTCAAAACCGATCTGCGATTGTAACTGCGTTTTCAACTGCTCGACGACTTTCCCTCGTGCCATGCCCACTCCCTCCAACTCGACGATCAGCTCAAAGGCACGCATTGGCGTGCCGGTGCTGACCTCTGAGCAGAAGTACGAGACGCCGAAATTCCAGGGGATGAGCATGAACGTCTCGCGTAACTCGTCCAGCGTTGCACCCGCGCCGTAGGCCTTGATCATCTCGCGAGTCGCCTGACGATCGCGGCCCACCGCCATCGCCATCCCGAACGCGATCAGGTACTTGTATCTGGGTGGCAAGGCGCGCTCTGTTCCCCAAACGGTCGCCCAGAACTGGCCGGTGACTTTTCCCAATTCCGGGTCAACCTCTTTGAGCTTGCGAAAGCACATCGGTGCCAGTGCGGGACGATGTTTCTTTGTCATTGACTTCCTCCCTGGGATAACCCTTGATAACGACCGGATCCAGTCTACTTGCCGGCCATAATCGCGGCCAAATCTTCCTCGACGGTGGCGATGGGCTTGATGTCAAAGTTCTCGACCAGCACCTTCAAGACGTTGGACGAGATAAAGGCCGGCAGCGTTGGCCCCAGAGGGCCACCTCGTGGCGGTCGCGCACGATCTGATGGAAGCGCTGGCAGGAGATGGTGTAGAGCGCTGCCTCCGTCAGAGCGTCCACGGTGGCCGGATTGGGTCCGCCGTCGAGCACGGGTACAAGGTTAAAGGACTTGCCGGGTCCTAGATAAGCCAGCACCTGCTCGCGCCCTTCTAGCGACAGCCGGCGGATCCGCACCACACCCCGGGCGACAAAGTACACCGCCTGGCAGGGTTCGCCTTCCGAGACGACCATCTGACCAGGCGAGAACGTGCGCTCGTGGATGTAGGGCGCGATCTCCAGCAAGTCGCCTTCGTCGAGCCCGGCGAAGAACGGCAACTGACGCAAGGTCTGAACTATGATAGCCATCAACATCCCATGTCTTTGCCACGAATTACACGAATTTTCACTAATTTATTTGGGTCTTTGGGAATTGGCGTGAATAGCAGGCTGGAGTCCTCAACTTGTTGAGGTTTGCCGCGCCGCACCCCCAACGAGTTGGGGACTCCGATACTGTGACCCTGCGAAATCCCAAAGAGCC
>JAUWOY010000066.1 GCA_030611885.1 Chloroflexota bacterium | reverse complement strand
CCCTATTTGGGGGGACGGAGGGGGGTGTGGACCCCACGCCGCCGCTGGCCCGGCCCGCCGACCTCCTGTTTGACAACGGCCTGGGTGGCTTCAGCGCCGACGGGCGAGAGTACGCTGTCTATCTTGAGCAGAGTCAGTGGACGCCGGCTCCCTGGATCAACGTCATCGCCAACGCTGACTTTGGCTTCCTGGTCTCCGAAGCGGGACTGGGCTATACCTGGGCGGGAAACAGCGGCGAGAATCGGCTGACCCCCTGGCGGAACGACCCCGTGGCCGACGCGCCGGGCGAGGCGCTCTATCTGCGCGATGAGGAGACGGGACACGTCTGGTCGCCCACGCCTTTGCCAGCCGGCGCGCAGTCCCCCTACCTGATCCGCCACGGCGCTGGCTATTCCATCTTCGAGCATCACAGCCACGGCCTCAAACAGCAACTGCGCCTCTTCGCCATCCCGGACGCGCCGGTGAAAGTGGCCCAGTTGCGACTGGAGAACACGTGGAACCGTACCCGGAGGATCACCATCACCTATTACGCCGAATGGGTGCTGGGCACAGCACGGGGCGCAATGCAACAATACATTGTGCCTGAGTTCGACACCACCAACCACGCGCTGCTGGCTCGTAACCCTTACAACGCAGAGTTCGGCCAGCGGGTAGCCTTTTTGACTGCCAGCCGGGAACCACACGGTTTGACCACTGACCGCACTGAGTTCCTGGGGCGCGTGGGGAGCATCAGCCAGCCAGACGCACTAGACCGCGTCGGGTTGACTGGTGCAGTGAAAGCCGGCCTTGACCCCTGCGCGGCCCTGCAGATCCTCCTTTGGCTGGCCCCAGGTGAGACAAAAGAGGTCACGTTCCTGCTGGGCGAGGGCGCGGACCGCGAAGAGGCACTCCAGTTGGTCAGACAGTTTCAAGACATAGCACAGATCGAGGCCGCCTGGGAGGAGGTGACCGATTTCTGGGACAGCCTGTTGGGCACCGTCACGGTGCAGACGCCCGATCCAGCCATGAATCTACTGCTTAACCGCTGGCTGCTCTACCAGTCGCTCTCGTGCCGGGTGTGGGGGCGCTCCGCGCTGTATCAGTCCAGCGGCGCGTTCGGCTTCCGCGATCAGTTGCAGGACGTGATGGCCCTGGTGCATACCGCGCCTGAGGTCGCACGAGACCATATCCTGCAAGCAGCGCGTCACCAGTTCGAGGCGGGGGACGTGCTGCACTGGTGGCATCCGCCTTCGGGACGTGGGGTGCGCACACGCTGCTCCGACGACTTGCTCTGGCTGCCCTTCGTCACTGCGCACTACGTGACCACCACCGGCGACGAAACGATCCTGACCGAGAAGGTGCCGTTTCTCAAGGGCGATCCCCTGGGGCCAGAGGAGCATGACCGCTACGGACATTACGAGACCACCGCCGAGGGCCATACTCTTTACGAGCACTGTCGCCGGGCATTGGAGAAAGGGACGACCGCCGGCTCGCACGGCTTGCCCCTGATCGGCAGCCACGACTGGAACGACGGGTACAGCCGGGTGGGCATCGAGGGCCAGGGCGAAAGCGTGTGGCTGGGCTGGTTCCTCTATGCCACCCTGACCCGCTTCGCACCCTTGTGCAAGCTCGTGGACGATGGCGAACAGGCCGCCGCGTACCGGCAGCAGGCCCACGAGTTGCAGCAAGCCCTGGAGGCTAATGCCTGGGACGGCAACTGGTACCGCCGCGCCTACTACGACGACAGCACGCCCCTGGGGTCGGCCGAAAACGATGAGTGCCAGATTGATTCCATCGCCCAATCGTGGGCCGTCCTGTCCGGCGCATCCGATCCCGCGCGTGCAGCCCAGGCGATGGACGCCGTCGCCGACCAGTTGGTGCGGCACGACGATCAACTGATCCTCCTATTTACCCCGCCTTTCGACAAGACGACGCACGATCCTGGTTACATCAAGGGCTACGTGCCAGGCATCCGGGAGAACGGCGGCCAGTACACCCACGCCGCGCTGTGGGCCGTCTGGGCCTTTGCCGAGCTGGGCCAGGGAGACCGCGCCGAAGCACTGTTCCGGCTGCTCAACCCCATCTACCACAGCGACACGCCGGAGAAGGTGATGCGCTATCGGGTCGAGCCCTACGTGGTGGCGGCGGACGTCTACAGCGTGCCGCCGCACACCGGACGCGGCGGCTGGACCTGGTACACCGGCGCGGCCAGTTGGATGTATCGCCTGGGCCTGGAAGCCATCCTGGGGCTGCGTCGGGTGGGGAAGTCGCTGCAAATCAATCCCTGTATCCCCAGGGACTGGCCGGGCTACGAACTGACCTGCCGCGACGGTGAAACCTTCTATCGGATTCGCGTGGACAACCCGGACGGTGTCAATCGGGGCGTGAAGCTGGTGACGCTGGATGGGGAGATTTTGCCTGGAGGGGATATCCCGCTGCTGGACGACGGCCGGCGGCACGAGGTGCGTGTCCTGATGGGCTGAGGTCGTAGGCGTTCGTCGCCACAGAGCGTATGGTTTGGCGACATAGAAGTGCGCTTCGGATTGTCCGGTCAGCCCAAAGATGTGGGTAAAGTCAAGTGCTAGGTAATGGAGGTAAGGCCGATCTGAGCAGGGTCGTAATTGCTGATGGCAGCCATGACTCTCGATCAATCAATGCGGCTGGCGACGATAGTTAAAGTCATCCGGCCATGAGTTTCACGTAGATGTCTTCGAGCGCGGACTCGCGTATCGCCAGGTTCACCAGAGCCCAGTTATTTTCGGAGATGTTTTCCAGTACTGAGGCAACTTCACCTATATCAGCGGTTCTAAAGACGTAGTTCCCTTCCCTTTGCTCATAGTCCAACTTATCATCAGCTTTGAAGATCACTTCGTACTCCCTGCGGCCGAGATTCTTGCGTATGGCTTTCATGCTGTCGCAGATGACCACCCGGCCGTTTTTTAGAATGGCGACGCGGTCGCAAATGTACTCGACGTGGAACAGATTGTGCGCGCTCAGGAGTATGGTCTTTCCCTGCTCCTTCAGGCTCTTCAGGTAATTGATGATGAAGAACGACGTAAGAGGGTCGAGCCCCGCGTTGGGCTCGTCCAGGATGAGGATTCTAGGGTCGTGCAGCAATGCACGGGCGATGGCCACCTTCCTCCTCATGCCTCTCGATAGCTCTCCGGTGAGCTTATCGTACTCAGGAAGCTTGAGCGAGCCGAGCAGCAAGTCTATGCGCTCCTTAGCTTCGCGCTTTGGCATCTTGTAAAGTTCGGAGAAAAACATGAGATAGTCAGCTACCGCCATGTTCTCATAAAGAGGGCTCTCTTCGGGCAGGTAGCCTATGAATCGCTTCACATAGGTGCTCTCTTTAGCCACGTCCCGGCCCATTACCTCAATGGTGCCAGACGTTGGGCTGATGAGACCAACTATCATCTTGAGGATGGTGGTCTTTCCGGCACCATTGTGGCCTATGATGCCCATGATCTCGCCGTCCTCCACCTCCAGATCCAGGTCTCTGACGGCCGCAAGTTGTCCATATAGTTTAGTGACTTGTTTCAGACTTATCATGAGCTAATCCACTCCTGTGTTGTTGGGCTCTTAGAGCAATTATACACTCGATTGGAAAAATGCGCCAGAGTCTCAGTGGATCCAAGATTTCCAGCAGAGGCGGCTCCCATGCCGCCGGTCCGCGGGCGTGGGAGCCCGCTCTGCTCAGAAGGTGAGCAATGAGTAACATTCTGATCATCGCCAAACGAGAGATCAAACGGGTGAGATCCCGTTTTAAGGGCGGCTCGAGGCCGGTTGTATTGCTCATTCTCGCCGGAGCGCTGGGTATTTCCTATCTGGTATCCCAGCAAGGGGCGGTTTTGGGCAAGGGCATGTACAGGGTGGGAGTTCTTCCTGGCGGGTCCGCTATTCAGGATAGCCGATTTAGCACCATTGCCGTCGTTCGTTCTCTCGGCTACTCGCTGCTCGACGAAAAGGTGATAGACGTTTACATTGATGGGGACCGAGTAGCCTACAGAAACGATGCCAGATCCCGTTACGCGGCCGGGGCGTTGAAACAATACCTCGAGAAGCTGGAGCTAACAAGGATCAAAGACCAGTACGAAATTAACAGGGCGTTTCCGCTGCGAGTCGAGGTCAACTATCTCCCTGCTTCAACTTCCCCCCCAGAGTTGGGGGGGGGCGAGGGAGGGCGAGGGCCCTCACTTTCCGAACTGATAGACACATTGACGAGCAGCCCAGCGGAGCCAGCGGAAGCTGATTCAGGCGCGGCGGATGCAGGCACAGCTCAGGCATGGCAGGGAAGCAGCACCGATTTTGCTGTCAGGGAACAGATCGAAGAGATGGAAAGCGGCGGCAGCAGACTGCCTGAAATCGAGCTGGATTTCACGTCGGATAAAGAGATCATCGTTCCGTCACTTATGAGTCCGCCCACACCTTTCGCCCAGGTCATCGTGGCCTTCTTCTACGTCCTCCCGGTCTTCTTCATCAGCGTCTTCTTCACCACCAGCTTTATGACTGAAAAGACAGAGAGAAGGATAACGGTGCTCTTGTCTGCCCCGGTGACGCCGTTCGAGATCATCGCCGGCAAAATGCTCCCCTACTTATGTTTCTCGCTCGCATCCGTGGTGGTTATCACTTTGGTCTTGAAGGGCAACCTGTTGCTGGCAATGGCCATCTTCATCCCCGTGATATTGTTCATCTTCGCCGTCTACCTCATGGTGCCCCTGGTGTACCGCACGTTCAAGGACACCACGTTTATTTCGATGCTCGCCATCTCAGCCATTACGTCCTATCTTATCTTCCCCGCCATGTTCTCAGGAGTAAACGACTTGAGCTATATGTCACCCCTCACGCTGGCCGTAAAAATGTATAGAGGGGAGTCCTTTGGGCTGAAGGAGTATCTATTCTCGACGGCGTCAATGAGCTTCGTCTTCATCCTTTCCGTGTATATAGGCACCCGCATTTTGAATGAAGAATACCTGATGGGATTCCGTCCGCTATACAGAAAGGCGGCCGAGGCCATTTATCTCGCCATAAACCGCAGCCACATTTATGCGTCCATCACGCTGTTAAGCCTGTTTCTCGTCCCCGTGGTCTTCATGATACAATTGGTGGCCCTGGCGCTGTCGTTCAACCTGCCGATGCCCTTTGCTATGGGCGGACTTCTACTGGCGGCCGCCGTGATCGAAGAGGTGGCCAAGTCGGCGGGTATCGCGGTGCTACTGGAGAGAAGTATAATCGGGTCCGCCAGAGACGTCCTGGTGTTGTCGTTTCTTGCGGCGGTTGGGTTCCTGGTGGCGGAAAAACTGCTGCTATACGTTTCGCTGAGTACGGTATCGCAATCGGCGTTGTCGGCGGCCCTGTTCAGCTCTGGCACGTTTTTGATCCCCCTCACCGCCCACTTTGTCTTCACCGCGCTGGTCTGCCTGTCCACGAGTCGCTTTGGCGCCAGGTATTATCCTTTCGCCGTACTGGCCGGATCAATCGTACATGCTCTGTACAATCTATACGTGCTGGGAGTGATACCCTGAAACCCTAAAGGTTTTGTTAAACCTTTAGGGTTTTAGTAGGGTTTTGGGAGTGATACCATGAACGCATTTTACGCCATAGTCAAAAAGGAATTGAGATCAGTCACCAGAGACAAGACGATAATGATCGCCGTCTTCATCCAGTTATTTATCGCTTCATTCTCATCGGTGATACTCGTCGGGCTGCTGGCGTTCTATGACCCAGAATCTATAGGCTTGAACGCCAGGATCACTACCAATGTGGGAGTCATCGGCGATGCTGGCAGTCCAATGGTGAGGTTCCTGAGAGAGCGCAATCTAAAAGTGACGACTTTCTCATCACCCCTGGATGCCGAGAACGCTTTCCAGGCCGGTACGATAAATGTCGCCATGTTCATACCAGAGGAGAGTAGCGGCGTCGTTGACATGCAGCTTTTCCTGCCCGAATCCGAGTCTCTCTCGACCATGATATTGATGATACTCAAAGAGCCTATGAAAAGGTACGAAAACTACCTGCGAGATAAGAACGGCGTCCAGGTCAGGTATGCGGATATCAAGGGATTGCCTCCTGCGACTTATGAGTTTCGGTACTCTTTTCTCATCCCCATATTGATGTTCTTCCCCGCTTTCGTGGCGGGCAGTATGGTGATAGACTCGATATCCGAGGAGCTGGAGAACCACACGCTGGAAACGCTCTGGGCCGCGCCAGTATCTTTGAATCTGATACTCGGAGCGAAGATCGCCGCAGCGCTTCTTCTCGCTGTGGTGCAGTGCGCTTTGTGGTTAACGCTGCTGCGTTTTAATGGCGTTCACATGCAAAACCCGGGGCTGATCCTGTTGCTCGCTGCAGTGATCGCCGCCATAATCGCTGTGGGATCGGCTCTCATCTCCGCGTACTTTAAGGACCGGGAGCGATCGCAGTTCACGTATTCCCTGTTCGTCTCGCTCTCAGGCGGCCTGAGCTATTTCTTTGACCTCTCACCAATAGCGTTGATGACCCGCTTTGCCACGGGCGACTATTATACCAACATTGCGGACATCGCTATATATTTAATCCTGTTACTGGCACTCCTGGCAGCACTTGCCCTCACGGCAAAGAAGCTGATTGCTGTGAAAAGCTGATCAGGTCAAAGGCCAAACATAGCGGGATTTCACCGCAGAGTCCGCACAGAGCGCAGAGGGAATCAGGAAACCTCTGCGCTCTCTGTGTGGACCTGGAGAATTTTGATATAAGCTCCAAGGCCCGTCCTCGGGCCGCCAAAAACGCACCCGGGGACGGGTGCTAGAGCCTTATATCAAGACTTCAGTATCTAGTAGATGAAGCAAAAGGCGACGGGCTTCGCTCGAAACCCGTCGCCTTCGTTCTTCCTATCTTTTTCTTCCTATCTCCCTATCAACCGACCCACCGCTTCGTCCAGAAAAGGCTACCTGCAGCCAGCACCGTCAAACCCGCCAACCCTGGCCACAGCCGGCTGACGGAGCCGCCCGCGCTTGGTTTGGCGGTGAAGGAGGAGAGGGTGACAGCCGTGGGATCAACCTCGGCTACATAGCCGAAGTCAATGGAGAAGTCGTCGCTGCCGGTGTAAGTGACCTTCTGCGGATTGTCTCCCGTCGTATGGATTCCCGTCGTACGAGCCCAGTGCATCCCCTCTCCTGCACTGGGCAGGGTGCTTTCGTCCACGCACACCCAGTATTCACCTGTCCCCCGCGAGCTCATGTCGAAGCCATAGATGCCGTCGGGGAAGCCGGCGGGAGTCTGGGATGTGCCGGATATGGTGGTTGTCATCTCCAGATAGCCGTCCTCACCACATGTGCTGGGCTGGTAGTCATAGAGATAGACATCAACGTCGTTGAAGCCCGGCTCTGGGTCGCCACTAAAGAGATCCGCGTTCTGGTCACCGTTCCCACTCTCATCCTTCCACACCCGATCGCCGATGTCGCAAAGATGCAGGCCAGCGTCCCAGGTCAGGTCAGTCTCACCCGCAGACAGGTTGATGATGCCGGTCTTTCCGGTGGTGGGGTTGGCGTCGCTATCATCGGTGTCATTACTGCCCCGACCCTGAAGACTGAAGGAATAGTCATCATTCGGCAGCACGAACTCGACGTAGTAGGCTCCCGCGTTAAGGTTGTTGAAGATGTAGTAGCCAGACGGAGCGGTTTGGGTGGTACGGATCAGCGTGGTGCCGTCATACAGATTGACAGTAACATTGGCGATGCCGGCGCTGGCGTCGTCCTGAAAGTCGTCGTCCTGCAAGCCGTTCATGTTGACATCGTGCCACACGTAGTTGCCGATCTTGGCATCGGCGTCTTCGAGGTCCTCCTTGTAGGGGGAGTTGTGAGACTTGGACTGGGTCACCTCACCGCATGTCCCACCCATCTCACTCTTGGGAATGGAGAACTCGTAGATCATTTGCCATTCCCAGTAGTTACCTGATGTCTCGTTATAGTCGTAGGGCGGGGAGTGCTTAAGCGGATCGCCCCAAGTTCCGCCATTCCAGCCAGAATTCTCCAAGTTCCAGTGCAAGGATGTGGCCGCTTGGGAAATGGGCAGGGTGCCCTGGATGGCGCTGGAGTCCTCGCCCGTCTGGCCTGAGGACCAGTTGCCTGCGACACCGCTCAGGTAGTCCAGGGTCAGGTCGGTGTAGCTGCCGCCGGTGTAGGAGATGTCGAAGACCATGTTGTCGCTAACCTTCAGGTCATTGAATTCATGGCCACTTCCGGTCTTCCAGCCATCCAGGTTCAGATAGTCATCGTCAAGGTTGTAGTCGGCATAGACGTTGTCGTTGAAGCCACGGTCCACGACGAAGGCCCAATAGCAGGTGTTTGTTCCCGTGTACATGTAGAGATCCGTGGGTGCCAGCACATTATCCGACGGCAAGTCTATTATCTCCAAGTCGAAGTGCTTCAGGTAGGTGTAGCTTTCATCCAGTAGCCCATCTACTGTTGGCGTCGGGGAGGTAATGGTCACATCGTGCAAAGTAGGCGTCTCGGGTGTATCCGACGTGGTCAGAGTTGCCCGCCATTGCATATACCTTCCTGAAGGAAGGTCAGAGGTTACAGGGGATGTTCCCCCAACTGAAGTCCAAGTGGGACTTGCGTCACCTTTGGCAAATAGGGTATCAGATGCCCTGACCTCAAAGGTAATATTGGTGCCTGTTGAGAGCGTTTCACTCCAACTAAGCTCATCCCAGCTTGCTCCATCTGCTCCAGTATCCAAAACCTGAGAGGCAATGGTGCCCGAGAAGGGGCCCGAGGAGACACGGAGCTCAAAAATGGAATTATAAGCCGGAGACACTAAGGTGCCCAGAAGGTAAAGCTTTACAGTATGCTCGCCGTCTGGGTAGCTGCTGAAATCAAGGATATCGCTGTAGCTTACATAGGTGATGCTGTTGGTGTTATGGCTGAACTTCTCCACATCGTCAGCTCTAATGCTGCTATAAGCTTTGGTAAGCAGCCCCATGGAACTCTTGAGGTTGCTGTCAATTCTTATACTATTGGGGACGGAATCACTTTTAGTGAAAGTGAGCGTCTTTACTAGTTGCCATCCCACAAGTGTAGTATGAACCTCATCATTATCTGAGTCCACTAGAGGCTCTATGGTTACATCCCCAGGACTTGAGGAGGTATCAACTTGATTTAAAACACCTGCCTCAAAATCCGCTTGTGAAGTCTGTATCCAATCGGTACCGGCCGGCTTGTCAGCATAGACGGAACTCACGGACATGACCAGGAGTAAGGTCACTATGGCTACAAGCCCCAGCAATACTGGAACTATAACTCTGAACAGTTTTTTTGCTTTCATCGTTTTTCCTCCTTTTTGAGTGATGTGGTTTGAAATTCGTTGCTTCTCCATTCTTCCCTCCTGTGAAGTTTGGTGCCGTTTTGCCAACGGCTCTAACTACCTTTGAGTAAGTCTTCTGCTATGTCTATCGCTCATTGCATGTTCGCCTTCCCAACTCCTTGCTCCAACCACTCTCGCTTGATTCTCCTCACATCCTCAATGGCAAAGGGCTTGGATACCCAAGCCAGGGCTCCGCACTCGAGAGCCCGATGAACGCTTTCGTCGTCCGGGCTGGCAGTGGTGATGACTATCCTCTGCCTGAGCTTCTCGGCGATGATTCGCTCGGTAGCCTCATCGGCCTGGCAGCCCGGAATCCCACTGTCCATGAAGATCAGATCATAATCACCAGCCAGGGCCTTTTCGATCCCGCCTGGCCCGTCCTCGGCCGTGTCAACCAGACAACCCTCGGCCTCCAACAACCCGGCCAGCAGGTCTCTGACCGGAGCCTCATCATCTATGACTAAGACCCTCTTTTTTTTGCACCTAGAATCTTCCAAATCTCAGCTACCAACTGGCGAGGGCTGAAGGGCTTGACCACAAACTCCACCGCGCCCAACTCGAGGCTCTTAGCGCGATTCGACTCGTACCCATAGGCCGTCAGGACGATGACGGGGACGTCGTTGGCTCTACCATTATTGCCCTTTATCTCCTCCAAAAAACCGAAGCCGTCCATCCTGGGCATCGTCAAGTCCAAAATGATCAGGTCGGGATTCTCAGCTTTGACCTTCTCCAAAGCATCTACCCCATCCCCGGCCAGCAGCACCTGATAGCCCTCTTTCTCCAACCGGTACTTGAGCACCAATTGAATATTCCGATCGTCGTCTACTACCATGATCCTATTAGCTGCCATTTGCTTGCCCCCAATCTGGCCTTGGTGTTGTTGATAATACTATACCACAGCAAGGTTAATACCAGGTAACAAACGGGTTAACATCTGGTTACAGATGTGAAGGAAATAAAAACAGAGGTCTGAAAGGCTCATGCTGTCCTTTCAGACTCCTGTTGATCCAAGTGACCCGCTATTTTTTTATCTTCAACTCACACTTCCACGCCTCTCACAGTTCAAACTGTCTCCTCGCTAACAGGCATCCCCCCAATGCGCCGTCACCAGCATGATGTCCACGATGTCAATGTCGCCGTCCTCGTCGAGGTCGTAGCGGTCATCGTAGCAATCATCCCCGCTCTGGCAATGCCAGCGGCTAGCGACGAGCATGACGTCCGCGATATCCACGTCGCAGTCGCAGTCCAGGTCGCCAAAGAGGGCGTATCCTTCATACGCGCCGATGTCACAACCTCCTTCGGCGGGGCATGGCCGAGCATAGCCGCGCTGGTCGGTGGTGTAGGTGGTGCCGCAGCCGTTGGTCTCGTAGGGAATGTGGTTAATGGCTGGGCTGCCGGGCAGCAGGGCGTGGGTCCAGGTGGGGCCGCCGTTGTCGGTCAGGGGGCCGAGGTTGGCGGCAGCGCCCCGCAGGTCACTGGGTTGGGTGAAGCCGCAGTCCGTGCCACTCTCCAGGTTGTAGCCCTGGGAGGTCATCGTGTCATCGCAATTGTCGGGGCTGTTGCCAGTAATGATGCTGTTTTTGATATTGACCGTGCCGCCGTAGATGCCGCCGCCGCTGGTGGCGGTGTTGCCAGAGAAGGTGCTGTGGCTGACATTCAGCGCGCCGCTGTTGCAGACGCCGCCGCCGAAATCGCCCGTGTTCCCGGAAAGGGTGCTGTTGCTGATGTCTACCGTACCACTGTTGTTCATGATGCCGCCGCCGGAGGAGGCCGTGTTGCCCGAGAGGGTGCTGTGGCTGATGTTCAGCGCGCCTCTGTTGTAGATGCCGCCGCCGGCGTCGCTGCCGTCGCCGTTGGCGATGGTGATGTTGGTTAGCGTCAGGTTGCCGCTGCTGGCCACGTGGAAGATGCGAAATGCGTCGCCGCTGCTGCGCTCGATGGTGGCGCCGTGGCCATTGATGGTGATGTGGCTGGTGATGGAGGGCAGGCCGTTGAGGCCGTCGCTGGCGTTGTTCGTGGTAGTGAGGGCGTAGGTGCAGTCGGCCGCCAGGTGAATGGTGTCAGGCGCCGGGTTGTCGTTGGCGTCGGCGATGGCGTTGATGAGTTCGGTGACATCGCAGGTGATGATGATAGGCGCGTTGATGGGCGTCGCCGTGGGCGTGGGTGTGCTGGTCGGCGTCGGCGTGACCGTCGGCGTGCTGGTCGGCGTTGGGGTAGATGTGGGAAGGCCGGTAGGCGTCGCGGTGGGCGTCGCTGTTGGCGTCGGTGTATCAGGTGGCGTGGAATCGCGCTCATACGCGCCGACGTCACAATATTCCCCTGCGGGGTCTGGCCGCTCAGCACCGCGCTGGTCGGTAGGGTAGTCGGTGCCGCAGCCGTTGGTGCCGCTGGCGATTTGGTCAATGGCCGGGCTGCCGAGCAGCAGGGCGTGGGTCCAGGTGGGGCCACCGTTATCGTGCAGTAGTAAATCGAGACCGGGCGTGGCGGTAGTGATGTCGTTGTTGACGCCATTGGTGACGCAAGAACCATCGCTGTCCAGGTTGTAACCTCCAGAGGTGATCTTGTCGGAGCAGTCCCCCCCGAGGTTCCCAGCGATGATGGTGTTCTTGGCATTGACTGTCGTGCCGCCGCTGTAGATGCCGCCTCCGTTGGTGGCTTCGTTACCAGAGAAGGTGCTGTTGTCAATGGTCAACGTGCCGCTGCTGCAGACGCCGCCGCCGTAACTGCCTGTGTTACCAGAAAGGGTGCTGTTGCTGATGCCCACCGTACCACTGTTGTTCATGATGCCGCCGCCGGAGGAGGCCGTGTTGCCGGAGAGGGTGCTGTGGCTGACGTTCAGCGTGCCTTTGTTGTAGATGCCGCCGCCGGCGTCGCTGCCGTCGCCGTTGGCGATGGTGATGTCGGTCAGCGTCAGGTTGCCGCTGCTGGCCACGTGAAAGATGCGAAACTGCGGCGTGCCGCCCTCGCTGCTGCGCTCAATGGTGGCGCCGTTGCCGTTGCCATTGATGGTGATCTGGCTGGCGACGGAGGGCAGGCCGTTGGGGCCGTCGGTGGTGGTGTTGTTCGTGGTAGTGAGGGTGTAAGTGCAGCCGGTCGCCAGGTTGAGGGTATCGGCCCCCTCGCTGCCATTGGCAGTGTTGATGGCGTTGACGAGTTCGGTGACGTCGCAGGTGACGATGATGGGCGTGTTGGTGGGCGTCGGCGTGGGCGTAGATGTGCTGGTCGGCGTGACTGTTGGCGTAGATGTGTTGGTCGGCGTGGCTGTTGGCGTCGGCGTGCTGGTGGGTGTTGGGGTTTCTGCTGGAGGCTCGTGTTCATACGCGCCGATGTCGCAGGCAGCCGTGCCATCATTGTCGCCATCCTGAGGTCGGGGCACATCGCGCTGGTCGGTGGTGCAGGTGGTGCCGCAACCGTTAGTTCCTTCAGGAATGTGGTCAATGGCCGGGCTGCCGGGCAGCAGGGCGTGGGTCCAGGTGGGGCCACCATTGTCTTGCAGTGGGCTGAGGCCGGGCGTGGCGGTGGTGATGTCGTTGTTGACGCCATCGGTGACACAGGAACCATCGCTGTCCAGGTTGTAGCCTCCGGAGATGATCGTGCCGGAGCAGTTCCCGCCGGTGTTCCCAGCGGCGATGGTGTTTGTAATATTGGTCGTGCCGGTGTCGTCGTAGATCCCGCCACCGAAGGCGGCTGTGTTACCAGAGAGAGTGCTGTTGTTGATGCTGATGTCCAGAGCGCCTATGTGGCAGAGGCCGCCGCCGCCTAAGGTAGCTTCGTTGCCAGAGAGAGTACTGTTGCTGACATCCCCCGAGCCTTCGTTATAGATGCCACCACCGTAGGTGGCCGTGTTATCAGAGATGGTGGTGTTGCCGATGCTCAGCACACCTCTGCTGTAGATGCCGCCGCCGCGGTTGTTGCCAGGGTTGCCATTTTTGATGGTGACATTGGTCAGCGTCAGATCCCTGCCGCTGGCTACATGGAAGATGCGGAACGGGGGCGTACCGAGGTCGCTGCTGCGCTCAATGGTAGCGCCGTTGCCGTTGACAGTGATCTGGCTGGTGATGGAGGGTAGGCCATTGAAGCCGTCGGTGTTGTTGTCTACGGTGTCCAGGGTGTAGGTAGCTCCGGCCGCCAGGTTGATGGTGTCGTCGCCGCTGCCGGCGGTGCAGTCAGGGTGGGTGGCTGCATCGTTATTGGCATTGATGATGGCCTCTTTCAGAGAGCATTGCCCATCACTAGCGATGTCCACGATACCATCAGCAACCGTGATCTCGGCTGCGCGGGCTACGCGGAGCGGGATCGCGCTCAGCGCTATCCCGGCCAGCAGCGTGGCCACGAGAAAGAAGAGGGTTTTGCGGATTAATGAAGCGGTAAAATGCTGGTGCACTTGGGGGCTCCTATGGAGTTCATGTCCACTGGTCAGTGACTTTGGAAGTTGTGACTGCCAAGTAGTGAAGCGTATTTAGACTACGGATAAATGTTGTAGGTTCTAACTTCCAGTTCACCACCTTCGACACCGCCACCATGCAAGTCCTCGCGGTCTCTAAGCTCTATGGGGTACTCAATTTTGCCACTACCTGTTTTAGTAATACTCTTCGCGACCACGCACCCGTGTAGATCCCCGCTTCCGGTCAGGGTAAGATCAGAGTAAGGAGCATATATTATTGCCCATATCTCGTTGCTTCCGCTAAATCTAACTTCACCGTCTTCCTTGGTAGAAATAACAAAGGGGATCTCGTCAACATTGAGCTGCCCACTTCCCGTCAGTACAATATCACCGTCAGCAACGATGGTTGCGTCACCACCCTTAAAACCGCTACCACTCAAGTCAATCTTGCCGTGGACATAGAAAATATCACCAACCTCTATATCCCCGCTACCAGTGCCTTTCAAGTCACCTTCAACATAGACCGTGCTTTCGAATGTGACGGTGCTGCTCGTCGAAATTTTTAGGTCTCCTCCAACTTTTACCGGGCCTTTAAATATTGCGGCTCTGTCAATCTCCAGGTCTCTTCCAACACAGACTGTGTCTTCGACTGTGTCTCCAAATATGACCGTGCCACTTCCCCCAGCATCCAGGTCTCTTCCGACTTTGACTGGACCTTCAAATGTTACCTCTGCACTCCCGCTAATGTCTATGTCCTCGTTTGTACCTATTCCAGCGCAAACAGTGTCGGTGAATATCCACGTGCCGGCCCCCGACATGCTCAGGTTGTTTTGAACATGCTCCCGCCCGTAATCACCCTCAGGCGGTGACCAGTCGCCCCAACGGGTGATATCACCACATACAGCACATTCAACACCCTGTGCCGTCGTCTTATACGCGTCGGTATCTATGTCAGGTGCAGTTGGTCCATCTTCTGGGTCGGCATGTTCCGTTGAGACACCGTGAATATCCTCCTCACTATCTATTGTTCCAGTAGCAGTAGCATCGCCGTATACTTCAGCACTGCCGACTAAGTCAATGTCCCCATAAGCATAGACATCGCCCTCAAGTTCCACGTCAGACTCAATGTCTCCACTCCCTTTGATTTCTATATCACCATCAAGGCTGCACAGAGCGTAGTCGAACACTGAAGAACCATCGGAGCTGCTCTCAGTAATCTTCACATAGGATACAATTGTAGTGCTGCTCCCATCATAGCTGGTAGCTGTGGATGTAATCTTGTAGATGTCACCGACGAAGAAAACAGACTGTAGATCGGCGGCAGGGACGCCCACTGTTTGCCGTTCCCAACTCTGCCCGCCATCGATGGTATGGAGGATTGTGCCTGGGCTCTCGAGGACAGGGAGGACAGAGAGGTCCTGTTTGCCTACCGCCCAGCCTGTGTTCTCGTTGACGAAGAAAACAGAGTATAGGTCGGCGTCAGGGACGCCCACTTCTTGCTGTTGCCAACTCTGCCCGCCATCGTTGGTATGGAGGATTGTGCCTGGGCTCCCGAGGACAGGGAGGCCCTGTTTGCCTACCGCCCAGCCTTCGTTCTCGTTGACGAAGAAAACAGACTGTAGATCGGCGTCAATGACGCCCACTGTTTGCCGTTCCCAGCTCTGCCCGCCATTGGTGGTATGGAGGATTGTGCCTGGCTTGGGGACAGGGAGTTCCTGTTCGCCTACCGCCCAGCCTTCGGACTCGTTGACGAAGAAAACAGACTGTAGATCGGCGGCAGTGACGCCCACTTCTTGCTGTGTCCAACTCTGCCCGCCATAGGTGATATGGAGGAATGTGCCTGTGCTCCAGAGGACAGGGAGGCCCTGTTTGCCTACAGCAGAGCCATAGTTGTCGTTGAGGATGAAAACAGCCTGTAGATCGGCGTCAATGCGG
>JAUWOY010000040.1 GCA_030611885.1 Chloroflexota bacterium | reverse complement strand
GAGCCGCTCGCATCCTTGGTTTCGATACGCTACGCTACTCAACCGGCGGATGCTCGCTGCGTTATTCGGCTCAACCGCTACCTTTCGATGAACTCAGGACAGCGCTCAAAACGGCGTTACCCCAAAATATTGAGAAGATACTCCTACTCTTTCATCAACCCCTCTCGCCAAGCATAGACCGCCGCCTGGGTGCGGTCGGAGAGGTGCAGCTTGCCCAGCAGGTTGCTGACGTGGGCCTTCACCGTCCGCTCGGTGATGACCAGTTCGGCGGCGATCTCGGCGTTGGAGAGGCCCTGGGCGATGAGCCGGAGCACCTCCATCTCGCGCGCCGTCAGCCCGGCGGCCGGGTCGCGGCCCCGCGCGGGCGCGGTGACCTCAGCCATCAGCCGCTGGGCGATGCGGGGGTGCAAGCTGGCCTCACCCCGGCTGGCAGCGTGGATGGCGTTCAGCACCGTCTCGGCGTCGGCGTCCTTGAGCAGGTACGAGAGCGCGCCGGCTTTGATGGCCGAGAAGATCAGCTCGTTGTGGGCGAAACTGGTCAGCACCACCACCTGGGTGCGGGGGCTGATCTGGCGGATGTGGCGAGTGGCCTGCACACCCCCCTGATCCGAGGGCTCCGTCCCCGGCTGCAAGGGCAGCACCAGGTCCATCAGCACCACGTCGGGCACGCGCTCGGCCACCCCCTCCACCGCGCTCTGGGCGTCGCCGGCTTCGCCCACGATGGCGATTTCCGGGTGCGCGCTCAGGAAGTAGCGTAGCCCCTTGCGCACCACGTCGTGGTCATCCACCACGAAGACAGTGAGGCGTTCACCCGCCTCAGGCCCCCCCGCGAGGGGGGAGGTTGTACGCTGTGACATCGTCTACCCCCCTCAATCCCCCCTGCGGTAGGGCTTTTTAATTCTCGAGAGCGCCGGCTGAGTAGGCTCGGAGCGCAGTGAAGAGCCGTATCGAAGCCAAGCGGGGCACTCAGCCAGACCCGCTCGCTTGATTTCGATACGCCTTACGGCTACTCAATCGGCGCTCGCTAGCCACTTACCGGAGAATTAAAAGACCCTGCCCCTGCAAGGAGGAGGCTACTCTGGCTGGCTGATCGAGACCGGCAGGCTGCCCAGCAAGAGGGTCGGGCTGATGCCTTCCTCGGTGATGACGATTTTGGCATTGTCGCGCAACGCCGTCTCGGTCATCTCCATCTGCTTCAACACCTGGGCGTTACCCCGGAAGTACTGCTGGGCGGCCTCGTTGACTAACTTGATCGCCTGTGCCTTACCCTCGGCCACTTTGATCGCCGCCTCCCGCTCGCCCTCGGCGCGCTGGATTATGGCCAGTTTCTGCTGCTCGGCGGCCTCGTACTCGCCGGTGGCCAGCAGACGCATGGCCCGCCGCTCCTGCTCGGCCGTCTTCTGCTTGTGCATGGCGCGTTTGATGTCGTCGGGCGGGTCAATGAGCATGATCTCGATCTTGCTCACCTTCAGCCCCCATTCCTCGGCGAAAGCATTCAGAACGGCCTCCAGGTTCTGGGCGATCCTTTCGCGCGCCACCAGGCTCTCGTCCAGGGTCAGATCGCCGAACTCCTGGCGCAGGTTGGTCATCGCCAGTTGGATCACCGCCCGTTTCCAGTTGTCAATGTTGTAAAACGTGCGCTTGATGGATTCCTCGTTGGAAGCAGGGCGCACCCACATGACACCGTCCACCATGATCTCGACGTTGTCTTTGGTGATGACCGCCTGGGGCGGGATGTCCATGGTGTGCTCGCGGATATCGCGGACGCGGACGAGGTGGACGATGGGTATCTGCAACCCCAGCCCTGGCATGACAAACCCGGAGTACTTGCCCAGCGTTTCCTGGATACCCCGTTCATGGGGCTTCAGCGTGTAAAGTGGACCTCTAATGGTTCTCATGGTTCTCTCCTTTCTAATTTCTAATTGTGAATATAGACCCTTCGGGTTTTAGAAACCCGAAGGGTCTTGGCTCTCATCCATAACGCGCACGACCGCCATCACCAGCAAGGGCAGCGGCAGCGGGCGGTGCAACTCGATCTGGGGCGAGTCGCCGCTTACAACTGTGAGCAACTCGTCGCCGACCTCGTCCGCGAGAACACAGCGGCCCGGGTGGCCTTTGACGTAGGACAGACGGTAGCCTCGCCCGTCGTAGACGATCTCGCTCCAGGCGTTCAGCAGTCGGCCCTGGTACTGCATCGCCGCCAGGGGCTGCCCGTTGCGAGTCAGCACCATCCTGCCGCTCAGGCCACGGATGCGGCGCAGCGCCCACGACGCGCCACCACCGGACTCCCATTCGTATCCCGACCTGCTGGGGTGCACCTGAGTCAACGGCGTGCCACGCTGGCCCAACTGGAAGACATAGTCTCTCTTGAGACCCAGGAAGCCGGTATCTTTCCTGACCATCAGCGGTTGCTCGCCAGGCTCCACCAGCGGCCGTCGCAGGCGCACCCGGTCGGCGGGGAGCCAGGGCCAGGTTTGTCCCACCGGGATGACCAATCTCTGACCCAGCCAGGCCCAGTTCTCGATCGTCGGACTGGGGCGCTTCCTGTCCACACCCATGATCTCCCCAAAATCCAGCGTGCCCAGAGGATGGGGCAGCGCGACTTCGGCCAGCACTGAAGTGCCGGCTCCAGTCTGACTGACCACGCTCAGCACCCCGCCGACGGCCATCATGCGCTCCTGCATGCTCGCCAGTCCCAGCCCCCGGCGGGGCTGGCTGGTGTCGAACCCGACGCCGTTGTCGCGGATGGTCAGCACCACCTGCTCAGGAATGCAGCGCAGATGCACGTCCACCCGGGTCGCTCGGGCGTGTCGGGCCACGTTGTGCAGCGCCTCCTGTGCCACACGGTAGAGCGACTCGGACACCGATGGTGGCAGGAGTGCGTCGTTGCCCTGCACCTCCAGGTAGATCAGGACGTGCTCCCGTGCGCCGAAGAGCAGGGTGTAATCGTTGAGCGCATCCCCTAGCCCCTGCTCCTGGAGCGAGCCGGGGCGCAAGTCCTTGATCAGGCGGGTCATTTCACGCTGGGCGGCCTGGGCCGTCGTCTCGACCTCGCGCACCATCTCGTCCAGCTCGTCTGGCACGCCCGGCAGCGCGTCGAAGCGGGCGCGGATGGCACTGGCCGTCATCGTCAGGCTAAAGAGGTGCTGCTTGACGCTGTCGTGCAGTTCGCGGGCCAGGCGATTTCGCTCCTCGACCACCGCCAGGGCGCGCACCTGGTCGGAGAGGCGTGCGTTGCGCTCCCGCAGCTCGTCCAGGTCCTGCTCGTCTTTTTCCAGATGCTCGGCCAAGAGGTCGAGCTGACTGGCCAGCAAGCCCAGGTCATCGCTGACGGGGTCGGCGATGCGCAGCGAGAGATTGCCGCGCAGCCAGGCCTGGCTGACTTCGAGGGCGTGACCCAGGCGGCGGACGATAGGGCGGCTGGCCCACGCGCCCAGCAGCAACCCCGCCAGCGCGGCGACGATGGCAGTTAGCGCAACGTGGCTTCCCTCGCCGGGCTGGGTCGTGGTCAAGGTCAAGACTATCCATTCAGCGATGAGAATCGCTGCCAGGGTCACCACCACATGGGTGAGAGTTAACTTGTGCTGTAAGCTCATTCTTGGGGGATGAGAACTACTCCACATTAGAGACTCCTGTAAACCTTCTCACGAGGAGGATGTTAATCTGAGGGGAGTGCAGGCGCAAGCCTGCTGGGGCGGACTTGCGTCCGCACTCCTCCCTCAAAGATCTGTCTCCAGCGATTGCCGAATGGCCCGCACTTCAGCCAAAATCGCGCTCAAGGCATCGGCCGAAGCCACAGCCGGTGCGCCCTCCACCTCGGCCGCCGTCGGGGCCATACCTCCTCGGAAACGCCGCAGCTCAGTGACCACCATTTCGTAGACCTCTTGAACGTTCGGCAGGCCCACCAGCCTCTCCTCGGCACCGGTCTGACCGCTCATCCCGGCCGTCTGGATGTTCAGCGTGCCCAGGCCAAGCCAGCGGTCCAGGATGTCCCGCTTGACCGTCAGGTTAGTCACCGTGCGATAGGGCACGTGCTTCACCGATTTGGTCAAGACGCCTGCCCGCACGATCACCTCGTCGTCCTGAATCTCGTAGCTCAGGCTGCGATAGTAGGGGCCGGTCAGAAGCATGGCCGGCACCCACCAAACGGCGTCGGTGATGGCGGTGACGATGACGACAATCCTGAAACCACTTGCGCCTATCTCCCGGTCAAAGCTCATCAGCCAGCCCAGCAGAATGCCGCCGGCCAGGATCAGCAAAGCCACGATAGTGATGCTCAGACGTGACTTGCTCAGATATTTGGAGCTGGGTTTGAAAGTTTTGGTTTGCATTTTCTGCCTCCCTTCTCTTTTGTCTACATTGTACCACAGTTTGCGCTGTTTGTCATCGGGCTTGCGGATGAAATTCATCTTGTACTTGAGTACAGTGATGAGGTTGTCATTGCAAACACTACTCAACCAGCCCCAAACGGCGCGCGGCGGCCACCAGGCCGAAGGCCCCGGTCATCATCATGTCGCCGTGGGGCACGGCCATGTAGTAACCCAGGTCGGCGGCCATCCCTCGATTGGGTCCCGTTACGGCCACGAAGCGGAAAGTCCCATCGCCAGGGTAATCGGGATGGACACAGGCCCCATGACCGTTGTCGCCGTAGACCTCGTCGTTGGTCAGCGTCCCTTCCCGCAAAGATTCAACGTGAGCAGCCAACTTGCCCGGGTTCATGAGCACGGTGTGGTGCTCGAAGAGGCCCCACACCCTCTCACCTCTCAGCAAAACCCCAACCGTATGCTGGTTGCCTACGTTGACGACGATGAGTCCGTCCCCTCGATGAACAGCCACATTCTCATCGCAGAGCGCGCCCCAAATCGCTGCGGAGCCGGTGTCCATCAACATCGCGCCGGGCACGTCGGTCTGAACGGCCTTCATCCTGGTGAGATGAGCAGGCACTTCCAGATAGGCCAGCTCAACGATGTGTCCCCCCTGCTCCACGAAGCGCTCCCATTGTTGGAAGCGAAAGCGGCGCTGGCTTCCCTCCAGGGTTTCGCCGTGATCCTGCACCGTGATGGCATAGCGCTGAGGCAGCTCCACGTCGAAGAGGGCCAGGGCGCTACTCAGAGCAGGCAGATCAACATCGCCCGTGCGAATGGTCAGAGCCTCGGCCGGAGCCTCCTCCACGATCTGAACGCCCAGGGCTTCCACCTCGAGCGGGTTGTCGCGAATGGTCTTGGCCGCCAGCGGCGTGGCGTAAACCGCCAGACCCGCCTTCAAGTGCTTCTTGATGGCACTAACGCTGGGCCCGCCCCCCATCAGATTGCCAGTCAAGAAAACGTCCTCTCCGTGAGCAGTAGCCTGCCGAACCCTGCCCGCCACGATGGTCGTCTGGGAAGGGAGGACCATCTTGACGCAGTTCTCTATGGTTTTGTCACTCTCGTACAACAGAATGTCCTGAGTTCCAGCCCCGGCATCAATGGCCAGAATCCGCTTCGATTCAGACATAGACCATCCTCCAGATTTGTTGAGTGCGGACGCGAGTCCGCCTTTGCAAATAGATAGTACCACAGTTTCCACCCGCTGTCAAAGGGACTTGCCAAAATCCCTATCTGGGGTTACAATTGAGGTAACGAGGTAACGAGTAACAAGGTAACGAGGCACTCATTACCTCATTGACTCATTCACTCGTTACCTCAACCAGTGGAGGTGATCATGATTAACGTAACGTGTTTCAAATGCGGTTGGAGGTTCACCATTGACGAAGAAGCCATCGCCGAAAGCCTCGCGGAGGCCGAAACCCCTCCTCCCCGTCATTACGTGGTGGAGTGCCCCCGCTGTCGTAAGGCCAACAAAGTGTCGCTCAAGAGGGGCAGGAGGCGAGGCAGAGTCACTAAAAAAGAGTAGGGATTTTGGTCAAATGGTTGGATAGTCTGATGGTCTGATGGTCCTAGGCCAAGTGGCTTCTCGATTCTCCGACCACCCGACCAGTTGACAAGAATCTATCCTTCTGCTATACTGTCTATCAGCAAGACAGAGCGTCAGAAGGTGCGTCACGGAGGATCAAAGATGTCACCAATCTTGAAACTCGATAACGACGACGAAGAAAAAGAATTGGAGTTTGAGCTGGCCTACCAGCGCACGTTGACCACCCAACAACGGTTCGAGCTTATGTTCCGTAAGTCACACGAAATGGCGGAGACCCTGCTGCGACATGGATACCGAAAGCCTTTTGAAATCGTTAAACGCCCATAATATCCGCTACGTCGTGATCGGCGCCACAGCCTTTCCGGTCCACGGCTATGCCCGGGCTACTCTCGATATAGACATCTTCATCGAAGCCACGCCGGAGAACGCCCGACGAACTCTGGTTGCGCTGAAGGACGTCGGCTACGACGTAACAGACATCACCATAGAAGACCTGCTCACGAAAAAGCTGCTCATCCGCCAATATATCCTGGCGACGGACATCCACCCCTTCGCTAGTGGTGTCACCTTCGAGGAAGTATGGCGCAACCGCGTCGAAGACAAGATCGGTGAGACGCCGGCCAACTTCGCCAGCCTGGACGACCTGATCCGCATGAAACAAGCCGCCGGTCGGCCCAAGGATCTGGAAGATCTGCGCATACTAATGAAGCTGAAGCAAGAGCGCTAAACTCGATTTGACAACATCGGCCTTTTGTAGTATAATGACCGTCAGTCAGTAAATGACCGTAGGTTTGTAGCAGGAAGGCCACGGGATGACGACAGCGCAGCGGCGCGCTCGCGAGAAGGCGAGAAGGCAGCAGGAAATCTTGGAAGCCGCCAAGGCGGTCTTCTTTGAAAAAGGCATCCATCGGGCAACGATGGACGATGTGGCCGCTCAGGCCGAAGTTAGCAAGGGAACAGTATATCTTTACTTTCAGAGCAAGGAGTCTATCCTTGCTCATTTGCTTTTAGAGGGCCTGTCAATCCTGCTGTCGCTATTGAAAGCCGCCTACGCCCCCCAGGAACCACTCTCCGCCGAGAAGCACCTTCGCCAATTAGTAGAAGCGTATTGGCAATTCGCCCAGACTTACCCCGATTATTTCCGTCTATTGCTGGCCCTGGACCGGGGGCGTTTCCGAGAAAGGGTGCCGGCGGGGATGTATCAGCAGATTTTGATGGAAAGCACGAGGGGATTGGAGCTGGTGGCAAAGGCCATCCGGCAAGGGACGAGGGAAGGCGCGCTCACCGCTGATGATCCTCTGCTGGCAGCCGGCGTGCTCTGGGGTGCCCTCAATGGGGCACTCACCTTGATGGCCAACCCTGTCCGCCAAGAGATGATCCCCGTAGAGCCTAAAGCGATGTTCGATACCACCTTCGAGCTTTTCCTGCGCGGCCTGCAAGCTAATAATCGCTGATCTCAAGTGAGGAGGAAAAAATGAAAGAAGTAGTAATCGTCGAAGGAGCACGTACCCCCATCGGCAGCCACGGCGGAGCTTTCAGGAGCCTGTCCGCTCAAGACCTGGCCGCCATCGCGATGCGAGAGGTGATCAAACGCACGGACCTAGACCCCAACCTAATTGACGACGTCATCCTCGGCTGCATCGGCCAGTACTCCGATGCGCCGAATATCGGCCGTGTGGCAGCGCTGATGGCCGGTATCCCCACCCATGTGCCCGGCTACACCGTGCAGCGCAACTGCGTGGCCAGCATGCAGGCCATTTCCTGCGCCTACCAGGCCATTCAGGCCAACGACGGGGAGATCTTCCTCTGCGGCGGCACGGAGAGCATGAGCACCGCCCCCTACGTGGTACGCGGGGCACGGTGGGGACTGAAACTGCGCCACACCGGGTTCACCGATTCCCTTTGGGAAGGGCTGACCGATCCCGTCTGCGACGTGATCATGGGCTACACGGCGGAAAACCTGGCCATGATGTACGGCATCAGCCGCGAAGAACAGGACAAATTCGCGGTGCAAAGCCACAAGAAAGCCTTCCGCGCCACCAGGATGGGCAAATTCGACGACGAGATCGTGCCGGTGCGTGTCTCCAAGAAAGTGGCGGGCCAGGAGGTGGCCTACGAAAACATCGTCCACGACGAGTGCATCAACCCGGCTCTCTCGGTTCAGAAGGCCGCCCTCTATCCCACCGTGTTCAAGAGAGGCGGGACTGTCACCCCCGCCAACGCCTGCCCTATCTCAGACGGCGCGGCGGCTGTGATCGTGATGACCGAGGAGAAGGCCAAGGCGCTGGGCTACGAACCCATGTGCTACATTCGCGGCTACGCCTACGCCGCAGTGCCACCGGAGATCATGGGCATCGGCCCCACCAAGGCCGTCCCCAAGGCTCTGGACAAGGCAGAGCTGAAGCTGACGGACATTGACCTCATTGAGCTCAACGAGGCCTTCGCCGCCCAGTCCATTGCCGTGGGCATGGAGCTGGAGAAGGACGGCTGGGACTGGGATAGGGTCAACGTCAACGGCGGGGCCATCGCCCTGGGCCACCCCGTGGGCTGCACCGGCACCCGCATCGTGGTCACTCTGCTCCACGAGATGATCAAGCGCGACGTGCACCTGGGGCTAGCCACGGCTTGCGTGGGCGGCGGAATGGGCGGCGCAATGATCATCGAAAGGAAGTAGATTCGGGATTCGTGGATTCGTAGATTCGGAACTCGTAGATTCGTGACGAATCCCGAATTTACGAATGTACGGACTTACGAACCTACGGACTTACGAACATGAAAGGGGGAAAACACATGGCTGATACAGCGTTATACAAAGACAAAAAGGCTCGCCAGGCGTTCATCGCCCAGAGCAAGGAGATTTTCGAGGGGATCAAGGGTAAGCTGGAAGGCCAGGAAGGGGTAGTGGCCATCGAGCCTGCGAGCGGGGAGTACTTCGTGGGCAAAACCCTGGGAGCAACCAACGATGCCGCCTTCGCCAGGTACCCAGACAACTGGGTATATTTCGTGCGCCCCGACGACCCGGAGGCGGCGATAATGCTGGTGACGTGGTAGTTCGCACGTGCGGGCGTTATGCATAAATGCACCCGCCCCATTTCATCGTGGGATTGGGTACTGGGAGAAGGAGGGGTAAGATGCGCAGTAAAGAAGATTTGATGTCCCTGTTGCTGACCTTGGTCATAGCCCTAGGTTTGATTGCAGGATGCACACCAGGGGTTACACCGGCAGCCATGCCCGTTCCACCTACCGCCACACCTGTGCAACCCACATCTACTGTCTTGGCATCTACTGCTACCCCTGAGGGGGACTCTCCTCTAGGCCCAGGTGTTATTAAGGAGGTCTTAACTACTGTACCAGAGATACCGGAAGATTGGGTGCTGGTGTACGAGAAGACTTACGCATACCGTGATGAAGAGGGACATTTAGTTACGGTAAGGGAGGCCGAGTATCGAGAACCACCAACTGTGGCCGAGATTATGGATTACGGGGAAGAATTATCGTTCGAGATTTGTGGCGAATCCACCACCTGGGAGCGTCCGGCTGAGCAAGAACAGAATGCAAATTGGTGGAGTTCTGGACGGTATGCCGGCGGAGACGAGGAAGTCATCAAGTATCCCTGGATACACAACTTCTTTGTGGTGTATGGTAGTGCCAGTGGCGAGTACGACATTACAAACCTTTCTGGACTTTGGACGCTTCCAGGGAATGTTAGGGCTAAGTGTTTTGAACCAGAACGTCACGATGCCATATTGAAGCTCCAAACAGCGGAAGTCTGGGTATTACTCCATAAGGTGAAGACCATCAAGCGGGTAGGCACCTACTATGTCATCGTAGTGAAGCCGACGGAGAAGGGTGTCCAGTTCGTTCAATTCCCCAGGCCAGAGTGCCAGCTTCCGCTAACTTTGTATTTTGTCACCGAAGAGGGTCAGGAAATCGAGAGGATTGTAGAAGCTGAGAGCCGCTATTGGCCCTATCCACAGCTCATACCAACTCCTCAGCCCTGAGTGATGTCCAAGTGCCGAAAGGGCGGGCGCACATCGCATAATGGTGGGTTGCGGGCTCCGTTCCCGTTGGTCACTCCGCCCAAACGCTCACTTTGCTCGCACTTCGTTTGTGCTGATCACGATAAGCGATACGCTATCAGCGACAAGTTAAAGGAGGTTAAAAGATGTACATTTTCAAAGCAGGAGTTGTTGGCGCGGGATTCATGGGCGCGGAGATCGCCCAGGTCATCACCTACGCGGGCCTTCCAGTGGTGATGAAGGATATTGACCAGGAGATGTTGGACAAGGGAATGGATACCATCCGGCGCATCTACCAGCGGCGGGTGGACAAGGGCAAGATGTCCCCCACTGCCATGCAGGAGAAACTGGACCTGGTCATCCCCACCCTGGACTACGACGAGTTCGCCGACGTGGACATCGTGATCGAGGCCGTGCCGGAGATCATGAAGATCAAGCAGCAGGTCTTGGCCGAGCTGGATGAGATCTGCCCGCCGGAGACTGTCTTCGCCTCCAACACCTCGGCGCTGTCCATCGCGGAGATGGGCTCGGCCACCAAGCGCGCCCACAGGGTGATCGGGATGCACTTCTTCAGCCCGGCCCACATCATGAAGCTGGTGGAGGTCATCCCAAGTACGGAGACGGATCAGGAAACCGTGGACGACGTGGTACGCTTCACGGAGGAGCTGCGCAAGATCCCTGTGGTGGTCAAAGAGTGCCCCGGCTTCCTGGTCAACCGTTTGCTGATGCCCTACCTCAACGAGGCAGTGCTGTGCTTGCAGGAAGGAGCGGCCACAGCAGCCAAAATAGACGAAGCTATGACGGGCTTCGGCTGGCCTATGGGCCCCTTCACTCTGATGGACATGATCGGCATTGATGTCTGCGCCGAGGTAGGCCAGTACCTCCACTCCCAGTACGGTGATCGCGTCGCCCCGGCTCCCCTGTGGGAAAAACTGATCGCATCGGGACGCTTTGGCGAGAAGGCCGGAGCCGGCTTCTACGGCTACGGAGAGGAGACCGACGAGCCGGTCAAGCAAATGATCAAAGAGCTGCAGGAGTCGGGCCAGGTGCCCACCGGCACTGAGTTCAGCGTGGATCGGCTGATGATGCCCATGATCAACGAGGCCGCCATGTGCGTGGAGGAGGACATCGCCAACGTCAACGACATTGACATGGCCTGCATCGCCGGCATCGGCATGAAGGTGGGCGACCAGCGCATGGGTCCCCTGGAGTACGCCGATGGAGTAGGTCTGGACGTCATCGTCGAAAAGCTAGAGGAACTGGAAAAGAAATACGGCCCCCGCTTCCACCCGACAGCCCTGCTCTATCAGAAGGTGATGGGCGGAGAGCTGGGGAAGAAGACGGGCCGGGGATTCATGGAGTGGACACTCTGAGGTAAACTCGTAGGTTCGTAGACTCGTAAATTCGTGATCAGTTCCGAATCTACGAATTTACGAATTTACGAGTCTACGAATCTACGGATAGAAAGGAGCACAACGAATGGGAGATTACCAGTATGTAAAGGTCGCAGTGGCGAACCGCATCGCTACCCTGACCATTGACCACCCGCCAGCCAACGCTTTCAACAAGCAGGTGATCGAGGAACTTGGCTCTGCCTTTGACGAGGTTACGACCAGCGACGAGGTGAAGGCCATCATCATCACCGGGGCAGGCCAGTTCTTCGTGGCCGGAGCCGACATCAACGAAATCTACGCTGTCAAAGATAAGCCTGAGGAGGCGGAAGCCTTCATCCGTAAAGGGAAGGTGGTCTTCAACAAGATCGAGGCCTCGAAGAAGCCGGTCATCGCCGCCATGAACGGTCGCTTCGCTCTAGGCGGCGGCCTGGAAATGTCCATGGCCTGCCACATCCGCCTCGCAGAGGACGGGCTGCGCATCGGCCAGCCGGAGATCAACCTGGGCATCATCCCTGGCTGGGGCGGCACGCAGCGCCTGCCGCGCATCGTAGGCAAGGGCAAGGCCCTGGAGATCATGCTCACCGGCGACCCCGTCACCGCCCAGGAGGCCTACCGCATCGGCCTGGTGAATAAAGTAGTGCCCACAGGCCGGGTACTCAAAGAGGCCACAGGTCTCGCCAGGCGCATCGTCTCCAAGAGCGCGCTGCCCATCGCGGCCATCATTGACGCCGTGAACGAGGGCCTGGAGAAGGACCTTCAGGCCGGGCTCGAGGTCGAGACCGAGCAGTTCGTGGCCCTGCAGGGCAGCGAGGACATGGACGAGGGACTCAAGGCCTTCCTCGAGAAGCGCAGACCGCAGTTCAAGGACAGGTAGCAGAGACGGCTTGTAGTAACGACTTCAGTCGTCCTTGTCCGCACAAGTGACTGAAGTCACCACTACAAACCTGACAACAAGTAGCGAGGTCAGGGACGGGCTACACTCACGTCCCTTCCTTATTGAGGGCCAGGCGTCCTCGCCACCATCATCCAATCACCGCAGCCACGGCGGGGACGCCCGCCCCTCCTGATCGGAGGTTAGAGGTTGGAAGTTGGAACATCCAACTTCTAATTTCCAACTTCCAACTTCCAATTTCCAATTGGAGAGGACAAACTATGGACTTTGCACTCAACGAAGAACAACGGATGTTCCACAAGATGTTCCGCGATTTCGTCACCAACGAGGTCGCACCCCTGGCCGAGGAAATAGACCACGAAGAAAAGCCGCCACTGAAACTGCTGCCCAAAGCAGCCATGCAGGGCTTCCTGGGTGCCCTTCTCCCGGAGGAGTTCGAAGGGGTGGATCTGGATGCGATCAGCTATTGCCTGCTGCTGGAGGAGCTTGCCAGAGCCTGCACATCCACGGCGATGACTATCAGCGTTCACAACGGCCTGGTGAGTAAAACCATCTTGGACAACGGCACCGATGAGCAAAAGGGCAAATACCTGGAGACGATGGCCTTGGGGGAGAAGATAGGTTCCTTTGCCCTGACTGAACCCGCCGCCGGTTCCGATGCCGCAGCCCTGGAGACCAGGGCCAGGCGCAATGGCGAAGATTACATACTCGACGGCTGCAAGACCTGGGCCTCGAACGGCGAGATCGCCGACATCTTCCTCGTCTTTGCCGTCACCGATCCCGAGGCTGGGGCCAAGGGGATAAGTGCCTTCATCGTGGAGAGACACACGCCCGGCTTCAAAGTGGGTTACCGTGAGCCAACCCTGGGCCTGAGGGGCCTCACCTGCAACACCCTCTACCTCGACGACTGCCGGGTGCCTGCGGAGAACCTCCTGGGCCAGGAGGGAGAGGGGCTCAAGATCGCCCTGAAAGCGTTGGACTTCTCCCGCCTGAGCCTGTCCGCCATCTGCCTGGGTGGGGCGCAGGCCGCGCTGGAGGCTGGCGTCCAGTTCGCCATCGAGCGCGAGCAGTTCGGCGGGCCCATCGCCTTGAAGCAGGCCATCCAAAACTTCATTGCCGACACTGCGGCCGAGATCGAGGCCCTGCGCTACCTGGTCTATCACGCCGCCTGGCTTGCTGACCAAGGGGAGCCCTACACCCGAGATGCGTCCATCGCCAAGCTCATCGGCTCTGAGATGGCCATGCGGGCAGCTAACAAGATGCTCCAGGTGCACGGCGGCTTTGGTTACATGAAGGAATACGCCATCGAGCGCATGTATCGCGATTTCCGCGCCCTGCGGATCATGGAAGGAACCAGCGAGATACAGCGCTTCGTCATCGCCAGAGACATCCTCAAGGAGAAGGGGCTGGCAATTAATCCGTAAAGTGGAGGTTCTCAATGGATTTCAGTTTTCCAAAAGAGTATCAACTCTTCCGTCGCATGGTGCGCGAGTTCGCCGAGAACGAGGCGCGGCCTCTGACCAAGGAGATAGACGAACAGGATCGTGTCCCTTTCGAGACCCTCGAGAAAGCGGCCAAACTAGGCCTTTTGGGCGTTCCCTTTCCCCAGAAATATGGCGGCTGCGGGGCGGGCGAGATGGGCTACTGCATCCTGATGGAGGAGCTGAACAAGGTCTGTCCCTCAACAGCCACGGTTATCGGCGCCCACACCGGCATCGGGGCCATGGCCATATACATGGATGGCACAGAGGAGCAGAAGGAGAAATACCTGGTGCCTTTGGCTAAAGGCGAGAAGATCGGAGCCTTCGTGCTCACGGAAGCCGATGCCGGCTCCGATGCGGCGGCCATCAAGACCAGGGCCGTGCGCGATGGCGACTACTACGTCCTCAACGGCACCAAGACCTTCAACACCAACGGCGGCCACGCCGATATCCTCAGCGTCATGGCCGTCACCGATCCCTCCCTTGGAGCCCGGGGCGGGATAACAGACTTCATCGTGGAGAAGGAGTTCCCCGGCTTTCGGGTGGGCAGGGAGGAAAACAAGATGGGCATCCGCGGTAGCCAAACGGCGGAGATAATCCTTGAGGACTGCCGCGTGCCCAAGGAGAACGTGCTGGGGCAGTTCGGAGCCGGCTTCATCACCTTCATGAAAACCCTGGACATAGGACGCCTTAGCCTGGGGGCCGGCTGCCTGGGAGGGGCAGATGCCTGCCTGGAGGCCAGCATCCAGTGGGCCAAGACCCGCCAGCAATTCGGCGCGCCCATCGCCCAGAAGCAATCGGTGCATTTCATGATCGCCGACATGGCCACCGAGATCGAGGCTCTGCGCTCCCTGGTCTACCGCACCGCCTGGTTGGTGGATACCGGCCAGCCCTTCGCCAAGGAGGCAGCCATGTGCAAGCTATACGGCTCCGAGGTGCTTCACCGCTGCATTGACAAGACCCTCCAGATCCACGGCGCGGTAGGCTATAGCCGGGATTTCTGGGTCGAGCGCGCCTTCCGCGACCAGCGCATCACCGAAATCTTCGAGGGCACCAGCGAGATACAGCGCATCGTCATCGCCAGCCAAATCTTCCGGCCTTTGGGAGTGCGCATCAGGGCGTAGAAGGAGCTTGCTATGAAAATAATTGTACTTTTGAAGCAAATCCTCGACCCCGCCGGCTTCACCGTCCACCGGCGGCTGGAGAGGATTTTCATCAACGTAGAGAACTACATCATCAACCCCAACGACAAGAACGCTTTGGAAGAAGCTCTGCGGCTGAAAGATGCCCACGGCGCCGAGGTCATCGCCCTCAGCCTGGGAGAGCCTGGAGTGGATGACGCGCTGCGGGAAGCTCTGGCCATGGGAGCTGACCAGGCGTTTCTCCTGACCGATGCGGCCTTCGCCGAGGCCGATGCCGCCGCCGCTGCGCTGATTCTGGGCCAGGCCATTGAGAAAATCGGCAACTATGACCTCATCCTGACTGGTCAGCGAGCTCTTGACACCGGCGCCAGCCAGATGGCCCCCCGTCTGGCCGAATATTTAGGCCTGCCGCAAGTGCTGGAAGTCCGCCAGGTGTCCGGCCTTAGCAACGGGAAGCTGAGGGCCAAACGAAACTGGAAGAATGGATTCGCCGAGGTGGAGGTCGGCCTGCCCGCGCTGCTCAGCATCGCTCCCCAGGCCAACCAACCCCGCCTTCCGCACGGAGCGCGCATCATGAGCGCCTATCGGGAGTGGGAAGTCGCCGCCTGGGACCTGGCCGATCTGGGCCTGACCGAAGAGGAGCTCAGCCCTTTGATCCGCCTCCAGCGCAGGGCCTTTCCCCCAGAGCGAACGCTGGGGGAGCTTATAACGGGCACACCCGATGAGGCGGCGAAGGAACTGGTACATATCCTAAAAACTAGAAGCTGAAGGCAGAGAAACCAGGTTTTTTCCTGTTTAGACAAGCAGATTGCTCTTTTTGGAATCTCTTGGGACACAAGAAGGTGTCTTACTAACCAAAAACCTGGTTTCTGATCCCTGCCGAGATCGGAGGTTAGATATGGATCTAGAATACTGGGAACTCCTCACGGGCGAAGCAATCGAGGAAGAAGAAGAGGAAATCGCCTATCGCGATATCTGGGTGGTGGCCGAGGTGGAGGATGGCGTCCTGACGCCGGTCAGCCTGGAGATGGTGGGCAAAGCGCGGGAGATGGCTGCTGGCCTGGGCGCCTACGTTCAGGCCGTCCTACTGGGTGAGGGACTGGAGGGCCTGGATCAGGAGCTGATCCAGCGCGGGGCCGACGGCGTCTACCTGGCCGACGATCCTCGCCTGGCTGAATATCACCTGGAAACCTACGCCCAGGTGCTGGGCGATCTGTTCCAAGAGCAAAAACCAGAGATCATCCTCTTCGGGGCCACCGAACTGGGCCAGGAGCTGGCCCCCCGCCTGGCTCAACGCCTGGGGACTGGCCTGATCTCCGATTGCCTGACCCTATCCATTGACGAAACCGAGCGGGTGCTGCTAGCCACTCATCCGGTCTACGGCGGCGAGTACTTCCACGTCAGCAGCTTCCTGGGAGCCAAGCCGCAGATAGCGACGGTGCGCCCCGGCGCCTTCCGCCTCCCCTTCGCCGACGAGTACCGCTCCGGTGAGGTGGAGGAGATGGCTGTCAATTTGGAGGGAATCGAAGGCCAAGTCAGGGTGCTCAGTGTATCCGCTGAGGAGGCTCAACCCCAGGTGCCTCTATCCGAGGCCAGAGTGATCGTCGCCGGTGGGCGGGGCCTGGGGGACGCCGAGGGTTTCGCGCTGGTCGAGGAGCTGGCGGAGGCCCTGGGCGGCCAGGTAGCAGGCACGCGGGGAGCAAGGGACGAGGGCTGGATCGGTGAAGAGCGCCAGGTGGGATTGAGTGAAATCACAGTCAAGCCCGACCTTTACATCGCCTGCGGCATCCCCGGAGACGTCCACCACTATTTCGCCATGCAGGAGTCCAAGTTCGTAGTGGCCATCCACAAAGACCCGAATGCTCCCATCTTCAAAGTAGCCGACATTGGCATCGTAGGCGATCCCAAAGAGATCATCCCACCGCTGCTGGCAGAGTTGAGAGCGCTGTAAACAGATTCCCTTCGGCTTTGCTCAGGGCAGGTCTGGAGCGGATTGAACGGATACTGGCCGCTTCCAATCCGTTCAATCTGTTCCCTGAATCCGTTGACAGCACCCTCGTCAGCCATTAGTAGACAACAAACGGGTAGATGGACATAGGCTCCATCTACTCGTTTGCTTATCTAATGGGAATGTGCTATCATACTCTTACTCAGTAGATCCAAGATTCCCAGCAAAGGCGGCTCCCATGCCGCCGGTTCGCGGGCGTGGGAGCCCACTCTGCTCAGAATTTTGGAAGTAACCCAGCCAATAGCTGTAGGTATCGGGTATTAGATATTGAGGAGTGGGACCATGTTGGGTTTACGAGACATCCTGGCCGCCCAGCGCAAGCTCGGCGGCTTGATCACCAGGACGCCGCTGGAGTATTCGTTTCTCTTGAGCCAGCGGGCGGGCTGCGAGGTGTATCTCAAGCTGGAGAATTGGCAGAAGACTGGTTCCTTCAAGGTGCGGGGAGCGATTAACAAGGTCGCCAGCCTGACCGAGGAGGAGAAAGCCAGGGGACTGGTGACGGCTTCGGCGGGGAACCACGCCCTGGGTGTAGCTTACGCCGCCCGAGCCCTGGGCAACGTGCCGACCACTCTGTTTGTGCCCGTCAACGCTCCTGCCTCAAAGCTGAAAAAGCTGGAGGAGTTTGAGTGCAACGTTGTCCTCTCGGGAAACAGCTACGACGAAGCTCACCACGCCGCCGAGGATTTCGAGCGAGTTCACCGCGCCACTTACGTCCACGCCTACGACGATCCCCTGACCATGGCCGGCCAGGGCACGGTAGGGCTAGAGGTCATGGAAGACCTGCCCCAGGCCGAGGCCATCCTGGTGCCAGTGGGAGGCGGCGGGCTCATCGCTGGAGTGGCTGTAGCCGCCAAAGCGATCAACCCTCATGTACAAGTCATTGGAGTGCAACCTGAGGCCTCGCCGGCGGCCTACCTCTCGCTGCGCGACGGCCGTCCTTACGAAAAGTACGACGCCGCCCCCACCATCGCCGATGGGCTGGCCGGCGGCTTTGGCCGTCTGCCCTTCGAGATCGCTGGCCACCTCATTGACGAAATCGTCCTGGTGAGCGAAGAAGAGGTCCGCGCCGCCGTTTTCGCCCTGCTGGAGCTGGCCCAGTTGGTAGTGGAAGGCGCCGGCGCAGTGGGCATAGCCGCTTTGTTGACCGGCAAAGTGGACTTGGCGGGGAGAAAAGTAGTGGCAGTATTGACCGGGGCCAACATTGATGCCAGCCTTCTCTTCGAGATCATGGTTGAACAACTAAGGCAACATGGAGGTAAAAAATGAAAGTCTACATCTCCTGCGATATGGAAGGCGTCTCAGGTGTAGTAGCCAGCAAGCAAACCGTGGCAAATGGCGAGGAGTACAAGCGAGCTCAGAAGCTGATGACGGGCGAGGTCAACGCCGCCATCGAGGGGGCCTTGGCCAGCGGGGCCAACGAGGTTCTGGTCAACGACTCCCACGGCTCAATGCGCAACATCCTCATTGAGAAGCTGAACCCCAGCGCCCAGCTCATCTCTGGCTCGCCCAAGCCTCTCTCGATGATGCAAGGAATTGACGACAGCTTCGACGCCGCCTTCTTCATCGGCTACCACGCCCAAGCCGGCACGGCCTACAGCGTGCTGGACCACACCTACTCCGGCATCGTGTACCAGGTGAGCCTGAACGGCCGCCCGATGGGCGAGACGGGCCTCAACGCCGCCCTGGCCGGCTACTTCGGCGTGCCGGTGGTTCTGGTGACCGGGGACCAGTTGCTGGTAGAAGAAGCCACGGCTCTGCTGGGGACGGTGGAAGGGGTGGCCGTCAAGGAGAGCTACGGCCGCTACGCAGCCAGGTGCCTGGTGCCAGAGGCGGTGCACGAACTCATCTGCGAGGCGGCCCAGAGCGCGCTGTCCAGAAAAGGGAAGCCTTTCGTCGTCGAGCCGCCCATCACCCTGGCGGTAGACTTCACCTCCAGCGCGCATCTGGACATGGCCGAGCTCATCCCTGGCAGCCGCCGCACCAGCGGGAGACACATCGAGTACACCCACGATGATCTCCTCACCGTCTACCAGGTCTGGCGGGCCATGCTGAAGTTGGCGCGGTAGATAGCATCATGAGCAAACCAACCATCAAGCCCTACCTGGGGCTGGCCATAGGAATCGTGGCCGTCTCCTTCGCCTCCATCTTCATCCGCCTGGCCGAAGCCCCATCCCTGGTCATCGCCGCCTCTCGCCTGACCATCGCCTCCCTGATCCTGGCCCCAGCGGTCCTCATCAAGAGCAAAGATGAACTGCGGGCCCTCACAAAGGCAGACCTGGGACTGGCTCTCCTCTCCGGCCTGTTCCTGGGCCTGCACTTCGCCACCTGGATAAGCTCCCTGGAGTACACCTCGGTGGCCAGCTCGGTGGTCTTCGTCAGCACCAGCCCCATGTTCGTGGGACTGGCCTCCCATTTCCTGCTGAAGGAAAGAGTGTCGCGGCAGATGTTCGTGGGGATAGCGGTGTCCGTGCTGGGGGGGATGATCGTCGGCTACGGCGACTTCGGCCTGGGCACCAGGGAGCTTTTCGGCGATCTCCTGGCCATCGTGGGGGCGGTGGCGGTCTCCGGCTACTTGCTGGTGGGACGGAAGCTGCGCCGGCATTTGTCGCTCCTATCGTACATCTTTCTGGTCTACGCCACGGCGGCCGTCTTTCTGATTGCCATCTGCCTGGTCGCGGGACACACCTTCTCAGGCTACTCCCGCCAGACCTATCTGCTGTTCATCCTGCTGGCCGCCGTGCCCCAGATCATCGGCCACTCATCCTACAACTGGGCTTTGAAGTACCTCCCGGCCACCTTCGTGGGAGTGGCCACCCTGGGCGAGCCCATCGGCTCAACCATCCTGGCCTACTTTATCTTAACCGAGACCCCCACCCTGGCCAAGATCAGCGGCGGCGTGCTGACCCTGGCTGGTATCTATGTCTCCTCCCGCGCCGAGAGCGTGGCGGGGGCAGAAGGATAGAATCGAGGATTATGACCAAAACACTGAAATACATCCTCTTCGACCTGGATGAGACCCTCTATCCCAGCCGGTCGGGGCTTATGGCTGGTATCGGGGAGTTGATGAGTCGGTACATGGAAGAACGATTGGATATGCCGCCGACCGAAGTGCCGTTCTTGCGAGAGCACTACTACCACACGTACGGCACCACCATGCGGGGTCTGCAAATCCATCATGGCATAGATCCCGAAGACTACCTGGCCTACGTCCACGACATCTCGCTGGAGGACTACATCGGCCCCAACGACGAGCTCGACAGGGTGCTCGCTGAGATCGAAGCAGAGAAGGCCATCTTCACCAACGCTTCGGCAGAACATGCCCGTCGCGTGCTCGCCATCCTGGGCATCGAGCGCCACTTCAGCCGCATCATAGACGTGCGAGCCTTGGGCTACATGAGCAAGCCCAATCCAGAGGCTTACCGGCGCGCCCTGGAGATACTGGGCGCCGAGGGGCACGAGTGCCTGCTCGTTGACGACAGGGTTCGGAATCTCGCGCCGGCCAAAGCATTGGGGATGATCACCGTGCTGGTGGGCAGCGAGAAGACGGCGGACGCGGACTTCGTCATCGGTGAGGTGGCGGAGATTGGAGAGGTTGTTCAGCGCTTGACTCCTGGGAGAAACCAGGTTTTTCCCAAAAACCTGGTTTCTGATGAAGGACTGTCAAATGACGGATAAAGTGATGAGCGTGCACGAGGCCGCCGGGTTGGTCCGGCCCGGCGACACCCTGGGCCTGGGCGGGATGACTCTCTATCGGCGGCCCGTGGCCTTCGTGCGCGAGCTGATCCGCCAGGGCACGGGCGATCTCACCCTGCTGGCGCTCACCGCCGGCTACGAGAGCGATCTACTGGTGGGAGCGGGCCTGGTCAGGCGAGTGCGCACCTGCTACTTCGGGCTGGAGGTTTTCGGGCTGGCGCCCATGTTCACCAAGCTGGCCACAGCGGGCGAGATCAAGGTCATTGAGGAGACCGAGGCCAGCATCGCCTTCGGGCTGCGGGCGGCTCTGGCCGGAGTGGGCTTCATGCCCGGCCAGGGCTGGCGAGAGACGGATCTCCTGCAAGTTCGCCCCGACGTGAGGCTGGTGGATGATCCCTACAGCGAGCGGAGCTACGTGGCCTTCCCGGCCATCCATCCCGACGTGGCCGTCATCCACGCCCGCGCCGCCGACCGCTCCGGCAACGCCCTCCTGGGCGGCAACCTGGCGGTGGACTGGGAGCTATCCCTGGCTGCCGGGAAGACCATCGTCACCGCCGAGCGCGTGGTCGAAGGGCTGGAGGGACGCGCCGACATACTTGGCCTTTACGTCAACGCCGTCGTCGAAGCGCCACGAGGCGCTCACCCTACTTCGTGCTACCCCGACTACCCCCTGGCCAGCGAGGAGATTTTGGATTACGTCGAGGCCTGCGCTGTCGGTCGGTTCGATGAGTACCTGGAGGAATTCATCAAAGGTTGACCTGAGGGGAGAATCAAGTATAATATTGGGACGTTTCCGAACCTAGGACTTCACCAGGAGAGGAATCAGGAGAGGATTGGTGCGCGATCAACTCAAAGGAGGACAAAGGTGAAAGACAAAACATACAGAAAAATCATCAATGCCTGGTGCATGTACGACTGGGCCAATTCCGCGTTCGCCACGACGATCATGGCCGCCTTGTTCCCCCCATTCTACCGGTCAATGGTGACGACTGCTGGGGTGGGCGAAGCGAATGCGACCGCGTATTGGGCCTATACCACCTCGATTGCGCTACTGCTGGTCGCGCTTCTGGCCCCTGTACTGGGCGCCATCTCCGACTACACCGGCAACAAGAAGCGGTACATCGCTTTCTTCGCTGCACTGGGTATCGTGGGCACAGGACTGTTCGTGTTTCTTGGCGACGATACGTACATCCTGGGCTCAATCCTGTTCATCGTGGGCAACGTGGGCTTTGCTGGGGCCAACGTCTTCTATGAATCCCTGCTTCCTCACATCGCCAAGCAGGACGACATTGATCAGATCTCGACGCGAGGTTACGCGCTGGGCTACGTGGGAGGCGGCATCTTGCTGGTCATCAACGTGCTGTGGTACATGAAGCCGGAATGGTTCTTCATCCCCGATGTAGGCTTCGCGCTGCGGGCCTCCTTCTTCAGCGTAGCAGTGTGGTGGGCACTATTCTCCATCCCGCTGTTCCGCAGAGTGCCAGAGCCGCCCGTTGTGCGCACCAGGCAAGAAGGCATGAACATCTTACGGGCCGGCTTCGGTCGCTTGGCTCATACTTTCCGTCAGAGTAGGCGGTACAAACAGTTGATGCTGTTCCTCGTCGCCTTCTGGCTCTACAACGACGGCATCGGCACCATCATCAAAATGGCAACCGCCTACGGCGACGAGATCGGCATCGGCCTGACCGACATGACGATTGCCCTGATCATCACCCAGTTCGTGGGCATTCCTTTCTCGTTTGGATTTGGCCGTCTCGCCCGGCGATTGGGCACGAAGCGCTCGATCCTCTCAGGATTGGGTCTCTACGTGCTGATCGCGATCGCCGGCTACTTTATGCAAACGGCCACCCACTTTTACATCCTGGCCTTCGCGGTGGGGATGGTGCAGGGCGGTACGCAGGCGCTCAGCCGTTCCCTCTATGGCGCGATGGTTCCCAAGAGCCAGTCCGCCGAGTTCTTCGGCTTCTTCAGCACCAGTTCCAAGTTCGCCGGCATCGCCGGCCCGCTGCTGTTCGGCGTGGTCAGTCAGCTAGCCGGGGAGAGCCGCCTGAGCATCGTGTCGCTGATCGTCTTCTTCGTGGTGGGAGGTCTGCTCCTGACCAGAGTAGACGTGGAAGAAGGGATCCGCGTCGCAAGGGCCGAGGACGCTCTGGTCAGCTAAGACCTGACAGGTTCCCGACAAAACCTGTGAGGTCTGGGAGGATAGTTAAAATGGATTTCAGCCCGTTCGACTTGCTTTGGATCTTCATCATCATTTCCACTCTGATTCCTGTCCTGCAGAAGCGGCTCCTGGATGCCAAGCGGCAGCGCGTGATGCGGCAATTGGAGAAAAAACGCGACTCGCGCCTCATCACCCTCATCCACCGCCAGGAGGTCATCAGCTTCCTGGGAATAGGCTTCCGTCGCTACATTGACATCGAGGACTCGGAAGCGCTGCTCAGGGCCATTCGCCTGACTCCTGAGGACATGCCGATTGACATCATCCTGCACACCCCCGGCGGGTTGGTTCTGGCCGCCGAGCAGATCGCCCAGGCCCTCATCCGCCACCAGGCTCCGATCACCGTCTTCATTCCCCACTATGCCATGTCCGGCGGAACCCTCATCGCCCTGGCCGCCGACGAGATCGTGATGGACGAGAACGCCGTCCTGGGGCCTGTTGATCCCCAACTGGGCCGCTATCCGGCCAGCTCAATCCTGGCGGTGACCCAGATCAAGGACGTCAACGAGACCGACGACGAAACCCTGATTCTAGCCGACATGGCCAGGAAGGCCGTCTCCCAGGTCAAGCAGACCGTGGTAGAAATCCTGATGGGCAACGAGATGGAGGAAGAGAAAGCAAAGGAGATCGCCGAGGCCCTCAGCGCTGGCCAGTGGACCCACGACTATCCCATCAGCGCAGCGGAAGCGGAGAAACTGGGCCTGCCCATTAGTCTGGATCTGCCAGACGAGGTGTGCCAGTTGATGCAGCTCTACCGCCAGGCTGGCCAGCGCCGTCCGTCAGTCCAGTACATTCCCGTGCCCTACCGCCGGGAGGATAAACCACCATCAGAAGGAGAATAAGCGGATCCAAAGTTTTCAGCAGAGGCGGCTCCCATGCCGCCGGTTCGCGGGCGTGGGAGCCCGCTCTGCTCAGATGGCGATTACACCACCTCGCTACAAAGTGGCATCCTCGCCACGTCTGATGCGGCACAAAACAGGGCGGGGACGCCCTTCCGTAGCCAATGAGAGAAGCTTTTGACGACTACACCACCGACGAACTGATTTGCGTCTGCATCGCCCGCCAGATCGAGGACGGCGAGGCGGTAGCCCAGGGCATTGCCACGCCGTTGGTAGCCGCTGGATACATCCTGGCCAGGCTGACTCACGCTCCCAACATCACCTTCACCTCAGCCATCGGCAACGCTATCTGCGACGACTGGTGCTCGCTCTCCCTATCCCGCATCGAGGAGGCCTGGCTGGGACAAGCCCGCCGGCTGCTGAGCTTCGCCGAGATCAGTTGCGAGCTACTGCCCACCCTGCAGCCCAAAGAGTTCTTCCGACCAGCCCAGATGGACGCCTACGGAAACTTCAACAACGTGGTCATCGGCGATTACTACCAACCGCGCCTGCGATTGCCCGGCTGCGGCGGCATAGCCGACGTGACCAATTTCTCAAGGCGAATCTACCTCTACCTGCCCCGCCACGAGCGGCGGGTCCTCGTGGAGAAGCTGGACTTCCGCAGCGGAGTTGGACACCTGGCCGGAGAGAGCCAGGAAGAGCGCCGGGAGCGGGGCATCACCAGTCCTGGCCCCCGCTACCTGGTGAGCGACCTGGGCCAATTTGACTTCGCCCACGGGCGGCTGCGCCTGGTATCCTGTCACCCCGGCGTGGCGGTCGAGGAAGTCCAGGCCAAGACCAGTTTCCCCCTGGAGATAGCATCCAACCTCGCAGAAACCGTGCCTCCCACCGAGGAGGAGGTGCGGCTCCTGCGAGAGGAGATTGATCCTTTGGGTGTGCGCAAGCTGGAGTGCCTCACGGGCCAGGCGCGTCGGCTGGCCCTGCGGGAGATCATCGAACGAGAGAAATATCCAATATCCAATACCCAATATCCAAATAGAGACAAGGAGGTTTCACCATGACAGCGACTTCTACTTTTGACGGCCAGGTAACCACGAATTGGGATGAGCGCTTCGCCGAGCGAACTCAGGGTATGATGAGCTCGATCATCCGGGAACTGCTGAAGCTGGCCTTGCAGCCGGACATCATCTCCTTCGCCGGGGGGATGCCCGCCTCTGAGCTATTCCTGATCAGGGAGTTCGGGGAGGCCTGTCAGTACGTCCTGACCCACGATGGGGCGCGGGCTCTTCAGTACGGCACCACCGAGGGCTACCCACCTCTCAGGCAGTACCTGGTGGAGAAGGTGCAGAAGTACGGCGTGCCCGCCGAGCAGGAAAACATCCTTATAACCAACGGCTCCCAACAGGCCCTCGACCTGATCGGCAAGATGTTCATCAACCCCGGCGACATCATCCTCACCGAGGGGCCAACGTACCTGGGAGCAATACAGTCCCTTAGAGCCTACCAGGCCCGCTTCGTGACCGTCCCCCTCGACGAAGATGGGATCCAGACGGACAAACTGGAAGAGGTGCTGGAACGCCAACCCGTTAAGTTCATGTACGTCTTGCCCAACTTCCACAACCCGGCCGGGGTGACGATGACCCTGGAGCGGCGGCTGAAGCTGGTGGAGCTGGCCGCCCAGTACGGCGTCTTCATCGTAGAAGACGACCCCTACGGCGAGCTGCGCTTCGAGGGCCAGGACATCGCCCCCCTGGTGGTTTTGCACAAGGAGAACGTCCTCTATCTGAGCACCTTCTCCAAGACCCTCTCCCCCGGCATCCGCCTGGGCTGGATCGTCGCTCCCAGCAAGATCATCGCCAAGCTCGTTCAGGCCAAGCAGGGGTCAGACCTGCACACCAGCACCTTCATCCAGATGGTGGCTCACGACATCTGCCGGCGCGGCATCCTCCGCAACCACGTGAAGACGATCCGGGAGGTCTACAGGGAACGCCGAGACGCGATGCTGGCGGCCATGGAGAAGCACTTCCCGCCGGGCATTACCTGGATTCGCCCCCAGGGTGGTCTCTTCCTATGGGTACAATTGCCGGAACACGTTGATGCCTCGGAGCTCTTGGATGTAGCCCTGCAGGAAAAAGTGGCCTTCGTGCCCGGCCGAGCCTTCTACCCTGATGAGGGTGGCAAAAACACCATGCGGCTGACCTTTGCCAGTGCCACCCCGGAGAAGATCGAGGAAGGGATCGAGAGACTGGGGCGAGCGTTAGAGGGAGTAACGAGTAATGAGTAATGGGTAACGAGGGGACACCAGCATGAGCAAAGGCCACACGGTTGAGGCGACGTTGCGAGTCCGCTACGCCGAGACCGACGCCATGGGCATCGTCTACCACAGCAACTACATCGTCTGGTTCGAGGTGGGGCGCGGCGAATACATGCGCCAGCAGGGCGGCGACTACGCTCGATGGGAGGCCGGGGGCTACTACCTGCCCGTCATCGAAGTGCAGGCCCGCTACCTGGCCCCCGCCCGCTACGCGGACCTGGTCACAGTCAGAACCTGGGTCGAGGAAGCGCGAAGCCGCCAGGTGACCTTCGCCTACGAGGTCGTCATGGCCGAGACGGGCCAACTGTTGGCCACGGGGCGGACGAAGCACTTCTGCGTGGACGAAGAGGGAGCGATCAAAACAATCCCCCAGGCGATGAGGGAAATGCTAGAGCTTCGAGTTTCGAGTTTCGGAGTTTCGAGTTGATCCTGAGGAGGAGCTAACGGTTGGTCATTGGTCATTGGATATTGGTCATTGGAATACTTCTACTTCCAGGCTACTTCACCCTGCATCTTCCTCTCTGGGGAAAAACGGACCAGGCCAAAACGGCTTTTGGGCAACGATTGTTCCTCTCCTTGCTCATAAGCGCTCTCATCTCTGGCCCGATCGGCCTGGTATTGGCCCAGGCGGGCGTTTTCTCCCTGGGCAGCCTCCTGCTAGCTCTGTCCGCCTACTCAGCTTTCTGCCTGGCTCTCATCGCCGCCAGCGGGCGGACAAGGAGACAAGGAGACAAGGGGACAAGGAGACCGTCTCCGTGTCTCCCCCTCTCCGTGTCTCCCCCTCTCCGCTCTGTTCGGCTCGGCTGGGAAGACGCCATAGTCATCTTCCTGCTCTGCCTGTCGCTATTGCTCTACGCCAGGCCCGCCGAGTACATCCTCGGCTGGCTAGACGCAGGCTGGTATGTGAACACAGGCGTTCACATCGCCAAAACGGGCTCGCTCACCGGTGAGAGCCGGATCTTCTCATCGCTGCCCTCAGCGGCCAAGCCCCTGTTCTACAGCTCCTTTGCCTCGCTAAAGAAGCTGTTCCCCTATTTTCCAGATACGGAATCGAGGGGAATCTACCTCTGGTCGTTTGCCGTGGCCGATCCAGACCGGGGCGAGTTGACTGCCTATCACCCGCCTCTCTTCTCGGTCTGGCTAGCCATCTTTTACGCCCTGGGGGGATTACGGTTTAGCCTGTACGCCACGCCCTTCTTCGGGACTCTGAGCGTGCTCGGCCTATATTTCGCCGGGAAGGCCATGTTCGGCAGAAAAGTCGGTTTACTGGCGGCTGTCCTCCTGGCCGTCAGCTTCACCCAGATATACTTCTCGCGAGTGCCCTACTCGGAGATTTTGAGCCAGTTCCTGCTCTTCAGCGGGATCTACGCCTTAACAACTTACATCGTGGAGCACAAGCCATTGTACGCTGCCATCGCCGCCCTCTCTTTCGGCCAGGCCATCCTGAGTCGGATCGAAGGTCTCATCGTTGTCTTGCCCCTGGTCATGTTCTTCGGATGCTGGATGATTATAAAGAGAAGCCTGCCGAAGGATTTCCGCTTTTTCGCCATCCCGTTTGGGCTTCTCCTCGTGGATGGAGTCGTACTAGCCTTGACGGCCAGTAGGCCTTATGTAGAGTTGAACTCCTACGGCTTGTGGGTCAAGCTTCGACCGCTGCTCATCGAGTCGCCGGCCTTGCTAGCCGTATCAGTTATCTCACTGGGAGGATTGCTTGTTCTGATCAGCGGATCGGCGAAGCGGCGAATCAGCGAAGGGCCTCAGTTGATAGCGACGCTCCTCGCCTTGGCGACACTCCTCCTGGCCATATACGCTTACTTTATCCCGAAGGATGGAACCTTGGCCCAGGTGGGGCAGTTTATGTCGCCCCTGGGTCTCTGGTTGGGGATCTTCGGCCTGGTGGAGTTGATCAGGCGAGGTGTCAACGAGAAGACGGCCTTTTTCCTGGCCCTCGTTTTGATTCACGGTCTCGCCAGTATCTCTGTGCTGGCCATATCCACCACGCGTTCCTACGTCTACCCCATCAGAAGGCAGATGCCCATGGTGATCCCTTCCCTCATCCTGTTGGCCAGCTATGCGATATTGATTTGGAACAAGGGTGGAAAGCTGCTGAGGGTCGCCCAACTGGTGGCCATAGCCATCCTACTGGTCAGCTTCCTGGCTTTGGCTATGCCTTATGTGAACCATAGAGAGATGGCAAACACCATTGCCTTCAGCGAAAAACTGGCTAACTACTTCGGTGAGCAGGACGTCGTGATCTTCGAGGAGACGTGGTTTCAAGACTCCCGTGTGGGCCATTTTGCTGCCCCCCTCTGGGCCATCTACGACAAGAACGCGCTGTTGATGTCCACGGCCCACGCAGAGGATGCCGCATTTTCGACGGCTGTAGCCCAGTGGCTGGATGATGGGAAGGGAGTCTATTTCGTAAGCCAGTCGGATCTCCCTCCCCTATACCTCAAAGAGTATGAGCTAGTACCTATAGCTGAGGAAAGGTGGCTCTACTCGACTATCACAGCCAAATTGGTTTTCCCTCCTGAGATCAAGGAGTTTGAGATACCATTCTACATCTATCAAATAGCGGAAGGAGAATTCCTATGACTAGACTGACTATCAAGCAGATCACCGCTACACTCACCAGGTTGCTGTATTTAGTAGTGGCCTCTGTTCTTTTGGTGGCTCTTCTGACTACCCTTGAGCGTGGACTCTCTCCTGGTCTTCTCAGCAGGCTAGCTTCTTCATCCCAAGCCGCTGACCTTCACCACACTGACGACGGCACCTGGACGACCTACAGAAAGTCCGATGGATTGGCATCTGATTACATCCTGTCCATCGCCATGGACGCAGAGGGGAACAAGTGGTTCGGCACAAATAAGGGGGTCAGCAAGTTCGATGGGGTCAACTGGACGACATACAGCATGCCAGAAGAACCTGGATTACCTGGATTGGTGTTTAATCGGGTCAATGCCATCGCCATAGACGCGGCAGGGAACAAGTGGTTTGGCACCTCTCAAGGGGTGAGTAGATTTGATGGGACTAACTGGACGACCTATGACACCTCGAACTCTGGATTGGCATTAAACTATATCTCTGCCGTCGCCGTAGACCAAGCAGGGAACGTATGGTTCGGCACCAGGTTGACCGATGGGTTTGGGTACGGAGTGAGCAAGTTCGATGATGGAGGGAATTGGACAACCCACAATACAACAAGCGGAGCGTTAGCGTCTAACTCCGTCAATGCCATCGCCGCAGACCTATCAGGCAATGTATGGGTCGGCACCACCACCGGCGGGGTGAGCAAGTACAACGGAACGAGCTGGATGACCTAT
>JAUWOY010000082.1 GCA_030611885.1 Chloroflexota bacterium | reverse complement strand
TTCCATGGCGGTTAGCCCTGTGGCCTCACCACAGGACAGGTGTTTGGCACAGTCACGTAAATCTACCACAAAAGGAGCATTTTGTCACTTCCGATCCTGTCTAGACCAACTTTTCAGTTGTTAAGGTGCGAAATGTAGGCTAAGGAACATCATGGAACCGAATATGGTGGATGGGTGATTTGTCCGGCAAAGATAACGAAAGATAGCATTGTATATTCGTTTGGGGTTGGTGAAGATATCTCTTTTGATCTTTCTTTGATAAACCAATACAGAGTTAAAGTATATGCCTTTGATCCCACTCCGAGGTCAATTCAATGGGTAAAATCACAAACCTTACCACCTGAGTTTCTGCTATTTGAGTTTGGCATTGCAGACTATGATGGTAGAGCGGAATTCAGTCCTCCTGAGAATCCAGAGCATATTTCTCATACTATCTTGGAGAGACCCAGTACTGCACATAATGCAATCGAAGTAAAAGTTCATAGACTAGAAACGATTCTTGATATGCTGGGTCATGACAAGATCGATGTCCTGAAAATGGATGTTGAGGGAGCTGAGTATGCAGTTCTTGATGATCTGGTTAAGTCAGACATCGAGGTCCATCAACTGCTTGTCGAATTCCATCATATGTTTCCAAATGTGAGCGTATCTCAAACAAGAAATGCAGTGAAACTGCTAAATGATAATGGTTACTACATATTTAGTATTTCTCCCAGTGGCTACGAATACTCATTTATTCGGAAGCGTAGCGAGCCGCGGCTGAACACAATCGATACTTGGAAGGGCCTGTGAAAAGTGGACCCTTAAGCTTCAAGGTTGAGCTATCATGGACGATGTGGTCTACAGATGCGGTGACCTGACTGAGGAGGACATCGCATTCCTGCAAAAAATAGAAAACGATATGCCCATCGTGGCCGACGTTAGCCGCGCCGACCTGTTGATCTATGGCCGGGTCTCCCCCAATCGCGCGGCGGTGGTAGCCCAGGCGCGGCCTCACTCCATTGCCCCGATTCACCCAGAGCTCGTCGTCGGACGGACGATGACGGCGGCTGAGGAGCCTCTCGTTTGCCAGGCCCTGGGCAGGGGGCGCTCGGTGCACGGCAACAGGACGCTGATCCCCGATGGTGCTCCGGTGCTGCAGGAGGTTCGCCCCATCTGTGGTGGGGAGGGGAAGGTGCTGGGCGTTTTGAGCATTGAGACCAACCTCATCGAGCACGAGCGGCATCATCGGCGCAGCAAGGTCTTCCAGCGGGCGGTGAGGCAATTGCAGGAGATGCTGCTGCGGGGGGAGATCGAAGGCGCGCAGCAGCTTTCTCCTTTCGGCGAGCACGATGGCATCATGGTCGTGGATAGCCAGGGGCAGATTCGATATGCCAGCGGTATCGCTACCGGCCTCTATCGCCGGCTGGGTTATCTGGATAGCCTCCTGGGAAAACGCACCTCCGAGCTAAAGACAGAGGACGAAGCTCTGGTGGTCAGGGCTTGGCGGGAAAAGCGTTGCCTCGAAGAGGAGACCCAGGAGGGCCATCGCGTCTGGATCAAGAAGGCCATTCCTCTGATCTCTCATGGGGAGCGGTTGGTCGGTTTACGCCGCTTTCTGGGCTCGCCTTCCCTCGAGCCCCGTCTGGTGGGAGTGCTGCTAACGGTTCACGATGAGACCGAGGTGCGGCGTAAGGAGCGGGAGCTGAAGGTCAAGTCGGCTATGATCCAGGAGATTCATCACCGCGTGAAGAATAACCTGCAAGTCATCGCTGCCTTGTTACGGATGCAAAGTAGGCGCAGCGAGTCGGAGGAGGTTAGACGCGCTCTGAACGATAGCGTGGCGCGTATCCTCAGCGTGGCCGTCGTGCATGAGTTCTTCGCGCAGCAGGAAGCAAAGATTATCAATATCAGGGACGTGAGTCAGCGTATCGTAAACCATACCCGGCAGGGGATTCTGCAGCCAGATAAGCGGATTCGCCTGACCTTAAGTGGGCCTGGCATTTATCTGCCTGCTCAACAAGCGACGACTTGCGCCCTGATCATCAACGAGCTGCTGCAGAACGCGGTGGAGCATGGCTACGAGCGCAAGCCCGGCGGCACCATCTCGGTCAACTTGCGGGACGATGGCGACAGGGTGGTCATCACCGTGGTGGACGATGGGCAGGGATTGCCCGAGGATTTCAGCCTGGAGCAAGCCGACAGCCTGGGCTTGCAGATAGTCCAAACCTTGGTCCAGGATGATCTAAAGGGACAATTCGAACTGAGGGAGGGGGATGGGGTGTCGGCCATCGTGACCTTTCCCAAACGAACACTGGGAGGTGAAGAAGCGTGGAACGAACGAGAGTGATCATCGCCGACGATGAATCAATTATCCGCATGGATCTCAGGGAGATGCTGACCAACCTGGGTTATCTCGTCATCGGCGAGGTGGGGGATGGACGCAGTGCGGTGAATCTGGCTCGCGAGCTGAGGCCCGATGTGGTGGTTATGGACATCAAGATGCCAGACATGGATGGCATTGATGCAGCTAAGGTCTTGACAGAAGAGAGGATTGCCCCTGTCTTGCTGCTCACTGCCTATAGCCAGCAGGAGCTGATCGAGCGGGCCAAGGATGCGGGCGTGGTAGGCTACATGGTAAAGCCCTTCCGTGAGTCCGATCTGGCGCCGGCTATCGAGGTGGCTGTGGCCCGCTTTGCCGAGTTCCGGGTTCTGGAGAAAGAAGTTGGCGACCTCACGCTGGCTCTGGAGACCAGGAAGCTGGTGGATCGGGCTAAAGGTATCTTGATGGACAGCCAGGGCCTAACCGAGGCCGAAGCCTTCCGCAAGATCCAGAAGATGAGCATGAACACCCGCAAGCCTATGAAAGAGGTTGCGGAAGCGATCATCCTGGCCCAACAGGCATCACTAGCCAGTAACGAGTGAGGGGAAAATGAAAACCGCTGAACGAATCAGCAGTTGGATCAGGGAAAGGGTCGAGGAGGCGGGAGCCGAGGGCGTGGTGTTGGGGATGAGCGGCGGGATTGACTCGTCCGTGGCGGCCGTCCTGGCGAAAAAGGCGTTGGGCGATGGGGTGCTAGGTGTGATCATGCCTTGTTACAGCGATCCGACCGACATGGAACATGCCCGACTGGTGGCCGCCAAGTTTGGCATCGAGACCGAATACGTGGACTTGACCCCCGTCTTCGACTGCCTTTTGGAGGCCCTGCCCCCTGGGGATAGAATGGCGGAGGGCAATCTGAAAGCCCGCCTGCGGATGACCGTGTGGTACTACTTCGCCAATAGTCGCAACTACCTGGTGGTGGGCGCGGGAAATCGGAGTGAAATCAAAGTTGGTTATTTTACCAAGTACGGCGATGGCGGCGCCGACATCCTGCCCCTGGGAAGCCTGCTCAAAAAACAGGTGCGGGAGTTAGCGCGCGAACTGGGCGTTCCTGACGAGATCATCACCAAGCCTCCCAGCGCGGGTCTGTGGGAGGGGCAGACGGACGAGGCGGAAATGGGTATCACCTATGATGAGCTGGACGGGATCCTCGTGGCCATCGAGTCCGGTGATGACGATGAGTGCGACCAGGAAGCATTGGCTCGCGTGAGGGCCATGATGGCTGCCTCCCAGCACAAGAGGGACGCGATACCGATTTGTGAGCTTTGAAATCTTGCGGGTATGTCCAGACCCTTGGGGTTTTCCATGTGAAACCGAGGCCCTGATCATCCAAGGTGCCGCGAAATCCGACAGAACTCGCAGTTTTGACGACAAAACCCCAAGGGTCTCAAGGGAGCAATGAGCCGAGGCCGCCTCATTTCGTTGAGGGGGCCTCTTTCGGTTAAGACGAGTCCGTTTAATTCTGTAGTCCGTTGTTTGAAAGGGGGACAAAATGTTTTCGGATAAGCGGGAGGTTCTGGAAAGGGTCAAGGCCGACGACGTGAAGTTCGTCAGTTTGCAGTTTACTGACATCGTGGGCACGATCAAGAATGTCGCCATCCCCGTGGGCCGGCTGGAGGAGGTCATGGAGAAAGGGGTCTGGTTCGATGGCTCCTCCGTCGAGGGTTTTGCTCGCATCTACGAGAGCGATATGGTTTTGAGGCCCGATGTCAACACCTATCGCCTTCTCCCCTGGGAACCCCAGGCCAGGAAGGTAGCTCGCATCATCTGCGATGTCCATCGGCCCGATGGCGAGCCTTTCGAAGGCGACCCGCGCTACATCCTCAAACGGGCCATCAGGGCGGCAAGGGAGAGGGGTTATCTCTACAACGTAGGTCCTGAGCTGGAGTTCTTCTTGTTCAAGATGAACTCCGAACCCAGGATGAAGCCCGTTCCCCACGATGTGGGCGGTTATTTCGATTTCTCGCCTCGAGATCTGGCTTCTCAGGTGCGGGGGGATATTGCCGTGACCTTAGAAAGCCTGGGGATGGAGGTAGAGATGGCGCATCACGAGGTGGCGATGGGCCAGCACGAGATTGACATCCGCTACGCCGATGCCTTGACCAGCGCCGACAACGTCATGACTCTGCGCTACACCGTCAAGGCTGTCTCGCAGACCTTTGGCCTCTATGCCACCTTTATGCCCAAGCCCATCTTCGGCATCAACGGTTCGGGCATGCACACCAATCAAAGCCTCTATACTCTCGATGGTGAAAACGCTTTCTTTGACCTGAGCGATAAGTACAATCTCTCCAAGACGGCCTATGCTTTCATGGCCGGCCAGATAAAGCATGCCAGAGCTCTGGCTGCCATCGTGGCGCCGACTGTCAACTCCTACAAGCGACTGACGCCCGGCTATGAGGCTCCGGTCTACGTTTGCTGGGGCCAGATCAACCGCTCCGCGCTGATCCGCATTCCAAGATACTCGCCTGGCCGGGAGCAGTCCACTCGCTTGGAGCTGCGCTGCCCTGACCCAAGCTGCAATCCTTATCTGGCCTTCGCCGCCATGCTGTGGGCGGGCCTGGATGGCATTGAGCAGGAGCTAGAACCGCCTCTCCCAGTCGAGGAGAACGTATATGATTTTGATGATGCCAAATTGCGGGAGCTTGACATCGCCACCTTGCCAAGCACTCTGAGAGAAGCCATTGATGAGCTGGAGAAAGACGAGGTCTTACAGCAGGCGCTAGGGGAGCACGCCTATCAAGCCTTTGTGCGGGCCAAAACGGCGGAGTGGGACGAGTACCGCATCCAGGTAACCGACTGGGAGCTCAATCGCTATCTGGAGACGCTGTGATAGGAGTTTCCATCAACGGGTTGCCGACTTCGTAAAGCAAAGCCACCTCATTTTCGAGGGGTGGCTTTTTGCTGTTGCCAAACGAGCTGGCGCAAGGCGTGAAATCGTGGTATACTTGAGGCGCAATCGAACGAGGAGGAGCTACAGTGGAAAAGTTGATCGTTGGCGTAGACCTGGGCGGTAGCCAGATTCGGGCCGCGCTGGCCGATGCTCAGGGCGAAATCATCCAGCGGGTGAGCCAGCCGACTATGGCCGACGAGGGGCTAGAGGCAGTGCTGGAGCGCATCGAGGAGTCCATCCGCCAGGTGTTGCCCGCCGACATCGGCCAGGTGAGCGCCATCGGCGTCACTGCGCCTGGGCCTTTGGATCCCTGGCGAGGGATCGTCAGGAACGCCCCCAACCTGCCCGGCTGGAAGAATGTCCCCCTGAAGGATCTCATGGAAGCGGAGTTCGATTTGCCCGTCGTGGTGGGCAACGACGCTAACCTGGCCGCTTTGGCGGAGCAGCGCTTCGGGGCCGGCCAGGGCATCGCCGATCTGATCTACATCACTGTCAGCACCGGCATCGGCGGCGGCGTCATCGTTGATAACAGGCTGCTGCTGGGAGCTCAGGGTCTGGCTGGGGAGGTGGGTCATCAGACTATCGAGGCTCATGGCCCTCGCTGCAAGTGCGGAAACATCGGCTGCCTGGAGGCCCTGGCTGCAGGCCCGGCCATCGCTCGCCGCGCCAGGGAGTTCGTCAAGACCGGAATCGGGACGGCCATCGCTGACCTGGTCGGCGGCGACCTGGATAAGATCACCGCCAAGGTGGTCAACCAGGCTGCCCAGGCGGGCGATCCCATAGCCATCGAGCTCTTCCGCCAAGCCGGGTTCTACATCGGCGTCGGCATCGTCAACCTGCTGCACATCTTCAACCCCAGCCTGATCGTCATCGGAGGCAGCGTGACCAAAGCCGGCGACCTCCTCTTCGAGCCTATCCGGGCCACGGTGCGCCAACGGGCTATGGCCAGCTATTATTGGGAGAACACGCCCATCGTACCCGCCACCCTCGGCGACGACGTGGCTCTCCTGGGCGCGGTCGCGCTGGTGCTCTTGCAGGAAGACTACAACGGATTTGGAATATAACGGATTGAAAGCAGGGAAAATCCGTTTCATTCTCAATCCGCTGTAGTGTTGGAGGGAGACGCGAAGATGATAGCTCAATTGGAGATAAACACCAGATCGGCCGTAGAGCTGGTGGACATCACGGCGGCGGTGCAGCAAACCGTGAAGGAAAAGGGAATGCAGAGTGGCGTCTGTCACATCTTCGTGCCGCACACCACGGCTGGCCTGACCCTCAACGAGAATTGGGACCCCAGCGTGCGAGCGGATATTCTGATGGAGCTGGGTAAGATCGTGCCCCTGCGCGACAACTACCGTCACGCCGAGGGCAACTCTGCGGCTCACATCAAAGCCAGCCTGATGGGAGCTTCCCAAACCATCCTGGTGGAGGATGGCCGCCTGGTGCTGGGCACCTGGCAGGGGATTTACCTGGCCGAGTTCGACGGGCCGCGCCGCCGCCGCGTTTTGGTTAAGTTGGTGAGTGACTAGAATGGACATAATACAACGAGATTTGGATCGCATTTTGCCCAAGGTAGCCAAACCCGCCCGCTACACTGGTCACGAGTGGAACAGCGTGGTCAAGGATTGGGACCAGGTTGAGGTCAAAGTAGCCCTGGCCTATCCCGACACCTACGAAGTGGGCATGTCCAACCTGGGGCTGATGATCCTCTACGACATCCTGAACAGAGAAGAGGGCATTTTGGCCGAGCGGGTCTATGCGCCCTGGATAGACATGGAGGAGGCCATGCGGCGCGCAGGTATCCCCCTCTACAGTCTGGAGTCGCGGCACCCCCTGGCCGATTTTGACATAATTGGCTTCTCGTTGCAGTACGAGCTGAACTACACCAACGTGCTGAACATGCTGGATCTGGCTGGCCTCTTGCCCCTGGCGGCGGAGCGAGGCGACGCCGATCCGCTGATCATCGGAGGCGGGAGTGGCGCCTACAACGCCGAGCCTCTGGCCGACTTCTTCGACCTCTTCGTCATCGGAGAAGGGGAAGAGGTGCTGCTGGAATTGGTGAACATGTATCGGCGATCACGTATCACGCATCACGCATCACGCATCACGAAAGTGGATTTCCTGCGGGAGGCGGCGAAGATAGAGGGCATCTACGTGCCCAGTCTCTACGATGTTCGCTATCACGACGACGGCACGGTGGCTGCCGTGGAGCCTCTGGTTCCTGAGGCCAGGGCCCGGGTTCGAAAGCGCGTCGTGGGGACCCTGCCCCCGGCGCCGACCAAATTTGTCATGCCCTACGTTGACGTGATCCACGACCGGGCCATGATCGAGATCCAGCGAGGCTGTACCCAGGGCTGCCGCTTCTGCCAGGCGGGTTTCATCTATCGCCCCCTGCGCGAGCGGCCTATGGATGAGGTGCTGCAAACGGTGGAGGACATCGTGCAGGAGACGGGCTATGAGGAGGTGGCTCTGGTCTCCCTGAGCTCCAGCGATCACAGCCAGATCGAGCCTCTGGTGCGACGGCTTACCACGGACTATCAGCATCCGCCGTTGGCTGTTTCCCTGCCCTCCCTGCGCATTGATTCTTTCTCAGTGGAGCTAGCGGAGATGTTTCAGGGGCGGCGCAAGACTGGCCTGACCTTCGCCCCTGAGGCGGGCAGCCAGCGCCTGCGGGACGTGATCAACAAGAACGTCACCGAAGAGGACCTGCTGCGCACGGCCGAGGCGGCCTATTCCAGCGGCTGGCGGCGGATCAAGCTTTACTTCATGGTGGGCCTGCCTACGGAGACCCTGGAGGACGTGGCAGCCATCGTGGATTTGGTGAAGAAGGCGCGAGCCATCGGCCGGCGTCACCAGCGGAAGAGGACTCAAGTGAACGTCAGCCTCGGCACCTTCGTGCCCAAGCCTTTCACTCCGTTCCAGTGGCTGCCCCTGGTTGATGAGGCAACTTTGGAGGAGAGACAGGCGTTGCTGCGGCGCGGGCTCAGGGGTCCCGGCATCAGCTTCAGTTGGCAGGACCCCCGCACGACCTTGCTGGAAGCGGCCCTCTCCCGAGGCGACCGGCGGCTGGGGCCAGTCATCCATCGCGCCTGGCGACTGGGAGCCAAGTTCGATGCCTGGGACGAACTCCTCGACGAAGACCTTTGGTGGCGGGCCTTCGCCGACGCCGGTCTCGATCCCAACTTCTACGCTCGGCGGGATCGCTCCCTCGACGAGGTGCTCCCCTGGGATCACATTGACGTGGGGGTCAGGAAGGAATTCCTGGTCGAAGAGTACCAGCGCAGCCTCCGAGGTGAGACGACCATTGATTGTCGGGAAGGCTGTGTTGATTGCGGGGTTTCTGACGAGTTTTGTTGTTACTACGGAGTCTAAACTGATGAAGCCAACGATACAGCAGCGCTTGCGCATAACCTTCGCCAAAGGCGAGGAGATAAAATACATCTCTCACCTGGATTTGATGCGGCTGTGGGAGAGGACTTTGCGCCGGGCGCGAGTGCCCCTGGCTTACTCCCACGGTTTCAACCCCCGGCCCAAAATAGCCGTCGCTGCCCCCTTGCCCCTGGGCTTCACCAGTCGCGGTGAGGTGATGGACATCGTCCTGGAGCGCCACATCTCTCCTTACAACTTCGCTAAGGGCTTGGCTCCCCACTTGCCGCTCGGACTGGAGGTGCTCTCCGTGGAGGAGGTTTATCCCAAGTTGCCCTCCCTGCAGTCTCAGGTGCGCGCTGCGGAGTATCGGGTGACGGTGTTCTGGGATGGGTCGCAGGAGGAGATGGAGGGGAAACTGCTGGCCGAGCAAGTTCGGCAGTTACTTGTGGCCGAGCAACTGCCGCGCCAGCGTCGGGGCAAGGATTACGACTTGCGCCCTTTGATCGAGGACTTGTGGGTTGAGGGGAAAGAGACCGACGGTTGGGTCTTGGGGATGCGCCTTCGGGCCGGTAGTCAGGGCACCGGTCGGCCCGACGAGGTGCTGGACGCCCTGGGTCTGGCCGAAAAGCTTTACGTTGTTCGACGGGAGCGGCTCCTGATGCTTTCCCAAAGTTCGAGCCTGTAGAGCCCATTGGGGCTTTCGTCATTGCGAGGAGCGGTTTTTGCGACGCCTGTCCTGAGCTTGTCGAAGGGAAACAATCCCCAACCTGGCAGGAGATTGCTTCGCCTTCGGCTCGCAATGACAACAGAAAGCCTACTTGCCCTCAATTGAAACGCGCCTTCTCGGAGATTGAGACCCTGTCAAGTCAAATGAAAATGTTACCGAACGGTGATCGTTCAGTCAAAAGATAATGTTACCCGGGTTGTCCCCTCCTTTCTTGGATTTGATGATCTGGACAGTGCTGAGTTGAAGTGGTCATAGGGGCTGTGGATATGT
>JAUWOY010000033.1 GCA_030611885.1 Chloroflexota bacterium | reverse complement strand
GAACCCCTATATCTTGGGCTCTGGAAGTTGTTTACCCCAACATGTAGGGTATGACCATTGCTAGGAAGTTACTTGGGGCTCTACAGTACGATGTTTGTCGCCATACCTATTATGTGCTTTCGTCCCGAACGGGAATTGCTGGTGAGAGTATAATAGGTGTTGGTTGAGAACTGCTTCATTTCGCCCAGAGTGCAGGAGGAGTTATGACCTTTCGATTAGGAGGCCTTAGGCAGTATTGGTTCATTGGCTTAGTGGTACTTTGGGTGGTGGTGGCGGTGGTATTCCTATTAGCGGCACCAAAGCCGACTGTGGAGCAGCAGGCTGCATCATCCGAGCAGCCTGGCGCATTGGAATCCGCGCCACCTATTGCATCGGAATCTGGGCAGCCGATCACATTGGAGGAAGACGAGACGTTGACCGCGCAGGTGGTCGAAGTGTTGGAGGAGGACATCGTTGACCTGGACATTGCTGGTGCGCATCCTTACCAGCGCTTATTGCTGCGCATCGAGAGGGGCTCCCTGGCTGGGCAGGAGGTCGTCGTCGAGCATGGAACCTTCACCACCATTACCGAGGAGCGGCTGCTTCACCCCGGCGACCAGGTCTACCTGGAACGGGTGGGGGGACCGCAGGGAGATCGGCTGTACATCTCCGATTACGTGCGCACCGGCCCACTATTCTGGATAGTGGCGCTGTTCGTAGGGCTGGTGGTGCTGGTGGGCCGGGGTAAGGGGCTGCGTTCGCTGGGGGGAACGCTGTTTAGCCTGTTGGTCATCTTCGCTTTCGTCGTGCCCCAGATACTGGCCGGTCGGGATCCGGTGACGGTGAGCATAACCGGCTCCATCGTGATGCTGGCTGTATCCACCTACCTGGTCTACGGCTGGAATCCGAAGGCCCACGCGGCGGTAGCGGGGATGATGTTGAGCCTGGTGTTGACAGGGATGTTGGCCTGGCTTTTGGTGGGGTGGACCCGCCTGACCGGAATGGGTACAGAGGAGAGTATCTATCTGATGATGGAACTGGGGCCAGGGGTCAAGCTTAGAGGGCTGGTGCTAGCCGGAATCATCATCGGCTCCCTGGGCGTGCTGGACGACATCTGCGTGGGGCAGGCCTCGGCAGTCTTTGAACTGATCAAAGTAAATCGCGATCTGGATTGGATGGAACTCTTTCGCCACAGCCTCAATATCGGCCGGGACCACATCGCGGCTATGGTGAACACGCTGCTTTTGGCCTATATAGGGGCCTCATTGCCATTGATGCTGGTCTTTACCATCTACCAGGAACCGTTCCGTCAGCGGATCAACCGCGAGCCCATCGCCGAAGAGATCGTGCGAACGCTGGTAGGAAGCATAGGGTTGATCCTGGCAGTGCCCATCACTGGTCTGATCGCCGGCCTGCTGGCCCGCTGGATGGTCCGGAGGGAAGTGGCGTAGGGGGATGTTGAGAGGAGATGCAAAATGAAACTTACAGCCGGAGAAAAGTTGCTGATCCGTAGTCCACTGAGGGCCTATATGTTGCGAAGGCTTGAGGCTCCCAGGGTTCTTTCCGATCTTGGCATTGGTGAAAGAAGCGTGTGCCTGGATATTGGATGTGGAAGTGGCATGGGCGCTCTCTTGATTAACCAATACCTCGACTGTGAGAAAGTAGTGGGCATAGACGTTGATCCAGGTATGGTCGCCGCGGCCGGAGAATACGTGTCGCATCCACCGAAGTGGGCTCAGAATATAAGAACCGACAACATTGAGTTTCTCTGCGAGGACGCAACCAGGCCCGCCTTTCCAGACTGTCACTTTGACGCTGTTTTTCTATTCGGCGTCTTTCATCATATAAAGGGGTGGAAGAAAGTAATCTCAGAAGTGTACCGCATGCTGAAAGTGGGCGGCGTGTTCTCCTTTTCTGAGGAGGTCTTGCTGCCTGATTTTCTCTCCCGTTTTGGGAGACGTGGACTTTACATAGTAGCCTACGAACTTTTTGGGGGCACGCCAATCAGTGAGGGGGAATTGAAGGCCACCTTGGAGGGGAGCGGTTTTTCCATTCAACGGTTCGAAAAGAAACTGTCTATGTGCTTCGTGAGAGCAACAAAGGAAAGCGCGTAAAAGGGAGAGCGATCCAATGACTAATATCCTGGAAATTAAAGATCTCTGTGTTGAGGTTGAAGGACAAGAGATACTTCACGATCTCGATCTGACCATCCCCGACGGGGAGGTGCACGCCCTGCTGGGGCCGAACGGAAGTGGCAAGACCACGTTGATGATGGCCATTATCGGTTATCCAGAATACGAGATAACCAAAGGGCAGATCTTGTTCAACGGGGATGACATCACCGCACTGGACATCACCGAGCGGGCCAGGCTGGGCATCGGCGTCTCGCAACAGCGTCCCCCCACCATCGCCGGGGTTAAACTGCGGCAGATACTCGATTTCGTCATCGCCAATGCCCCGCAACGCGCTCAGGAGATTGATGAGCTGGTGAGGGCTTTTCAGATGGAGCCGTTTCTGGAGCGCGACGTCAACGCCGGCCTTTCCGGGGGCGAGATCAAACGCTCCGAGCTGTTCCAACTGTTGGCCACTCGCCCCAGATTTGTAATGATGGATGAGCCCGATTCTGGCGTTGACCTGGAGGCGATGAGCGTCATTGGGGAGATGACGAATGAGCTGCTGGCCAGAAACCACGCCACCCGGCCAAAGGAGAGAAGGGCGGGCCTGATCATCACCCACACCGGCCACATCCTGGATTACGTCCACGCCGACAAAGCGCACGTCATGTTGGACGGGTACATAGGGTGCTCAGGGAACCCCCGTATCATCCTCGACCAGATTCGCGAGTATGGCTATCAGGAGTGTGTTCGATGCGAGCTCAGGAGGCATAGAGAATAATGGGGAATTCAACTGAATCACGCCCGACGGCCGATATTGACCTGGGCCAGTTTGCCACCGCCCCCGATACTCCACGGCCGGTGCCGATCTCCCCCAGTCAGGTGGAACCGGCCGATGCGGAGGTGATGGCCAGCGTGGGGGTGCACGTCAAAGGCGAAGACCGTTCGGGCACCTACATCCTCCGCGACTTTCACCCGTTGTGTGCGCTGGCCCGGTCCGACGATTTTGAGTTGCTGGCTATTGCCGATGCTCTCAGGAGGTATGATTGGCTGCGCGAGCGGTACTATTGGAAAGCGGTGCCGGCCGACCTGGACAGGTACACGGCCCGCTGCGCAGCGGTGCCGGAGCCCCAGGGGTACTTTATCCACGTGAAAAAGGGAGCTCAAGTGCGTTTTCCCGTCCAGGCCTGCCTGTACATCGCGCAGGGCGATATCGTCCAGATGGTTCACAACGTCGTCATCCTCGAAGAGGACTCTGAACTGCACCTGATCACGGGCTGCGCCACGAGGCACGGCGTGAGCAGCGCGGCCCATCTTGGAGTCAGCGAGCATTACGTTGGCCGGAACGCCAGCTTGACCAGCACGATGGTCCACAGTTGGGGCCCCGAGGTCGAGGTGCGCCCCCGCTCAGGGACGATCGTCGAGGCGGGCGGGACGTTCGTGAGCAACTACGTCTCGCTTCGGCCAGCCAGGAGCATCCAGACCAATCCCCAAACGTGGCTCAACGGGGAGGGCGCTTCGGCCAAGTATCTCACCATCATTCTGGGTTCCCAGGGCTCGACCATTGACACCGGCGGCGACGTTTACCTGAACGGCGAGAATACCAGCGCCGAACTCGCCCACCGGGCGGTGTGCACCGGCGGCCGCATCTACCAGCGGGGCCTGATGGTCGGCAACGCCCCGTGCCGGGCGCACGTGGACTGCGCGGGCATGGTGCTGGACGCCGGAGAAGATGGCTTTATCGAAGCCGTTCCCGGCCTGAGAGCCCTGCACCCCGAAGCGAGGATGAGCCACGAGGCCAGCATCGGCAAGATCGCGCCCGAACAGGTGGCCTACCTGCAATCGCGGGGGATGGAAGAGCGCGAGGCGATCTCGTTGATCATCCGCGGTTTTCTGGACGCCGACATCGAGGGCCTCAGCCCGGAACTCGACGCCCGGATCGCGGAGATCGCCGAGATCGCCGGGCATGGGGAGTAGTCAGGAGATAAAAATGATTCCTCCGAAAAGTGGGTATGTTCTTTCCAAAATTGAGATTGTTCGCTGGCTGAGTAGCCATAGCCCTGCAGGCGTGGATGTACATACGCTTGAAAGAAAAAGTTGGGATCGTTTCTTATCTTGCTCCGAAGGGATCGTCAGATCCCGCCGTCGGGTCGCCGGATCTGGCGATACGGCTAGAGCAAGCCGTATAGATGAAAGGAGAAAAACCAATGTCAAAGAGAATCGGCATCCTGGGCGGCATGAGCCCGGAGTCAACGACGGAATACTATGAGTACATCACCCGTACCTACACCGAGCGATTCGGTGACTATGGCTACCCAGAGATCATCATCTACAGCGTCAGCTTTCAGCCCTACGTGGATTGGCCCGAACAAGATCGTTGGGACCTGGTGGCCCAGGGCTTGAGCGAGGCGGCGCAAAGGCTCGAGACGGCGGGCGCAGATTTCATCGTCATCGCCACCAACACCATGCACCTGGTCTTTGACCAGGTACAGGCCAGCGTCAACGTCCCCATGCTGAGTCTGCTCGACGCCGTCGGCGAGGCCATTCTAGCGCGGGGGATGAAGACAGTAGGGCTGCTGGGCACAAAGTTCACCATGGAGAAGACCTTTTACCAGGATGCACTGGCTCGAAAAGGCATCACCGTCCTAGTTCCCGACGAGGAAGGCCGCGAGTACGTGAACAGTGTCATCTACGATGAACTGGTCGCCGGCCAGATTCGCGATGAGTCCCGAGCCGGATTCGTCGCTATCATCGAGAAACTGGCCGAACGTGGGGCAGAAGGCGTCATCCTGGGCTGTACCGAGATCCCTTTGTTGGTCAACGAGGCGGACGCCGGGATACCGCTGTTTGATACGACGGCCATTCACGCCGAGGCGGCGCTGAATTACGCTCTGGCCTGAACAGCAAAAGAGGAAGTCGCCTGCCGGGTTGTGGCAACTCTATCGAGATGGAGAAAGGAGAGAACACCATGAAAATCGCAAAATGGAAAAGCATTATCTTAGGCGGGGTTGCCGGTTTGGGATTCACTGCTGTTGGGGGGCTGGTGGCACGCTTCCACCTGGGCCGCCACCGCGCCAACCGGGTCTGGGCCGACGCCCGCTACCCCAAACTCAAGGACGTGGGCACGGTGAAACGCCTCACCATCCTGCCCCTCATTGACTGGTATACCGCCCGTGACCCGCTGACAGGCGAGCCGGGCGTCTCCTACCTCGTCCGCGCCGACGACACCACCATCCTCTTCGACGTTGGCTACAACGTGCACGGGGAGCACCCCTCCCCGCTGCTGCGCAACATGGCGGCCCTGGGCGTGGACGTAGCCGAGATTGACGCGGTGGTCATCTCCCACGCGCACGAGGATCACGTGGGGGGCAGGTCGCACATGATGCAGCACACCTTTGCCCTTTCAGGCCAGCCGGTCGACCTGAAGGGAATCCCCGCCTACGTGCCGGTACCGCTATCCAACCCCACGGCGCGGGTCACGGTCGTGGACGGGCCGCGCGTCATCGCCCCCGGCGTCGCCAGCATGGGCCCCATCCCCCGCCAACTGTTCTTCCTGGGCTGGACGCCGGAGCAGTCGTTGGCGGTCAACGTGGAAGGGAAGGGCATAGTGCTCATCATCGGCTGCGGGCACTCCACCCTCCAGCGCATCGTTGACCGGGCGGAGATGCTGTTCGACGAGCCGCTCTACGGCGTCGTCGGCGGGCTGCACTACCCGGTGACTGCCTCACGGGAGGTGAAGTTCGGGCTGCCGCTGCAGCGTATTCTGGGCACGGGCAAGTTGCCCTGGGACCCGATCAACCGGCAGGACGTGGAGACCGCCATCGCCTACCTGCGGCGCCGCCATCCGCAACTGGTCGCCCTCTCGCCCCACGACAGTTGCGACTGGAGCATCGAGGCCTTTCGGAGCGCGTTCGGTGAGGCGTATCGAGACGTGCAGGTCGGGAAGGAGATTGTTGTGGGATGAAGCAAAGGTCAACTCTCAAAGTGTTGTGGATCGCGTTGGCCGTCGCCGGCGGGCTGGCCTTTTTCTGGCTGGTGGTGCTGAAAGTGCTGATCCGGCTCAACCGGGGCCGCGGAGCGCCTTGCCCGGCCTCGCTGCCCTGGCTGGTGGACAACCCCCTCCGCCGCCCCTGCGTGCGTCCCATCCTCGACCGGGTGGGCATCCGTCCCGGCGAGCGGGTGCTGGAACTTGGCCCCGGGCCGGGCCTCTTCACCGTGGAGGCGGCGCGGCGCGTGGGGCCGACGGGGCGGCTCGTCGTCGTGGACATCCAGCCCAGGATGATCGCCCAGGTGGAGAAGCGGGTGCGGGAGGCGGGGTTGACCAACGTCGAGACCCACGTCGCCGACGCCCACCACCTGCCGCTGGAGGGTGAGAGCGTGGACCGCGCCTTCCTGGTCGGGGTGCTGCCTGAGATCCCCGACCAGGCCCGCGCGCTGGCCGAACTACGCCGGGTGCTCAAGCCCGGCGGGCTGCTCTCCATCACCGAGGAGTTCCTCGACCCCGACTATCCATTCGCCTTCGAGACCATCCGGCGGGTTGAGGCGGCCGGGTTCAGCCCGGAGCGGCGATTTGGCAACTTCTGGCGCTACACGGTCAACTTCGGAAAAACGCTGAGGTAACATAAGCATAAGGAGGCTGCATGGAGAACAGGGGAAAGGGGCATCGGCTTGCAGTGATGAGGAAGCGTCACAGATTTGGCGCCTCTTTTGCTGTTTTGCGGCTGTTACGCCCGTAAATTTTAAGCTTTCAGCACTTGACAAAATGCACAAAAGGTGGTATAATCTATATGTGCAAAATGTCAGTATAGGCATGAGACACTGTTTTCGGGAGGTTGGTTATGCCGCGCGGTCGTCGTCGCAGGCGGATGGGTGGTGGAGGTGGCGGGCCCTGCCCCACGCGGATATATCGTTTCATGGAGCCATGTTTGCTCCTGCTGCTCCATCGCAGCTCCTCCCACGGTTACAGCCTGCAGGATGAGCTGAAGGAGTTCGGCTTCGCGGAAGCGCCCGTTGATCCCAGCGTGGTCTATCGAGCCCTGCGGGAGATGGAAGAGCAAGGGCTCTTGACCTCAACCTGGGACACCGAGGGCTCAGGCCCGCCGCGGCGAGTTTATCGGCTGACCGCCCAGGGCGATCAGTACCTGGCCCAATGGGTGGCGGACCTGCGGGAGACGGACCGAGTGCTGCACGACTTCTTCGCCGCTTATGATAAGCACATGCTGGAGGGTGAGGGTGCGCATCATTGATGATTTGATTGCCTCCCTGAGGGGCGATGCGCCCCTGCGCGAAGTGCGGGTCTGCGGCTTTTGGACGGCGGTGGTGCTCGATGATGGGCGCTGTGGGCTGGCCTCCACGCTGCGGCCTGATGAGCCCCAGTGCGCCGGCCCCGTTCCCCTGGTGCCGCGGGCGGGCCACCTGCTGGAGTGCAGCGCGCTGGAGCTGGCCGAATACGCCAAATCCGAGAGCCTCCTGGAGGCCTCCATCGGGATGGCGGCCATAAACTCCCTGATGGAGGTTGACGAGAGCCGCTGCGTGGATCTGAACGCGGGGGAGGTTATCCTAAAAGAGGGAACGGGCAGGAAAGTGGCCATCGTGGGGCACTTCCCCTTTATTCCCCAGGTGAGGGAGGCGGCCGAGAAGCTCTGGGTGCTGGAAAAGAGGCCCGTGGAGGGAGACCTGCCCGCGGAGATGGCGGCGGAGGTGCTCCCCCAGGCCGATGTGGCGGCCATCACCGGCACCTCGCTCATCAACCACACCTTTGAGGGCTTGATGAAGTTGTGCCGCCCTGACGCTTTGGTCATCGTCCTGGGCCCCACGGCGCCCCTCTCGCCTCTGCTCTTCGACTACGGGGCGGACATAATCTGCGGAACCCTGGTCACTGACACGGAATCCGTATTGCGGCTCATCGGCCAGGGAGCCAACTTCGGGCAGGTGAAGCGCGGTGAGGGCGTGCGATTGCTGACCATGGCCCGCACGTAACATTTCGGTTGAGGTTAGACTTCGGAAGTCTCCAGCCGAGAATTTTGAAGGCAAAAGCGACTTGAAATCGCCTCAAAAGCTGCTGGGTAGAGCACTTTTGAGACTTCCGAAGTCTTCACAAATCAATTGCGTGAGAAAGGAGCAAGAATTGGCTGACGAACAGCAGGTACATCAAGCGTTACGAGAGGTAAAATGCCCCGAATCGGGGCCTGGTCACCCCGAATCGGGTCGTAGTCTGATGGAGTTGGGCATGATCAGGGATATAAGGGTGGATGATAAGCGGGTGAGATTCACCGTCGTCCTGCCCTTCATGAACGCGCCCATCAAGGATCAGGTCGTGAGCGAAGCGCGAGCGGCGGTGGAGAAGCTGCCAGAAGTCGAGAGGGTAGCCATCGGGCTGGCCGAGATGACCCAGAAGGAGCGGGCGCACTTCATGTCGTTCGGCAGAGAGACCGGTTCGGCTGAGGGAGTGAACCGTATCAAGCACGTCATCGCTGTGTTGAGCGGCAAGGGTGGAGTAGGCAAATCTACAGTGGCAGCACTTCTGGCTGTTGCTTTGAGGAGGGGAGGCCATAGAGTGGGCCTGCTCGACGCCGACATCACCGGCCCCAGCATCCCTAAGATGTTCTTCCCCACGCAGAGGCATCCAGATAACAGCCCCCTGGGCATCCTGCCGGTGGAAAGCGAAACAGGCATCGGGGTCATGTCCATCAATCTGCTTCTCCCCAGCGAGGACCAGGCGGTCATCTGGCGGGGACCGCTCATTGGCAAGGCTATTCAGCAGTTTTGGGGCGACGTCTTCTGGGGCGATCTGGACTATCTGATTGTGGACCTTCCCCCCGGCACGGCCGATGCCGCGCTGACCGTCATGCAATCCATTCCCCTGGAAGGTGTAGTCCTGGTCACCTCGCCCCAGGGGCTGGCGGGGATGGTGGTGCGCAAAGCGGCACAGATGACTCAACACATGGGCACGCCCATCTTGGGGTTGGTGGAAAACATGAGCTACGCCACTTGCCCTAAATGCGGAGAGCGCATTGAGATCTTCGGACCCAGCAAGGCGGCAATTACAGCGGAGAAGTTCAATATGCCGCTTTTGGGACGGCTGCCCCTCGATCCTGAGATCTCTAAACTCTGTGATGCCGGGATGGTTGAAAAATACTCGGCTGATGCCTTCGCCCCCATCGCCAAAAAGATAGTGGCTAGCGTCGAAAAGAAAGCCAATAGGTGAAGACCTATCTCGACTGTTTCCCCTGTTTCCTGCGCCAGGCGCTGGAGGCGGCAAGGATGGCCGGGGCCGATGAGAAGCGGCAGCGAATGATGCTCGATAGCACGATGGCTTTGCTTCGGGATGTTCCCCTGGAGAGCACGCCGCCGGAGATCGGCAACCAGGTGCACCGCATCGTACGGCAGTTAACCGGCAACGGCGACCCCTACGCTGCTGTCAAAGTGGAGAGCACAAAGGAGGCGCTTCGCCTCTATCCCAGGCTGAGGGCCTTGGCCGCCGAGGACGGAGACCGGCTGGAGCGAGCGACCCGCATTGCCATCGCGGGCAACGTGATAGATTTTGGCCCGGGCACCGATTTCGACATTGAGGAGACATTGGGGAGCATCTTGTATCAGCCATTTGCCATAAACGACATGGCGGCTTTCAGAAGGGTGCTCTCAGAGGCGCGATCGGTGCTCTATCTGGGCGACAACGCCGGGGAAACAGTCTTCGACCGGGTGCTCATTGAGGCGCTGGGTGTGCCGGTGACCTACGCCGTCAAAGGAGGGCCCATCATCAACGACGCTACAGTGGAGGATGCTCTCGCCGCCGGCCTGGACGAGGTGGCCGAGGTGATAAGCACTGGCTCCGACGCGCCGGGCACCATCCTGAGCGGATGCAGCGCCGAGTTTCGTACCCTCTACGAGCAGGCCGATCTGATCATGGCTAAGGGGCAGGCCAACTACGAAACGTTGAGCGCAGGAGGGGAGCAGCTTTTCTTCCTGCTGAAGGTCAAGTGTCCGGTCATCGCTCGCGACGTTGGCGTGCCGGTGGGCAGCATCGTTCTGAAACAGGGGAGGGGGCAAAGATGACAATGGAGCCTATGTCCATAATGGGAGCGTTTGTCCTGGGGTTGCTTCATACCTTTCACCCTTGTGAGGACAAGGGCGTCGCCTCTATGATCGCCACGTGGGCGGGAAAGAGGCTGAGGGATGCTATCCTTTTGATAATCCTATACGGCATAGGCACGACGTTGACCAACGCCGTGATGGGGGCCATTGCCAGCTATGTCGGATCGTTGCTGTTCGTGCGATACGGGCCGCTCTTTAAGACTATCGCTGGTGCGGCTATTGCCCTGTTCGGCCTTTGGATTCTGAGAGGTGGAGGCGAGCACGCTTTCGCATCACCGCTGGAGGAGGAAAAGCTGAGGAGTAAGACGGCTTGGAGCGTATTCCTCATGGCGATCGTCGGGGGTTTGCCCATCTGTCCCTTTGAGCTGACTATCCTGACCTGGGTTGCTTCGGTAGGAGACGTGTGGCGTGGCGTTTTGATAGTGCTCGCCTTCGGCCTGGGAACGACCATCGGCTTGGTTCCCTGGGGCTTCGCTGTAGGTGGCCTGGGGGAGCTGGCAAGAAGGATGGGTTATGAGGCCTGGATACCTAAGATCATGGGGATTCTAATAATGGCCATGGGAGCGTTTACAGTCCTGTCGGCATGGATTTGATTGGGGGGCAAATGGCGATCAAAGAGAATGTGAAAACGCTTCTGGAGGAATTGCCCGATGGGGTGGAGCTTGTCGGCGCTGCTAAGGGCCGAACTGCCCGTGAGATCAAGGAGGCGATAGACGCCGGCTTGAAAATCGTGGGGGAGAACTATATCCAGGAGACCATGCTGGCCCAAAAAAGTATGAACGAGGATGTAGGGTGGCATTTTATCGGGCATCTGCAGAGGAACAAGGTGAAGAAGGCGGTGGAGGTATTCGATATGATCGAGAGCCTCGACTCCCTTCGGCTGGCGGAGGAGATAGATAAGAGGTGCAGGGAGATCGGCAAGGTGATGCCCGTGCTGGTGGAGGTGAACAGCGGCAGAGAGGAGCAGAAATTCGGGGTGCTTCCAGAAGATGTGGAGGAGCTCGTGAAGGAGGTCTCATCTTTGCCAAACATAAAGATAATGGGGCTGATGACCATGGGCCCTCGCTTCGGTAACCCCGAGGACTCGCGTCCCTATTTTCAGGAGACGAGAAAGATCTTCGGGAGACTCAAGCAGCTTGATCTGCCAGATGTTGAAATGAGATACCTTTCTATGGGCATGACGAATTCCTATCGGATTGCCCTGGAGGAAGGGGCTAACATGGTAAGGATAGGAACCAAGATATTCGGAGAGAGGAGGTGAATGAGATGCCAGCTTTTGATGGAACCGGACCCAGGGGGCTGGGTCCCATGACCGGGCGTGGGGAGGGGTATTGCGCCGTAGCGTTCCCCCCGCCCGAAACGGGGAGAGCACCTTACGGATACGCGGGAGTGGCGGGCACGCCGGTGCAGCCTGCCCCAGGCCCTGTCGGAGGAATGGGGTATCCCACAGCACGCTTCGTGCCCTTCTCCGCCCCACGGTTTGGCCGGGGATTGGGACGGCGCCGGGGTCGAGGTAGAGGGCGATGGCGATAGCGCGAAATCGCCCACAAATATCTAAATTGATGTAGATTCAGTAGATCACAAACTACTAGCAGAGGCGGCTCCCACGCCGCCGGAACGCGGGCATGGGAGCCCGCTCTGCTTCACAATTGTGATCTACTGAGATTGAAAGGAGGTAAATAAAATGCCAGGCTTTGATGGAACAGGACCGGCCGGGATGGGCCCCATGACCGGTGGTGGACGGGGCTGGTGCAATCCGTACAGCTCCCCCTATGCCGGCTATGGCTCTTACCCCACTCCTTATCCCTACCGTGCTCCTATGGCTGGATGGCCAGCTCGGGGCTACGGCCTGGGGCGCCCTCGATGGGGACTGCGAGGCTTTAGGGGCCGGGGCATGGGCTGGGGACGAGGCCGAGGCCGACGCAGGTGGTAGAGACAGCGTCGGCAGTTGAAACGTAGATCATTTCGCAAAGAAAGGAGGTGACTGAGATGCCTGCAGGAGATGGAACTGGCCCGATGGGCATGGGTCCGATGACCGGGCGAGCGGCTGGCTTCTGTGCTGGCTACGACGCTCCCGGATATGCCAACGCCATTCCTGGGCGAGGTTTCCGGGGGCGTGGCTGGCGGGGCGGTGGGCGTGGCTGGGGCGGCGGCGGGCGTGGCTGGCGCCACATGTACTACGCCACCGGCCTTCCGGGCTGGATGCGCTTTGGCTACGGTCAGTGGCCCGCGCCGCAGATGACCGCTGCCTGGGGAGCTGACCCGTGGGCTTACGGCGCTCCGGCGCCCGGCGCGATGCCGCGCGAGCAGGAGCTGCAAGTGCTGAAGGATTACGCCGAGGCATTGAAGGCTCAACTGGATGAGATAAGCGCGCGCATCGAGGGATTTGAGAAGGAGGCGTAACAGTGGATAGCAGGGGGATAAAAATCGGGGCGGGTGAACAGAATCGGAAGACTCGCCACCCGCCCCAAGCCCCCAACCTGCACGGTGGTCTGACAACCGGCAGGAGAGGTGCACCCAAATTATACTGTCAACAAGGAGGAATTGCAAATGAAGATCGTCGTAACAGCCAACGGCACAAACCTGGACGCGCCGGCCAGCCCGGTCTTTGGGCGGTGCCCCACCTACGTCTTCGTTGATACGGAGACGATGGGGTTCGAGGCCGTTTCCAATCCGGCCATGTCCGCTGCGGGCGGGGCGGGAATCCAGGCAGCCCAGTTCGTCGTCGGGCAGGGCGCGCAGGTGGTGCTGACTGGCAACGTCGGCCCCAACGCCTACAACGTTTTCCAGGCAGCCAACGTGCCCATCTACCTGCTCACGGGCGGAACGGTGGGAGAGACCGTCGAGGCGTACAAGGCGGGAAAACTTCAATCCGTAGCCGGAGCCAATGTCCAGGCTGGAATGGGCATGGGCCGCGGGATGGGGATGGGGCGTGGCATGGGTCGGGGCATGGGGATGGGCCGTGGTATGGGCATGGGTCGGGGCATGGGCATGGGCCAGGGTGCCTACGGGCCTGGTGTTGGGGGGATGACGCCTCCACCTGCGCCGCAGCCCACGCCGCCCGCTTCCCGCGAAGAAGAAGTCGCGGTTTTGAAGCAAACGGCCGGTGACCTGCGCCAGCAGTTGGCTCAGATCATGGATCGGCTCGACAAGCTAGAAAAGGAGGGCTAGAAATGCGCATTGCGATCTCTGCCGATGACAGCAACGGCCTCGATAGCGTGGTTAGCCCTCACTTTGGTCGCTGCCCATACTACATCCTGGCGGACCTGGAGGGTCAGGAGGTCCAGGCTGTCCAGGTTGTGGACAATCCATACCGCGGCCAGCACGCGCCGGGACGGGTGCCGGGCTTCATCCACAGCCAGGGAGTGCACGTGATGCTCACTGGCGGGATGGGAGGGCGGGCCATCGGCTTCTTTGAGCAGTACGGCATCGAGGCCGTGACTGCAGCCTCGGGCACGGTGCGCCACGCCCTGGAAGGCTACCTGGGCGGTCAACTGCGGGGTGCCCAACCCTGCCGCGAGAGCCGGGAGCACGCCGCCGTCCCGGCCGAGGGCGAGTACGAGCAGGACGAGGTAGGCCGCCTGCGCGAAGAGGCCGAGATGCTGCAGCGCCAACTGGACGAGGTGGCGGCTCGGCTGGATAAGCTAGGGAAATAGCGTGAGGTAGACCACTAAGTTAGATCACAGTTGCTCGCGGCGGATTGCGTGCAACCTTCAGCGAGACCCTCCGCCAGTTGCCTGCCGCTGCCAGCCCGCTGGATCGGGCGATCCAGCGGGAGCACATTGTGATGCACTGAAATTGGAGGTGTCACATGTCTGGAAAAGGAATTGGTGTCAGGACGATAGCCATCACCGGCATCATGATCGCCGTGGTGGCTGTGTTCACACGATCTATCATGGTTCCCATCGGCACTGGGTTTTTCAACTTCTCCGACGTGGCCATCTACTTCGCCGCCTTTGCCTTCGGACCCTGGATTGGGTTTGTAGCGGGCGGGGTAGGGGCTGCTCTGGCGGACATCAGCCTGGGTTACAGCCAGTTCGCTCTCCTGACCTTCTTCGCTCACGGCCTGGAGGGCCTGGTGGCCGGTTACCTGGGCTGGGAGGGAAGCCGGGTCGCCCGCTTCGTGGGCCAGGGAGATACTCGCCTGCGGATGCTTCTGGGCTGGCTGGCGGGAACGGTAGTGATGGTGGGACTCTATTTTGTGGGGGAGGCTGCCGTGCCGGCCATGTGGGGAGGTCTGCCCCAGGCTCTCACCGAGTGGCCTTTCAACTTGCTGCAGAACGTGGCTGGCGGCATCGTAGGGATTCCCCTGGTGCTGGCCGTGCGCAAGGCCTATCCCCCCATCACTCAGATGGGCCTGGGTACGACTTGGAAGAAACGCTAGAGGTGATAAACCAATGCTAACCATCGAGTTGGACCGCTGCGATGGCTGCGGTGCCTGCGTGGAGGTCTGTCCTGAAGGAGCCATCTCTCTGGTAGATGGGGTGGCAAGGATAGATTCAGGCTCTTGCACCGAGTGTGAGGCCTGCGTCCAGGTCTGCCCCACTGGGGCGATCCGGGTAGCCAAGCCGATTGCTGTCAGGGAGGAGCCGGCGGCTGCCGTGGCGGAGAGGCTCCGGCCGAGCACGCTGGCAACGCTGGTCGGCGCGACCCTCAGCTTCATAGGAAGCCAGCTTTTGCCCCGCGCAGCCGATGCTATCGTCAACGCTCTGGACAGGCGGCTTAGCAAAAAGCCTGCGGACGAATCCCGCGAAGCGGCACCGACTACGGAGAAACGTGGTGGTCGTCGCCAGCGAAGACGTGGAGGGCGAGGATGATCATTCTCAAATCTTCCCGCGAGTTGGCGATCATGCGCCAGGCGGGCCGCATCGTGGCCCAGGTCCACGAGCGCTTTCGGGAGGTGGTGCGCCCAGGGATCACCACCGCAGATCTGGAGAAAGTCGCCTCCCGCATCATCGAGCAAGAGGGGGCGATTCCCTCGTTCAAGGGGTATCGAGGCTTCCCGGCCGCCATCTGTGCCTCGATCAATGAGGAGATCGTGCACGGCATCCCCAGCCCCAAGCGGGTGCTGGAGGAAGGCGACATCATCAGCCTCGACGTGGGCACCATCTACAAAGGCTATCAAGGAGACGCGGCCATCACCCTGCCGGTGGGCAAGGTGGATGAGGAGGTTTGGCGTCTCCTGCAGGTGACCCAGGGCGCGCTGAAGGCGGGCATCGCCCAGTCCCACGCCGGCAAGCGTCTGGGCGACATCTCCGCGGCTATCCAGCGCCATGCCGAGGTCAACGGCTTCAACGTGGTGCGGGAGTACACGGGCCACGGCATCGGCCAGGAGATGCACGAGGATCCCCAGATTCCCAACTTCGGGCGACCCAATCGGGGGCCGCGCCTGCGGCCGGGCATGACCTTCGCCCTGGAGCCGATGGTCATGGCAGGGGACTGGCGGACGCGGACGCTGTCCGATGGCTGGACGGTGGTCACCGCCGACGGCTCGCTTTCCGCTCACTTCGAGCACACGCTAGCCGTCACCAACGGCGAGCCGGAGATTCTCACGAAGTTGTAGAGACTATCAAAAAACCCGCTCAGAGGCCCGTCTCGGGCCGATTGACGCACCCGGGGACGGGTGCTAGAGCAATTTTTTTATACTCTCTGTAGGGAGGGGAAGCTTTGAGAACAGTCGGCATCGTAGGATACAAGAACAGCGGCAAGACGACCCTGGCGCGCGCCCTGGCCCAGGAGCTGGTCAAAAGAGGCCACCGCGTGGCTGCTGTCAAGCACTCATCCGAGAGGATGGATTTTTTCGAGAAGGACACCGCCAGGCTGGGTGAGTTCGCTAACCGGGTGGGGTTCATCTCGCCGTTGGAATCGGGGGTCTTCTGGAAGAAGCCGCTGAGCCTGGAGAACATGGCCCCTTATTTAGAGGCGGACTTCCTCCTAGTCGAGGGCTTCAAGGCGGAGAAGACTTTTCCCAAAATCGTCTGCCTGCGGGGAGAGCCGGACGACCGAGACCTCTTCGACGGCCTGGCCATCTGCGCCGTGGGCCCCGCTCACGAAGGGCACGAGCTCGCCGTTCCCCACTTGAGCCTGGACGAGATAGGCAAAATCGCCGACCTGGTGGAGGAGAAAGCGTTCAAGCTGCCCAATCTCGACTGCGGGAGCTGCGGCTTCGAGACTTGCTACGAGCTGGCTCGCGAGATCGTCGGGGGGACCAGGAGCGTAGAGGATTGCGTCTCTTTGCAGCCGATGACGGAGGTGAGAATAGATGGTGAGCTGATGCCCATGAATCCCTTTATCTCCGACATCGTGAGAGGCACTATCCTGGGGATGCTGTCGCCGCTCAAAGGATTTAAAAAGGGAAAGGTCGAGATCAGCATCTGATGGAGCATCAAGAAGAAGAGACTAACTTTGACCGCCTGGTGGCGGAACTGCAAAGGCAGATCACCGAACAAGAGCGGGCGCTCTACTCAGCCAAAGTCATCGAGGAGGCCCACAATCCCACAAACCTGGGCCGCATGGCCGAGCCTGATGCCTACGGGATTGTGCACGGCTGGTGCGGCGACACGATAGAGGTCTACCTGCGGCTGAACGGGTGGAGGATCAGGGAGGCCACTTTCATGACCGACGGCTGCGGACCGTCGGTGGCCTGCGGGAACATGCTCACTCGCTTAGTGCGGGGGACGTCGCTGGAGGAAGCGGGCGAGATCAAACCGGAAGACTTGATCGCGGCCCTGGACGGCCTGCCTGAGGAGAGCCTCCACTGCGCCGAACTGGCGGTGAGCACGCTGCGCCACGCCCTGGAACGCTACCTGGGTGGTCAACTGCGAAGAGGCCGAGATGCTGCGTCGCCAACTGGACGAGGTGACGGCTCGACCGGGGAAGCTGGAGAAGTAGTGGAGACGGGCAATGCGACCTGACCATTTCGACCTCGTCGCCCGTTTCTACGACAGCGTGTTCCACTTCCTGGGGCCAGAGCGGCTCATGAGTCTGCTTCAGCCCCGGCCATCGGAGCGCATCTTGGACATCGGGGGCGGCACGGGCCGCGTCTCCCAAACCTTTGGCGACGATTACGTGGTGGTCGTTTGTGACCCTTCCTGGGGAATGTTGAGGGAGGCTCGCCAGAAGCAGATGATCGCTTGCTGTGGCCTGGCCGAGCGTCTCCCTTTTGCCGATGGGGCTTTCGACCGCATCGTGATGGTGGACACCTTCCATCATCTTCACGACCAGCACGCTGCCGCGAAGGAGACCCTGCGGGTGTTGCGTCCGGGGGGGTGCCTGGTCGTTGAGGAGCCGGACATTCGCCGCTGGTCGGTCAAGTGGATTGCCCTGGGCGAGAGGCTGCTCCTGATGCGCAGCCGTTTCCACTCCATCGCCGACCTGGCCCGCGTTTTCGAGGAGGCCGGCGCCAGAATCGCGGCCATCGAGGAGGGGCGCGACCTCAACGTGCGCCTGGCTGTGGAGAGAGTGGAGGTGGCGATCAATGGTGGGAAGCAAGGATGAGGTGGCCTGTCGGGCCGGCGATTTGGTGAGGCGAGGCTATCACTGAGCTGAAGCGATAATGCTCGCCGTGGGCGGGCACGTCCTGGGTGATCTCGACCCCCGCTTCGTGAGGATGGCCACTGGCTTCGCGGGAGGCGTGGGAGAGAGCAAGCAAGAGATGTGCGGGGCATTCAGCGCTGGGGTGATGATCATCGGGGTGCTCTACGGGCGCAATAGCCTGGAGGAGGATGACTTACCGGCCCTTGATCTCGCCACCCGCTACCGCGAGCGCTTCGCCGCCGAGCTAGGCACCACCCGCTGCGGTCCCCTGTACGAACAGGTGCACGCCCCTGGCGGACCTGGGTCATGCTCCTTCGTGGTCGAGCGCGCGGCACGAATCCTGCTGAGGTTGTTGGCTGAGCAGAGGGGTGAGAGATGAACGAGCGAGGTCTGGCTCGATTGGCGCTCTCAACGCTGATCGGGCTGATTTGTCTAATTGCAATCGGTTGCGCGCCGTCGGGGATAGCCTCTCCCACGCCGGAGCGGGCGACCGTTACGCCGACGCCGTTTCCCACGCTCACTGCTATCCTGATTCCGACCGCAATGCTCATCCCGACTGCTACCCTGACTCCCGCGCCGGAGCGGGCGACCGCTACGCCGCTTCCCACGTTCACTGCCGCCCCGGTTCCAACCGGAACGCCCCTCCCGACTGCTACTCTAACTCCCACGCTCACTATCACCCCAACTCCCGGCCAACCTACACCGACCCCCACGCCCGAGCCGACGCCCACTGAGGTTGCTGAAAAACTGACCATCACCATCGTCTACGACAACAACGAGTACGACGAGCGGCTGGAAACAGCCTGGGGGTTCTCCTGTCTGATAGAAGGGCTGGAGAAGACAATCCTCTTCGACACGGGCGGCGACAGCGCCATGCTCTTGCGCAACATGCGCAAGCTGGGGGTTGACCCCCAGGATGTGGAGGCCATCGTCATCTCGCACATCCACTACGACCACCTCGGCGGGCTAGCCGGCTTCCTCGAGGAGAACAAAGAGGTCACCGTCTATCTTCCTGAGTGCCTTCCTGAGAGCATCAAGGACACGGTGAGGAAATCCGGCGCGGAGCTCGTCGAGGTTCGCGAGCCGACAAAAGTCTGCGAGAGGGCCTATTCCACGGGGGAGCTTGGAGCGTGGATAAAAGAACAGTCCCTGGTGATCGAGACTGACAAAGGGTTAGTGGTGATCACCGGCTGCGCCCATCCTGGGGTAGTGAACGTGGTCAGGGAGGCCAAGAGGCTCAGGGGCGGCGACGTCCATCTGGTGCTGGGAGGTTTTCACCTGTGCTGGATGAATGTCTTTCAAATAAAGGGCATCATTGATGGGGTTAAAAAGGAGGGCGTGGAGATGGTGGCTCCCTGCCACTGCTCTGGCAACCTGGCCCGAAGCACCTTTGGAAAGGCCTACGGGGAGAACTTCATCCTCGTGGGCGTTGGCAAGAAGTTGGAGATAGGGGAATGGAAGCGTTAAAGTTACTGGCCGCAGGCATAGGCATGGGTTGGGGCCCCTGCCTGGCCCTCTCCGGGCCTATCCTGCTGCCCTACATTGCCGCCACCAAAGGGGGCTGGCGGGAGGGCTTGAGGGCGAGCGCGATATTTTCCTTCGGACGGCTCCTCGCCCTGGTCATCCTGGGGGGACTGGCGAGCGTGGCCTTCGCCTCCATCAACCGCTTCTTCCCTCCCCACAGGTCGGGCTATCTCTACCTGGTCATGGCCGTGTTCATCGTTCTTATGGGCGCGCTCATCGTGCTGGGCAAGGGGTTCAGAGCGCCGTTCTACCGCAGTCTCAGGAAGCGCATCTTGGAAGGGGGCACCGCAAGCATGCTGGGTTTGGGCTTCCTCATCGGCATCGCTCCCTGCGCGACGCTGGTGGCCATCCTCACCTACATCGCCTGCGTGGCCACGAACGCGCTCTACGGGATCATCTACGCCCTCTCCTTCGGGGTGGGCACGGTCGTTCCCCTGATGACATTGGGCCCTTTGGTCGGCTTCTTTCCCGAAATGGTGCTCAAATCCTCCACGCCCCTCAGGGTTTTCAGGGCGATATGCGGCGTCATTCTCATCCTCTTTGGGCTTCAGCTTTTATACTTCGTCTGGCAGGTGCTCTAGCGATGAAAATAACAGTAGTTTACGATAACAGGACACTGGATCCCGATTTGGCCCCCGCCTGGGGCTTCTCCTGTCTGGTGGGCGACGACCTCCTCTTCGACACCGGCGGTGATGGCCCCAGGCTGCTCTCCAACATGGGGCAGATGGGACTCGATCTCTGGGGGATAAGGACGGTGGTTCTCTCGCACCCCCACGGCGACCACACCGGCGGCCTGGGGGGCATCCTGACCATCAATAAGAACCTCACCGTCTACCTGCCTCGCTCCTTCCCGTCCGGCTTCAAAGCCCAGGTGCGGGCCCGCGCTCGCGTGGTGGAGGTGCACGAACCGATGGAGATAGCCGAAGGCATCCATACCAGTGGTGAGATGGGGAGGGGACTGGTCGAGCAGTCGCTTGCCTTGGTCACAGGCCAGGGCTTGGTGGTCATCACCGGCTGCGCCCATCCGGGAATCGTGAAAATCGTGAAAAAGGCGAGGGAGATAGTGAGCGGGGAGGTCTACCTCGTCCTGGGCGGCTTCCACCTGGGTGGGGCGAGCAGGAGAACGGTCAAGGGCATCATCGCCGACTTCCGGCGGCTGGGGGTGCAGAAGGTGGCTCCCTGCCACTGCACCGGGAGCCGGGCGATGCGGATGTTCGCCGCCGAGTACGGGGAGGATTTCATCGAAATCGGCGTAGGAAAGGTTCTGGATATTGGGCCATAACGGCTTGCCAAAAAAACGGAGTCCCGAACTTGTTCGGGCTGTAGCGAAACAAGTTTCGCACTCCAATAAAACACAGAGGGAAAGAAATGGAGGAATTGATTAGGGAATTCATCAACCAGCGCGTCTGGGCGGTGGTGGGGGCCTCGCTTAATCCTGAGAAGTACGGCCATCAGATATTTCGCAACCTGCGAGCAGCGGGCTACATCGTCTACGGCGTCAATCCTGGCGGGGGCGAGATCGAGGGCCAGAGGCTGTACCCCAGTTTGGCCGACCTGCCGGAGAAGCCGGCGGTGGTGGACATCGTCGTTCCGCCGAAGGTGACCGAGAGGATAGTCCGCCAGTGCGCTGAGCTGGGGCTGGGGAGGGTCTGGATGCAGCCCGGCTCGGAATCGGAGGAGGCCATTCGCTTCTGCCAGGAGAAGGGCATCGAGGTCGTCCACGGCGTCTGCGCTATGATCCGAAAGAGAGAGTGGTGAGAAGGACTCCATGAATTACGTCTACGGCCCCGTCCCCTCGCGGCGGCTGGGCCAGTCGTTGGGGGTGGACCCCATCCCCTTCAAGATCTGCAACTACAATTGCGTCTATTGCCAGTTGGGCCGCACCACGCCCCTCACCAACGAGCGCCGGGACTTCTTCCCTCGAGAGGGGATCCTGGCCCAGGTGCGGGACGCGCTGGAGCGCCACCAGCCCGGCCAGATTGACTACGTGACCTTCATCGGGCAGGGGGAGCCAACGCTGTGCGCCAGCCTGGGGTGGCTCATCCGACAGGTGAAGGCCCTCACCGACGTCCCGGTGGCTGTCCTCACCAACGGCGCCCTCCTCTTCCAGCCGCAGGTGCGGGAGGAGCTGGCCGCCGCCGACCTGGTGATGCCCACCCTCGACGCGGCCAATCACGAGACTTTTCGCCAGATCAACCGCCCCTGGCCTCGCTTCCGCATAGCCGAGATCATCGAGGGGATGGCGGCTTTCCGGAGGATGTTCAAAGGCCAACTCTGGGTGGAGGTGATGCTGGTCAAGGGGCTGAACGACGACGAGGCGACGCTTTTGGGCATCCGCGACGCTCTGGCCCACGTCTGCCCCGACCGGGTGCAGATTAACGTGCCCATCCGTCCGCCGGTCGAGCCCTGGGTGGAGATCCCCGACGATGAGGCCATCGAGCGCGCCACGGCCATCCTGGGCGAGGCGGCCGAGGTCGTCGCCCCCTACGAGGGCTCCTTCGATTTTTCAGGATTCGCCGATGTGGCCGAGGCGATACTGGCCATCATCCGCCGCCACCCGATGCGCCAGCGGCGTTTGGTGGAGACGCTGGAGGGGTGGGCGCCGGGCGAGGTGGAGGAAACGCTGGCCCGGCTGGAGTCCAGCGGCCAGGCCCAAAAGCGTGTCTACCGGAGTGAGCTTTTTTGGGAATACGCCGGCAGAGTCTTCGGCGAAGGGAGGGTGCACTGTGAATCTTGAACGCTGGGGCTGGTATTCCATCTCCGTCAACGTCGCTTTGGGGCTGATCAACCTGGTCATCGCCAGGGCCTCCGGCAGTCTGGCCGTGGAGGCAGAGATGGTCCACAACCTGGTGGACCTGCTGACGGCGGTGGCGGTGCTGATAGGGCTGAAACTCTCGACGCGAAAGTCCAAGGACTTTCCCTACGGTCTTTACAAACTGGAGAACGTGGTTGCCGTGGTGCTGGCGGCGATGATCTTCTTCACTGCCTACGAGATCGCGCGTGACGCTTTCCTCGATCCGACGCGCCAGGCCACGGTGGATCCCTGGATGCTGGGAGGCCTGGTGGTGGCGACGGCGATTCCGCTGATCTTCAGCCACTTCGAGCTGCGCGCCGGCAGGGCGGCCAACTCCCCCTCCCTCATCGCCGACGCCAAGGAGTACCGCGCCCACGTCTTCACCACCGGCATCGTCTTCGCCGCGCTGTTGGCCCAGCGGTTCAACCTCCCGCTGGACCGCATCGCGGCGTTGGTCATTGTGGTCGCCATCGGCAAGACCGGCTGGGAGCTGCTCTCCGACGGGATGCGCGTGCTGCTCGATGCCTCACTGGACGCCGACACTATCCTCCAAATCCGGGAGATCATCACCGCCGAGCCGACGGTGGCCGAGCTCAAATGGGCCACCGGGCGCAACGCCGGCCGCTTCCGCTTCGTGGAGGCCGAGGTCGTCCTGCGCGTCCGCGAGCTGGAGAGGGCGGAGGCCACCATCCGGCGCATCGAGGAGCGGATCCGCGAGGCCGTGCCTTACGTGGACCGCGTGCTGATCCACGCCGAACCGATGGAGCAGACGCACCTGCGCTACGCCGTTCCTCTGGCCGATCCCGGTGGAACCATCAGCGAGCACCTCGGCGAAGCCCCCTACTTTGCTCTGGTCACGGTGCGCTTGGCCGATGGGACTGTCGAGGAGCAGCAGATCGTGGCCAATCCTCACAAAGCGGTGGAGAAGGCGAAGGGCATCCGGGTGGCCGAGTGGCTGGTGGCGCAGAAGGTGGACGTTGTCTTCGTGAGGGAGAGCCTGCGCGGCAAGGGGCCGGTCTACGTCTTCGGCGACGCCGGGGTGGAGATGCGGGAGACCGAGGCGACGACGCTGGAGGAGGCGCTGAGAGAGCCTGGCGAAGATTCCCAAACTTCGCCAGGCTGAGTGAACGATCAAACTAGGAGGGGATGGAAAATGACTGATGATCCTGGGTGGGGGGTTGCGTACCGAAGGTTAGATGCTCATCGCTCTCTGGCATCTCAGTTGGGGGCGGCGGCTATATCTTCCAGTAAGGCTCTGATCTCGGCACGGGCCTCGGCTGGTGTGGTCTGATCCAAGGCTATATCTCGGCGGCGCAACTCGTCCATCATCTCGTAGAGGGTGAGGCCGGCATCCGCAGCGGCGCGCTCCCAAGAGAGTTGTCCGTGTTGGTAGCGGCGGATGGCCTGCTCCAGCTTCCAGTTTCTGACCCCCTCGACCAGGTACTTACGCGCCACGTCGGTTTTGCGCAGTGATTCCTGATTGGCGATCCGTTTTAGATGGCGAGCCAGTTCAGCGTCAATGCGGAGGTTAAGTTGGACTGTTTGAGCCATTGTCTTCATCTCCTTCCCCTGTATCGGCAGGGGGCAGTTCCAGACGGGCAGCAATCTCCTCAGCCAGTGCTTCACGCTCGAACAGGGTCGCCGGGCCCATTCCGGTGAAGATGGCTAGCTCCCGCAACAGGGATTTGAAGCCGGCCAACGAGACGTAACCACGGAGCAGAGCCAGGAACGGAATATCCACGCCCTGCATCGTGCGTGCCCTGTGGTTGGCGGCCACCCGACGGGCTTTCTTGTCGTGCAGAATTGTTTTGAGACCCCGATGAATGGCACAAGCGATCGTCTCGCACTCTCCCGACCCCAGACGAGGGTCACTTTGCTGCAAACTCCGGGCCAGCCTGACCTCGTCCTCGCTAAGTGATATGCGTACAATTGACCCTGTCTCGATAGCGGCAGCGATTCGGTCGGCATCCTTCAGACCCAGTTCCCGTCCGGCGACTACCGTCTCCCGGAATACAGCAGGAGAGATGCCCACCGGGCCAAGCACCCGGTGCAAGAAACCTAATTGCTCCATCTTGGCGAAGTAGATCAGCGGAGAGGCGTCGGCAACGACGGAAAATTCCACGGATTCTCCCTGAGAACCTGACATTTGCTAGGATTGTATAACAGATTATGCATAATGTCAAGCGGGCGATTGAGGAAGAGAGGTACAACCGGTGGAGGAAATAGCAATGAGACACTTTCAACAGTTTATCTATAACCTGCATCCCTTTCTGCTGGTATCTATCGCGAGTGTGCTGACGGTCGCCCAGATCGTTCTGGCCTTCTTCCTCTACCAGCCCGGCTCAGAAGCACTCGAGTGGGCTGGATGGATCTGCCTATGGACGTCGGCAATCTTTGGTTGGTTGCCTATCATCACGTTCCGCAGGAAGGGTGGTGTGCTCAAGGGGAAAAGCTACATCAAAACCACGGTTTTGGTTGATACCGGCATCTATGCTATCGTTCGGCACCCGCAAATGGGCGTGTCTTGGATGCTGATTTGCCCTGGCGTGATGTTGATCGCAAAACATTGGTCCAGCGTTGTGCTTGGCGTTCTGGCGATGGTGTTGGCCTACATCGACTTGATGCAAGCCGACCAGCGCTGCGTTGAGAAATTCGGCGATGAGTACGAACGCTATATGCAAAAGGTGCCGAGAGTGAATTTCGTGGCGGGCATCATCCGGCTGGTGCGGCGTAGATTAAGGGAGAAAGTAGCTGAGTGAAGGTGGCGGGCCGATGCTGCGCCTATCAAGGGGGAGAGAAAACAATATGTCGGACAACGTGTTAAAAGTGGCCACCTACAACGCCAATTCCATACGGGTCCGGCTGGAGCAAGTGCTGGACTGGCTGCGCCGGGAGGAAGCCGACGTCCTCTGCATCCAGGAGACTAAGGTGCAAGACCAGGACTTCCCGGCGGGGCCGATCAGAGACGCGGGCTACCACGTGGTCTTTCGGGGGCAGAAGGCCTACGCCGGCGTGGCCATCATCAGCCGGGAGGAGCCCCAGGAGGTAGCCTTCGGCCTCAACGGCGACGGGCCGCGCCTGATGCGGGCCGTCATCCGGGGCATCACGGTGGTCAACACCTACGTCCCCCAGGGCCGCTCCCCCGATTCAGAGCACTTCCAGTACAAGCTGGGGTGGTTCGGTCGGCTGCGGGCCTTCTTTGAACGCCACTACTCGCTCGATGAGCAGTTGCTGTGGATGGGCGATTTCAACGTCGCCCCGGAGCCCATAGACGTGTACAATCCCAAGAGGCTTAGGAACCACGTGGACTTCCATCCTGAAGCTCGCGCGGCCCTGGAGCGGGTGCGGGAGTGGGGCTTCGTGGACGTCTTCCGCCGGCATCACCCCGATGAGACGGGACAATACACCTATTGGGACTACCGGGCGCGGAATCCCGTGGAGCGCGGAATCGGCTGGCGGGTGGATCACATCTGGGCCACCGAGCCGCTGGCCCGCCAGTCCACCCGCGCCTGGATTGACGTGGAGGCCCGGCTGGTGGAGCGTCCCTCGGATCACACCTTCCTGGTGGCTGAGTTCGCGCTCTGACCGCCACAAGACCCTAAAGGTTCTGGAAACCTTTAGGGTCTCATTCAGGTATATTTCCGACAGGGAGATTCGAGGGACATGAGCAGTGAGCGGATCAAGGAGCTGGAGAGCCAGATAGCGGAGCTGGAGAACCGCTGGCCGGCCCATTCGGTGCCGCCGACGATGGTTCAGCAGTTAGAGGAACTGGAAGATGAATTGGAGAAAGAAAGGCAGTCCAAATGATGTGAGGGAGGTCTACGAAATCCAAAATCCAAAGCTCAAAATCCAAAGAGGCGCATAATCTTTGGAAGTTTGGAGCTTTGAGCTTTGAACTTTGAGCTTTGAGCTTCAGAGGCCCTGCCCTGTTCGACGGATGAAGTTTGCGGAAGGAGGTGATAGAGATGTTGCAGAGACTTTTTGGCCGAGGCGGTGGCCGTGGCAGTGGCGCCGGACGAGGCGGCGGTCGCGGGCCGGGCCGCATGGGCGGCACCAAGGCGGCCGGACCAGGCGGCAACTGCGTCTGCCCCAACTGTGGTCACAAAGTGCCTCACCAGGTGGGACAGCCATGCTATCAGATGACTTGCCCCAAGTGTGGCACCAAGATGGCCCGCTAATAAGCGAGGAACGTTGAACCACGTTCGGCAAGGTCTCCCGACCGCCGCCGCAGGGCTCGGTCGGAGACCTTCGCCCAACGAGCAAGCAAGGAGCATTGAGCGATGAAAGTAACCTGCGTGGTGGACGACGCCGTCTGCGATCACTCGCCGTTCTGGGGTGAGCATGGCTTGGCTTTTTTGATCGAAACAGAAAGCGGAAGCGTCCTGTTCGACACCGGCCAGAGCGGCACGGTGCTGCTGCATAATCTGAAGCTGCTGGGCATTGAGCCGGCGGCGATCAACGCGCTGGCCATCAGCCACGCCCACTACGACCACACCGGCGGGCTGCCGGCCCTGCTGGCTCAGGTTGACGGAATCCCCCTCTATGCCCATCCCGACCTCTTCCGCGAGCGCTTTTCGCGGCGGGAGGGGGCGATCAAGTTCGTGGGCCTGTCTTTGGAAAGGGAGGCGTTGGAGCAGCGGCTGACGCTTCAACTGAGCGCCGAGCCGACGGAGATCCTACCCGGCGTGTGGACGACGGGCGAGATCACAGACCGTGCCGAGCCAGAGGGCCGCAGCGCCCATCACCTGGTGCGTGGGTCTGGTGGGATGGAAGGCTGGGAGCCTGATCCGTATCGCGACGATATGACACTGGTGCTGGAGGCTGAGGGAGGACTGGTGGTGCTCTGCGGCTGCTGCCACGCCGGACTGCTCAACACCCTGGCCCACGTGCGCCGCGTTTTTGGTCCGGAGATCATTGCCGTGGCCGGGGGCACCCATCTGCTCCACGCCGACGAAGCCCATCTGCGGCGCGTCATCGAGGTGCTGAGAGAGCTCGGCGTGCCCCGGCTCTATCTCAACCACTGCACCGGCCAGCGGGCCTACGTCACCCTGGCCCAGGCTTTCGGCGAGAAGGTGGCCCCCTGCCCGGCAGGCACGAGGTTGAACTTTTCGGAGAGGAGAAGACAATCATGATCATCGCTGTAGCCAGCGGCAAGGGTGGCACGGGCAAAACCACCGTTGCGGTGAACCTGGCGCTGTCCATAGTCACGGATGCGCGGGGAAACGCGGATTTGCTGTTCTTAGATTGCGACGTGGAAGAGCCCAACGCCCACCTCTTTCTCAATCCCACCATCGAACGCCGGGAGGAGGTGGGGGTGCTCATCCCAGAGGTGGACTACGACAAGTGCACTTTCTGTGGACGCTGTGGGGAGGTCTGCGCCTACCACGCCATCGCGGTGGTGAAGCAAAAGGTGCTCATCTTTCCTGAGCTGTGCCACGGTTGCGGCAGTTGTACCTTGAATTGTCCCGAAGAGGCCATCCACGAGGTGTTGAACGTGACGGGCGTCATTGAAGAAGGACGTGCCGGGAGTATACGGTTCGCGCACGGTATTTTGAACATCGGCGAGCCTATGGCGGTGCCCATCATCCGCCAGTTGAAGGAACGTATCGGGGAGGCGGACTTGCGTCCGCACTCCATCGTCATACTCGACGCCTCGCCGGGCACCTCCTGTCCGGTGGTGGAGACGATGCGCGGGGCCGACTTCGTGTTGATGGTCACCGAGCCGACCCCCTTTGGCCTGCACGATCTGAGGCTGGCGGTGGAGGTGGCTCTCGGCGAGCTGGGGCTGCCCGTGGGGGTGGTGATCAACCGTGACGGCGTGGGCGACCGAGGCGTGGAGGATTACTGCGCCGCCGAGGGCATCCCCATCCTGATGCGCATCCCCCTCGACCGCCGCATCGCCGAGGCATATTCGGAAGGAGTGACGATGGTGGAAGCCCTGCCGGAGTATCGAGAGCGGTTTATCGAGCTGTACCGCTGCATCGAGAAGGAGGTGGCCCGATGAAGCAACTCGTCATTCTCAGTGGTAAAGGTGGCACTGGTAAGACGACGGTGGCAGCAGCGCTGGCTCACCTGGCCTCGGAAGAGATGCCCGTGGTTATGGCTGATGCCGATGTGGATGCCGCCAATCTGGAATTGCTGCTATCGCCGCAGGTGCGGGAGACCCACGACTTCGCTGGCGGAAAACTGGCCATCATTGACCCCGACCTGTGCACCGCCTGCGGCATCTGCGCCGAGGTCTGCCGCTTTGAGGCGATTATCCCCGGCGATGATACCTATCGGGTGGACGACATCGGCTGCGAGGGCTGCGCCTCCTGTTTCTATCAGTGTCCTACGGAAGCCATCCGCATGGAAGAGCATAGAGACGGACAATGGTTCCGCTCCGACACCCGCCTCGGCCCCCTTTTCCATGCCCACCTCTTCGCCGCACGGGAGAACTCTGGCAAGCTGGTGACTCTGGTCAAACAGAAGGCTCGGCTCCTGGCCCTGGACGAGGGCCGCGAGTTGCTCATCGTGGATGGCCCGCCGGGCATTGGCTGCCCGGTCATCGCCGCCAGCACCGGGGCCGACCTGGCTCTGCTGGTGGTGGAGCCGACGATATCGGGCATCCACGACCTGGAGCGCATCCTGGCCACCACCAACCACTTTGGCGTGCCGGCCCTGGTCTGCATCAACAAGGCCGACATCAATCCCTCGCGGGCCGACGAAATCGCTGCTTTCTGTGTGGCGCAGGGGATCGCCTTGGTGGGGCAGGTGCCCTTCGACACCGTGGTCACCGAGGCCATGGTGCAAGGCCAGCCGGTGACGGAATACGACGACGGGCCGGTGAGCCGCGAGCTGAGGCGCGTGTGGGAGAGGGTGAAAGCGAGGTTAAGTTGACAAACTTGTTGCCTTGTGTTACAATAAAACAAAAGTAAAGATATGTGAGAAAGTAGGGAAAACTTGGAGGTGTAAGGATGCTTTGGATAGCCAAGATTTCATCCAAAGGCCAGGTGACTATCCCGAAGCCGCTACGGGAGCGATTGGAGCTGAAGCCAGGGAGCCAGGTGGCCTTCGTGGTGCGGGATGACCGGGTGGAGCTGGAGCCGATGAAGGAGAGCATTTTGTCTCTGCGAGGCATTATTCCAGTAGATGGTCCTCAGGATTGGGAGGAGGTGCGCAGGAAAACAATGGAGATCGTTACCGCTGAAATAGCGGCGGAAGGGAAAGGATAGTCCAATGGCGGCTCTTACATTCCGAGTTCTTGATGCCAATATCCTGCTTCGCTACCTGCTGGACGATGTGCCTGAACTGACTGACCGCTGTGAAGCATTATTATTGCGCATGCAGCGAGGTGAGGAGACGGTGTGGCTTCCAGACATTGCCCTTGCCGATGTGATCTGGACCCTCCGCAGCTTCTATAAACGGTCTAAAGCCGAAATCAGGGAAATACTGCTTCCTATCCTCAGCCTTAGAGGTATCCATCTCCGAGATCGAGCTGTGATATTTCATGCTCTGATCCTCTTCGCCGAGAAGAACATAGATTTCTCCGATGCCCTCATCGCCGCCGAGATGCTGGCCAGAGGATACACTGAGATTTACTCCTACGATAGGCACTTCGACAGGGTGTCAGGGGTAAAACGGACGGAACCATGAGAGTGAGCGCGTTGATGAGTCATAAGAGCAGCCGAAGTATCGAGAGCGGGCAGCGGCCCTGAAGAAGCTGACGGGCCGCTGTGTCGTGGATAATGTTTGAGGAGGGGTGGCGATGGGTTCGATTGTGGCCATCTGCGCCAGCCAAAGGCGCATGGATCCCAAGAGAGATATGGGCGAGGGGCATCTGCGGCAGGGCTACGGCCTGGAGGGCGACGCCCACGCTGGCCTGAGCGAGCGGGAGGTGAGCCTGCTGGCCTGGGAGAGCATTGAGCGGCTCAACGAGGAGCACGACATCAAGGCCGCCCCCGGCGACTTCGCCGAGAACCTCACCACGCAGGGCATTGACCTCGTCTCCTTGCCCCTCGGCACGCGCCTGCGGACCGGAGAGGCCGTGCTGGAGGTAGTCCAGATCGGCAAGCCGCCCGACGTGACCCACACCTACAACTTCCAGGGGCTCTCAATCCTGCCCACCGAAGGCATCTTCTGTCGGGTGATAGCGGCCGGCCGGGTGAGGAAGGGTGATGAGATCGTCGTTAAATCAGCCACGAATTTCACGAATTAACACGAAGGAAAGAGCATAAATTAGTGAAAGCCGTTTCCACTTCCGAGTTCGTGTAATTCGTGGCAAAAATGCGCAAAGTTACCTACACTTTCCAATACCGAGTTGAAAGGAGAGCTTACAATGATCGTGAAAAACTACCGTCAGGTCACGCCGGAGGCTGCGGCGGAGGCGCCGGGCGTCACCGTGCGCTGGATGATCACCGAGAAGGACGGCGCGCCGAATTTCGCCCTGCGCGTCTTCGAGGTGGAGCCGGGGGCCGCCACCCCGTTCCACACCCACGCCTGGGAGCACGAGGCATTTATCCTGGCCGGCACGGGGCATCTCAGGGCCGTGGATGGCGAGACGCCGTTCCGCGAGGGTGACGCCGTCTTCGTCGCCCCGGAGGAAAAGCACCAGTTCGTCAACGATGGCGACACAGTGCTGCGTTTCATCTGTGTCATTCCCTTGCAATGAGGGCAGTAGGGAGCGGTGGTCAAGCAGCATCAGGAGATACCGAAGGGATTTCCTGATTGCATTTCCGCCCAGAGTGGTGTATAATTGTAGACGCCCGGTGATTTCGACAAGCTCAATCCAAGGATTTCGACAAGCTCAGTCCAAGGATTTCGACAAGCTCAATCCAAGGATTGGGCTGAGATAGGGCGCAAGAGTAGTGCCAAGCCAAAGCAGCCAACCCAAACTCTCAACTCCGACGCCAGCCACGGCTGCACCCTTGCGTGCCCTGAGGCTGGCGTTTTTGTCACAAGAAGGAGGAAAGTGCGATGAAGCACAACCGAAGAATTACTAACCTTTTGGCTATTGCCTTGCTCCTGCTCATGGCCTTGCTCTTGCTGGCTATGCCTCAAGTAACCGGTGTGTCGCTGGCGAGGCCTGATCCTGGGGTGACGCCGAGGTCACTCACTGTAGGTTCTACTAAGACCCCACTGGGTAAAAAAGGGCCAGGTGAGTCCACTGAGACTCTTCCGGGACTGATGCAGCCAGCGGCTATGTCAGCACCTGTGTGCTCCTCAGTCCAAGCGCAGACCGAGATAGCGATGGTGCCTGGTACTGTGGCCGTGGGGACGGAGGTTGAGGATGCCGTCAGTCAGGCTTTGTCCCATGCGCCTGATGCCGTGCCTGCAGCAGACTATTACGCCATCTCTGCGATCAGAGAAGAAGATAATTGGCTCTTCGTCTCCGTTGTTGGCCTCAAGGACCTGGACGCCGATCTAACCTGGAACTTGGACAATGCCATTTGGGCTGGCTTGGTCCTGTTGCGTCAAGACGAGGACGGCTGCTGGACTGGTGCTGCGGAAGAAACCGCAGAGTTCTCGCTCCTCCTGGCTGACGTGCCGGAGAACATTCTTAGTGCCACGGCTAAGCAGGACCTAGACCCTTTTCAGCGTCCTCTAGCCACCACCAGCGGCTACCGCTTCCCCTGGCAATCGGGCACCAGCATGCAATATGGCTCGTTCGGCGTGCATAATGCTGGATTCTTCTCCGGCTGGAAAGCGGTGGACTTCCTATCGGACGGCAACACTGGTGCAGGGCATGCCCCTAGCCGCCTCCTCGCCGCTGCCTCAGGTAGTATCTCTTACGTTTGCTGGGATGGCACCAGCGTGGCCATTCGCATCGGCGACCTCTTGTACGCGCACTTGCTGTATAACAGCAACCTCACCATTGGTCACTACTTCAACCAGGGCGATGAGATGGGGCAATTGAGGTCCGGCTCCTTCAGTGGCAATTGCGGCTGGGCGGATCAGGGCGCTAATTGGTTCCATGTGCATTGGGGTTTTCCCAACACTGGGTCATTCGAGGCTGGTGGATGGACACTGAACCTGTCGGACCAGCTATGGCGGCGGGGTGGTGAGACGCGCGGCGTCAACTCCTGGTTCCTAGCAGAGGATGGTGGTACTTCCCCTGATCCCAAGCAATGCAGTGATCTCATTGTTTCCCCTTCTAGTCCTCAAGTTAACGAAACTGCCACTCTTTGCTTCGATGTCTGTAACTATGGGGGTGAGTCAATTACCTTCCAATACATCGGCCCACAGGGGCACGCTCCCCCTAATGGTCAAGGGGGGCTCTGGAATGAGTTCGCCCGCAATATCACCGTCGGCGCAGGGCAAAGGGTTCGCGTCTGCCCCTCCAGGTCATTTGAATGGGATGGGACATGGTGCATCGAGCATGTTCCATCCCGAGACCAAGATGAGGTTTGGCTGGACTTGCCAGCGAATGGCTACAGGCAGGCTCAATGCTTTGAGGTTAGGAAACCGACACCGACTCCGACGCCAACGACTGCCCATAATGTGGCAATAGACAGGGTTTACACAACAGACGCTGCTGGGACGCCCAAGACAGCTTTTAATGCCGGTGAGCCCATCGGATTGCATTTTGACGTTTCCAATCTTGGGTCTCCTCTTTCAGTCTACCGCCTTTGGTCAGTCTACCCTCTTCTCCCACCGAGAGAGGAGTACATCGTTTTGCCTTCTGGACAGTCCACTCACTCCTGGACCCCAACACTCCCGAGCGATGCGAATTCGGGATCTTATGAGTTTTTGGCCGCTATCTGTAGCAGTTACTTCTGGGAGCCATACGATTGTTACTGCCTGAAGCGGACCACCAACTTCACCGTGGTTGGCCCTACCTCTACACCCACTGCTACTCCAACAGCCACGCGAACTAAGACACCAACGCCGACCAGGACAGCAACATCCACTCCGACCAAAACGCCTACAGCGACCAAAACGGCCACGCCAACTCGGACAGCAACACCCACACAAACGCCGACGAACACGCCAACCAAGACGCGAACACCAACTCCCACGCCCACAGCGACCAAAACAGCCACCAGCACTCCCACGCCTACGCGGACAGCTACTCCAACACCAACTAAGACACCCACGCCGACCAACACACCAACTGGCACGCCCACTAATCCCCCGAGGGCAACTCTTTCTTTTAAGATCAGATTTCAAGGAATTGGTGCAGATCATCATCCAGACAAAACTGTTAGAGTTACCTTGAAACGAGGCAGCAGTATCGTTGATGTCTTTGAGGATGTTCGCGTAACTGCTGACATTAATGGAATCTACAACGGGCCAGTTCCAAATCTTGATCCAGGTAATTATACTGTTCTTATCAAAGGCCCAGCCCACCTACAGAGGAATTTTGGAGAGGTTAACCTTATTACTGGCCAAACCACAGAGGAGGATTGGACAGGCGATGACCAAATTGTCTTAGCCGGTGATTTTGATGACAATAATATCTTGAACATTGTGGATATGTCGCTAATCTTGAGTCAATATACTGCCCTATCTGTGCCAGTTAATGAGGCAAACAGAATTTATGACGTTGATGGTAATGATGTTATAAACATTATTGATATCGCCGTAGTTTTAGCCAATTATACCGCTTTGGAGGTACCTGGAGATGAGTAAAACGAACAAGTATCTTCTTGGCGCTCTCATTCCTCTTATCCTCGTTCTTGGTCCTTTGGCGCCCTCGATTTTGAGTCAAGAGAAACAAGAAATTAGGATAGAAGCGGTGGGGGAGTTTGAGATACCATTTTACGTCTATCAAATAGCTCATCAAGCTACGGAAGGAGGACTTCTATGATTAGGCTCACTATCAAGCGGATGGTTGCCACACTCACCAGGTTGCTGTATTTAGTAGTGGCCTCTGTTCTTTTGGTGGCTCTTCTGACTACCCTTGAGCGCGGACTCCCGCTTGCTCTTAGTAGCGGGCTGAGCCCCTCATCCCAGGCTGACGACCTTCACTACACTGACGAGGGCACTTGGACAACCTACAACACGTCCGATGGATTGGCATCTGATTATGTCCTGGCCATTGCCATAGACCTAGAGGGGAACAAGTGGTTCGGTACCAACAGGGGGGTCAGCAAGTTCGATGGGGTCAACTGGACGACCTACAACATGTCAAACTCTGATCTGGTGTCTAATCGGGTCAATGCCATCGCCATAGACGCGGAAGGGAACAAGTGGTTTGGCACCTCTAACGGGGTTAGCAGGTTCGATGGTGGAACTGACTGGAGGACCTACACCACCTCCGATGGATTGGCATTCAAGTATGTCACTTCCGTCGCCGTGGACCAAGCAGGGAACGTATGGTTCGGCACCAGGTTGAGCGATGGGCTTGGGTACGGAGTGAGCAAGTTCGACGGAGGGAGCTGGACAACCCACAATACAACAAGCGGAGCGTTAGCGTCTAACTCCGTCAATGCCATCGCCGCAGACCTATCAGGCAATGTATGGGTCGGCACCACCACCGGCGGGGTGAGCAAGTACAACGGAACGAGCTGGATGACCTAT
>JAUWOY010000098.1 GCA_030611885.1 Chloroflexota bacterium | reverse complement strand
CCCTCCCCAGCACTATAGAGCTGCTCGGCCAGGCGGGTAAGATCTTCTATGGGGTAGAGATGAGAGATCACGCCGGCAACTCCGTAGCCTGCGGTGACCTGACCGGCGCGGGGTACGGAGATATCATCGGCGGAGCTATGTGGGCTGACGGACCACAAAACCAGCGTCATCAAGCTGGCGGGGCCTATGTGGTGTTGAGTGCGGAAAGCTTCGATAGTAGAATATGTGACCTCCGCACTCAGGCCGACCTGATCATCTTCGGGGCCGATACTCAAGACCGGGCTGGCATGTCAGTAACCAGCGGAGACGTAAACGGCGACGGCTATGACGACCTCCTCGTGGGAGCCGGTTATGCCGACGGCCCAAATAATGGGCGCGCCTGGGCTGGCGAGGTCCACGTGGTTCTAGGCTCGGATTCCATCTTCAACTCCGTATACCTGAAATCCGTAGACCTACGAAAACAAGCCGACTTCACCGTTTACGGAGCCTATAGAGGCGACCGAGCCGGAACCTCCGTGGCAAGCGGCGATGTGAATGGCGATGGTTGCGACGACATCATTGCCGGAGCAAGCTTCGCGCAAAGCAAAGCCGGTGAAGCAAGTGTGGTCATGGGCTCTCCAACTATCGCAGGCACTCTAGACCTGGCCAGCGGGGATGCCCTGACTATCCACGGAACTGATGTCGGGGACCAGGCTGGCATATCGGTAGCCAGTGGAGATGTGAATGGCGATGGCTACGCTGACATCATTGTGGGAGCCAACTGGGCCAATGGACCGGATGGGAGTCGCATAAGAGCTGGCGAAACTTACGTGATCTCCCCTCAAGTAGATCTATCAATAAGCTATGCGGTCGCACCACCAGCCTATGTCGTCCCAGGGACAACCATCACTTACAGCCTGGCCTACTCCAACAATGGGGCAGCCACAGCCTTCGATGTTCTGATAGCCAACCTTGAAACCCCAGGGTTAATAAACACCCGCTCTATCTGCGATGACAAAGTAACAGCACGTATGGAATCCAGCCCTCAAAGCTGGCAGATCGAGCGGTTGGACCCAGGGGAGTCCGGGTTGATCACTATCATAGCCGAGGTCAGCCCTGAACTCTCGAGCGGGGTGGTCATCACCAATACCGCCCAGATCTCTGGCGAAGGGGTAGAGGTCGTTCCCGCTAACAACACCAGCACCGTGGCCGCTACCGTTAGTCCTCCGGCTTACAGTATCTTAGCTGAGGCCACCCCAACCAGAATAGTTGCCGACGGTGTCTCTACTTCTACCATCACTGCTTACGTGGCCGACGAGGATGGCAACCCCATAGCCGATGGCACACCAGTCGTCTTCACCACTAGCTTTGGCCATTTCCCAACTGAGCCCTACATCAGCACCACGACCAATAAGAAGGCCACAGCTATACTGGTCTCCAGCACCCAGGTGGGCACGGCCACCGTCACCATCAATGTCGGCTCGCAGTCTGGGACGGTCACTGTCGAATTCACCGGGGCGATAGAGAACCTGGACACCGGTGAGTGGTATAACAGTATCAACACAGCCGTCAGCGAGGCCAGGTATGGCGACACCATAATCGTCAACCCTGGCACGTATAACGAGACTATCAGCATGAAGAGTGGCGTGAAGATCTATGGAGCCGGGGCTGAGGTGACGGTAATAAGCGGCGATGGCTCCGGGCCGGTGGTTACAGTCAGCGGAGTCGAAATCATGGGCAATGCCGTCATCTCCGGCTTCACCATCACTGGCGGCAACGCTGACCACGGGGGCGGTATCTACATCCATAACGCCTCGCCGATGGTGGAGAATAACATCGTCATCAGCAACTCAGCGACTTTCTTCGGTGGCGGGATATGCGTCGAAGGTGGCTTGCCTATCATCCGCAACAACGTCATCTTTAGCAACTCGGCGGCGGTCTTCGGTGGCGGCATATATGTAGCCAACGGTTCACCCACCATTGCTAACAACACCATCTTCGGCAACTCAGCGGCCATCTTCGGCGGCGGTATCTTCAACCTGAGGGGCTCACCCATCATCGGCAACAACATCATCGTCAACAATACCGCTCTCTCGTCCGGTGGTATCCACAACCACTACGGAGCGCCCATCAGCGACTACAACAACGTCTGGGGCAACATCCCCGATGGCTACTACAATCTGACCCCAGGCGCCCACGACATCCACGAGGATCCCCTTTTGGACAATTCGTCGGGTGGCAACTATCGCTTGCTAACGAGTTCTCCCTGCATTGACGCCGGCGACCCGGCCACGCCGCCAAGCACCGACCTCGATGGCGACCCACGTCCCATTGATGGCAACGGCGACGGCCAGGCTGTGGCGGACATCGGTGCTGACGAGCTCTCTGATGATAGTTCTCTGCCATTCCACTCTACCCCGATTCCAGGCCAGCCGCCCAAGCCTACCTCGTGAACGCTGAGCCGCACCTCGTACCCTAAGACAAAGGAGGGCATCATAAGGCCGCTCAGGCCAGGATGCCCTCCTTTTTTGCATTTGGCGGACCTACCCAGTTGATCAGACCTTGCATTTTGCTGCGAGGTTGGCAAAGATGGACAAAGCCTGTATAATGGCAGCAGGTAACGAGGTGATGAGGCAACGAGTCATGAGGTCAGTGCAGATGCTACGGAATCTAAGCAACAAAAAGGCGGTCAAGCTGGTTCTAGCCATTGCCTTGCTCCTCGTCCTGGTGAGGCCGACCAGGCCCGTCGTCCCCCTGGGCCCCCAGCAGAAAGTGGTGACCATTAACCCCAAGATGGGCGTTCACACCCGCCTCACCGACGAGGTGGAGGAGTGGAAGATCAAGCAGACGCTCGCCATGGTGCGGCAGATGGGCGCGCCCTGGATCGTGGAGTACTTCCCCTGGGCCTACTACGAGGCACAAAAGGGGCGCTTCGACTGGAGCCACCCCGACGTGGTGGTGGATCACGCTTTGGCCCAGGGCCTGACGGTGATCGCCCGGCTAGGCTTCGTCCCTGAGTGGGCGCGGCCTGAGGAGACCATCACATCCTACCTCGATCGAGAGCATTATGACGACTTCAGCGATTTCGTCCACGCCTTTGTGACCCACTTCCAGGGCCGCGTCCGGCACATCATCATCTGGAACGAGCCTAATCTCAGCGCGGAGTGGGGTTATCGGCCCGTGGACCCTGAGGACTACACCGAGCTTCTCAGAGTGGCTCACACCCGGGCCAAGGAGGCCGATCCCCAGGTGCAAGTTCTGGCCGGCGCCCTGGCTCCGACGCTGGCACCAGAGGGCGACCCAGAGGGCCTGAACGATCTGACCTACCTCCAACGGATGTACGAAGCTGGGGCCAAAGACTACTTCGATGTCCTGGCCATCCACGCCTACGGTTGGACGTTCCCCCCCGACGATCCGCCTGCTGCGGACAAAGTAAACTTCGCCCGAACCGAACTCCTCCGCCAGGTGATGATCGCCAATGGCGACGAGGACAAAACGTGCCTGATCACCGAGGGCGGCTGGAACGATCACCCCCGCTGGACCAAGGCCGTGCGCCCCTACCAGCGTATCGAGTACAGCATCCGGGCCTACGAGAAGGCCCTGGAGTGGGACTGGTGCCAGGCCGTCTGCCTGTGGGCCTTTCGCTACCCCCGGCCAGCCCAGGGCTACGCTGACCACTTTGCCTTTGTGACGGTGGATTTTATTCCCAAGCCCATCTACTTAGAAGTGCAAAGATATGCGCGGGGTGAGAGAGAATGAGGAGACCCAAAATTGCTCTGAGGGGATTGCCAAATCCCCGCCTGGGGCCTGGATCGCCAGATCCAGGCCGAGCAAAACTATTGGCCATCCTGGCCCTGGCAGCCATCGCTCTGGTAAGCTGGTTCGTGCTGGCACGGTTGGGTAGACAGGAGGACGAAACCTGGGCGCGGATACAGCGAGAGGGACTGATGCGGGTGGGCATGGATGCCAGTTGGCCTCCCTTCGAGTACATTGACGAGGCAACGGGCCAAATCGTCGGCCTCGACGTTGATCTGGCGCGAGCCATCGGGCAGCGCCTGGGCGTCGAGGTAGAGCTGGTCAACGTGGGCTTCGACAGTCTCTACGATGCCCTCTACGTGGGCAGGTTCGATGCCATCGTTTCGGCCCTGCCCTACGATCCTCTGCTGTACGGGGATGTGGCCTATTCCATCTCCTACTTCAACGCCGGCCAGGTGTTGGTCGTACGGGCCGATGAGACGGAGATCAGCGAGACGAATGGCTTGTCTGGGAAGCGGTTGGGGATAGAGTGGGGTTCGGAAGGCGACGTCCTGGCCAGGCGACTGCAGAAGAAAACCAAGGGTTTGGAGCTAGAGAATTACATGGCTCCCCAGGACGTGTTGCGGGCCTTGAAAGAGGATGAGGTAAAGGCGGCCATAGTGGACGCTGTCTCCGCCTATCAGTTCATCGCTACTGAGGGGGGCGTGCAGGTGGTCGGCGACCCGCTGACGGATGAACTGTACGTCATCGCTGTGCAGTTGGATAGCCCCTTGCTTCTGAAGGCCATAAACGAAGCTCTGGTGGAGATGAGGGAGGACGGCACACTGGAACGACTCCAGGAGAAATGGTTCCGAGTAGTGAGCAATTGACGTCAAGGATAAGGTGTGCTAGAATTGGAGAACAGCGGGGGAGAAAGGAGGGCCCGGAATGAAACGTGCAGGGTTAAGGGATTTGATGCCGATTGCGCTTGTTCTTTGTCTGAGCGCCCTGTTGGTCAGCACCATCTATGCGGGGATCATCGTTCCCGGCAGTGTTCGCATGACCGATACCCCAGGCGGCGCGGAGATGACCCAGTTCGCCTCTGGGATAAGCGTGGTTTACCTTGTCTTCGACTACTCTGACATGCATAACGAAGAGTTCATGGTAAGGGTTTATTACTATTCAGGCGAGATGCTATTCGAACAGTCGAAGGTTTACACCGGGTCTGGGACAGAGTCCGTCGAGATATCGCCCGCCGGGGGAGGAGCTTTTCTCAATGGGCGGTATATCACCAATTTGTACAGCGGTTTGTTTCCGATTAGTAGCATCTGGTGGGAAGTTGGTGGAGCGCCCAAGATCAAAACCTTCTTGCCCTGCATTGTCAAGCAATGGCCGCCCTCTATCACCCCAACACCCACTCGCACGCCTGCCGTCACCCCCACCCCGTCGCCTACCCCAGGCTACGATCTCTACGAACCCAATAACTCCTTCTCGATGGCGTACCCGATACTCTCCGCTGAAATGTACTTTGCCTACATAAACCCAGGTTCCGATCTGGACTATTTCCGGTTCGATGTTCAGACCTCGTACCCTATCGCGGCCAGGCTTACGATCCCTGACCCTGAGAACATGACCTACGGTCTCGATCTTTACGACGCCGATTACAACCGCCTGATCTCGAAGGCAAACCTGGCCGGCGAGGAGACGATCACTATCACCTTTGATCCTCCACAAACGGGCAGGTACTACCTAAAAGTGTACAGCATCCAGAATCGCTTCGATCCTAGCAGGGCCTACGAATTGAGGGTTGTTTTCGACAGAGCCCCGACGCCTACCCCGTCCCCCACCTCGACGCCGACGGTGATCCAACCTACCACTGGCACGCCTACGTCCACACCAACACCCACGCCCACGCCGACGTCTGGAGCCGGTGGGTGGGTGATCGAATGTGTGGACTGCCCCAGGCAGTTCTCGAATATGACCGACCGCAGCCTGCGGCTGGACGCTGAAGGGCATCCGCACATCGCCTACGGCGAAGAGCATCTTTACCACGCTTGGCACGATGGGGCGAACTGGCATTACGAAGTGGTGGATAACTCTCCTTACGTCGGCCAGCACGCATCCCTGGCCCTGGATGCGGGCGGGTATCCACACATCAGCTACTACGACTACCACCTGAAGTACGCCTACAAGGACGCCTCCGGCTGGAACAGCGAGACCGAGGAAAGTGAGTGTGACGTAGGCAACTACACCTCCCTGGCCCTGGATGGGAACGGTTATCCACACATCAGCTACTACGATGAGTGGAACGAGGACCTGAAGTACGCCTACCAGGATGCCTCCGGCTGGCACATCGAAACCGTGGACAGCGAGAGAGATGTCGGCGAGGATAGCTCCCTGGCTCTGGATGGGAACGGTTATCCACACATCAGCTACTACGACGAGACCAACTACGACCTGAAGTACGCCTACCAGGACGCTTCCGGCTGGCACATCGAGACCGTGGACAGTGAAGGTCGTGTCGGCTACGACACCTCCCTGGCCCTGGATGGGGACGGCTATCCGCACATCAGCTACTACGACGACTACCCCAAAAACGACCTGAAGTATGCCTACCAGGACGCTTCCGGCTGGCACATCGAGACCGTAGACAGATCGGATGAGCGACGAGTAGGGAACTAGGTTTCATCTGCTTGGTCGGCGTATCCTTAAAAAA
>JAUWOY010000065.1 GCA_030611885.1 Chloroflexota bacterium | reverse complement strand
GGTTGCGCCGTTGGCATTGCGCTCCGCTTCCCAAGCCGCTGTCTCCTGCGCCAGCGTCGTTTGGTCAGGAATGCGTTGATCGAGACATTGCCGACTGAGCACGCTCAACTCGATCTCCGCCATGTTGAGCCAACTGCCGTGCTTGGGTGTAAAGTGGAACTCCAGCCGATCCAGAATGCGTTTGGCTTCGGTGGGCGGAAAGGCCTCGTAGAGTGCGGCTGGGTTATGGGTGTTCAACTGGTCCTGCACGACCGTGATGACCGCAGCTTCGGGAAAATGAACATCGACGAGGTCGCGCATACACTCAATCCAGTCCACTTTCGTCCGCCGGTCGGTGACTTTAACATGGCGCCAGTTCTGCAAGGGAGCGAAGAACATGAATAGATTAGTGACGCCTTCTCAGCGATATTCATAGTCGTAGCGCTGGGGTTTCCCAGGTTCCAATGGTAGAGGCAATCGCTTCTCACTTACCAATTGCACAGGCGTTTCGTCAAAACAGACAATGGGGTTGGCTGGATCAGCGGGTCGTGTATACACATCCAGCACATCCTCCATGTGGTAGACAAACTCAGCATTAGCTTTTGGCGGGATACATCATCGCTTCTTGAGCCACGGCTTCAGTTCGTTCTCTTTGAGCACTTGCCGGACGGTTTCATGCGATACGCTCTCAATGTATTCCAAGGCCACCATCTTGATCGCTAACAAACGCATCGTCCAGCGCTGGTGTCCTTTAGGGGGAACGCTGCACGTCAAGGCAATAAGATGCGCTTCTTGCTCCCCGTCCAGCTTTCGTCTGTATTCACGGGTAGGAGGACGTCGGTTCAAAGCGGCCTCCAACCCTTCTTCGACAAAGCGCTGGCGCACTCGTTCAATGGTGGCAATACTTACATCCAGTGCTTCACTGATTCTTTGATCCTGCCAGCCCGCATCGGCTTTCAGGAGAATACGCGTACGGGCCAGCTTGCGGGCCCGTGCTGTCCCGGACGAAATCAGTTTCCGCAGCGCCTCACGTTCTTCTGCGCTCAGGGTAACGATATACTTCCTGGTCATGGCCATCTCCTTTTTGGAGATAGTATACACCCATTAGCGTCACCCATCAAATGACCGTTGACAAAGTACTAGTCTTGGAGTCAATCTCTCAATGTGGCCCGGAGTGTCCTCCGGGCTTTTTCTTTTCGTGAAGATGATGTATAATTCATGATGAGGCAGTCAAATGGATCAGCAGCACATTCGCAATTTCTGCATAATCGCCCACATAGATCACGGCAAGTCAACCCTGGCCGACCGCCTGCTGGAGCGCACGGGCACCATCAGCCCCCGTGAGATGACGGACCAGGTGCTGGATAGCATGGATCTGGAGCGGGAGAAGGGGGTGACCATCAAGGCCTCGGCGGTGCGCATGCTGTATCAGCACGAGGACGGCGAGGAATATGAGCTGAACCTCATTGACACCCCCGGCCACGTTGACTTCACCTACGAGGTCTCCCGCGCTCTGGCAGCCTGCGAGGGCGCTATCCTGGTGGTGGACGCCGCCCAGGGCATCCAGGCCCAAACCCTGGCGAACCTGTACCTGGCCCTGGATCAAGACCTGGAGATCGTGTCCGTGGTCAATAAGATTGATTTGGCCAGGGCTTACCCCGATGAGGTGGCTCAGGAGGTAGGGGAATTGATCGGGGTGCCGGCCGATGAAGTCATCCGCACCTCGGCCAGGGAGGGTATCGGCAGCGAGGAGGTGCTGGAAGCCATCGTGGAGCGAGTCCCTCCCCCATCGGGCCAGAGGGACAAGCCCTTGCGCGCCCTGATCTTCGATTCCCACTACGATACCTACAAAGGGGTGGTGGCCTACGTGCGTCTGATGGATGGGGAACTGGCTCGGGGGCAGCAGTTGATGCTCATGTCCAACGAGAAGGTCATCGAGCCTCTGGAGGTGGGCAGCTTCAGACCGGGCATGGTCCCCGTGGAGGGATTGGCCGCCGGCCAGGTGGGCTACATCGCCACAGGGCTGAAAGACGTGCGGGACTGCTCGGTGGGTGATACCGTTACCTTGGCTCATGATCCCGCCGAGGAACCTCTCCCCGGCTATCGTCCGGCCAAGCCTATGGTCTTCGCGGGCCTGTATCCCGTGGAGCCTGAGGACTATGGCTTGCTGAAGGATGCCCTGGAGAAGCTGCGGCTCAACGACGCCTCGCTGATCTACCAACCCGAGACCTCCCAGGCTCTCAACCTGGGCTTTCGCTGCGGTTTCCTGGGGCTGTTTCACATGGAAATCGTCCAGGAGCGACTGGAGCGGGAGTACGACTTGGAGTTGCTGACCACTGCTCCCAGCGTCGAGTACCACGTGATCACCCGGCAGGGAGAGATCGTGATCGTCAAAGGGGCGGCCGACCTGCCTCCCGAAAGGGAGATCACGGAGATCCAGGAGCCGTGGATGGACATCCAGATTTGGTCCCCGGTCGAGTACATTGGACCGATCATGGAACTGGTGACCAGCCGGCGGGGAGAGGTGGTTCGGGTGGACTACCTGGATCAGCAGCGGCTGCTCCTCGCCTACAGGATACCTCTTGCCGAGCTGATCGTTGATTTCTACGACCGGCTCAAATCCATCACCCGCGGCTATGCCTCGCTGGACTACGCCTTCGCCGAGTATCGTCCGGGCGACTTGGTCAAGCTGGACATCCTGGTCAACAAAGAGCCGGTGGATGCCCTTTCCCTCATCGTCCACCGCGACCAGGCTTATGCCATAGGCACTGCCCTGACCAAGAAGCTGAAAGAGGTTATCCCCCGCCAGCTCTTTGCCGTGCCTATTCAGGCTTCTGTCGGCAAGCGGGCAATCGCGCGGGAGACGGTCAAGGCGCTGCGCAAGAACGTCACCGCCAAGTGCTACGGCGGCGACGTGACCCGCAAGCGCAAGCTGCTGCAAAGGCAGAGGGAGGGCAAGAAACGCCTCAAGCGCATCGGAAACGTGGAGATCCCGCAGGAGGCGTTTATGGCGGTGCTGAAACTGGAGAAATAGTAGAGGAGCAATACCATGTGGCAAGAATACCTTTTCCCTTCGTCAGTAGAAGAAGCGCTGGCGATGTTGGCCGAGCGCGAGGGGCGGGCGCGCCTGGTGGCTGGCGGCACCGACCTGATCATCGAGTTGACCGAGGGCCGGCGGGCCGCCGATTGCCTGGTGGACATCACCCGCATCCCGGAGCTGGATGAGATAGCGCTCGAAGACGGAATGATCGCCCTCGGGGCCAACGTGACCCACCGCCAGGCCAGCGAATCGCCGCTGATTCGAGAGCGAGCAACGGTGCTGGCCGAGGCTTGTCGAGCCGTAGGCTCGCTGCAGATCCGCAACGTGGGCACGCTGGGGGGCAACGTGGTCAACGCCATGCCCGCCGCCGACGGCACTACCGCCCTCCTGGCCCTGGAGGCCGAGGCGGAGATCGCTGATGGGGTGGGGCGGAAGTGGGTGCCGCTGCCTGACCTATTCGCCGGGCCCGGGGTTTCCACGGTGGACAGCACCAGGGAGATGCTAACTGCTTTGCGCTTCCAAGCTCTGGGTGAGCGGCAGGGTTCAGCCCTGGAGCGCATTGCTCGCCGCCGCGCGCTGGCCCTGCCCATCCTCATCTGCGCGGTGGTCGTCACCCTGAGCGAGGGCGGCGAGAATTTCGAATCAGCGCGCATCGCCCTGGGGCCGGTAGCGCCGGTTCCCTTCCGCGCCTCCCAGGCCGAGGAGGGCTTGCGTGGCGCGCCGGTCAGCCTGGAGACGATGGCCAGGGCGGGGGAGATAGCGATGCAGGAATCGCATCCCCGCTCCAGCCTCCTGCGGGCTTCCAGGGAGTACCGCGAGGAAGTCATCAAAGTGCTGGTACGCCGCGGCCTGGAGCGGGCGGTGCAGAGAGCAATATCCAATCTCTAATCTCCAATATCCAAATTTGTGGAGGTCAACCATCATGTATTCTTTGACGATGACATTGAATGGCGAATCTGTGACCGTGGAGGTCGAGCCCTTTGAGCTGCTGGTGGATGTGCTGCGCGACAAATTGGGGCTCACGGGCACCAAGATAGGCTGCAACGAGGGCGAGTGCGGAGCGTGTACGGTGATAATGGACGGCCAGGCGGTGCTCTCCTGTCTGCTGCCCGCCATGAAGGCCCACGGTCGGGAGGTGGTAACGATTGAGGGCCTGAGCCACGGCGACGAACTGCATCCCTTGCAGCAGGCCTTTATCGAGCAGGGGGCTGTGCAGTGCGGCTACTGCACGCCGGGCATGATCATGTCGGCCAAAGCCCTCCTGGATGAGAATCCCCAGCCCAGCGCTGAAGAGATCGAGGAGGCCCTGGCCGGCAACCTCTGCCGCTGCACGGGCTACCTCCAGATCGTCGAGGCCATTGAGGCAGCGGTCGAGTCGCGCTAGGGGGCTTTGGCTTTATGGCCTGGAACGCAAAAGCTCAGGAGACCTCCTGAGCTTTTTACATCCGCATAGAGAGATGGTGCCCCGGGCGGGACTTGAACCCGCATGCCCAGAAGGGCACAGGTCCTCAACCTGCCGCGTATGCCTAATTCCGCCACCGGGGCATTGTACCAAAATTATACTCACTATTCCTCCACTTGTCAACTTCCGCAAAGTAGCGTACAATATGGTTGCGGTAGAAGCCCTTTTGAAGTAGGGAAGGCGCAACTTGTGGGGGGTGATGGTGTTAAACTTTATTGAGAGGCAACAAGGCAATGAGGCAATGAGTCAATGGGTCAATGGGTTAATGAGTCAGTGAGATGTGAGTCAAGCCTCGTTACCTCGTCGCCTCGTTGACTCGTTACCCATAGTGAGCAGGGAGGTCGTGCTAACATGAAAATCGTACTGGATGCCATGGGCGGCGACTACGCGCCGCCGGTGGCGGTGGAGGGGGGAGTGTGGGCCGCGCGGGAGTACGGGATTGAGGTGATCCTGGTCGGCCGCGAGGAGGAGGTGCGCCGAGAGTTAGCCAAGTGTGACACGTCTGGCCTCAGTTTGCCCATCGTCCACGCCAGCCAGGTCATCGAGATGGAGGAGCACCCTGCGGCAGCGGTCAAGGCCAAGAAGGACTCCTCGATGGTGGTCGGCATGAACTTGGTCAAGCGGGGCCAGGCGGAGGCCTTTGTCACTATGGGCAACTCCGGCGGCGCGCTGGCGGCGGCTCTCTTCGGCCTGGGCCGCATCCGAGGCATCCGGCGGCCAGCTCTCTCCACCGTCTACCCCACCACGCCCGGGTTCTGCTTCATGCTGGACGTGGGGGCTAATACTGACTGCAAGCCCGAATATCTGCTCCAGTTCGCCTACATGGGCGCGGCCTACGCCGAAAAGGTGCTGGGGATCGCTAGCCCTCGCGTGGGCATCGTCTCCAACGGCGAGGAGGAGACTAAAGGCAGCATCCTAGTGCAGGAGGCTCACCAACTGCTCAAGAAGAGCGGCCTCAACTTCATCGGCAACGTGGAGGGCAAGGACATCCCGGCGGGAATGGCCGATGTGGTGGTCACCGATGGCTTCACCGGCAACGTGATCGCCAAACTGTCTGAAGGGCTGGCGGCATCGCTCCTGGGCATCATCAAGGAGGAGGTCAAAAAGAGCCCTCTTGCCACTGTGGGAGCTTTGCTCTCCAAGCCTGCCTTCGACAAAGTCAAAAAGCGTCTTGACTACGCGGAGTTCGGCGGCGCGCCGCTGCTGGGGGTGGACGGGGTGGTGATCGTCGGCCACGGGCGCTCCAACGCCAAAGCCGTCAAGAACGCCGTGCGAGTGGCCAAAAGGGCGGTGGAGGGCGGGATGCTGGCTGCTATCAAAGATGGTTTACAAGATAGGAGGGTTTGAATGACCAGGAAACGCAGTATCGAAGAGAGAGTCGTCGTCACCGGCCTGGGGGCCATCACCCCTCTAGGACTGAGCATCGAGGAGACCTGGCAGGGGCTCCTCGCCGGCCGAAGCGGCATAGGCCGCGTCACCCATTTCGATGCCAGTGGCTACCCTACCCAGATACTTGGTCTGGTGAAGGGGTTCCAAGCGCGAGACTACATGGACCGCAAAAAGGCAAAACGCATGGCTCGCTTCAGCCAGTTCGCCGTGGCCGCGACCGGGATGGCCCTGGAGGATGCGGGTCTCGTTATTGACGAGGAAAACACCGAGGAGGTGGGCGTGCTCCTGGGCAATGCCATTGGGGGCATAGACGAGACGGAGAAAGCCTGTCGAGTCATGCTTGAGCGCGGTGGCATGCGCATATCGCCCTTCTTCGTAGTGATGATGCCTCCCAACCTGGCCGCCTTCCAGGTGGCTTACACCTACGGCATCAAGGGTTACAGTTTGACCATCTCTACTGCTTGCGCTGCCGGCACTCAGGCCATCGGCGAGGCGGCGGATGTCATCCGCCGGGGGAGGGCCAGGGTCATGGTGGCCGGTGGGACGGAGGGCGGTATTTGCGAGCTGGCCCTGGCTGTCTTCTGCGCCAATCGGGCCTACTCCACTCGCAACGATGAGCCGGAGCGGGCCAGCCGCCCCTTCGACAAGGATCGCGACGGGTTCGTCGGAGGCGAGGGGAGCGGCATCGTGATCCTGGAGAGCCTGGAGCACGCTCTGGAGCGGGGGGCGCACATCTATGCGGAGGTGCTGGGCTACGGCGCTTCCAACGACGCCTATCACCTCATCGCGCCCGATCCTGAGGGAGCGGGGGCAGCGCGGGCCGTGCGCTGGGCGCTGGAAGACGCAGGCGTGGAACCTAGCGAAGTGGACTACATCAACGCCCACGGCACCGGCACCCCCCTGGGCGACGTTTCGGAGACCCTGACCATCAAGAAAGTCTTTGGCGACCACGCCTACCGCGTGCCCATCAGTTCGTCCAAGTCCATGATTGGCCACCTGTGGGGCGCCGCGGGAGCCGTGGAGTCCATCGTCTGCATTCTCACCATCCGCGACAACGTCATCCATCCCACCATCAACCTTGAGACCCCCGACCCCGATTGCGACCTGGACTACGTCCCCAACGTGGCCCGGAAGGCTCAGGTGGACATCGCCACTTGCAACTCCTTCGGCCTGGGGGGGCAGAATGCGTGCGCGGTCTATGGCAGGTACATAGGATAGAAAACTTCAAACTTCAAACTTTAAACTCAAAAAGGAGGGAAATGCAAGTTATCACCAACGAGAAATTGATCAAGAACAGAGCTAGATTGGGCCGTATAGCCAGCTTCGCCGGGTTGGCCATATTGGTCTTGGGACTGGCCGCCTCTCTTTATTCCCAGTGGTTGCTGGCATCGTTTGGCTGTCTCCTTGTCGGCTTTTTGCTTTCCCAGGTTGGCATTTACAATGCTAACCGCTGGGTTAAGGAGCCGCGGGCCGATCAGACGCTGGACAAGATCCTGAAGGGCTTCGATGACCGCTATTACCTCTACAACTACGTCCTACCTGCTTCTCACGTTCTGCTGGCTCCCTTTGGCCTCTGTGTTATCAATCCCAGGCATCAAGCGGGCCAGGTGCGCTGCGAGGGCGAGAGGTGGCACCGCGAGCTCGGTTGGAAGCGGATATTGCGCCTCTTTGGGCAGGAGGGGCTGGGCAACCCGACCAAGGAAGTGCGGGCCGAGGTCGAGAAGCTCCGCCGCTCCCTGGCTCAACGACTTCCTGATGAGGAAGTGCCCATCGAGGGGGTGGTCGTGTTTACTAATCCCCAGGTGGATCTTGAGACGGAGAGCCCCGCTGTTCCCGTGTTAGACGGTAAACAATTCAAGTCTTTCCTACGGAGTCTGAGCAAGGAGAGGCCCATACCCGGCAGCCAACGGAAGCAGTTGGCCGAAATCCTGACTGGAGAGGCGACTGAGCTTTGAGCTTTGAACTTTGAGCTTTGGACTTTGAGGGGGGTATCTTGCTTTTGCCAGGAGGTTGGCTGCCAGGGCTCTTCGTCTTGTGGCTAGCAGCTTATGCGATAGCTCGCTGGCTTCACGGGCAGGGACGGCTGGCTAAGGACTATCACCGCGACGTATTGGCCCTGGGCGTCATCGCTTTAGCCACCCTCGGCTTCTTCTGGCAACTCTTCTTCACCAACGATACCTGGATGCCCTCTGGGGGCGGCGACCTGGTCTCTTTCCTGTATCCCCTCTACCGCTTTGCGGCTCGCAATCTCAGGCGAGGTATCGTCCCCCTCTGGAATCCCTACCTCTACGGCGGCGCCCCCTTCGCCGCCGACAACCAGTCGGGCCTCTTCTACCCCGTCAATCTCCTTTTCTTCCTCCTCTTCCCTGAAGTAACCTACTCCACCATGGAACTGCTGGCCGTCTTCCATTTCTTCCTGGCCGGCGCCTTCATGTACATTTGCCTGCGCAATCTACGAATCCACGAATCTACGAATTCACGAATCTACGAATTTACGAATCTACGACGCTACGCTGCTTTATCAGGTGCCATCACTTTTATGTTCTCCGACCTCTTCGTCACCCACTTCGGCAACCTGAACATGATCGCCGTCGCCGCCTGGCTTCCCCTCATCTTCCTCTGCTACCACCGGGCCATGACCGAGGAGCGCCCAGGCATGGCTGCGGCAGCCGGAGCTTTCCTGGGCCTCGCCACCCTGGCCGGCCACATCCAGATAACGCTGTTCATCGCGCTCGCCCTGGCGCTGTACACCCTCTATCAGGGGAGGCGACTCTTTCTTCACTCGTTGACTCGTTACTTGTTACCCTGTTGCCTCGTCGCTTTCTGCACTGCCGCCCTGGCCCTCATCCCCAGCTACGAGATGGCCAGCCACACCGTGCGGGCCGGGATGAGCTATCAAGAAGCCAGCCAATATTCCCTGCCGCCGGTGGGACTGGTGGGGTTGCTCATCCCCGGCTTCTTCGGGCGCGGGCCGGCGGGCTTCTGGGGGCCCTGGGATCGGGTGGAGGTGGGCTACATCGGCGTCTTGCCCCTCATCCTGGCTGCCCTGGCCGTGCTCCTCAGGCGGGACAGGCTGACCCGTTTCCTCGTGGGCCTGGCCATCGTCTCGCTCCTTTTGGCCTTCGGTGGCTACACCATCCTCCACGGCTGGCTCTATTTGCTGCCCGGCTTCGACAAGGTGCGCGCTCCAGCCCGCTTCATCTACCTCCTGGACTTCTCCCTGGCTGCCCTGGCTGCCCTGGGTTTGGATGCCCTCCTGCGGCCGCTGGATCACCGGATGCGGGCCGTGTTCCGCCGCCTGCTTAAGATAGCCCCTTGGATCTGGTTAAGCATAGCGCTCATCGGCCTGTCCCTGGGCTACCACGCCATCTTGACCGCCCAGGGAAAAGACGCGACGATATTCAACAGGACTGTGAGCGCTGTCAATGGTTTGGTCTTTTTCCTGTTGATCCTGGCTGCCAGCTTGGTCATTCTCTACCTGCGTCGCTATCGCTGGGGGCGGCGTTGGGCCGTGGGCGCGTTGGCGGTGGGCTTGATCGCCCTCGATCTGTTCAGCATGGGGGCCTATACCGACCTGGAGCACAACGACCCCACGGTGGGCTTTCAGCATCCTGAGGCCATCGAGTTCCTCAAGTCGGATCCGGGCTACTATCGCATTGATACAGGAACAGGCGTTTGGGACGTTTGGCAGCCCGACGCCAGCCTGTTGTACGGCATCTCCGACGTTTCGGGTATCTGGAATCCGCTTCAGTTGGCCGACTACGATCGCTACTGGGATGCGGTGGGCCTGCGGGGCCTTCGCTCCTCCCGCCTGTACGACTTCGTGAACGCCAAGTACGTCATCGGCCACAAGGACGTGCCTCTGGACTGGGACAAGTTCGTGCCCGTCTTCGACCGCGACCCTCAGGTCAACGTCTACCTGAACACCCAGGCGTTGCCGCGAGCCATCCTCGTCCACCAGGCCGTAGCCGTGCCCGATCAGGAGAGCGCGTTCGTCCAGATTCAAGACCCCGGCTTCGACCCGGCCAGCAGCGTGATCGTGGAAGGGGGCAAGTCATTGCCAGGGAGCAAGGGTGCAGGAAGCGAGTCCCTGGACATTACGGCTTACCGGGCCAATGCCATCCACCTCACAGCCAGTACGTCAGTGGAGGCATATCTCGTCCTCAGCGAGGTCTACTATCCGGGCTGGAGGGCTTACGTTGACGGCCGCGCGAAGCCGGTCCTGCGGGCCAACTACGCTTTCCGCGCCGTCTACCTGGAGCCAGGCTACCACGAGGTGCGCCTAGTTTTCGAGCCTCTCTCCTGGAAAGTGGGACTGGGCATCAGCGTGGCCACGTGGTTCATCCTGATAGTTTGGGGATTGCTGTCTTGGCGCCGTCGCCGACACCGCGTTACTCGTTGACTCGTCACTCATTACCTCGTCAAAAGCAAAGGGCTTCCAAAGGCGTGCATCACCTCTGGAAGCCCTTTTCGGTTCGGGTGGTCTTCTGATCGAGTGTTGATACTGCCTGCCGGAGTGGCCTGGAGCTCAAGCTCCAGGCTGAAAGGACGAAGGACACTAAAGCGCCCAGGTTCAGCGCCCTTGCAGGATGCTTTGCTCTTTCAGCCCGACGGCTTTAGTCGGGCAGAGTTTCCGAATCGAAAATCGGCAATCGGAAATCGGAGATCTTCACTACCCTATCTTCGTGCCGCAGTTGGGGCAGAACTGGGAGCCTTCGGGTACGTCGGCCTTGCAGTTGGGGCAGATCATCTCGCCGCCGATCTTGCCACCGCATTGGGGGCAGAACTTCGACCCGGCAGGGATCTGAGCCGAGCAACTGGGGCAGATCATCGTCGCCGCCTGCGCCCCCGGCTGCATGGCCTGAGTCATCATCTGGGCCATGGCTGCGCCCATGCCCACGCCAGCCCCCAGACCGACCCCGGCCCCGGCGATGCCACCAGGCACTCCAGCGGCCTCGGTCATGGCCCGCGCCGTCTTGAACTGGAGGTAGGCCTGCATGTTGCCGATGGCGCCCATGGCCGCCCGCTCATCAATGGCCTTCGCCGTCTCCTCAGTGGGGCTGATGGAGGTGACGTAGAGGGTCTTGAGGGCTATGCCCAGGGCGTTGAAATCGTCCTGCACCTTGGCCTTGGCGCCAGCGCCGATCTCATCGTACATGCTGGGCAGGTCGAGGAGGGACTTCTTCAACTCGCCCAGGAGGTCCGTGAGCTTGGCTATGATGATGCCCCGCAGGAAGCCCTGGATCTGGCTGGTCTCGTAGAGCCCCTGGGTGCCCACGACCTTGTCGACGAAGAGCTGGGGCTCGCTCACCTGCATGGAATAGATGCCGAAGGCCCGCAGGCGCACCATGCCCAGCTCGCTATCGCGCAGGGTGATGGCCTCAGGAGTGCCCCACTTCTGCTCCAGGAACTCCCGCAGGTTGACGAAGTAGACCTCGGCCTTGAAGGGCGTCTCCCCGCCGAAGGGGATGCTGATCAGCCCCGTCAGCAGCGGGATGTTGGCCGTGGAAATGGTGTGCCGGCCAGGGCCGAAGGTGTCCAGGGCCTTGCCGTCGCGGAAGAAGACCGCCGCCTGGCTCTCGCGCACGATGAGCTGCGAGCCCAGGCGGAAATCGCCCGAACCGTGCTCCGGCAGCCGATGCACCATCTGCCGCCCCGTCTCGTCGAAGAATTCTATCACATCGAAAATTCGCGCCATTTGTTTTCCTCCTTTTGAACTTTGAACTTTGAGCTTTGGATTTTGAGCTTCAGCTCGCTTGCAATATCACATCCTGTCTCTTGCTGAACGTATCGTTCACGCTCTGGATAGTGCTCACCAAATCGGTTATGGCTTCCGCTGTACCCTCTTTGGCCGCGAGCGCCTCGGAGACGCTGTTGATGCCAGCGGCAACCCTGGGTACGTCGTCCATCAAGGCGTTGTCGAACTCGTACAGGGCGTCGAGTTGCTCCTCTTTGACCTTGATGGCGTCGAAGAAGCCGGCGTAGCCGTAGCTGGCCGTCTTGAGCCGATCAGTGAGGATTTGCAGCTTCATCGCCCCGCTCTCCAGGTCATCGAGGAAGCCAAACTGTCTTGAGCTGATCAGTTGCTTCTGCAGGTCGGGGATCCTCCGCCGCTGCTCCTCAAACTGGCGTGCCAGGTGTTCCCTGAGGAGCTTGTCGGCCTCGCGCCGCATCTCCTTTTCCTTGTAGCCCTTATAGCCGGGGACTTTCGCCGCAAGCTGTTCCAGCCCTCCCAGGGCCTCGGTGACTTTCTCTCTAAGATCCATACTCTCTCGCCTCCTTGAATATTTTCAGCTAAGGAATATCTCCGTTCCACAATACGGGCATCCCACTACGCCCTTGCCTGCCAGTTCCAGTTGCCCTCCGCAGTTGGGACACTTGTTGGTCCCCATCTCTGAGGCCTGCCTGGAGTAAAGGATTCCCTCGTCCCAGTTGATGTAGCCTGTGAAGAGACCTTTGCCCACCAGGTCGTAGATCCATTCCTTCACCTGGTCGAGGGTGGCGTTCAGCTCCAGGGCTGCCTCGCCCACCCGCACCTGGCCCTGAGTGAGCACCATGTTGAGCACCTTCTTCTCCTTCTCGACCTCGGCGAAGGCGGCCGCTTCCTGGCGCCCCTTGACGAACATGAAGCCCCCCACCCCAACCAGGGGCAGCACCACGACGACGAACACCAGCCCAAATCCCAGGATCATGGCTGACGACGTTGCCCTGCCCGATGCGGTGCCCGATGCGAAGAAGAGCGCGGCCACCAGGGCGATGGCGATGCCGACCACGATCATGATTATGCCTATCGTTTTTCCCGAACCGGTCATGTGAACCTCCGCTGCTTATTGGTCTGATGGTCCCTGGTCTGGTGGTCTTTGGTCAGGTCGGTCGGTTTGAGCTTTGAGCTTTGAACTTTGTTGCCACTTGCCGCTAGGACGCCGAGCCGCTTGGACGCTGCCTAGCCGACGCCTCCGCCACCTCCACCACCACCGCCGCCGCCGCCCCCACCTCCGCCGCTGAATCCGCCTCCGCCGGAGCTGGAGGGTGAGCTGGTCAAGGTGCTGGAGGCCGATTCCAACATGGAGAACAGGCCGCTGCTCATGCTCTCCAGCGAGGTGAAGACGCCCTGGGTTGCTCCCTCCAGAGACGGGATGCTCCCGCCCTCGCCCCCGACAGGCACCGACCGCCCCACCCCGCGTTGGCGGGAATAACCATGTCCATAGACAGGAAAGTAGGGGTAGTACCAGATGGGAGCAGGAGTCTCGACGGCGGAGAACTTTTTGATCCAGCTCTTCTCCAGACCGAAGGCGATGGCATAGGGCAGATACTTGTCGAAGATGTCTTTGGCCTGCTGGAGGTCGGTATACTTTTCGATGTTGGCCAGATAGCGCTTGAAGGCCTTCCACCTGGCTGCCGCCAACGATCCCTCGCGCGTCTTGCGGGGCATGAAGTAGCCGATGACCATGAGGGCGATGGCGGTAACGCCTAGCCCGATGGGGGGACAGATCGCGGCGCTGGTGTAGCCGCTGAGGACAATCACGGCACCGGCGCCCAAAATGCCGGCCAGAACTACGCCAGCGATGCCCAGGCCCGCGTAGGTCTTGCGCGTTCGATCGGGGCTTTTCTCAAAGAATCCCCTTTCCACCACCTCGTCATACAGTTTCCTCTGAAGGACGGGGATGTCCGTGTAGAACTCCTCCTTCAGATCTGACAAGTCGAACTGGCGGCGCCCGCGGAACAGCTTCCTGATCAGCGTCCCCTCGTAGGGTCGCAAGGGCTGCTTGGTGTCTACCAACTGGAAGGTGAAATCGCGCTCTTTGCGGAGGCCCAGGAAGCCCAGGTCCCGCGTCTCTATCTCGGTCATAGTTATCACGCCCTGCCGTGCCAGGTCAACGATGCTGGCGATAATATCCTTCAGGTCGGCCTTTTCGTCGAGAAGGGTGCCAGCCACGCCGGCTGGGAGGTCACTCGGCGGCTCAGGCAGGTAGTCCGCTACCGCACTCAGGGGCACGTCCCGCCCTCGGGTGTACCAGAGGGCGAACAGGGCCAGCGGCCCACCGATGAAGATCAACAGGCCAATGGCGCCCAGGCCCAGATCAACCAGGGGACGATACTTGTCGTCATAGTCGGCCTTGCTATCGTAGTCGGCCTGCCAGGCGGGAGCGGCGCCCTGGACAACGCCGTGGGGGAACTGCACGCGCACTTCCAGCTCCTGACCGGGCTGGGTCCGCCCTGTGCTGAAGACGACTTCGGAGCCTGTGTTTTGGATCTTCACATCCTCGCGCTCATCGCGGCCTCCGCCGTAAGCTGCGACCACGAGATCGTCCGGATCGAAGGCGGCGGGAAGGTGAACGGTGACCACTGAGGCCAGCACGGGGACGTCTCGATCGGGGAAGACCGCTTTCCAATAGAGTTGGTCGCCCTCTTCGTAGAAACGGAGCCCGCCCTTCACCGTGTACTTGATGGTGTAGGCGTGGGTGGAGTCGCGGTAGCCAGGGTAGTACCACTTGACGGTGAAGTCCCCGTCATCGTTGAAGAAAGTCTCGTAGGTGTAATCACCGCCGTGTCCCCGTTGATACTGCCGCTCCCCCTCCCAGACCTCCACGTCGGTGATACCCTCCAGCCTACCGGTGGGAATCTCGCGGTAGCCGAAGTGGAACTCGCCGCTGGTGTAGGTGAACTGCTGGGTTTCCACGACGCGGAAGTCGGAATTATCGAAAACCGTGATATCCGCGTCGAGGCGATCCCAGATGTAGGTCTTGCTCTGAGCCTGGGCAACGCCCGCCAGGCCCAGGAACAAAGCCGTGATAACAAGTAGACCCAGAAGCTTCTCCCTTTTCATAAAAACCCTTCCTTTCTGCTGTCTGTCGAATGTACTGAGCTTTTCTATCCTGTTTTGTATTCCTCCGATTTCTCGCGCACAGCGTACGTCGCCGTTACCACGGGCTGGAAAATCCTTGTTGCTACTCTCTCCTCTGTCAAGAGTATACCTTCAATCCTTTTTCCAAGCAAAGAATATTTAGGCAAGGCGTCTTCCAAAGCATCGAAGAATTCGGTATCGCCTTTACGACACATTTTGACCACTGTAATGTGTTCGATACCCTCCGGGATTTCTCTCGTCTTGCCACTTCTGTAAGGAATAGGCTTGGAGGTGATGGATTCAATGAGCTGCTGCAGGGCAACTTTATACTCGGGCGTCGCACCTTGAACTTCTAGCCTGTTATTATCGCCCTGAATCACAGCTCCTATTATTTCATCCTCAAATGTTTGTATAACCAATGTTTTCATCGGTATTCCCTCCCCTTAAATACGTAATGATGCATAAACTTGTACTTGGCCAGACTTCTCCTCTTCAAGCGCTCAGGATCATGAACATAAGCCTTATAGCTTTCGGCAAAATCCTCCCGCTCGTTTGTCCGAGCATAGGCGCTCACGAATTGTCTGCGAGCACTATCATCGTATACTTCGCGCCATTCCTCCCTTTGTCCTTCATCCAGATTGTAGTAAACGTTATGGCCGATTTCATGGGTTATGGTTTGTTTCATCCCTTCGGCATCGTGGGAACTCTCAGGTGATTGCCTGTTGATCTCTATTTTGCTCACACCATGCTCATCGGTTATGCACCTTCCTGCTATGTATGTCCTTTCATCGCCGATGTATTCATCGGTGTATTCGATTTCCTTGACTCGCTTGACATCGCCATGCTCTTCTGGCAATTCGGTGGAGAGATGTTCTGCTACATCCTCATTACTCAATATCTCCGCTTTCTCGAAGCCTTGAACCACAAGGAGATCTTCACTCATATCTTTTCCTAATTCTTGATGCCTCGATGAACTGTCAATATGGTATCATAGAATGTCATAGATGTCAAAGGGTCGCATTCATTCATGTAAAATGTTACCGGAGTGGTATAATTCCCTCAAATGATAATGTTACCGGAGGGAAAAATGTCCAACGAAGACAAAATGAATATCGACGAACGACGAAAGTATCTGCGCAGGATGAAAAAGCGCTAT
>JAUWOY010000024.1 GCA_030611885.1 Chloroflexota bacterium | reverse complement strand
AAACCGACTTCGGTACTATTGTTTTACCACCTGACGCCTTTTTACGCAACTTGCTCCCTATGGAGTTGTTTCAAGGTGTTCACAATTCGTTTGTTAAAGTACCCTGTGTAGACATTCACACACTTTAGCGGAAACTAAAGTTGATGGATAAGTCATGATAGAGAAAGTTCAAAATTTCTATGAGGAACGGCAGCGTTTTTTTGGTGATAACTGATATGCATCCGGGATTAATGCCTTCCTCACGCAATATTTCAAAACCACGAATCGCTGCTTCGAATGAACCTTCACCTCCGGTGTTTACTCTGTGCATGTTATGAACGTGCTTTGGTCCATCAATACTGACACCAATCCTAAAATCGGCCTCTCTGAAAAACCTAGCCCATTGCCTATTGACTAACGTGAGGTTGGTTTGGAGAGAATTAACTATTTTGTTGCCCGAGGATGCAAACTGATGTTGAAGTTCGAGGGCCTTTTGGTAAAAGGGGATGCCTGCTAATAGAGGCTCACCACCATGCCACACGAACTCATTTGTGGGAGAATGTTCCAAATATTCGCGGATTAACTTGGTTAGCACCTCATTTTGCATTATTCTTGGCTTCGCTTGTTCAGTTTCATGAAAGAAACAATAATTGCATTTTAGATTGCAGAATGCCCCGATGGCTTTTACTATGAGGGTAATGCGTTGACACTCCTGTTCTTCACCCACAGGTTTACATCCAACCATCAGCTCACCTCCCTATTGCTTATGATAAGGCTTATTAAATCTAACATTGTCGAACTACCGACTGTGCGGAATTTTTCCGCATAATCCCCCAAATCAAGCGTTTATGCGGACATGCGTCCTACTCTTGGCGTCCCTAGGGATTGCCCAGGCCGGTTACACTCCCAAGGCCTGAGATGTTCTTCTTGACCGTGGGTGCGCCGTACTCCACGCTGCCAAGGCCGGCAATAAGTCGAATCTTGATTAGGCGGTCGGCTTCAGCGAGTTGTTGGACGGCACACTTCTATGAAAAAGCGATTGCCTTTACAAATGAGATGTAATCGCTCATCCGTGCTTTGTAAAACTGCATTCGTAGACTCGTCTGATGCGGAAACGGGAAAATGGTGCGCTCCAATTGATTATCGGTTTTTTTGAGATACTGAAACGGCTTTGCCTTTCCCTCTTTCCATTCAGGGACATATCCCCAATAGTCTCTTACCTTGGACGATACATTCTCAGCTACCAGCGGTGCAAGTATTGGCTCTCCCAAAGTGACAACTGGAGTACCTGCAAATGGTTCTAATTCCTCTTTGAGTAGTGGCAGCCAGAAGCCTATGAATTCTTGAAAAATATCTATCTCTGAAATCTGGGTAGGAGGCTGGACAAAGAAGTTCTTGTAAAGGTTAGTGGCATACACGTTTTCGGTTATCTGAATGCCCAAGCCATTGCATACGCCTGCAAGATAAGCACGGACGCTACGGTTCCTATCCAGGTTCAATACGGTTCTTATCGTCTTGCGACCTTGCGGATTCTTAACCGTTGGGTCTTGCCCCAACACGATAAGTCTTATCTCTCCTGTGCCGTGATAGGGTTTAGGAATAGATAAGGTCCCATCAACATACCGACCAAGTCTTTCATCCTGCTTCAACTGATCGAAGATGTTATTGGCTCTTGCCTCTAGCGTATTCATTGTGCTTCCTCCTTGTTCAATCATTCCCATTGAGCACGATAATCGCCGCCCAACTATAGCTGTAGCTCCCCGCGCCCACTTACCGCAATCCTTTGCTCCCCCGCTTGTTGGTCTCACTAAACCGCACACTGAGCCTGGCCTGCAACCTGGTGTTCAGTTTCTGCACGAATTCGTCCTTGTTGGGTAGGCCAGGGTTATTTCGCATTGCCTGGTACACCTCGTCTACGGTGGTCGAAATGAAGCGAGTTGGGATTAGGGACAAGCGATCATCTCTGTGAACAAGATCATACAGAGCAAACCGCGAAGCATGTTCAGATGAAAACCCTTCCGCCTTGAAGCCATACCGATTGACCAGGTTGGCATAAATGTATTCTTGAACCACCCAATAGCATTTTGTGTCCCAGGTTTCGTACACAATGCCTTTGTTCATCAACTGGGTTATGGCGCGTTTGATGGAATCGTAGGTGTTCATGCCGAATTTGTAAGTTTGTTCTTGCAGATCGCGACCCTGAAAGAAATCAAGTATCCCTTGAATCAATGCCCCTGTACTGGTCGTTGAATCAGATTGAAACTCGACAGACACAAAATCCTCCACTTCAGGCCTCATTGGTTTGTGCCGGACGAGAACGTAATCTATGTTACCCACGTTGGGCAGCCTGACTTCAGGGAACGCGATGGTGTTGTTGAAATCACCAAAGTAGTGCAAGGCAACGTCCTCCAGGACCCTGGATACTCCTTCGATTGAGCCTCGTTCCTCAAAACGACGCGGACAGATCGTATGGATTTCACCATTGTGCTCCGCAGAACAGACACCAAAAGGGTAATCAATCAGCCGACTTTTCTTGTTGCAAGGGCGATTCACGAACGGGCACCAGTGTCTCTCACGGACGTCTTCAGCCTCTGCTGAGTGGTTTCCGATTGGGTATCCAAAAATCTCTGCTGGACGGTTACCTGTGCTTCTCGTCATCTAGCGTTTTCCTCCCATAAGCTCCTTCCAAATGGTGCGAATTTCCACCGTTGAATGTTCACTTTCCAACAGCCATCCTACTGTCATGCCACATTGACGACAAAAGGTTTCGCTGTCATTGGTGTCAATAGCTTCTAACGGTGACCAGGAACCGGTCGGCCCACTTCCATCAAGAGCGAAAACCAGAATGCTATCGTGCCTGATCGCGTTCAAATTTCTGATGTGTACTGAGATGGGATGTTCTGAAAACACGGCGTAGGCGTTCATCAGTCTGAAGCCAGCACTTTTGAGGGCGATGGTCAGTTCTGCCCAGGCGTTGGGATCCCAGTGATGGAACGTAAATACCATCCGTCCCATACCACGTTTGAGTACGCGCCCACATTCAGCAAAAATGCCTGCCAGCGCCGTCATGAAGCTATTGCTATCATCGGTTGTTCTGGTCGCAACAGCGCTGTGGGCTTCGTTGTAGGTCCAATTGACTTCGTCAGGAAGCAAGCGTGCCAGCCACACCCGGAAAAAAGCGCCCAGGTTACTGTATTGTACGCTGTCGTAGTAGGGAGGGTCGGTCACGATCAAATCTACCGAATGATCGTCAACGGGTAGGTCTCGTGAGTCGCCGTGAATGAGCCAAAAGGTTTGCCGCCCGTTGGCCAGTTCAGTCTGGTCAAGAACCTCAATGCCGCCATCCACTTCTCCTGGTATCTTGATCAACTGGCTTTTGCCATCGCGCCCAATCCTTCGTTCCACTGGCGACACAGCCCACTTGCGCCCACGTTCGATGCGATCACGAAATAGCAGTTGCAGATTGCCAGAAGACTTTTGGCGATTGATGGGGTTGTTCTCCAAAGCGGTGTAGGGGAAAGAATAGGCGTGGAGGGAGAAAACATGCCGAATAGCACCTGGTCGGCGTTTGTACCAGCCCTTGTAACCACAGAGCATGGAGTTAAACTCAAGTGAGGTGGAGACGAGCAAGCCCAGGTTGAGTTTTATCACCCCATCATAATCGCGCAATTGTCGAATGGCCTGGTGAAGGTAAAGCAGTTGACGAGATGAGAAAACGTCGAGATACGAGTTGATGTTGCGCCTTATCAGATCGCCGGACTTAGGGCCATCTTGCACAGTGAAATCCTCTAGTGCTCCGAAGTCTAGCCCGTCCCGCAGTATTTCGGTCTGGTCAATTCGCGCCAAATCGGACTCCCCAGGCGGGCGGAAGAATAGACCATGCTCAGGACAAGTTGCCACAATCGCTATCGGCACGTAGCGAGCATAATATGGCACATCGAGCAATTCCCGGTACTTCAGCCCACAGACTGGACATGCCTTCTCAGCTTTGGTGATCAAGCGCGTGGTCTTCGCTGAACCACTGGGACCGTTTTGGCTGTCAGTGATCTCCCAACTCTGCGGCCAGATGCGGATCTTGCGGTCGGCCTCGTGGCGCAAATCGTATTGGTCAATCTGTACAACCTCTCCACAAGCGCAGGATTTGCGCAGGCCGTGGAGTGTGTACTGAAAGTCCAGAGTCTGTTTGCAGGTTGGACATTCAGTTTGGAAATAGTGCCCCAAATCGCGATATAGCTCGGCAAAGAACTGATTGAAAGCGGCCCGTAGATCTCCCAAAGCTGCTTGAGTGAGGGTAGCTCTAGCCTGGACAACTGGAATCGGATCTATGTCTGCCCCGATAACATTTGCGCCTAACCGGATTGCTTCGTGAAGGGTTGTGCCACCGCCCATCATTGGATCGAGCACGATTTTGCCCTCTAACCCACCAGGCGCATAGTAATCACGACGTTTAACGCTGGGCACAAACTGTTTGAGTATAGCGCGAAAGGTAGAACCACAGCGTCGCGCCCACCATTTATGCAGATAGGTATTGGGGCGGAAGAGATGCTTATTGTACACCTCAAGTCGGGAAAGTTTATCAACAAACTTCTCAGGAAAGGAATCGTCCATCACCAGGCTGAACTCTGTTTGAGGGGTGCGGTATAGTTCATCAAAGGCCAACTGTCGGGCCTCTCGAATGGCGTGATTCGTTGGAGATTCAGCCTTTTCGGTCATTACCAGTTTCCTGTTCGGTCAGGTCTTTCTTATCCACGAGCCGTTGTTCCGTCAGGATGGTTGGCTGCCGCGTGGCGTGTTTAGGGCACGGGGCACGGACGTTGTCTCAGTTGCCTCAAGTATAGCGCAAGATGGTCAATTAGGCAAGCGGCTGCTTGTTTTGACAAGAATCCCGTTCGCTGGTATAATTACTGTCGTTAGTTAAGTTGATCGGTTTGGCATCGCTCACCGCTCCGATTCACGCAATCGGGGCGGTTTTTTGTGACAACCCAAATCAACCCAAACCCGTAGGTCAAACACCTGCGTGAATCAAGTAGTATCAAAGGAGTTTCATGCGTTTTACAGAGTTAGATTTCAGCCCACCTTTACAACAGACAATCAGAGCCCTGGGATATGAGGAACTGACTCCTATCCAGATCCAAGCCATCCCGCCTGGTTTGCAGAAACGCGATGTCGTCGGTTGCGCCCAGACAGGCACCGGTAAGACGTTGGCCTTTCTTCTGCCAGCGTTGGACCGCTTGCTGCGAGATCAAGCCAAGACCAAGAATCCCCGTGTCGTGGTGCTGGAGCCGACCCGTGAGTTGGCCATCCAGGTCGCCGGGGAAACCCAGAAACTGACCGCCCGCACCTCACTGCGCAGCGTTTGCGTATATGGCGGAGCCGGGATGAAAAAGCAAACCGACAAGCTACGCCGGGGCGTTGACATAGTTGTCGCCACACCAGGCCGCCTGATGGATCACATGCGCCGCAAGAACGTGAACTTCAGCGACTTGCAGATTCTGGTGTTAGACGAGGCCGACCGGATGCTGGATATGGGCTTTCTGCCCGACATCAAACAGATCATCAGCCGCATGCCCCGTCAGCGCCAAACCATGCTCTTCTCGGCCACGATACCTCCGACGATTTCGGCTCTCGCCCGTCAGTTTCTGCGCGACCCGGTGAGTATCGAGATAGATCTGGCCCGTCCTCCCGAGGCGATCCAACAGGCTCTCTACCCAGTACCCAAACACCTCAAGATTCAACTTCTCGTGACTATGCTTGAGCGGATGGAAATCAGTAGCATGCTGGTCTTCACCAGGACCAAGCAAGAAGCCGACATTGTGACCCGGCAACTGCACGAGGCCAGGATCGCCGTGGCTTGCATTCACGGGGATTTCAAGCAGCGGGACCGGATATCTGCGCTGGAAGGGTTCCGGTCGGGCAAGCACCGAGTCCTGGTCGCCACGAACATCGCTGCGCGGGGATTGGACGTAGAGGGGATCTCACACGTGATCAACTACGATGTGCCGGATCACGCCGAGGATTACGTGCATCGTATTGGGCGCACCGCCCGATACGATGCTGATGGCAACGCCATCACGCTCGTCACCCCCGACGACGAGGGGCTGATCTATCGGATCGAGTACCTGTTGGGCCGCAAGATCGAGCGCAAGACCTTGCTGGGGTTCGATTACGACGTGCCAACGCCCTCGTGGGCCAAGCCCTCAGCCAAGGCTCTGATGCAGCGGGCCACTCAATCGCAAAGCCTGGCCGACCGCTGGCGATCCATGCGTTAGAGGCATCGAAAGCCCTCATTGGCAGCGGCCAGCCTGCCCTGGCAGGCCAGCCCGACCAACCAGGCGAGGGCGGCTCGGCCCGAATTCACATGCCCAGACATCAGAACTCGATCGCAAACTCCCCATCCTTGTACAGCAGCTCATCGTCTACCCAAATCTCGCCCCCCGCGCGCATGTCGCAAATCATATCCCAGTGGATCGCTGATACATTCTTTCCACCCGTTTGGGGATAGCTTCGGCCCATCGCCATGTGGAAGCTGCCGTTGATCTTCTCGTCGAAGAGAATCTGCCGCGTGAAACGGGTGATGCCTTTGTTGGTGCCGATGGCGAACTCTCCCACGTACCGCGCGCCCTCGTCGGTGTCGAGCATCTGGAGCAGGAAAGCCTCGTTCTTCTCCGCGCTGGCCTTAACCACTTTGCCGCCCTCGAACCACAGCCGGACGCCGGCCACCTCCCGCCCCTGGTAGATGGCCGGGTACGAGAAGTAAACGCGCCCCTCGACGCTATCCTCCACCGGGCCGGTGAAGACCTCTCCATCGGGCATGTTCACGTGGCCATCGCAGTTGATGAAAACGCGGTCAGCGATGCTCAGGCGCAATTCTGTCTCTGGGCCGACGACGCGCACCTGCTCCTTGCCTTCAAGCCAGTCCACGATCTTCTGCTGCCAGGCCGAGAAGCGACGCCAGTAGCCCACCGGATCAGCCATATCCGGCATGCAGGCACTGTAGACGAAGTCCTCGTACTCACTCAGGCTCATCTCGGCGTCCTGGGCATGGGCGTTGGTCGGGAACAGCGTGCCGACCCAGCGCAACTCACCGGCCGCAGCGCGCTGCATGTAGATTTGCATGATCTCCGCTCGCGACTGGTTTTTTAATACCATCTTGGCCGGGTCTACGTTGCTCAGGGCCTTGGTGTTCGCCGCACCTCGGATGCCGATACTGACGTCGTAGGTTTCGATGGCCAATTTGAGCGGTTCGGGCACGTGCTGCAATTGCTCGTCCGAAGCGTGGCGGAAGAACAGTTCCTCTGTCTCAGGCAGGTTGACCAACATCAGCGGATGCCCTCCCGCCTGCAGCACCGTGGCGTAGACTGCCTTGAGCAAGGGGTTGCTAGGGGTATCTCCTTGCACTATTACCTTGTCACCCGGCTGCACCGCAACCGAGTAGTTGACCAATACATCGGCCAGTTTGTCAACTCGTGAGTCTGTCATTGTTGCTAGTTCCTCCTTCTTGAGTTTATGTGATAGATTCTGATGAGAGGGTTTGCCTATGGTCGTGCCGCTGCAGTTCCTCGTTCAGCTCGTGCGCGATGGTGTCGTAGCCCGCCTGGGCCGCAACCTGGGCGATGCCCGCCCCCATCAGTCCGCAGCCCACTACTCCGACTTTTCTGATGTTCATGTGTTCCTCCTTGAAGTCCAGAAATGTGTCAGATAACGACGCGCGCATCACCCGCCGGGTGGCTGCAGCGCTGCTGATTGTAACAATCTCTCATTTGTTCAACCTGTCATAGGCAGGCAGCCCACGCAAAAAAGGAGACTCACGGCCTCGTTCTGTCAAGATGTATAACTTTTCCTTAGCTCTGGTCAACGCAACGTAGAAAAGCCGCTTTTCCTCGTCAATGGTATCGGCTTCATTGCGCCCGAAGATGGTGAACAAGGCATTATCTGGATGGATAAGAGGGTAATCATCTTCGCAGGCACGCACTAAAATGACTATTTCTGCTTCCAGCCCTTTGAAACTGTGTACTGTTTTGACCTGAATCTTGTCCTTTGGTTTCCCGATTGCTTTCTTCTCTTCCTCATTCAGGCACTCGATGAGTTTTCTCTGAAAATCCTCCAATGAGACAGAGTGAAGTTTATTTGTGCGACTTAGTATAGCAACCGTTTTCCCAATGTTTTCTGGGTCAGTAATAATCTGATAGCAACGTTTGGCATACTTTGATGCCATAACGTTGACACTTTTCCCCCTGTTGAAGAAATAGAAGCGTTCATCTGCCCGATATGCTTCTTCATTTTCGCGAAGTTCAATCCGAATGTCATCAATGGGCTCGGGTTTCACCAAGCCACCCCGTTTGCTTGGCAAAGAGACAGCTTTGGGGCCTCCATCCATCAAAGCATTTGAATTCTCGACGATCTTTGCTTGGCTGCGATGGTTTATCAGTAGATGAGTGATTTCCGCATTACCAATCCACTCTTCAAATCTCTCGAAGAAGGTCAGTTCCGAACCTGCAAAAGCATTGATTGCCTGCCAGTCATCTCCAACGCAGAACAGGCGAACGCTGGGATTGTATCTGCGGATAGATTGGATGAGTTGATAAAACAGGGGAGAGAAATCTTGATATTCGTCAATCATGATCCAACGTAGATCGTTCATGGGAATATCACGCTGATGATCGATTCTGATGCTGCATCTTCCTTCAGTTTCATGGACGCGCTGAGCGGCCTGCATTAGCAGGTCGTCAAAATCAATGCGATTCTGTTTTTGCTTTTCCTGTTCATATTTCTCATAAACACGTGTCGCCAATTGGAGGAAGGTAGATTCTCGCTCATCACGTGGTTCGTAAGCGTGAATTTTGCTCTGCATCTGACTAGGAGAGAGCCCTTTCTTCTTGGCATTTTGGATGAATTGAGTGATCATCTTGGCAAATCTGATAAGATGATCCCGTTGTACTTTCTCATGCAATTGCTTTTGGGGAAGCTTATTGCAGATAATGCCTACGTTTTCCAACCTTTGCTTTAGAACCGCTTCGAAGTGCTCTCGGCCTGGCCGCTTGTCCACAATGGATGTTTCGATCAGCACAACATCATCCTTTTTACGCCAATAGTCTCGCTTTCTTCGCATTTCTTGGCGATATTCTTCCCAAGTTTTTCCAGATGGCCAGAGTGGCGATTTTTCTCTGTGATTTTCGTCAATACCCCAGTGTTCGATGATATACGTCTCTTGGCCATAGAAAATGCTGAAATCAGGGTGATAGTGCTTGCCATCCCAGAAGTACAATTCTTCGTAACGGTACCGAATGTCGTGCTCAAATAGGAAGTCAGCAATCCACTTCTCTCCCACAGATTTTATGAGTTCACCTCGCAAGGTAGGTTGACGTATACTTCTGCGGTAGGTATAGTATTTTTCCTCAGACAACATCTGGCCCGGTTCTTCGACTTCCGCTACCTCTTCGCGAAACATGGTATACATCTGTTCGCAGAAAGCAGGGTTGATGATACTTGTGAGTACATCTTGTATAAACAATGAGAGCTTTTTGGTGAATAGGCTATTTCCCCCTTCGTCAAATAGTAACGTCTCTTTAGGAAGGACAAGGCGATGAGCAAGGCTGTGAAAGGTGCGTGCGTTCCCAAATCGTGCGAATCCGAATTCCCGCTGAATACGGTTGCGGATCTCCGTGGCTGCATCGCGATTGAATGCTAGAATCATGAGCTTGTCTAGATTCTGCACTCCCTCTTGCAGCAAAAGTGCGGCTCGATAGGCAATTAGTCGAGTCTTGCCTGACCCGGCACGAGCTCCGACAAGTAGGTTATCACTTGTGTTTGCAAGAGCCTTAGCTTGCTCATTATTTATGGGAAGTGAGGGCAGATGCTCACTAACGTATTGCTCAATGTAGTGCTTCTTGAGATTCTCATACTTTTCTCTAGCGAAATAGGGGGTTCCCCTGAAAAGTTCGTCTGCCGTAGCGAAGTAAAAACACTTCAGTTTTCCTTTCAACAAGTCGAATAATCCATGTGCTTTGCGAATCCTGTCTTCAAAATCTGGAGTAGTTGCATCTGGGTAGCGCTCTTTGAATTCCTCATGCAATTGGTCTGCACGCTCAAACTCAAAACGTCTCAATGCTTCTTCTACTTTGGCTAGATAGTTAGCCCGTTCGCATTCCTCACGTGCTTTACGAACCCTGATTTCAAGATTTGGAATAGTTGCATCTGGGTAGCGCTCCTTGAATTCCTCATACAATCGGTTTGCACGCTTAAACTCGCAATGTTTCAATGCTTCTTCTATCCTAGCTAGATAGTTAGCCTTCACCTGTTCGCATACCTCATGTGCTTTGCGAACCCTGACTTCAAAATCTGGAATAGTTGCGTCTGGGTAGCGCTCTTTGAGTTCCTCATGCAATTGGTTTGCACGCTCAAACTCATAATGCCTCAATGCTTCTTCTATCTCAAACGTGATCTTGGCTAGATAGTTAGCTTTTTCTTGCTCTTTAGCACGTTTGTGTTCCTTACGTGCTTTGTGAAGTCTGGCTTCAAAATCTGGGATGATTGCATCGGGATAGCGCTCCTTGAGTTCCTCATGCAATCGTTCTGCACGCTCGAACTCGAAATGCTTCAATGCTTCTTCTACTTCAGTAGTGATCTTGGTTATATAGTTAGCCTTTTCCCGCCCTTTAGAAAGCCAAAGTGCCAACCCATATAAGAGAGCGATACCTGCTAATTGTGTTAACCCTAGCAGAATCCACAACGGAGCCCACACTATAGGTGTTGGGGTAGCCTCCTCGGGTGCCAGGGCTACGGGATTCGGTTGGTGTGCCTGCCACTCGCCCGTTACTATGGCTACTGCTCTCCTTGGGACTTCGGTTAGTCGCATGTCCAGGGTCATCATGCAGGCTAGGTCTAGCATCACTACTATGACGACCAGCACCACCAGGCCAGCGAGACCGTACACGATTCTGTTACCTGTACTCGTTTGGGCACCTCCTCGCTTAGTCTCTTTTCGCCCTCCACCAAAGCATTGCCAGCTCACCAGCAGATCGCCTCATCCATGTGTGGACAACCGTCCGCACAATCACCTCGTTGTGGCGTGTCAGACGGCCATCGCCGCTCCAGCCACCATAGGCTCGTACACATCCTCCATGTCGAGCTCGCGCAGACGCTCGCGGGTGGGCCAACCCCTTTCGGCGTCCCAGCCGTGCAGCGCGTAGAATTCGTCCACGACGGGCTTGAACTGCTCGCGATCCAGGGCGTTGCGTTTTTCCAAGAAAGGACTCTGGTAAAGCTCCGTCTGCTCAAAGTAGGGCAAGACCATCTCGTCTGTCTGGCGATCACGCCCCCAGTGCCGCACCTGCAAGGCCCGCTCAATGGTGCAGACGCGCCCCGCAGCCTGCATGAACTCTTCTTCAGACCAGGCCACACCAGTACCGGCAGCGAAAAGATGATACTCGATGGAAGGCCCCTTTACCGTGTTTCCGCCAGCCGCAGCCTCACGAAGACCCAGGGTGCGCCCAGCCCGCTCCACAGGCCCACCAGCCCGTAGCGGACGAAGCGGAAGAGGAGGGCGGGTTCCGCGCTGGCGAAAGCTATCCGCAGCCCCATCCACAGGCCGAATAGCACCGCCACCCCCAGTAGGAGGCGCAACACCTGTTTCCACCAGACGCCACCGGACTCGAAGCCGACCCAGCGGAGCTCCAGCACGAAGCCGACTCCCATCCCCATCAGCACTGCCCCTGTGGTGATGCTGTCTTTGGTGAGGTGAAGGAGCATCAGTAGAAGGGGCATCGCCAGGGCCACGCCCAGGCGCCAGGCCAGGCTCTTCTTCCTGAACCAGGCCTCTGTGGCCGGTTCCAGCCAGAGGTAGAGCAGCAGGAGCGCTGCGCCAATGAGATAACCGCCCAGCAGATCGGTGGGAAAGTGAACCCCCAGGTAGATCCGTGAAAGGGGGATGAGCACCATGAGCAGCCCGGCGACCACCCACAGCCAGGTGCGTTGGAACGTCGCAGCCAGGTAGCCCCAGACGACGACAGCGCCCTGGGTGTGGCCGCTGGGAAGCCCCCCTCCGACAGCTTCGGCTAATTGCTGCACCCGGACATCGTACGCAAAGGGCCTGGGTTGGCCTGCCAGCCCCTTTGCCGCGGCGTTCAGGTAGGCAGAGAAAAGAAACAGGACGGTCAGCCTGGCGCCGGAGCGACGATCCAGACACCAGTAAATGAAGGGCAAGAGCAGTAAGAAGAACTCCTCTTCCCCCATAAAGGTCAAGACCTTGAACGGCAGGTCTAGCGTGGGGCTGAACTGCTGGAACCAGAGGACGACGTTTATACCCCAGTCCAGGATGCTGCTTTCCATAATTTACCTCCTCCTTTACTTGAGCGATCTTGTCTTCTTGTAAGCGTTCAGCGAGTAGCGCATTTCCCCTCCCTCTCAATCGAAGCGGTGTCCTGAGCTTGTCGAAGGGTCATCCCCCAGCGCATCGCGCACGGCTTGCAGCAATTCGCCGCTGTGGATCAAGCCGGCCAGGCTCTCGATGTCGGGCGTTGTTTCGCGATCGTGGGCCAGGAAATTGACCCGTTCTCGGACGGCAGCGTAGGCCGCCGCCGTGCCGCGCCCCAGGCGCGCCGGCCCATCGGGGCGCAGGTCAATCCCCTGAGCCGCGGTCAGCAGTTCGATGGCGATCACGTGGCGGACGTTGTCCACGATTTCCAGGGCGTGGCGGGCGGCGTTCGGCCCCATGCTGACGTGATCCTCCTGGTTGGCGCAGGAGGGGATCGAATCAACGCTGTCTGGGTGGGCCAGGGTTTTGTTGTCGGAGACCAGGGCCGCAGCGGTGTACTGCACCATCATCAACCCGCTGTCCAGACCGCTGGTCGGCACGAGCATCGAGGGCAGGCCAGCGCTCAGTTCGGGCGTCAGCAGGCGGAAGATGCGCCGCTCGGCGATGCTGGCAGCCTCGGCCAGGGCGATGCCGAGAAAGTCCAGCCACATGGCCGGGCCCTGCCCGTGGAAGTTGCCGCCTGAGATGGCTCTGCCTGAAGAATCGCCGGGCAGATCCAGGAAGATGAGCGGATTATCGCTAGCGGCGTTGAGGGCGACGGTGAACCGCTGGCGCAGGAAGGCCAGCGCGTCGCGGATGGGGCCCAACACCTGGGGGATGCAACGCAGGCTGTACGCATCCTGGACGCGCCCAGGGTCGGAATCAACCAAGCGGCTGCCCTCGATCAACGTTCGGATATTGGCCGCTGTCTTCTGCTGGCCGGGCTGGCCGCCGGCTGCGTGCAGGGCCGGGTGAAAGGCTGCCGAGAGACCAAGCAGCGCCTCCAGGCTCAGCGCGGCCGCGATCTCGGCGTGGCGCACCAGGTTCTCTGCATCGTGCACGGCGACCGCTCCCGCGGCGCTCATGAAATCCAGGCCGTTGGTGAGGGCCAGTCCTTCTTTGGCTTCCAGGATCAAGCGGGCAATTCCGGCGCGAGCCATCGCCTCGGCGCCGCTGAGCAGTTCGTCGCCCAGCCAGGCCTGCCCGCTGTAGCCGCCGTTCTCGCCCTCGATGTCGCTGGCATCTTTGTCCTCAATGTCGCGCGTCATCACCACGGCAATATGCGCCAGCGGCGCCAGGTCTCCGCTGGCGCCCAGCGAGCCTTTGCGCGGCACGACCGGCGTCAGGCCTGCGTTGAGCATGTCCACCAGCGTCTGGGCAACGACCGGTCGGGCGCCTGAGAGGCCCTTGGCGAGCATATTGGCGCGGATAGTCATCATCGCCCGCACGAGCTCTAGCGGGAGTGGACGGCCAACGCCACAGACACAAGTCAGCACCAGGTTGCGCGAAAGCTGGCGGGTCTGTTCTGCCGCGATCTGCTGAGTGGCCAGCGAGCCAAACCCGGTGTTGACGCCGTAGATCACCTTGCCATCCTGCCGAATCGCTGCCTTAACCCAATCACGGCTGCGCTGCATGCGATCCCGGACCGCCCTGCTGAGCGGTGCGACGCGCGCCCCGTGCCGAGCTATGGCCACTACATCCTCAATCGTCAGTGTTTCCCCTGTGAGTTCTATCATTGCGCGAGCCTTTCTCCTTCAGCCCCCCCTCGATCCCCCCCAACTCTGGGAGGGAAGTCCTGTCTTCCAACCTCCAACCTTCAACCTATGGCACATCAGCAAAAGTTGCCAGAGGCGCATAACCAACACCCACCATAGTAGGGCCAGTATGGGCGCCCAGCACGAGAGACATAGGCCCAATCGCATTTTTACTCTCCTTTGCGTGGGATGTGCCTCCCAAGCTCAAACCGACAGCGAGCTTCTTTGAGAATCCCTTTGTAAAGCTCCAGGTTGCGATCTTCCAGGTGGTCGAAGATCTGCAGGCTCTTGCTGCCCCAGGTCACGTAGCGCAGCGGGTCGGGATCGAGCTTGGCAGCGATGATCTCCTCGCCGCCCCGGGCCTGGGCCAGTCGCCAGGCGATGGGGTTGACGATCATGCTGTGGCCGAAGTAGTAGTTGTCGCCAGCGTCCGGCCCCACCGAATTGGTGGCTACCACGTAGACGTGGTTGTCATAAGCGCGGGCGGCGTTGGTGATGTGCCAGATGTCGAAGCTGCGCAGCAGGGCCGACGGCCGGACGATGATTTCGGCGCCTTTCACCGCCAGCAGGCGCGAAAGCTCCGGGAAGTCGCCGTCGTAGCAGACGATCATGCCGATGCTGCCCAGAGCGGTCTCGTACACGTCGGCGTGGTTGCCGACTGTTACCCAGCCGCCGCAATCGCGCCGCTCCAGGGGGAAGGGGTGGGTCTTGTCGTAGATGCCGACGATCTCCCCGTCTGGCCCGATGAGTATGGCCGAATTGTAGATCACCCCGCGCTCCGGCCCGCGCTGGTACGACGGCCAGACCACGTGGACTCCCAGCGACCTGGCGGCGGCCTGCACATCGCGCGTGATGCGGCCTGGGGCCTCGTCCACCAGATCCCACAGCTCTTCCGCATCCAGGCCGGTCACAAAGCTGGTGGTCACCGTCTCTGGGAACACCACCAATTCGGCCTCGTATTCGCTGACGGCCTTTTCCAGCCAGGCGATTCCCTTGTCAACGTTGGCCTGCACGTCGTTGGGCGTGACGGCGATTTGTACACAAGCAGCGGTGAATTCTTTCATCTCGCATCATTCCTTTCCGACCAGATGCTGGATGCTGGATATTGGATATTGGATATTTACCCGACGCGCATCCGCTCCAGAATGGCCATTAACCTCGCGTTGCCGCCGGCCGGGGGCTGCCAGTCCACCTGGATCACCGGCGCGCCCTGTGCTGCCAGGCTCTCGGTGAAGGACTCCAGGCCGACGTTGATGGCGGCCAGGGGCTTGTGCAGCACGGATAGGTCTACGGGTGTTGGATATTGGATATTGGATATTGGATATTGGAGCAGGCGGCCGACGTAGCGGACGGCGGCTTCGTTGCTGGTTTCCACTCGTGCTCCCGCTTCCTTGAGTTGCTGCACCTGAGCGTCCATGTCCTGCGGATCCTCGTCGGTGCCGACTACGATGGCGATAACTTCCAGGTGCCGCCCGGCTTCTTCGGCCTCCGCGCGCGCCCTGGCGATGGCCGGGGCCAGTTCGCTGGCGGGGTCGGGATGAGCGCCGTAGCCCAGCACCACGTCCAGCAAAATCACAGCCACTTCCGGATCGCCGGCTTCCTGTTGCAGCCGACGGATGCGGAGGTCGTTGTCCATCATGGGGTGCAGGCGGCCCACGGTGAATTCGTCCTCGCCCAGGTCAACGATGGTGTGGGCCTGGCTGACCAGCGAGTTGGCCAGGCGGTAATCCTTGTCCAGCGGGGCGTTAGAGTAGACCGCCGGCAGGTAGTCTTGCAGGATAAGCAAGGCTTCGTAGGCCAGGGTGCCGCCGGAGAAGAGGCCACGCAGGTAGCGCTGTCCTGGCGCGAAGCGGTTCAGGTCTAGGGGGGATTCTACATCGGGTGTTGAGGCGACCAACTGCACGGCCAGGCCGGCGGCTTCGTCGAGGGTGGTGGCGAAGTGGAGGTTGTCCACCCGGCGGGATGGGGGGGAGTAGCCGATGAAGTCCACTACCACCGGCTTGTCTGCCGACCGAGCGATTTGCAGCAACTCATCGGCCACCTGGGGGGCTGGCGGCTTGGAAACGAGGACGATGACTCGCGTTTCGGGGTCACGGCTGAGGAGGTCAAGCCCCTGGTGGGCCGTCACCGCGCCGACTGCCTCAGAAAGATCACGCCCGCCGGTGCCCAGGGCGTGGGTGATGCCACTCCCCAACTGGTGGATGCGGCTGCTCACCTGCTGCAACCCCGTCCCCGATGCGGCGACCATTCCGATCGGTCCGTGGCGCACCCGGTTGGCAAAGCCCAGGCCCACGCCGTTGACGATGGCCGTGCCACAGTCTGGCCCCATGACCAGCAGGCCCTTTTCGGCTGCCGTCTGCTTGAGGGCAACCTCGTCGTCCAGGGAGACGTTGTCGCTGTAGAGGAACACATTCTTGCCCAGACGCAGCGACTGGCGGGCCACGCCGGCGGCGTAGCGCCCCGGAACTGAGACCAGCACCCACTGGGCATCGGGTATCATCTGAGCTGCTGATTCCAGGCTTCTGGGGCGATATTCCTGCTCAACGCCCCGCCGTCGCCGGGTGAGGAGCTCATCCACCTGGTCGAGGGCAGCCTGAGCTGCAACGTCGTCCTCGGCGTGGACGACGATAACCAAATCGTCGGCCAGGGCAGCCTGGACTTCCGGTGCCAGCAAGTCACTCTGAGCAAGGACGTCCTTGTTAGCGTCGGTACCCATCATCACGCCCGCGTCGAGCACGCCAGGCAGGGCAGCCAGAGAGCGCTGCAACTGCATGAGAACCACGGAGTCGTAATAGGCACCACGTCGAACCTCTGCTTTTTTTATAGTTGTCATAACTACCTCCAATAGAATTTTCTCGTGACTTTTGCTAGTTGAAAAGGAAAGCGGTTCAGTTAGTGAGTAGCGTGGGCCTTGTGCCCGCCCACAAGGGGCTAAACTACGCTTACCTGAACCGTTTTGATGCTAGTATATCACGAGCTTGAAGTGATGTCAAATGGCCTTTTCTTACGGGTGTGTATGTCGGCCAGACTACACGCCAGATGAACATAATAGATTGTCGAAAAAGAGTGGGGACACAGGTGCAGGGAGGAGAAATTCTCGCCGCTCCCCTACTCCTGTGTCCCCGCTCTCACTTGGGTGCTTATCCAACAGAAGGTGACTAAGCTGGCTCGAATCTGAGGCCGTAAACCTTCTCACCCGCAGTTACACGGACCGGTTCCCAACTGGCTTTGAGCCTCATCCCAACTTTTACATCGGGCGTCTTCAGTTGGCCCATGGCCTTTACACCATTTTTAAACTCGACCACCCCAATGGTGAGGAACCTCTGATCAAAGCCCCAGGGGAGGGCGAAGAGCTGTGTAAACGTAAGCAGCTTGCCTGTCGCTGGAAGTGGCATCTCCACTTCATCGAATTCTCTCCCCTTGCACTTCAGGCAACGATCGTGCCTGGGGTACATGACCCGGCCGCATTTCTTGCACTTATACGTTGTTAATTTGTTGCTCATGCTTCTCTCCTTAAGACAAACGCTAGCACGTTGTTTCCAAACCCACCGAAGTTGAGGGCAAAGCCGTTCTCAGCATCCTTGATCTGGTGCTCGCCAGCTTCCCCACGGAGTTGCCATACAATCTCACCTACGTTAGCAACGCCCGTTGCACCTACTGGGTGTCCGCGTGCCTTTAGGCCTCCATCTGGATTGATAGGGATATCGCCTCCTATCTGGGTTCGCCCTTCGTCGAGGGCCTTGGCCCCTTCACCCTTTTTGAAGAAGCCTGCGTGTTCGCTTTCGGCGATCTCCAGGATCGTAAAGGCATCGTGCACCTGTGCCACGTTGATGTCCTTTGGCTTCAGCTTGGCCATGGCAAACGCTTTCTGGGAAGCGATGGTGACCGCTTTCAAATCTGTGGGGTCATCCCGATCCTGAACAGCCTGGGTGTCCGTGGCCTGGGCCATACCGGCGATAACAACGGCCGGCTTTTTCAGCTCTTTCGCCATTTCGACGGGGCAGAGTAGAAGAGCGGCTGCCCCATCGCTTACCGGGCACATATCATAGAACCTGAGGGGGCTTGCTACGACGGGGTTGTTTACTTTTGCATGGGGGTGGTAAAAGATGCCCTCAAGCGTTATCCTCGCGTGGAGATGCGCGTAAGGATTAAGCAAGCCGTTATTTTGATTCTTGACTGCTATCTTGGCCAGATGCTCGCCAGTGACCCCGTATTTCTTCATGTAGAGCCGGGCGAACATCGCCGCCATTGCAGGCAAGGTCACGCCATAGATGTACTCTGCCAGGGGATGGGTCATGGTTGCCACGCAATCTGTTACCTTCCAGATGATGGCGTCTCTCATCTTTTCCCCACCAGCCACGAGCACCAGGTCGTAGTACCCTGAGGCGACGGCCAAAACTCCGTTCTTTACGGCCGAACCTCCGGATGCGGGCCCGTTTTCTACACTGTCAGCGGCGGCAGGGAATAGAGAGAGCCGGTCAACGAGCGCGCTGGAGAGGCCCGTCTGATGGTTCAACATTCCCGCGGCCATGTTCCCCACATAAACGGCGTCAATGGGCCTATCGCCTATACCGGCGTCGTCCATGGCCCTCAGGGATGCAACCGCCAGCATATCGAGCAGGCTGTCCTCGTCACGCCTGCCAAAGGGTATCATCCCTACGCCTACTACTGCTACCTTTCTCATATCAGCCTCCTCATCCTTTTCTCGCCCAGGATCTTTTCGTTTATGAGCTCTTCGGTAGGCGCTATGATCTCCCTTTCGGCGACCTCCATGAGCTCCTTTGGCACTGGACGATCACCTACGACCAACCGTGGGCTGTGTTTAAGCCAGAGCTCTCTTGTCAGGGAATTCGATGGGACGCCTCCCAGCTCGTGCGGGGTATCTGGCCGTGGTTCCAACTCAAAGTCAATCAGGAAGCGCCTCATCCCAATTGGGCTTTCGGCGACTATCAAGACTTCCTTCTGTCCCAGGATTTCGATCTGGTATTCCATCTTAGCAGCAAAGAGATGGCCGCCAACTCTGAGCCCTCTTTCTATAGTCATAGTGTGAAGGCTCATCCCGATGTCCTGGGTGTACATCCTGCCGTTGACGATCCCCACCAGGATACCTTCTATCTGCCCGATAATGCAGTAGTGGTTTGCGGCCCGGTATTTCTGCCAACTTAGAAGCTCCGCGTAGACCCTGGCTCCAACCACGTCGTAGAAATCCCGCGTTATATCGAGCGTTGGTCTTACCGCTTCCAGGAGCGCGGGGACATCTTCTCTTCCCACCTGACGGATCACCATCTGCTTCCCCGTTGCCATAGTGACAACCTTGGGGGGGTAAGGTGGCATGGGCAGTTCGGGTGGCCTCATTACTGCTTCAAGTTCCATGTCTAAAGGCATAGCAAATCCTCCACATTTTTTTTTGAACTTTGAACTTTGAGCTTTGAACTTGGTGTAGGGAGTCAACCCCTCTTAGGACTTTAGATAAGCTGACTGAATCACCTCCGTTTGCATGAGCTCCTCGGTGGAACCTTGGGCGATCACCTCTCCCTTTTGAAGGACGTACGCGCCTGGTCCACCAACTTGCCGTGGCTGATCACGTATACCGGTTGGTCGTGATGCCGCAGTGCCTCCAGGACGCTTGGCTGGTTAAGCACAACCAGGTGCGCCGGAGCGCCTACTTTCAGTTCAAAGTCCTGGATGCCCATCGCGCGGGCGGCGTCACGGGTGATCATATCATACAGTTTCTGCATCTCGGCTTCGGTGGTCATCCACAGCAGGTGAGACGCCAGGAAAGCCACCTCCAGCATGTTGTTCCGGCCATAGGGGTAGTATGCATCCGAGATATCATCCTGGCCCAGGCAGACCAGCGCGTTCTCCTCGATGAGTTCCTTCACCCGGGCGTGCAGCGGCCCGGTGTGCGGATCGCTCACCACGCCCATCTCTGCCGCTTTCAGCAACGCGACCACTTTCTGGAAATACGGCCTGGGGTAGAGCTCCATCGCTCGAGCGTGACACGCCAGTGACCGGCCTTGCCATCCCTCCTCGATGGTCTTGACGGCCAGCATTTCCAGTGTCCGCAGACCAGGATCGCCAGCATCGTCCACGAGCATGGAGATGGGCTTGTCGTACTCTTTGGCGATTTTGAACATCTCGTCAATGTGCTGCCGAGCGGCCCCATCTGTGTACTCGATCCAGGGAATCCCACCTACCACGTCGGCGCCCAGGGCCATCGCCTGCCGAACCAGGTCGGCTGCGCCAGGCTCCCGCACCACTCCGTCCTGCGGGAACGCCACGACCTGAATATCCACGATGCCTTTGAACTCCTCCCGCGCCTGGATGAGCGCCTTGATCCCTTCCAGACGGGCTTTGGTGTCCACGTCGGCGAAAGCCCGGATATGTGTGTTGCCGAACAGCGCCGCCGATGCGACGGCTTGGCGCACGTTCTCAATAATCCACGATGCGTCGTACTTCTCCTTCACTCGGGCAGCCAGTTCGATGGCAGTCATCGCCTTGCCCATGTCCGCACCGTGGTAATCTTTCAGCGCTTCCTCGTCCATCATCTCCAGGGTATAGACCTTGCATAGATGGAGATGAGGGTTCACGAATGATTCCGTCACCAGGTTACCCCGTGCGTCTATCTCCGTCTGGGCCTCGAGCTCGATGTTTTCCTCGATGGCAGCGATCTGTCCGGATGCAATCCCAATGTCAACCAGCCTGCCGGGACGATCGCGCAACTGGGCGCGCCTGATCAGAATATCGAAGGCGCCTGTCATTTGTGACCTCCTCTCTTTTCGACCTTCGACTTCATCTGCTGCTGGGCCAACAGCGCGCCCTCCCAGATCGCCTCGTAGCCCGTGCAGCGGCAGAGATGCCTGTTCAGCGCTCTGCGGATTCGATCCTCGGTCGCGTCTAGTTCCGTCTCGAAGAGCGCGTACAGCTCCATCGCGATGCCGGGGATACAGAAGCCACACTGCACCGCGCCCGCTTCGATCAGGGCCTGCTGAATGGGATGGAGCATCTTGCCGTCGGAGAGGCCCTCGATGGTGAGCACTGTCGTACCGTCCAGCTTTTCCACCGGGATAATGCAGCTTTTGACCGCCCGTCCATCCAAAACGACGACGCACGTGCCGCAGGTGCCGTTGTCGCAGCCACGCTTCGCGCCGGTGAGATGCAACTCATCCCGCAGAATGTCCAGGAGGAACCGTGCGGGCCGGGCGGCCACCGTTCGTTCGGTACCGTTGACCGTGAAGGCGATGTACTCTGCCATTATGCCGCCCCCTTGTCTGCTGCATCCGCCGCTTGCGCTTCGATGTCTTGCTTAAGTCGTTCTGGCGTGATGGGTATGTCGTAGTAGTCAATGCCCACCGCGTCGTAGATCGCGTTGAGAATGGCGGGGGCCACGCCAATGACCGGATGCTCCCCCAGACCACGCGCGCCGAACGGGCCAATGGCGCTGGGAGTCTCCACGAACTCCACCGTCTGCTTGCCAGGGATGTCCTTGAGCGTGGGGATGTGATACTGGAAGTACTGCGGATTCCGCAATCTACCTTCGGCGTCGAAGTCCAGCTTTTCGTAGAGCGTTGCGCCAATGGCCATCAACACGCCGCCCACTACCTGTCCGCGAATCTGCTGCGGATTGATGACCTTGCCCACGTCGAAGGAGGAGGCGAAGTGATCAATGATGATCTTGCCTGTCTTCTTTTCGATGCGCAGTTCGCAAGCCTGCGCGCCGAACGTATAGGTCACGCCCATGTTGCCCTGCCCTGTCTCCGGATCCGGGTCGGAGTAGCGCGGCAGCCGCGCATCGGAGACGCTGTGGGCCAGCTCGCCGATGGTCATGCCGTTTTCGTACATGTAGCCGCGCACCAGCCGCGTGATTGGCACACGCACGGCAGGATCGGAGCGCAGGTAGACGTGCTCGCCGTCGTAATCGAGCATGTCCACATCGCAGCGCAGGACTTGCGCGGCGGTTTGCTTCAGCGTACGAATGACTTTATTCGCCGCACGGATGATGGCTCGTCCGCCCTGAATGGTGAACATCGAGCCGATGGTCTGCCATTCGTACGGACAGTACTGCGTGTCAATCTCCGGGTAGACGCGGATCTTCTCCGGTGGGATCTGCAACGCCTCCGCCGCGATCTGCTGGACGACGGTACGCAGGCCCTGCCCGACCTCCGCGCCGCCCATGTTGATCGAAGCGCTGCCGTCAATGTTCAATTTGATGTAACAGCCCTTGGTGGAAAACGGCGCGCCCTTCGGCGATTTCATCAACGCCGCGAAGCCACGTCCGTAGTAATATGCCTGGTCCTCTTTCGGTTTCTGGTGCGTAAAGACCGCCCGCTTGACCTTCTCCGCGCACTGTATGATGTCGCCGTTGCTTTCCCACATTCGCTCGCCCAGCGCATTCACCTTGCCGGCCGTGAGGTAGTTCTTCTCGCGCACCTCGAACGGCGAAGCCCCCAGCTTGCGGGCCAGGATTTCGATCAAGCGTTCGATAGCGAATTGCGTCTCCTGGTGGCCATAGCCGCGAAACGCACCGACCGGCGGCGTGTTGGTATAGACGCAGTAGCCCTCCAGGTCGCAGTGCGGGAACTCGTAGGGGCCGGTAGAGTTGTGCGTTGCGCCGATGGTGACGTTCACCCCCGTGTCGGCATACGCACCGGTGGCGTGGTAGACCTTTGTCTTGAGCGCGACGAACGTCCCGTCGTGCCTGGCGCCCAACTTCATCCGCGTGCGAATGCCATGGCCGATCAATGTGCTGGTGAAGTCCTCCTGGCGCGAAGCTACCCACTTGACGGGGCGGCCGGGCACGAAGTTCGCAATATAGGCAACGGTCTGCTCCACGGTGATGTCGGATTTGTAGCCGAAGCAGCCGCCCAGCTCCGGGATGTGCACCCGCACATCGGCCACCGGGATGCCGTAGGCGTGAGCCAAATCCTCTCGGATAATGAAGGGGCAAATGGACGTAGACCACACCTCGATGGTGTTGTCCTCCTTGAACCAGACGATCGCGCCGTGAGGTTCCAGCGCGGCGCATGAGCCGAAAGGATAGAGAAACTCACCCTCGACGATCACGTCGGCCTCCTCGAACCCCGCCTCAGCCCGGCCCTTGGTCAAATGATAATAATTGGCGATGTTCGTCCCCGCGATGGGATTGAGCGTCGGCAGCGTCCAGTACTCCCCGTTTTGTTCGTGAATGAGAACCGCGTCGTCCGCCATGGCATCTCGCGCGTCGGTGTAGACGGGCAGCGGCTGGTACGTAACTTCGATCTTCTGCATTGCAGCCTTGGCGTGCTGCGGCGTGTCGGCGATCACGGCGGCGACTGGCTCACCGATGTGTCGCACCTTGTCTTTCGCCATCGGCGTGAGATCCTTGATGTTGTCGCCATAGCGGAGGTCGCAATCCGCGCCGGTAACGACCTTGACGACGCCAGGCTCTCGCTGCGCCGCGCGGGTGTCTATCTCCACGATCCTGGCGTGAGCGTACTCCGGGCGCAGGACACTGGCGTGGAGCATCTCCGGCAGATAGATGTCATCCAGAAAGATCGCTTTGCCTGTAACTTTGCCCACGGCATCGGGTCGTGTCAAGCTCTTCCCAATGTATTTGAATTCCATCGTCATACCTCCTTGACTTGCCAAGAAACCAGGTTTTTCTCAAAAACCTGGTTTCTACTCGCGGTGGTAGGGTTTGAGCAGCGCCGCCGGATAAGACGCATTCCGCCCGGCGATGACCAATGCGATAATCGTCACAATGTAGGGCAGAGCCAGGAAGGTTTCGTAAGGGATCGGCAGTTTCAGCCCCATTGCCTGCAGGCGCAGTTGCAGAGCGTAGGTCCCCCCGAAGATCAGCGCCCCGCCCATCACCTTGAGCGGGTCCCAGTTGCCGAAGATGACCAGCGCGAGAGCGACCCACCCTCGCCCGGAGATGATGCCGTGGGTGAAGGCCCCCAGTTGGGACAACGAGAGGAAGGCTCCCCCCATTGCCATCAGCGCGCCGCCTATCGCCAGGACAATGTAGCGGACCCGGAAGACGTTGACGCCGGCAGCGTCGGCGGCCTCCGGATTCTCTCCCACCGCCCGCACCTTGAGGCCGAAACTGGTGCGGTAGAGCAGCCACCAGGCCAGAGGGACGATGACCAGGAAGGTGACGTAGGTGAGCAGGTATTGCTTGAAGAGAGTGCCCAGGATCGGGACACCGGCGAAGGGAGAGAGTTGGCCGAAAGGCTCGATGGAGGGAGGGGTGGAACGTCCGCCGTAGTTCAGGCGAAAGGCGAACAGGGAGAGACCGCTCAACAGCAGCGTGATGCCCAGGCCAGAGACGTGCTGGTTGACCCCCAGCGTCACAGAGAGGAAGGCCATCAGCAGGCCGGCCAGGACACCGCTGAGAATCGCCGCCAGGAGCCCAGCCCACAGTGATCCGCTGACGTCGGCGACGAAAAAGCCCGTGAAAGCACCGAAGAACATGATGCCCTCGATGCCCAGATTGAGCACCCCCGCCCGCTCGGCGGAAGTCTCCCCGATGGCGGCCAGGAGTAAGGGGGTGGAGACCCGCAACGTCGCGGCGATCAGGTTCACCAGGAAGATCTCCATCACGCCCTCCGGATGCGGTAGTTCTGCAGCAGGAACAAGCCCAGGGTGACCAGCAGCATCGTGGCCTGCGTCACCTCGCCCAGGTAGATAGGCACTCCCAGTGTGTGGCTGAGGGTCTGCGTCCCGGTGTCAATCAGTCCGAAGAACAGCCCGGCGGCGGCGACCCCCAGCGCGTTCAGCGTCCCTAACGTGGCGATGATGATGCCGGTGTAGCCGTAGCCGGGTGAGAGTTCCTCGATGAGATGGTACTGGATACCGGCCACCTCGGAGACGCCAGCGATGCCGGCGATGCCGCCGCTGACCAGCGCGGCGATGAGCACCGTTCGCCCCACGTCCACCCCGGCGAAGTGGGCGGCTTCCCTCCCCAGTCCCACGGCGCGCATCTTGAGCCCAAAACTGGTGCGGGAGAGGACGAACCACAGCACGGCCACCGACACCACCGCCACGACGAAGCCCAGATGGAGCCGGGAGCGGGCGATTAACTTGGGCAACTGCGTGGAGAGGGCGATCTCCGGCGACTGCGGCCAGCCAGAGACGGGATTCCGCCATGGGCCGTTGAGCAGCGCGCTGATGATGAACAGGATCACCGAATTCAGAAGCAGCGTCGTCACCACCTCGTCCACCGCCAGTTTGACACGCAACAGGGCCGGCGCCAGCGCCCACAGCGCGCCCGCGATGAACCCGCCCAGGAGCATCAGGGGGATAGCCAGCACCGGAGGCAGCCCCCCCAGGATCGTGCCCAACCAGGCGGCGGCGATGGCCCCGGCGTAGAGTTGCCCCTCCGCGCCGATGTTGTAGTAGCCCGCGGAGAAGGCGAAGGCCACCGCCACACCGGTCAGGATCAACGGGGTGGACTTGACCAGCACCTCCAGCGCGCTCACCCGGCTCGAGAGGGGCGCAACGAGAAAGTAATAGTAGGCCCTCAGTGGATTCGCCTGCCCCCAGATAATCAGCCCTGAGGTCAGGATGAATGTGAGCAGCAGGGCAATCACGGGGATCAGCGTGCGCATCCAGACCGGCGCACCGGTCTTCTCGATCTTAAGCCCCAGGAATGACACCTTGTCTCTCCTTCACCGCTCCCGACATCATCAGCCCCAGTTGTTCGATGTCCGCATCGCAAGCCGGCAGGACGCCCACGATTTCTCCCTCGTAGATGACGGCGATGCGGTCTGCCAGGGCCAGTATCTCGTCCAGGTCCTCCGAAATCAGCAAGACCGCCGCCCCCCGTGCCCGCTGCTGGAGCAACTGGTTCCGCACGTACTCCGTGGCCCCCACGTCCAGCCCGCGCGTGGGCTGGGGGGCAATCACCGTCCGTGGCTGACGTGAGAGGACGCGAGCCAGGATCAGTTTCTGCAGGTTGCCGCCGGAGAGAGTGCGCGTCCGGTCGGTAGGGCGGGCCTTGATCTGGAATTGCTGGATCAGTTCCTGGGCATGGCGCTGGATCGCTTGCCGGTCCAGCACCCCGCCCCTGGCGAATTCACGCAGGTGCTCCAGTGCCAGGTTCTCTGCCACGCTCAGTTCACCCACTACCCCGGTGTGCCGGTCCTCGGGGATGCGGCCCACCCCGGCGGCGGTGAACTCGGCTGGTATCGCGCCGGTCATATCTTGCCCGCCGACGAGGACGCGGCCACCGCTGGGCCGACGCACCCCGCAAAGAGTCTCGGCCAGTTCCTTCTGCCCGTTGCCGCCCACCCCCGCGATGCCCAGGATCTCTCTGGCGTGCACTGTCAGGGTGACCTCCTTGAGCGCAGGCAGTCCCTGGTCGTTGGTCACGCACAGCCCCTCGATCTGCAGGATGGGCTCTATCCCCGTTTGTTCCTCCTCGCGGCAGACGCCAAAGGTCTCGCGGCCGACCATCATCCGGGCCAGTTCCCTCTTCGTCGTCTCCGAGGTGTTCACTGTGCCAATGACCTTGCCGTCGCGCAGGACAGTGACCCGGTCGCTGATGGCCATCACCTCGTCCAGCTTATGGGTGATAAAGATGACCGAGAGCCCGCTTTCCCGCAGCCGCTCCAGCGTGTGGAAGAGTGCCTCTACCTCCTGGGGGATGAGGACTGCCGTCGGTTCGTCCAGGATGAGCACGCGCGCTTCGCGGTAGAGTGCTTTCAGGATCTCCACCCGCTGCTTCTGGCCGACGGAGAGGTGGCGCACCTGGGTGGCGGGGCTAATCTCCAGCCCGAAGCGGGCCGCTGACTCGGCCACCCGCTGTTCGATGGAGGCCATGTCCAGGCGGAAGCTGTCGGTGAACCCCAGCACCACGTTCTCGGCCACGCTCAACGGCGGGACCAGGGCGAAGTGCTGGGTGACCATCCCGATGCCCAACTCGATGGCGTCTTTGGGCGACGCGATGCGCGCCAGTTGTCCCTCGACCCATATCTCCCCGTCGTCGGCCCGATAGAGGCCGTAAAGGATGCGCATCAGCGTCGTCTTGCCGGCCCCGTTCTCACCCAACAGGGCGTGGATCTCTCCCCAGCGCAGGCCGAAAACGATGCCATCGTTGGCGATCACCGGGCCGAAGCGCTTGGTGATGTCTTGCATTTCGACGATGTGCATATCTCTCCCATAGCCCAACCCCTCTCCCCCATGTGCGTCAACTTAAGGCCAGCGAAGGCCGGTCGAGTAGGCCGTAGCGGAGCGGAGGGCGTATCGAGACCAAGGGAGCGGGTCTTGCCAAGCCGCTTGGTCTCGATACACGCCCTTTGGGCGCTACTCGACCGGCGCTTTCTCCGATATGACATCGTTAAGTTGACGCATAAGCCCCTCTCCCCCCGGATTGAGGGGAGAGGGGTTGGCTTTTTGTACGGGATCGGGCGCTTACTGCGAGCCGGCCGGCTGCGCCTCGTCAATGTTGACGCGGAACAAGCCGGTCTTGATCTCCTTCTCCCGCTGCTTGACCAGGCTGAGGGTCTCGGCCGGGATATGGCTCTCCAGTCCGTGGAAGGGGGCCAGACTGGCGCCGCCCTTGCCCATCATGTTGAAGTCCTTCAAGTCCTGGGCGGTGTAGGAGCCAGCGTTGACCTGCTGGATGATGTACTCGACGGTCGGCTTCATGTTCCACGCTGGGCTGCTGAGGACGTTCTTCGGCCCTAGCTCGTTCTGGTCGCTCATGTTGCCAAAAGCCCACAGGCCGTGCTCGACCGCCGCCTCGATCACGCCGAACCGCTCGGCGAACAGTACGTCGGCTCCCGCATCTATCTGGGCCAGCGCTGCTTCCTTGGCCGCCGGCGGATCGAACCAACTGTTGATGAAGGTCACCAGTACCTGGGCATCGGCATTGGTCTCGTGCACGCCGTCAATGAAGCCGTTGATGATGCGGTTGACCTCCGGGACGGGGTGGCCGCCCACCACGCCGATCACCCCCGACTCGGTCACGCCGCCGGCGATGAGCCCGCACAGATAGGCCGGCTCGTGAATCCAGTTGTCGAAGACCGACACGTTGGGCTCGCTCGGCCCCAGGCCAGAGCCGAAGACGAAGGCGATGTCGGGGTAATCGGCGGCCGCGCGGCGTACGGCTTCCTCGTTGCCGAAGGCGTCACCGAAGATGGCGGCCGGCTTCCGCTGCTCGGCCACCTCGCGCAGTACGCGCTCCATATCGCCGGCGTAGCCGATGTCGTCGGTCCACTCGTACACGATCTGCTCAGCTTTCGCTGCTTCCTGCATCGCACTGTGGATGACCCCGTCCCACGGCTCCTCGATGGGGGTGGCGAAGGCGGCGTAGAACAGGGGCGGCCCGGCCTCCTCCACGGGTTCGGGTGTGGCAGGCGCGCACTGTGTGGCCAGCAGAGCTATGGCAGCGACTATCGCAATCAGACTCAAACGTTTCAGGGACATGACTCTTTCCTCCTTTTTAGTGTTAGAGTTTCGGTAGCTGGGAATTCTGAAGCAGAGCGGGCTCCCACGCCCGCGGATCGGCGGCCCTTCGACAAGCTCAGGACAGGCATGGGAGCCGCCTCTGCTAATAATTTTGTTTTTGTCCCGTGGCACCTCCTTTCTCGCTTGAGCTTTCTTGGAAAGTGCTCGGAGCCCCGTCCGCGGGGCGGCTCTTGCGGTTCGACCCTTCGGCAGGCTCAGGACACCGCTTCGCCAGCAACGCCCCCGGGGACGGGGGCTGGGAGCGGTTTCAAAGACTTTCTGAGAGATCTCACTTCTTGACCACTTCACATTCTTTTCAGCGCCGCTGCGATCTTCTCTTTCGTCGCCGGGAGGTCGCGGATGCGCATTCTCACCTTCGATCCTGACTGGGAACGTCCACAAGTATACTAGAAATGAAAGAGGGTGTCAAATGCTCTTAAACGACTCCTTGCTCCCTCAATCCCTCCACCTGCCTGACATCATATCCCAGACCCGAAAGCACCTCCCCGTTGTGCTCCCCCAGCAGGGGCGGGGGCAGGCGGTAGGTGACTGGCGTCTCCGACAGATGCACGGGGTTGCCGATGGAGCGAACCAGACCAGCCAGGGAATGTTCCAGCTCGACGATCATGCCCCGGGCCAGGATTTGGGGGTCGGCCAGCGTCTCGTCGGGGAAGTTGATGGGGCCGGACGGGATGCCCGCAGCCACGAACCGCTCCAGCCAATGATCTGCTTTCTCTTTCCCCAAAATCTCCTGCAACAGCGGGATCAACTCGGCGCGGTGCTCGTTGCGCTGCGCGTTGGCGGCAAAGCGGGGATCAACCATGATGGTGTCTTCTATGCTGAGCAAAGCGCAGAAACGCTGCCAGAGCCGCTCTGTGCCCACGGCGACGATGAGGTGCTTGTCCCTGGCCCGGAGGGGTTGGTAGGGGGTGATGGTCGGGTGGACGTTGCCCAGGCGGGGAGGTCGCTGGCCGGTGGCGAAGTAGCTGCCGCCCACGTTGGCCAGCCAGGTGACCTGAGAGTCGAGGAGGGCGACGTCCACGAACTGCCCCTGGCCCGTCCTCTCTCTGGCCAGCAGGGCGGAGAGGATGCCGATGGTGGCGTAGATGCCGGCGGTGATGTCGGCCATGGGGGTGGGGAAACGGATGGGGCCGCCCTCAGGCTCTCCGGTCAGGCTCATGAGACCTGCCTCCCCCTGAGCCACCACGTCGTAGCCACCGCGCCCGGCTTTAGGCCCGGTAAAACCGTAGCCGGAGATGGCGCAGTAGATCAAGCGGGGATTGAGGCTCTGCAGGGTTTCGGGGTCAATGCGGCCTCTTTGCAGCGATCCCAGCCTGGGGATGTTGACGACGAAGACGTCGGCTCCTTCTGCCAGTTGGTGCAAAATGCGCTGGCCTTCGGAGGTCTTGAAATTGACGGTAAGCCCCCGCTTGTTGCGGTTGATGGACAGAAAGTAGGCGCTTTCCCCCTCGATGAAGGGAGGCCCCCAGCCCCGGGACATATCGCCCCGACCGGGCGGCTCCACCTTGATCACCTCCGCGCCCAGATCGCCCAGCATCATGGTGCAGTAGGGGCCGGCCAGGGCCTGGGTCAGGTCAATGACGCGGATGGCCTCCAGTGGTAGCATCTTCATGCTGCCACCTCGATCGGAATCTCAACGTATCGCTCGCGTGCCATCTCTGCTCCGTAGGCGATAGCAGCAAGGACGTCTTCCCTCGTTAGCTGGGGGTACTCTTTCAGAAGCTCTTCCACGTTCGTGCCGCTGGCAAGAAAATCAAGGATGAGCGAGACCCAGATTCGAGTGCCGCGAATGCAGGGTTTGCCAAAACAGACGTTTGGGTTTATCGAGATGCGTTCAAGAAGCGAGTTCATTGGTCATAACCTCCTCTTTCTCTTTCGCGCCCTTTCGCGTCTTTCGTGATTCAAGCGTGACACTGCCCTATGTGCTCCTGGCACGTCACCTGGCCGCAGACCTGGCAGCGGATCTGGCTGTGGACGCAGAGGGGTTTGCCGCACACGGCGCAGGCCCCCACGTCGTCCTTACATAAGGCGCAGAACACCCGCTTGCAAAAGGCGCAGTGCAGGATGCAGCCCTCGTCGGCCAGGTGGCCGTTAGCGCACAGGTAAACCCGCGGGGCTGGCTGGCCGCACACCTGACATAAGGGCGGCTCCACGCGGTACAGCAGCGGGTCCCAGACGAAAGTGAACTGGGCGGAAGTGTAGCGGTTCTCCACCCTGGCCTGCAGGGCGATCTTGGGCTGGCTGATCAACACGGTGTTGATCAGCTCCAGGTTGATCCGCAACTGGTACTTGGCCGCCACGTCGGCCAGCTTTCGTTCCCGTTCGGCGTGGACGAAGGCCAGCTTCTCCTTCAGGCTGGCCTGCCGCGCTTCATCTCCGGTGCGAGCCAGCCGGCGCTCCAGGTCGGCCGCCGTGTCGTCGTAAAAAGCCTCCAGCCGGGCCTGGTCCAACTCCAGCCGGCGAGCGGTGCGCTGCTGCAAGGCCTCGATGGTGGGAGCCAGCTTGCGGGCCACCGCCCGTCCGGCCTCCTCTTGAAGCCAGACCAGCCGCTCCGGGCTGTGCAGCGGCAGCTCTGGCCGCCAGGCCACTGGCGCTTCGTGCATAGGGCGCAGCCGGTATTCCGACTCCAGCGGCAGTATCTCCTGGTGCTCTAACTCCCAGGCCGGCTGGCCGGTGTGCAGGTTCATCAGGATCGAGGCCAGCTCCTCCTGTTTCTCGTCGGTGATCAGCGCCACCTTGAAGTTGAAACGGACGTAGTAGCAAGTCCGGGGCGCTTCGACCGCGTTTTCCAGGGGCTGCAGCCAGGCGTTGGGAAAAGCCAGTTCGCCCTTGATGAGCCGAAAGAGGCCGGACCGCTCCAGGCGGACCTGGTTGACGTAACGGCGCAAAGCCAGCCCTCGTCCCTGCATGTCCTCAACGACGCCCTCCAGCAGGGGATGGCCGTAGGTCAGGTGGGTCGCCTCAGGATGAGCAGCGGCGGTCTCCTCGGTGAACGCCAACCGTACCAGAGGTTCGGTCCCCAGGCGGCGGGCGATCTCGTCGGGGAGAAGGAGGTCTACCAGGCCGTAGGCCGGGCGCTCGATCAGCCCCCCCACTTCCTCACAATAGGCCAGTACGAAATCCTGCAGCGAATCGGCCACGCTCACTCCACCCCAAAGTCCTGGCCAAACATAGCCTCGTCGTAGGCTTTGGTCTCCAGGTAGGACTGACGAGCTTTCACCAATGCCTCGCCCAGTTCTTCCATCCCAACACTGACCTCTTCGTCACTATGCGACCGCGCCCAGATGTCCAGCACGATCTCCTCGAAGTCCCGCTCGTCGGCCAGATTCCCCAGAATCATGTCCATCTCGCCAATCACCAGTTCGAACATGTTGATCTTGCTGTCCAGGATGCGCAGCACGTAGTCCTCGATGGTCCCCTCGGCCGAGAGGTTGAAGATCTCCACCTCCCGCTCCTGGCCGATGCGGTGGATGCGCCCCACCCGCTGCTCGATGCGCATCGGATTCCAGGGGAGGTCGTAGTTGATCATCTGGCGGCAGAACTGCAGGTTGCGCCCCTCGCCGGCCGCCTCGGTGGAAAGCAGAAATTGCGCCTCCCGCTCGAAGCGGGCGATGGCCTCGTTCTTCTGGGCGTAGGTCAGCCCTCCCTTGTAGATCACCAGGTCGTGGCCGGCGGCCCGCATCGCCGCCTCCAGGTGGCCCAGGGTGGCCAGGTAGTGGGTGAAGATGATGGCCTTCTCCCCGCTGGCCCTGTTGGCCGCCAGCAGCTTGAGCAGCGCGTCGGTCTTGGCCTGACGCTCGACGGCGGTGGCCTGTTCTGCCAAGCGGAGCAGGGTGGCCCGCTGCTCGGTCGTCAGTCTCCTGTGCGCGGCCAGCTTCTCCAGGGTGGGGCGGACGGCCAGAGGGCTGGAGCCGATCTCCCGCTGCAGGATCTGCAGGGTGAAGCGGGTGAGGGGACCAGCCCGCCGCCCGGTGCGGGCTTCGGCGGCCGCCAGCGCCTCCCGCACGAAGTCGCTGACGGCGTCATACAGCTCTCGCTCTGGCGGCGTCAACTGCAGGCGGATGGTGTGGGCGCGGCGGCGGGGTAGGCGGATGCTGACCTGGCTGCGGGTGTTGCGCACCATCACGTCGGCCAGCAGGTTCCGCAGCTCACCCCGGTTCTTGGGCAGTCGGGGGTCGCCCCGCACCACGAAGCGGCGCTTGAACTCCCGCCTGGTCTTGAGTTGACCGGGCTGCAGGATGGTGATCAGGTTATACAGCTCGTCCAGGTTGTTCTGCACCGGCGTGGCCGTCAGCATCAGCATGTATTTCTTCTGCAAGGCGTTGACGAACTTCCAGGAGACGGAGGCCCGGTTCTTGAGGTGATGAGCCTCATCCACGATCACCATGTCGAAGTGTATCTGTTCGATGGCCCGGCGGTGCTCGGCGCGGCGGGCGGTGGCCAGCGAGGCGATGATGTGGTCGAAGGTAGACCAGGCCTCGGGGCCCAGCTCGCGGAACTCAGGGTCCTCGTTGGTCACGAAATCGCTGATCAGGAACTTACTGGCCATCTCCTCCCGCCACTGCTGGGTCAGGGCCGGCGGGGTGATGATCAGCACCTTGCGCACCAGACCTCGCAGCATGTATTCTTTGAGCACCAGCCCGGCCTCGATGGTCTTGCCCAGGCCGACTTCGTCGCACAGCAGCCCCCGGCCACGGAAGCGGCGCAGGGCGGTGCGGGCGGTCTTGAGCTGATAGGGGAAGGGGGCGACGGCGACGACTTCGGGGGACAGCAGTTCCTCGAACCCCTGGATCAGCGACAGCCGCTCGGTTTGCAGACGCAGCCAGTAGGCCCGCTCGCTGGCAAAGTCCTGGCGGATCAGCGCCTGCAGCGCGGCCTGGTTGGCTGGCGAGAGGACGATGTCGTAGCCGTTGCCTGATAAAGGCCTGGCCTGTATCTTCTGCACGACTTTCAACTCAGTTTACCTCCAAACAACACTACATCGGATTGGGAAAGTAACGGATTTCTTGTTTTGATTCTTGTATTCTAAATCCGTTGTAGTGTTGCGGCATCTATGTCATCCATTTTCGACAATCTGGCTCTCAGCTTCTGGATACAGGGCATCAATCTCTTCCTGCAAAGCGATGGTTCGCTGAATGGCTGTTACCACGCGACAATAGGTTTTGATCTCTTCCAGGTTTAGCTGCCGTTCTCGGCGATCCTTGAGCCACTTCGCCAGCACTTGATAGCCGCCGATCTGGTACTCCCACAGCTCCAGCGGGACAGGCTCGAAGTATTGGGTTTTGTTGACGTAGACGCGCTCCTTTTCGGGTTCGTAGCGGAAGCCCTGGCTTTTGGTGCGGGCCACGCGGCTATCGCCCTGGCCCTGGAAGCGGGCCGCTGGAGGGTCGAGTTCTTCTGACCGCAGGAGATGCAGGCCCACCAGACGTTTGCCCAGCGCGGCAAGGGCTTGAAAGAGCTCGAGGTCGGCGGTGAAGGGGATGCGGGGGAAGTCTATCTTGAGGAACTCGGCGTACTTCTCGCGGTAGGTGTCCGCGTAGAGGACAGCGTAGATGTAGTGGAAGATGTCCTCCGGCGTGGGCTCTTCCCCGTAGGCAGCCGTCAGCGCCGCCACGATCTCGGAGTTGAGGTTCGGTTTCCTCTCGTCTGGCTCAAGATCGCTGAAGAGGTCCTTTTTAGAGGTGTCAGGGTAGAGGTAGAGAGGAAAGTAGTAGTTGATGTCGTAAACCGCCACTGTCTTATGCGTCCCGATATGCTTGGTTACGTATGCACCGAATTCATCTTTATGCTGTCTTGGTGTGATCAGCCCCACATTCTCCCGCATCATGTGGCCCATAACGTCCCTACGTGGCATGCAGTGGAAGCCACGAGAGTTCCCTGTGTAGTAGGTGTAACGGACATCGAACGGACGGTACAAGATGGGCACGATTTTATCTCGGTCCAGGCCTGATTCCTTCAAATCCTGCTGTGCCCACGCGACTTTCCAGTCTCGAACGTCCTTACGTAGTTTGTATGCCTTTCGCGCCAGTTCAGGGTCCATGTTGGCAAACGTTACAACCGTCTGCCAGGCCTCCTCGGGAGTCCAACAAATGGTCAGTCTATCCCTGGCGGTGACAATGCCCACGCTGTTGACCGGGAAGATCTCAGTCACCTTGACGAACTCGTTGTATCGTTCCAACGCCGCCTCATCGCGGGGCAGGAAGAGGTAGAACTCCGGTTTGGGGCTGATCTCCTGCCAATCTGTGGTCTCCACGTCGTGGTTCAGAAGCCAGTCGTATTTGTCCTGCCGCAGTCCCCAGAGGTCGGCGTGGTACATCTCTGAACGACTGAAGTCGTTACTACGACTACGACCGCGCTTGATGAAAAAGGCGATGGCCACGCCCTGCCGGATGTCGAAGACGTTCTTGTCTTTGCTTCCATCGGGGCAGGTCTCTCGCTTCAGGGAGTTGCCGTGCAGGTCCAGGACGTAAATCTCATCGAAGGTCTGCATGAGGCTCTGACGCATGCCCCGGAAGGTGGGGTTGTCCAGGTAGGAGTGGTTGGTGATCATGCCTACCAATCCCTGGCCCGTCTGCTCGATCTTCCACTGGGCGAAGCGCAGGAACTTCACGTAATCGTCCTGAAGCCACTTGGGGTTTTTCTCCCCCAGCGGTTTCCCGTCCACCTGCTTGTAGTCATCAATCAGCCCCCGAATCCAGGCCCCTCGGTTGGACGAATGACCCGAATACGGTGGATTGCCCAGGATGACCAGGATGGGGCGTCGCTTCTTGACCTCGCCCGCCAGACGGGACTCCTGGGCCAGCGAGGCCATGCCGGGCAGGTGCGTTTGTTCCAGCTCCTCCATCTCCAGGGTGTTGGTCAGGTAGAACTGAAAGCGCTCGTCGTCGCTCAGACGGTGCCCCAGCTCCTCCAGGAAGAAGGACATCTTGAGGTGTCCCACGGCGTAGGGGGCCATCATCAGTTCGAAGGCGTAGAAGTTACTCAGGATGTGATCGCGGATGAACTCTTCCCGTCCGCCTGTGCCGTATTTGTTCTCGAACTCCCGCACCGCCTCCTGGCAAGCACGGGCGACGAAGGTCATCGTTCCCGCCGCCGGATCGAGCAGAGTGACCCCCTCGGAGGCCAGGCCGTCGCTGCGACCGAACTTCTCTCTCAACAACTGGTGGAGCGAGCGGACGATGTAGGAGACCACTGGCTCAGGCGTGTAGTAGACCCCGCGCCGTTCGCGCTCCTGGGGGTCGTACTGGGCCAGAAAGGTCTCGTAGAAGTGGACGATGGGGTCGCTGCCCTTGCCCTCGCGGTAGAAGCGGTCGAGGATGCCGCCAGCGTCGGCCACCGCCAGCACCCCGGAGATGTCATCCACGATCCATTCGAGCTGCTTGGGGAGATCGCCCAACGAGATGAACTGGAACACATCCCGCAGGATGCCGATGGTTCGGGGGATGTTGTAAAAGGCCAGGCGGCGGTTGAATCCGTCCTCGGCCCGGGTGCGGGCAGCGAAGAGGCCGTAGGTGATCGTTTGCGCATAAAGGTCGGCGAAGTCCTCCAGGGTGAGGTTGGCGATCAAGTACGTCTGGAAAGCCTGGTAGAATCCCCGCAGGACGCCCTGCTCTTCGCGCAGCTCATCGGCCACCACGTCGCGGAGAAAGCGGGTGCGTTTGGCCAGCTCGACCGCCAGCGACTCCGCCGTGAAAGATCTCGGCAGGGAGAAGGAGCAGAACTGTTCCAGCAGGTTGAGGAGTTCGTCGCCTTTCTCCACGGGCGGGGCAGCGCCCAGTTGGAGGATGCGTGGCCTGGCCGCCAGGACGCGATCCACCAATCGCCCGTCCCGGTAGAGGCGGAACTCGAAGAAATTGGTGAGGATCAGGTTGGGGAACGTCTGGCGATAGCGCTTGAGCTGCTCAGTCGTTTCAACGTAGTCCAGGTTTTCCTCAGTCGGCTTCTTGGCCTCGACGTAGCCGATGATTCGGTCCTGGCCGTTCCACACCCGAAAATCCGGGTTGCCGGCTTCGGTCTTCTTGGGGAGGGTGGTGACGTGAACCTCGCTCCTGTCGGTGGATGCGGCAAACTGCTGCAGGAGCGCTTCCAGACAGGAGTAGAAACTCTCCTCCCGCGCGTCCCCCTGGCTGGCGACGTTGGTGATGGCTTTGAAGTAGTTCGTTAGCATGGCTTTGGTTTTCATGGAGCCTCAACTTGGGACATTACGGCTAATGCTGTAGCTCTCCGACGCGCCACTCAGAATGGCGACAACAATCCCTTTAACCAAGCGACCGCGCCGAACCGCCACGCGCGTGGCGTTGTCGACGGGCGTGTGTTAGCCGTTCGTGCGTCTTTGGATTATTGTTGGTGTTCCAACTGCTTCTGCGCTCTTGATACCCGTTGGTTTGATGACTTGAGTAGAAAGTAGTTTGAGAATTGTTAGCCCCACGTCAACCAGTGCATAGATTTGACCAGCAGGGATGTTTAAACCTGCGCGATGGACTACTTGATTTCGGACTTGCCAAAAATCGCGGAATAACGAGACAACCTCGTGAGAGACCATTCCTTTCTCTGCAAGTTCGGAAATGAGACGGCTTGCGGATGCCTGCTCTGGAAGGTCGTATTTTCTGGCAAGTCGTCGGGTTGCCTCTTCTATCTCAATAGCCACGAGTAGAAGAGCCGAACGCGGGTCTGTCGCTGCTTCCGCTATTCGCATAGTAATTTCAGGTGGTATTTCTTCTACTTTGCGCTGCCCCGTTGGCTTTTGAGATTCTGTTTCTTCAACTTTTTCTGCCTTCTCGCTAAGTCTCTCGACCTTTTCTGCTAACTCCAATTCCAATTCCCCGAAGCGAAATTTTCGGATGTGCGCTGCAATTCTTGCGATGTCAGACCAGAGAATAGCAAGACAAACGATACTGAAAAGGGCTAACGAGATTTCATCAAGCCGCAGATTCGGCAAGATTGCTCTCACGATAATGAAAGCGAGTGCCAGAACTGCTACCACGAATCTTTTCATGTGTCACCATACCAATCTACTGAAACTTGGGATACCGCGCTTGAATTGCAACGGTATGACGGGAAACTTACGTTTTACGACACAAAAGTGTCGGGAATCACCACCAATTTGCCGTGCTTCCCGCAATACTTGTGTCGGGAATCCGGGGGAGAGCGTTTCTCTGGCGTGTATCTCATCCACCCAGCAACATCTTAAGCTGCCGCGCTGTATCCACTGCTTGCCCCTGCCAGTGGTTGTTGGCGAAGGCCGCCGTCTGCCTGGAAAGACGGCAGCGGATAGAAAGCAGATAAGCGGATGGGCAGCAGCATCTCTATGGGAAAGACCTATAGATGTCCTTTCGGTGCAGGAATCGAACAAAGGTCACTACATCGCCTTCTACGGCGAGACCAACCCGATAGTCACCAACTCTTAGGCGGTAATACTTGCTCCAGCCTTTTAGTCGTTCGAGGTTGGGTATCTGACCCAGACTCTGTGCCTGCTCGACGTTCTCAATGACTGCTTTGGCACGATTGAGCAAATCCTTGTCTCTGATTTTGCGAAGGTCTTTGGTGAAACTCTCTTTGAACTGTGTGTTCATGAGCCAGCCTCAAGCACTTGGAATACTTCCTCACGGCTGACTGTTGGTGTTTGCTCACCTTCTTGGATCGCGTAACCTAAGCCAATATCCAATAATGCTTCGCTGAGCAAGTCGGCCAGCCAGTCTCGCCTTTCCTCGAAGATTTCCAGGACGGCTGTCTTGACTACGCCTTTCAGTCTGGCTTCGTCAACTGCTGTAATATTCATCGTAATCTCCTTCATCCCTGCATCTCTTCCAATATCTAATATCCAATATCCAATGTCTCATCCCCCCAACAACAACTTAAGCTGCCGCGCGGTATCCACCGCCTGGCCCTGCCAGTGGTTGTTGGCGAAGGCGAAGGTTAGCTCTGCTTGCTCGTCCAGGCTTTTGATCTTGGGCACCCACTCGGCGAGCTCCTCGGTGGTGTAGCTGTAATCGTAGCGCTCCCATGCCTCGTCGTGGCGCCACCACTTGGCGGCGTTGCGGCCATGAAAGCGCACGTAGGCCACCGGGCCGGTGGCCTCGGCGATGGGAGGGATCAGGCCTTTGAGTCGCGGCTGGTCCACGCAGCAGAAACCCAAACTCAACTCGCGCAGCAGGCCGAAGACCTGCGGCTTGATCCATTCCCGGTTGCGGAACTCCACCACCACGGGCAGCTCACCCATCCACTGGCGGAAAAGGCGCAGGTACTCCCGGCTCTGCTCGGTGTTGTGGAAGGAGTAGGGGAACTGAGCCAGGACGCAGCCGAATTTGTCCGCTTCCAAGAGGGGCCTCAACGCCGCACAGAACTCAGCGAAGACCTCCTCGTTGTCCTCTCGCTCGTGGGTCATCTTCCGATTTGCTTTGACTGCAAAAAGAAAACCCCCAGGCGTCTTTTGCGCTATCCGCTCTAACGTCCAGGGGCTGGGTACCCGATAGTAGGTGAAGTTAAGCTCGCTGGCCTGGAACTCCTGAGCATAGAAAGAGAGCCATTCCTGCTTGGGGAGATCCGTCGGGTAGTAAGGGCCTACCCAGTCAGCGTAGCTGTAGCCGCTGGTACCGACGTAGATCATTTTCCCTCACTTTACTTTTTGTAGCGATAAGTGATGCGGCCGCGGGTCAGATCATAGGCCGATAGCTCCACCAGCACCTTATCGCCCAGCAGGATTCGGATGTAATACATCCTCATCTTGCCTGAGATGTGGGCCAGAACCTCGTGCCCAGTTTCCAACTCGACCCGAAACATGGCATTGGGCAAGGCTTCTATCACCGTACCCTTGACTTCGACTGCATCTTTTTTGACTTTTTTGGGCCTTCTACTCTTCTTAGCCACGCTTTCTCTCCTCCTTGAACTGGTACGAATTTACGAATCTACGAATCTACGAACTTACGAATCTACGAACCTACGAATCTGCTTCCTCTAACCCCTCGGTCGAGACCTCGACCGGTATGCTGATGAGCACCTCGCGGGAGCGACCATCGTCTTCCAGGGGGCCTACTATGCCCCGCTCTTCCAGTTGATCCATGATGCGGGATGCCCGTGGATAGCCAATGCGCAACTTCCGCTGCAGGAAGGAGGTCGAGGCACGATGGTATCTCTTCACTAACTCGATGGCCTCTCCCAAGAGCTCGTCTGCTTCGTCCTCCTCCATCATCTCCTCCCAGGGCGGCTTCTCTTCCTTTAGCCAATCCGGCTCAGCCTTTGTCTGCCAGAACTCGACCACTCGCTTTATCTCCTCGTCCGATGCGAAACAGCCCTGAATCCTGACCAGCTTGCTGGAATCCGAGGCCAGGTAGAGCATGTCCCCCTCCCCCAGGAGGCTCTCGGCCCCAACTGAATCGAGGATCACGCGGGAATCTATCTGAGAGGTCACGGTGAAGCTGATGCGGGATGGGAAGTTGGCTTTGATCAGCCCCGTCACCACGTCTACGCTGGGCCGTTGGGTGGCGATGATCAGGTGAATCCCCGTGGCGCGGGCCATCTGGGCGATGCGGCATATCTGCCACTCTATCTCGTCGGGTGCAAATAGCATCAGGTCGGCCAACTCGTCAATGATGACTACGATGTAGGGCAGGCGTTCGCGCTGGGGCTTCACCTTGCGGTTATAGTCCTCCAGGTGGCGGGCCCCCGCCTCGGCGAACTTCTTGTAGCGCTCTTCCATCTCCCTGGTGATCCATTTGAGCACTCCGATGACGCGCTCCGCTTCGTGCTCCACTCCACTCAACAGATGGGGCAGACCCTTGAAGCGGCTGAGCTCCACCCTCTTGGGATCAATCATCACCAGGCGCAGATCCTCAGGGGGATTGTTGAAGACCAGGCAGGTAGTGATGGCGTTGATACAGACCGACTTGCCCGAGCCGGTCGCGCCGGCGATGAGGAGGTGAGGCATGGTAGCCAGATCCGCTACCACCGGCTGGCCAGCCACTCCCTGCCCCAGGGCGATTTTGAGCCTGGAGCCCAGGCGGCGAAACTCTTTGGATTCCATTACCGCTCGCAGGGAGACCAGCGAGATCTCCGAATTGGGCACTTCGATTCCGACTATGGGGCGGCCGGGCACAGGGGCCTCGATGCGAATGGGAGAGGCGGCCAGGGCCAAAGCCAGGTCGTTAGCCAGTGAGGTGATCTTGCTTATCCGAACCTTCCTGCGCCTGATACTGCCATCGGCACCCGTGCTCTCGGTGTATCCCGGCTCGACGCCGAATTGGGTGACCACTGGCCCCTGGCTGATCTCCACCACTTTGGCTGGCACCCCAAAGCTGGCCAATGTCTCCTCGATGACCCTGGCCCGACGGCGCGTGTCTTCCTGGCTGAAGGCTCGCTGAGAGAATTGGTCGAGGAGATCGAGGGGGGGCAGACTGGCCTTCCGCCTTTTAGAGGCGGGAGGTTTTTGCTCTTTCTTAGTCTTCACCTCTGGCTGTTGGGTAGTGGCAGCAACCGGGGCTTCTGGCCCCCTGATGATCACCTCGGCTGGCGGTTCCGCGTACTCTCTCCTCGTTCCCCCCAACTTTGGGGGGGCAGGGGGGAGGGCAGGGGAGGTGAGGCGTTCGTAGAGGGAAAGGGCTCTGGCTACGGCTGCCTCAGCTACTGTCTGAACATTGACCCGAGATAGGTCAAAGGTCATAGCTATCCCCAGGCTCAGGATGGCCAGGAGTATCAACAGGGCGATGGGCCATCCCAGGGTGCCGATCAAGAGGTTGGAGACGGCCCAACCCACGAAGCCGCCGCCCCCGCCGCTTTCGGCCAGTCGCCAGGGGTCCTGGCCGAAGGACAGCAAGTGAACGAGAGCCAGACCAGCTATGAAGATGATCTCCAGGCCGATGATGATCTTCCAACCAGGCTTCAGCTCTTGCCCCAGGTTGCTGAGCAGCAGGGATATGCCAGCGGCTGCCAGGCCCACGGCCACGAGATAGGCCCCCAGGCCGAAGACGCGGCGCAGAAGCCTGGTCCACCAGTTGCTCAGTACGCCAGGGGTGATGGAGAATAGGCCCAGAATGGTGATCGCCGCCAGGGCCAGCAGCAGCAGGCCCGCGATCTCTCGCTGGAAAGGCTTGAGGTTAGCGTTCAGTTGTTCCCAGAACGTTTTTTTCTTAGTTCGCTTACGCGCCATAGTTGTTGGTTGCTGGAAGCCAGGAGTGGGATGGGCAGCTTCTGGCTTTCAGATAAGGGCTCGGCGAAGTGTAGGCTAAACCTGTCGGAGGCTGAGCCCCAGGCGGTGTTTAGCGCTGTCAACGGTTAAGATCCGAGCGGTGACTACGTCGCCTTCCTTGACCACGTTGCGGGGGTGGAGGAAATTCCCCTCGGCCAGCTCGGAGATGTGGATCAGGCCTTCCAAACCTTCCTCGACGCGGGTAAAGGCACCGAAGCTGACCACATTAGTTATCGTGCCCTCCACCAGTTGGCCTGCCTGGTAGCGTTCCTCCACTGTGGTCCAGGGGTCTGGCTGCAGCCTCTTCAAGCTGAGGCCGATCTTTTTCGCCTGCCGGTCTACATTGAGAACGTAGACTTCTACTTCATCCCCGCTCTGGAGGACGTCGCTCGGATGCTTCACCCGTCCCCAGGACATCTCCGAGACGTGAATCAACCCTTCCACCCCTCCCAGGTCTACGAAGGCGCCGAAGGGGCAGAGATTGTTGACCCTGCCCTGCCTGGTATCGCCTTTGCACAGTTCAGCCAAGAGCTGTGCTTCTCGTTCCTCGTTGGACGTCGTTGCTCGTTCCGAGAGTATGAGCCGGTTGCGGTCTTCATCCAAATCAATGATCTTGAGCGAGAGGTTATCTCCCACTCGGCTGGTCAGCTCAGTTTCTCTCTCTTCGTATTCCAGATGGTTTGGTGAATCTATGAGCTGGGAGGCTGGTACAAAGGCTCGCAGCCCGTTTAACTGAACCAACAGGCCGCCACGGTTGTAACCCGTAACCTCCAGCTCTAAGATTTCATTATTCTCGAAGCTGGCCTGGGCCAGTTGCCAGGAGCGTTCAATTTGAATTTCGTCATCAAAGGGAGGATTGTCCTCTCCTGGGGCCGATTCCTCGTCAGATTCCCCCTCGGCCTGGCCTATGCCCAGCTCCATGCTGAGCCTGTGCCAGACCTCCTCTCCTTCCGCAGGCGGCGCAGCACTCGTGGCCCTCTCTCCCCCTTGTAAAAGTGCCTGCCAATAACCCTCTCCTAAAGGTGCTTCTCCGAGACCTCTACGCAACTCTGATTCCCGATTCATGGCTTGCCTTTCTCCTTTAAGAACCTGTTCGAAAACCCAGTGACCGATACACCAATTCGTTCCTTGTCAGCAACGCAGTGTTCCTCAAATCGCCCTTTGCTTCACCTCCTTCCCTTTTGAGATCTCCCGGAAAGTCTTTGAAACCGCTCCCAGCCCCCGTCCCCGGGGGCGTCGCTGGCGAAGCGGTGTCCTGAGCCTGCCGAAGGGTCGAGCCGCAAGATCTGCCCCGCGGACGGGGCTCCGAGCACTTTCCGGTAGATCTCTTTTCTCTTGGAAATGAGTAACGAGTAGTCGTCCGTTACCTCGTTGCCTCATTGCCTCATTGCCTTTACTCCCGTGCTCCCTGTTCCATATCGGCTATGGTCTTGGCAACCTCCTCGATGGCCACCCGTTGCTTGCGATAGAGATCCGATTCGCTGATGGCCAGGCGCATGGCGATGTCCCTCACTCGCAGGCCCTGGATGAATTTCAGTTCCAGGATGTTGTACAGTATCCACTCCGCAGTAGTCATCTGGCGCTTGCCCTCAGGCTTGAGGGCCTCGATAGCGCGGCCAAGGACGGAGCGCAGGGCTTTGGCCGGGTTACCACCGTTCTCTTCCAGGGCCCTCTCCACGACTTTGAGATTGAGGAGGGGGCTCCTGGTCAGCTTGGGCCCGCCCCAGTAGTGGCTGAGGGCGTCCCGGACCCACTGCTGGAAATCGGGGCCGTAGAGCGGGCCCTCTTCGATGGTCTCCAGCCCCGGCGAGCCGCGATAGCGAACGGTGCCGCGCCAGCGTTGGATGCGCTCGATCTGGGGGATGATCTGCCGCAAGGCGACGAAGACCCCCTGCTGGAGGTGCCGGTCCTCCAGGGCCAGCTCGGCCTGGGCTATAAGAAGGCGCACGACCTCCAGCTCATCCTCCGTCAGGTCCGGCTCAGAGCTGCGCGCGTCCACTCCCAGGACGCCCAAAGTGGCTTCCCCAGCCTCGGTCCGCAGGGGCAAGAGCCAGTAGCCGTCGCGAACGACGAAGTCACCGCTGTCTAATTCGCCATTGTTGGAGGGGGATTGAGCCAGAGCCAGCAGATCGGCCGCGCTCAGCGCGAGGTGGGAGGGGCTAAGCGGGCCGCAAAAGGCTTCCAGGCGCGGCTCTCCGCCGGCCATCACTGCCACGAAGCCTCTTTGAACCCGGAGAAGCTCGCAGATAGCGGTCAGCACGTTCTCCATGAACTGCTTCAAGTCGGTGGTGGTCAGCAGCCGCTTGTCCAGCTCCTGGATCCAGGTGATCTCCTCGCGGTCCTGGCGGTAGATGAGGCGGTCAATGAAAGGCTTGGCCAGATTGATGAAAATCTGCAGCACGATGATCAGGCCGACGATGGCGAAGATGAGCACCGTGTCGCGGGGCAGGCCCAGGATGCGCTCCACCTTGGGGACGGTCAGCATCACGATAACGGCACAGGTGGCCACGAAAGGCCCTCTGAGCAGGTAGTGGATGAGGCTGTGCTTGATCACGCGGTCGGGGGTGAGGACGCCGAAGTAGGCCACGCTGTAGGCCATGACCACGATCATCAGGGACACGCCGACGTTGCCGACCAGGGAGAGAAGCAGGACGATCCCAGGCGCGGAGTAGGGAGACATGCTGGCCGCCACCAGGTAGGGGAAGACGCCCAGGCCCGGAGCAGCGAAGGCCAGGGCCAGGTAGGTCATCCGTCGCCTGGAGGTTGAGGTGAGGCAGCGTTGGCGGGCGCGCTGGATATTGCGTGCCCCCCAGGCCACGGTGAGCAAGAAGTAGAGGGCAAATACCCAGAACAGGGGGCCGGCAGCCAGGTGGGAGATCTGGGGCAGGTGCCGCCCGTCGTGAACCAGGAGGTCGGTGGATATGGCCAAGCCGAACAGAAGCGCGCTTATCAGATAACTGGCCAGGACGGCCCTGCGACGCCAGGGGGAGGTGAGGTTGGTCGTCCTGAGAAGGGAATCGGAGAAGTGGAGGTAAGCGGCGGGGACAAAGGCGATGCCCAGCCATTGGAAGCGGAGCCAGGGGATGGCCGCCTCCAGGGTCTCGATTTTGGGCAGCGCGACGTCGCCCACGTAGACGATGGTGACGAAGGCGATGAGGGCGCAGAACGAGCGGGCCACTGCGCTGCGCAGGTTGTGGGTGAGGATGTAGACCAGCAGGGAGAAAGCGATGATCACGATAGCTGAGGACAGGATCAGGTTAGCGAAGGCCAGAATTGAGGTTAGATTCAGAGATAGTTCCACTACGTTCTCCAATTTTGGAGAAACCAGGTTTTTTCCTAAAAACCTGGTTTCTGATTTATATGCTACGAGCAAAGAACAGGGCAATGTCCTGATTGGTATAGTAGCGATCGTTGAAACCGCAGAAGGCGAAACCGTTCTTTTGGCAAAAGCAGATGGCTGGGTAGTTCTTGGTCTGGATCTCCAACATCAACCTGCTGAGGCCCCGCTGGCGAGCCCACTCGGCGGCTTTCCTGAGGAGGGCCGTTCCGATGCCCTGGCGTCGGTGGGCCGTGGCTACAGCCAGGTTGTCCACCCAGCCCGTGAGGTGCCAGGACTGCACAGACATGTCCAGATAGCCGTGGACCTCGCCGTCCTCTTCGGCGACCAGGAAGCACTCGCCCCGCCGCCAACTCGCCAATAGATCGTCGTAATCCTTGGGGTACTTGACCCTCATGGACCGCGGCAGTCTGGCGGTGCGGAAAACCACCGTGACTTTTCCAGCTCCCTCGCTTTCTTCCATCTGCCAGACGTAGTTGGTCACATAGGAGTGCTCGAGGGCGAGGCAAGCGTTCAGGTCGGTTAGTTCGACAGGGCGGACGATCATCGCTGGTTCCTCCAATCGCTGATGACATACAAGTCTACGCTGATATTTTATCACCTTAAGCTGAAATGCGCAAGCTAGATACAAAAAACGGGTGGGGAATGTTCCCCACCCGTTTGGGATGAAGTCAGCGCGTATGCGTTCGGGGGGTAGGCCAAACGTCGGTTGAGTAGCCCAGAAAGAGGCGTATCGAAACCACGTTTGGCCGCCCCCTCCCTGTGCGATCACTTGGTTTCGATACGACCTGCGGTCTCCTCACCCGGCGTGATCGCACTGAGGCTGAACGCTTATGTCAGCGCTATTGTTTTGGACCTTTACTTTTCATAAACCCACTCCTCAAACAGAGCGGTCAGGTCGCATTGGCAGTGCTGTTCGGCCAGTTGCCTGAACGCATCGCTCGTGCCGATGCCCCATTTGTGGGATTCGTAGTAGTCGCGCAGGAATTCGTCGAGCGGTTTCTGCCCCATCTCCTCGGCCAGCGCGGCGACGAAAAGCGGGCCACGGCCATAGACAATGGCGCCGTATTCTCTACCCGCGTAGGCTGCCACGGGTAATCCGATGGGAATGTCGGCCCGGTCAACGCGATCCCAGCGATTATCCCACGAACTGCGGTAATCCCGCGCTGCACTCTCGCCATGAGTGTCTACGTAATAGAGGCCGGTGAGATATTGGACCACGGCCTCGTCGAGCCAGGGTTCGTCCACCTGATCGTTGCCGACGGCGTTATAGAACCACTGATGAGCTACCTCGTGGGCTACGGTACTTTCGAGCGCGATTGGAAATGGCAATCCCGCCGCCTGTTCATTCGGATCGTAGAGGTCGAGGGCTATGGCCACCAGGCCGGGATACTCCATACCCAGCGCCTGCATGGGCGTGCTCACGACGTCGAATTCGGTGTACGGATAGACGCCAAATCGCTCGTTGTAGCTTCTCAGCGCGTCTGTCGCAAACTGCAAGGCCGATTTCGCCCCCTCCGTCAATTCTGGTAAAGCGTAGCTGTTGACCGTCGTTTCCCCCACCGTCTGGCTGATCACGGTGTAGTCCTCGTTGGCGGCCAGGTAGAAATCGCGGGCGGGGCCGGCGGCGAAGGTCAGGATTTGGCTACCTGCTTCGTGCTCGCTACCGACTTCAACCCCTGAAGCAACGACTGTCAGGTTGGCGGGCGCGGTCACGCGCACCAGGTAGAAGCTGGCGTCGTAATAGGTCACGTCGCCGTTGCGAGACGGAACCTCCACGTTCCAGCCCTCGTCGTCGTAGACCGGGATGACCGGGTAGAACTCGTCCAGCACCAGCACGCCGTCGAAGTAGCCGAACAGGCCATAGTTGCCGCCCATCTCCTGGGCCACTTCCACCTCGAAGTCCATCTGGATGACTACCCGTTCACCGGGTTGCAAAGCCGCCGGCAGCGGCACACGAAGGGCACTGTCCTGGAGTTCGAGGAAGGGTTCCACGTCCTGGCCGTCTACCTGGAGCGCGGACACGGTGGCCGCACCACCGGTTATGTTCGGAAACAGGCGGAAGTAGACCTCGTCGAGTGGTTCATCCTCTTGGTTGGTGTAACGGACTTCCTCGTGGCCTTCCAGGAGGAGAAAGTCGTCGGTAATTTGAAAGTCAATGTGGTACACGCTCGCGCTCGGTAAGCGGTCGAGCACCTCCTGTTCCGCGTCAATCAGTCCTGGGCGGAAGATGGCGCGGTCGTCCCAGGTTGTATCAACAGGAGTGGCCGTCGGCGGCACGGGCGTGGCCGTGAGAGGAACTGGCGTAATAGTCGGCGGCACGGGCGTAGCCGTGGGTTCGGGTTTTTCACAACCGGCGATGAGGACCAGAACGATCATCAGTGTGGCGATTGCTTTGTAGCGGGTAGGCATGTTGATACTCCTTACCTTAGGGATTGATGATCTGCGCCTTTGTCGAAGGATACGTCAACCACGGCCTGGGTACTGCCAAACGATTTGGCGACGTGGGAAACTTGTACGGTGTGCATAGTTAGATGCTCCTTTCATTTCATTCCGACAGATGGGTGGGTCGCCGCTACTCCGCTTCCAGTGTACCAGAAAAGGGCTCCATTGTCAAAATGGCGCGTGGGTTCTGTACCCATTATATAACAAAAATCCCCCGGACGCAACGGCCGTCCGGAGGATTTTTGTATTGGACAGGTGACCAGGTGCAACGCACTTCGAAAGTGCGTTGCACCTTAGAGCGTGTTTTAAAAGTTATGTTCACATACGGGGTGTGCGGCTTACAAGGCCACAGCCGGGTTGCGTGCCAGACGGCGCAGCATGAGGTGAACCATCGCCGCATAAATCATGGCTTCGCTGGTTTCTGGCAATTGTT
>JAUWOY010000001.1 GCA_030611885.1 Chloroflexota bacterium | reverse complement strand
ATCTCCTCCCCCGTCAACCCATACAACTCATACACCAACCCGTCAATCTCCGCATCAAGCCGCTCAATGCGGCGGGCCAGATCGTGGCGGCGGTCTTCTTTCAGCGCGTCGGCCTGGGCGCGCTCCTTTTGCAGCCGCAGCATCTCCTCCACCTGTGCCACCATCCTGTCATGCCGCGCCACGTCCGCCGGGTCGTCGAAGTTGATGCGACGGATGGGGAGGCGACCAACATATTGAGGGCGATACACATAGAATCCACCTCGGAAACGCGAACCGATTTGCTTGAAGTAGAAATCCAGTAGACGACTGTTAAGTAGACCAAGAATGTACTCGTACTTTACTTCGCTTTCGGTTTTCAGTGAAATGCCGTAGACCCCACTACCACCGCCAACAAACCCGAACTCTCCAACATGATCAAATGCAAACCTCGGTCCAGTACCCATACTTGCATTCACGAGCTTGATAGTACCGAACTGATCCAGGTTTTTAGGGTAGGCATATCCATACCATCCTTCATGTGCCATTCTGCCTTTCTCGCGCTGTTCCAGCTGGACACGATTCTCCAATAGGTACGCCCAAGTCTTAGGCCAGTCACTAGCAATGTCATTGGGCGAGATTAGATCAAATCCCCCGTCAGGGCGAAGCCTATACGGAAAGATAACCAACAAGTCATCATAGTCAATATGGTATCTACGTACATGTTTTCCAAGCAAAATGGGTCTTAGGGCTGCCTGTTCTAGCTCATAAACACCGCCAGTCTGTCTGGAGAAGACTCTCACTTTCTCCTTAAAATCTGCACGGCGTTGCAGAATGAACACTTTGTCCGCGCTAGTTTGCAATCCGGTAAAAAGGCTCAAGGCCAACTCGGATAGTGGGGGGCCAACTTTTTCAATCTTTGATACCAGTTTCCGTATGTGTTGTGGTACTAATACCCAAGGGTCCTCGCTGAGACTCTCTGCTGGCACTTCAGATTCGGGAAGCTCCTCGGCAAGCAGATTTCGTGCAGGGCCAGCGCCTAAAGGCTTCTTCAGCCAATCGCCTGCTGCCAAGTAGGTCACTTTAGGGTTGGGCTCCTTGCGCAGGAGAAGCAAGCAGGTGTACGTTGTAGCATCCTCAAACACCTGAGCATCCTCAAAATCCACTACCTGCCACACGGCCTTTTTCTCACTCAACAGTTTGCGCAAGCCTTTGCCGTAACTGGCGGTGAAGAATTTGTTGGGCAGGATAAAGCCCATCACCCCACCGGGACGCAGCAGTTCTAGCGCCCGCTCCACGAACAGCACGTAGATGTCGTAGCTGCCGCTAGCCGCCAGGTAGTGGTCGCCGTACCAGCGGGCGTCATCTTTGGGCAAGGTCTGGATGCGGATGTAAGGCGGATTCCCCACGATCACATCAAACCCGCCCCGTTCCATGATCCTGGGGAACTGTTCCTCCCAGCCAAAGGGGTGCTTGTCGCGCCAGTTGGTATCAAAGGCGGCTTCCAGTTCTTCGGGCGTACCACCGATCAGGGAATTGCCCTGGCGGATGTTTTCCAACCTGGGCAACTCACCGCGCTGGTTCACGGCCTTGAGCAAGAGGTTCAAGCGAGCGATCTCCACCGCCTGGGCGTCCAGGTCCACGCCGTACAGGTTGCCGGTCAGTATCTCCATCCGCCGGGCGAAGTCGTGAATGTCCCCGGCGGCGCTGGCGGCATCCTGGCCGCGCACCCCGGCCAGGTAGCGGTCCAGCACGTCGAAGGCTTCGATGAGAAAAGAGCCGGAGCCGCAGGCCATGTCCAGCACTTTCACCTGGCGGGCCTGCTCGTAGCCCTGCTCCTCCAGCAAACGGCCCAACGTCTGCCCCACGATGTAGCGCACCACGAACTGCGGCGTGTAATAGATGCCCTGGGCCTTGCGTTTGGCTCGCTTGTCAACGACCTGCTTGCCCTCCGGATCCTGCGCCCGGTGGCCCAGGTATTGCTCGTAGATGGTGCCCAGCACGTCGGCGTCAATGGCGTTGAAATCGTACAGGCCGTAGCCGCCCGGCACCTCGTACAACCCCTCGATGATTCGCTCGAAGGGGGCTGGCTCACTGGTCAGTTCCTCGCAGAAGTGGGGGGCGAAGAGGCGGGTGTCGTAAATGTCATCGAACTCTCGGAAGAGGGTGTTGATCGCCTGCACCAGGTCCTTCTTGCGTCCCTGGTCGCGCCACTGGCGCAGCATCGGCTGCAAGCGGTAGGGCTCGATCTCGCGGTCCTCACAGGTGCGGATGAAGATCAGCCGGTCGAGGATGCGCTGCACGGCCTGGTCAATCTGCTCGATGGACCGCTGGGGGTTGTAGGGCCGCAGGTGGCGGAAGAGCTCGCGCCGCCATTCGGTCAGATCGGCGAACAGCAGGCGGCTGACCGGCGTCTTCTTGACCTTTTTGCCCACCGCCTCGGCTGCCCGATCGAGCGCTCCCTCCTCCATGGCCGGACGCGACAGCAACCACAGGTCGTCAAAGCGATTCAGATACTCGTTCCAATGGAGGTCCTTGAATATGGCACGGGCGGGGATGGTCTCCTGCCACTCGGCGTTGAAGACCTTGAGCCCCTCAAAATCAGAGAGCACAGCCCAGGTGACGCCTTTGAGCCAGGCATAGTTGATGGCCTGCCGCGCCCAGCGGGGGTCTTCCAGGTTTTCGGGGATTCTCTTGGTCTCCAGGAAGAAACGAGGGATGCTGCCCAGGCGGAAGGCGAAATCCACGAAGCCGCGCGATACCCTTTCCTCAGGGCTGACCTCGCGGGTGTTCTCAATGTTCCAGCCCAGAGCGCGGAAAAGAGGCAGAATGAACTCCTGCCGGGTGGCGGGTTCATTGTACCGCTTGCGATTGCGGGCGGTCAGCCTGGCGAAGCGCTCCACCAGCCCCTCGACCTCGATTTTGGCGTCAGCGTAGGACACAGCCATTCTACCTTCTTTCCCCATTCTGGCTACCCGTGTATAAAAACGCCAGCCTCAGGGCCCGGCCTTGGCTGGCGTCTCATCGGTTGCGGTGTTTGCTCCGTTGGCCTGAGCAGCCATCAAGGGCACCCTCGCACCCATCGGCCAAGCTTCGTTGAGCTACCTCAATTGTATCACATTGGGAAGTGTTTGGCAAGAGAACGTTCTTAACCTCTCCCTAGCATCTGTTCTTCGATCGTGGTCAGGATGGTCATAGCATTCGGCACATCAAATACAAGCTTCAGCCGCATTTCGATTTCATCGAAGTAGCTGGCTATGATGGGGTTCATGAGGGGCTCGCTTCTTTCCATCCCAGGATGGACAGTCGGTTTCGCAAGTTTGCGGCCATCTCATACGTTGCCGACCACTCAACGAAGTCCATGGCATCGCCCAGTTCGCCTCGCTCAAACTTCTCGTAGAACTCTTCGGAGTTGAGGGAATACCTCCGCTCAAAGTCAGCTAGTTGCTGCTCCAGCCTGGCTTTTTGCGAGATCAAGCGAGAGGTCTCCCTGTCGAGCAGCTTATCAATGCTCAACACCAACACCCTATCCAGAGATGAAGCGTTGGTCGAGGCCATGTATTCCTCTAGCCTTTTGACCTTGCTCAACACTGCGGACATCTTTCATCCCCCCCTTCCTTCAAATCACTGTGTGCAGTGGATAGCCGTCGCTCCCTCATCCGCTTATCCGCTCCCATCCGTTGCCTCCACCACCCCAATCTCCTGCCCCATCAGCCCATCGCTTACGTTATTTGCTTGGCTGGCTGAGCAACCACCAAGGGCACCTTCGCACCCATCGGTCAAGTTTCGTTTCGGGCCAGCAATAGTGACTAAGATCGCCATCTCCTCTTTACGATAGCCATTAGCTTATCCGGCGTAAGGATCATCAAACCCGACCTCTCAGCCACTTTCAGATCGTCAATAAAGTGTTTCCGATCCCAGGTCACAAGATAATCCACCTTGGCCTTGGCCGCAGCCGCAACAATGGGGGCATCTTTGAGGTTAATGTAGGTTGCCGCCTGCTTTAGTTCCTCCAAAGCTGGTTTCTCAGCAACCTCGGCGGCGATAAGAGTTGAAAGCTCACGGAAAGCCGGTAAAGCCTCGGGCGCCTTCTGGGCAAGGTTCCTCTCGGCCTCCTCAAGGACATATCGGCTAACGACGATCTTTAGATTTCCCCGAATTGCCTCCTGCAAGAGATCGCGAGACGACCCCGTTTTAGAATAGCTGGCGGAGAACAACACGCTGGCGTCAAAGAAGACCCTGATCATCTTTCCTTCTCCGCACTAAGGCCATACTCCTCCTCAATTATCTGGCCTCGGACCTCCCTCCCTGACTCAATCAGTTCCCCCAGGGTGATTCCCCGCTTCTTAAGGACTTCCCCGATCCGATCCAAAGCGCCCATCGCCAGGACCTCACGGGGGGAGATCAGGATCCCCTCTTCGGCTTCGCTAAAGGCCACGATGCCTCCTTCCTCGATCCCGAATTTGCGACGAAGCTCAATTGGGATAGTCACCTGGCCTCTTTTTTGGACAGTCGCTAATTTCACCTGTTCAGCCATTTCAAACCCCCTTGACTAAATCATATTTTATGAAAGTACGATAATACTAGCATGTTTTCCGACCCTTGTCAAGAGTAGCTCTCTCGCGGTAGGGTCTTTTAATTTTCTCGAAAGCGCCGGCTGAGTAGGATCGGAGTGTAGCGGAGAGCCGTATCGAAGCCAAGCGACATGTCCAATGCAGACCCGCTCGCTTGATTTCGATACGCCTTACGGCTACTCAATCGGCGCTCGCTAGCCACTTGCCGGAGAATTAAAAGACCCTGCTTTCGCGGCCTTTCGCCGCGATTCCCCCCCCTCACCCACACCCCTCCCCCAGCGCGCCGCCACGAGCATGATGTCCACGATGTCAATTTGCTGCCCTTGCCAGGACATAAACGCGGCACCCTCGCAAGCCTCACGAGGGTGCCGCTGACAGCAGGATGTAGCTCTACTCGCTGGCTAACTTCTGCGCCAGTTCCTCAGGCGTGGCGGCGGTAATGGCCTTGTACTCGACGCCGGGGTAGTACTGGGCGTAGAACTCTTCCAGCGACTGGTCGCCCTGCCACTCCTGCGGATTGATGGCGATCACGCGCCGCACATCCAGGTCGCCGACTCCCGCGTCATCGGCGCTGCCACCAATGGTGTACCGATGCTGATCCCACGTGCCCTCCACCACCGCCTGTGCCCAGGCCGCGTCTGCGCTGGGGGGCAGCAGCACAAAAATGCGTTCGTACTGGACGCGAGGCTGCCCACGTGGTATCTCGGCCTCTCCATCGGTCACAATTTCGCCATCGTCTCCGGCTTTGGGATACTCGAAAGGCTCGGCCGGATCCGCCTGGGTATACGCGATCAGTTTGGTGGCCACATCCGTCCCGGCCACGTCGAAATACAACCAGGGCGGGCCGAAATTGCCCCAGGTGAAGATGGTCGCGCCGACGACGTAATCATCCTTTTGCAGTTCCTCGTCGTACCAGGCCAGTTGTCGGAAGTAATAATCGGCCTTGTCCGGCTCGTTGTCGTGCTCGGCCCAGAGGCCACCCAGCAGCCTCCACGCCCCGCCGCTTAACCCCGGTGGCTTGGGACTCACCCCTGGATCAACGCCACACTCGGTGATCACCAAGGGCACATCCCCCAGCTCGTTGGGGATCAGATACTGGCGGTAGATCTTGCGGTAACGCAGCGTCGTCCAGCCCTCATCCCCCTCATCCTTGCTGGGGTCGAGTTGATACTCCCCCGTCATCCACCACATCCACGGCCAACTGTACTCGTGGAGACCGAGGAGGGCCTGGTACTCCCTGGCGACCTGGAGCGCGGGCAAGAAGGCGGGCCAGAGAGCCAGATCCGGCGTGCCGGTGGCGAAGTTCCCAAGCACGCACTTCAGCCCCAGGTCGGCCATCAACTGCATACGCTCCACCTCGAACTGGGCGTACCAGCCCATGCCTTCCTCGTCGGTCCAAACCGGCTCGTTGTGCCCCTCCCAGTACACGATGTGAGGGTTGGCCTGGTACGTGGACAATTGATCCTGAACAAACTGCTGCGCTGCTTCGAAAGGCGTCTGCCCATTGGCCTTCTGCTCCTGGGCGTCGTAATCTCCCTCGTGCAAGCGACCGATCACCAGAACACCCTCCGGGACGTCGCTGGCCATCCCCCATTCGCCCGCAAACTTGGCTACCGCTATGCCTGCCTGGATGTATCCACTCAGGTCTGAAGTGACCCGCAGCACATGGGGACCTAATTTGGTAGACATCACAATTCTCCTTTCTGATTGTTGGTGGCTAACTCTTGATTAAGATGAACTTGGAAATAGCTCTGGCCACAACCTCGGGTTTCTCAAGCATGACCATGTGGCCCGCTGCGTCCACCAGCACCAGCTCCGCCCCAGGAATGTGGTCGCGCAGGTAGACGGCGTATTTGGGCGGCGTCAACATGTCGGCGGTTCCGCCGATGACCAAGGTGGGACAACGCACCTCTCCCAGGCGCTCCATCACGTCGAAGGCATCGCAAGCGACGTAGTCACCGTGGAGCACCTGCGGCGGAGTCTTCAACAGACGCTGGCGCCCCAGGCGTCTCAACTGCTCCGACGCACTGGGACCGAAGGCGTAGTCGCAGACGAGGTCAACCGTGGCCTCGAAGTCGGACAGGATCCCGGTGAGGATCGCCGGCGCCACCCTGAGGCGCGCCCCTGAGCCCACCAGGACCAGCCCCGCCAGGCGGTCCGGATAGTGCAGGGCAAAATCGAGGGCGATGGCTCCGCCCATGGAGTGACCAACTACAGTCGCCCTCTCCAAGTCCAAGGCGTCCAGGAAAGCCAGGAGGAAATCGCGGCAGTCAGCGATGCCGCTCCGACCTGGACCCTCGGAGCGGCCGTGGCCGGGCAGGTCCAGGGCGTAGACGTTGGCTCCCCTCAGGCGGCGCAGCGGAGCGGGCCAGTCCAGGTGGCTCCCGCCCGCTCCGTGCACCAGCACCAGATTGCGTTTGCCTCTTACATCGCCCTGGTAAAGGGCGTAGAAAGTTCTCTCACCGGCGACGGTCACATAAGGCATATTGCATCAGCCAGCCTGAGGCACAACGGCATTGAGGTCTTTGATCAGAGCCTCGACGTTGATGCCGTGAGCAACAGCCCCTTGCTCCACATTCTCGAAGCGGGCTAGAGCGCAGCCGAAGCACATCAAGCCGTGGCGCAGGAAAACCTCAACGGCCTGGGGATATTTCTCCACTACTTCGCCTATGTGCATCTCTTTGGTGATAGTCATGGTAACAACCTCCTCTTTTTATTAGCCTGCCCTCTCCGGATAAGCTCGATCTTCTAGCTCAGCGATGAACTTCTCGGCCTCCATGGCCGCCATCGCTCCTGAGCCCACGGCCGTGGAGACCTGTTTCAGCACTCGCTCCTGGACATCGCCAGCAGCGAACACGCCCGGTACGCTGGTGTGGCACTGGCGGTCGGTGACGATGTAGCCTCGGCCGTCCAGCTCCAACTGTCCCCCCAGGAATCCCGTGTTGGGGATGGCACCGACGTAGACGAAGACGCCGTCGGCCTCCAGCACGGATTCCTCCTCGGTCTTGACGTTCTGGAGGCACACCCCCGTCACTTTCCCCTCCCCCAGGATCTCGGTGACCACCGAATTCCAGACGAACTCGATCTTCTCGTTGCGAAAGGCCCTTTCTTGAAAGACCTTCTCCGCCCGCAGGCGGCTGCGGCGGTGCACCACGTAGATCTGACTGGCGAACTTGGTGAGGAAAATGGCCTCTTCTATGGCCGCATCGCCGCCGCCGACCACCACTACCTTGCGATCCTGGTAAAAGAAGCCGTCGCAAGTGGCACAGTAGGAGACACCGCGGCCGGTGAACTCCGCCTCGCCGGGAACACCTAGTTTCCTGGGTGAGGTTCCAGTGGCGACAACCAGCGCCTTGGTCTCATACTCTCCCCCGTAAGCCGTAACCTTGAAGGGATAAGTAGAGAGCTCAACCGCGGTGACCTCGTCCATCTGCACCTTCGTGCCGAAGCGTTCGGCTTGCTGTTGCATCAATTGATTCAACTCCTGTCCGCCTATGCCCTGCGGAAAGCCAGGATAGTTCTCGATCTCTGGAGTGAGGGCCATCTGACCGCCCGGAGCACTGCCGGTGATAAGCAAGGGCGAGAGCTGCGCTCGTCCAGCGTAGATCCCCGCTGTCCAGCCAGCCGGTCCAGAGCCTATGATGATCAGTTCTTCCATGTCCTTTCCTCCTGGTCAACGGTGCTTAATTTTACTTGATTTCAGTGCATCTGGCAAATGCAGCAGCCTTCACCCACCAACAAGAAAGAGCAGCCACTGATGGCTACTCTCCTAATCTGAAACCCCAAGGGGCTGAGTCGTAAAAAACGGGTTTAGAAACCCGTTTGTGTGATGGCGTCAACTCAGTGGCAGGTAGATCAGCAGATCCCAGTATTCATCCATGTCCGCAGCTCCCCATATCAAAAGCAACTCTTCGATGGTTTCGCCAATGCCCATATCGGGGTTCAGTTCAAAAACACCCGGAACATGCCGGCCTTCATGAAGATGATCTCGCAAATGTTGGGGCATAGACCGGCGGTTGTTCGTCACCAGGATGAAGGCGTTTTCCTCGCACCACCGCAAGATGGCCGGATCGGGTGTGCCTCTGGGCGGTGCTCCGGGATCACCGACTTTCCACACCACCAGTTTGGGCTCACGTTTCAGCAACTCCGCGCGGAAAAGTGGGTTTACGTTCTCGTCCAACAAATAGCGAATATCACTCATCCCGTCGCCAGGACCCTTTGACCTTCCGCTTTTAGCGCGCGTAATCGAACGACGACCGGCGGGGGGTTACGGTCTTGTTCCGCTCTCATTCGGCGGCCGTATTCTAGCCAATCGGCGATATAGGCTTCCACTCTCTCGCGGTTGTGGAGATAGTAAAGAATCGTCGCGTACACCTGTTCCAGCGTCAGCGTTGGGAAGTGGGCCGCTATGGCTCCGGGGGACTGTTCGCGATGAGTATATTCGTACAACACCGATTCGATACCGATCCGCGAGCCCTTGATCCGAATGTCATCCGGCGCGATAAAATCAAAATAGTCTTCCAGTTGCATGGCTCTTACCTCCTTGGTTCGAGAGTGACCACTGGCAAAGATCAACCCTAGAAAATATCGCTCAACAAACGAAAGCTTGGTGGAACGTTGCACTCAGTTTACCACAAAAAAGAGCAATCGTCAAGCGTCAACAAAGAGACCCTTAGGGTTTCAGAAACCCTAAGGGTCTGAGTCTGCAAAAGGCGGAGCCTACGGCTCTGGATGGATCTGCACAAAGGCGCTATCCTGCACCTGGAAGATGTAGATGCTCTGCTCCTTGAGGTCGCCTCCCTGATCATAGGAGATGTGACCCATGAGAGCATCAAAGTCCAACTGGCGGATGGCCTGAGCCACCTCGGTGGCGTCAAAGCTCTTGGCCTTTTTGATTCCCCCTGCCAAGACCTGCATGGCGCTGTAGCCGTTGATGCTGTAGGTGTCGGGGTTGCGGTAGTCTACCTCCTGATACTCCTTGATCCACTGCCTGTCAACAACGGCCTCTGGGCTCGGCGCGAAGGCGCTGACGTAGATCCCCTCCGCCGCCCCACCCGACTCGTCAATGGTAGCCGATAGAAAAGCGCCGTCGCTGGCCAGGAAGGGCACGGTAACGCCAGCCTCGACCAACTCGGCTCGCAGGTACGGGGCCTCGACCTCGTAGCCGCCGTAGAAGATGGCATCGGGACTGACCTCTGCTATCCGCTTGACTTCCTCAGTGAAAATGGACTGCTCGACCGCCACCTGGATCTGGAGAGGCACCTGGGCCCCCAGGTCGCGAAGGTTGTCGGCGATGAGGGCTCCAAGCCCCTGGCCGTAGGGGTCGTCGTTGTAGACCACAGCGACGCGGCGGGCTCCCAGGGTATTGACCAGGAACTCGGCATCTACGCGAGCTTGCGTGGTGTCATTGGCATTGACTCGGAAGAAGTTGCGGTAGCCGCGCTGGGTGATGGAGACCTCGCTGGCCGTAGGGGTGATGATCACAATAGACAAGTCCTTATAGATCTCCATGGCTGCCAGGGTCTGGCCGCTGTTGTAGTGGCCTATCACTCCGATTATCCTGTCCTTCCCTCCAACCGCCTCCTTGATCTGCTGGGCGACCTCCACTGCCACGTCGGAATCGGACTCATCGTCAATCCCAACCACCTTGACCTCATAGCCCAGCAGGCCGCCAGCCTCGTTGAGCTGTTCGGCCATCAGCTTGACCCCGCCCAGCACCGTCTGCCCCCCGTTGGCCTGGAAACCCGACAGGGGCGCCGCCACGTAGACGATCACCTCTCCCGTGGGCTTTGCCGGCCCACAAGCAGCTAACAACAAACAGCAAGCAACAATCAGCTTTGAAATTTGAAGTTTAAAGTTTGAAGTTTGAAGTTTGGTTTTCATCTCTCTATCTCTTGAACTCATAAACTTCGTCCATGGCCTCGGCGATGTCCTGCAGGGCCGCCACTTGCTCACCGATGTCCTCCCGCAGGTGTCGAGCGCGGCTGGAATCCACGTCCTGGGCGCCGATGAGCTGGAGCTGAGCGTAGACCGTGCCCATGGCCGCCAGGGTGTTCTCCAGTTGAAACTCGGCTTTCTCCATGGTGTTCTGCAGGCGCTGCAAGTTTTCCCAGTGCGTCTTCTTGCTGCGAATAGCCTCCCGCATCTGCTGGCGCACGGTCTCGTCGTCCTCCTGCCTGAGGCGAGCCTCGAAGTCCTTGATGGCTGACTGCACCGAACGGGTGTCTCGCTCGATGATCTCGTCGTTCTCGTAGGCATCGAGCCGCTTGGCCAGGCCAAAGACGTTGGCCAGCCACTCGGTGATGCGGCGAGCGTCCTCCTCCAAGTGACTCCGCAGCACCCCCTGGCGGCTGCGGCGGATGACCCCCTCGATGCGCTCGCGGTATTCCAACGCCTTTTCCACCTTGTCACGATATTTCGAGCTACGCAACTCCCTGGCATTGAATTCCCCTCGCAGCATGTCGGACACGACCGTCTGGGCTAGAGCCGGATCCCTAAGGCTGGTGTAGATGATCAACGCCTCGGCCACCACGCCGATGACCAGCCAATACCACCCCTGCCACCAGGGAAAAGGTTTGGGGAATAGAAATATCAAGATGATCGTGACTGCAATGGTGAGCGCGCTCTCCAGCCGATAGATGGCATGGGAAAGCATCGCCCGCCATGCCTGTCGTTCCAACTCGGTTCGAAAGAGACCCTTGGCCATAGAACTCTCCTGTTCGTCCAAAAGACATTCAGCCACCCTTGCGAAGGTTGCGAATAACGGTCAGGCTTCACCCGCGCGGCGGGTGCGGGAAAGAGCCCTCGCTACAAGATACCCTAAAAGCGTGTGTGACCGCTGATTTCGAGCGGCGATAGCCGCGTCGGGTGAAGCCGTTGTTAGGCCGCCAATTGTTCTGACGAATTATGATTCGCGAGTAGCTGTTCGCCTCTTCTTAGTCTGTGGTAGTAGCACACCGACCAGCACGCCAACAAGAAGCCCCAGAAGCAAGTATAGATAGATTTTGTTGTCGTGGGCAAAGCTCTCTGTACGACTTGCCTCTGTTTCGGGCTGTGTACTGGCGATCAGGGTTTGTTTTTCCTGAAGTGGCTCTGGTTGATTGGAGTGTTGAGAACGAGATGGGCTGGATAAGGCCATCCCCAAGAGTAAGGCAACAAGAGCCATAGCGGATCCAATCCTAGACCAGAAACGAACCTTGCGGTCGTGTATGAGGAATGCCATATCCCGTAGATCGCATATAGGTTTTAGTTTTTCGTTCTCCAATTGGAGTAGCAGGGGGCGAATGAGAGATAGGGTTCCTTGTGGATTTCCCCAACGAAAGACCTCTACTGCTACGATTGCTCCTGTTTTGTGGGTAGATGACAGAATTGGGGCTTCTCTCAGTGGAAGAATACCAGGATCAAAGTGTTTGAGTAAATCGTAGATGTTGTCATATCCTTCATCACCTTGTCGAAGAACACTTATAGCTTTGTCGTTCGCATCCGTTTCGTCAAAGCGATTCAGGTCCGCGAAGCCAGCATCAAGTGCAGCTAAATGTGGAGGCAAACTTACCCGACTGGAATCAGGAAACATATCTACCAAAGCAGGAAGAATGACGCCGAAGGCACCAATTAACAACACGACAATCTTGAGTGTCCAACTGTCGCGCAATTTATCGAGATGAACGTGAGTGAAGAAAGACTGAGCCATACGATTTCTTAAGCTATCAACTAGGTGACGGGCGGCCTAACTTGGCAATAGGCCGATTCTCGGCGGACAAAGGCGCCTGTGATCAGAAAGCTACTGCCAGACCTTCGCAAGGGTTATCCTAGAAGTACGTGGACAGGATCTTGTACAGTTGCCTGATGCTCTCAAGATCGCCTTTGCGCACCTGGCCATCGGTGGCCTCCGCCAGGGCCTCCAGGGTGCGGTAGTCGGCGTCGTCACCGTAGGCGATGCAAAAGACGACGATGGGCACACCGCTCGCGTTTCCCGCCCGCATTTTCTGCGTTAGCTCGCGCGAGCTGATGCTGGAGTGGTTCTCGCGCCCGTCGGTCATGGCCACGATGGCGTTGATTCGCTCGCTGTCGTTCAACTCCTGCAAGCGGACGTAGGCGGCGTTGATAGCATCCAGCAGAGCCGTGTCGCCTCCGGCCTCAAGCTCATCAACGGCCGCCGTGAGGTCAGCTCGGTTCTGGCTCAGTTCTTCCAGCGGGATGAGGTTATTCACCTGGCTGGCGAACTCCACCAGCCCTACCCGCTCCAGGTCGCCCTTGATCTGATCCAGGAAGATGTGCAACGCCTCCTGAGCGTTGTCCAGCTTCTCACCCCTCATGCTGCCGGAGGTGTCAACGACCAGGTAGACGTTGGTGTGGCGCTTGGTGTACCACCAGGCATCTTTGACTACCTCCACCACCGCTGGGCTGGGCACCTGCAGGGTCGTCTGGGGCTGGGCGGGGTTCACGCCGTTCTCCGGCTTGATGGGCGAGGCCGGGTCGTCCAGGGGAATGGAGAGATCAGCCGGACGGTAGCCGTACGACAGGATCAGCATCTGGGCCTCTTGGGATGTGAGGTAATCGCGGAAGTGCCCGAAGACCACGCGCTGCTCATCGGTGAGCTCTGGGGTCTCCAAAAGCGCCAAGGGATGATCCTCCCACAACGAGCCCTCGACAGGATAAATGGCTACCAGGCGGCCAGGAGCGTCGGCCTGGCTGTTGAAGTAGATGACCAACTGCTCCTGACAGACGAAGGCGTCTAAATACGCTGGCCCCTTTTCCAAAGCCTGCTGGACGACGGCCCACTCTCCCTCGCCATAGTAGCGCACCGTTTTTTCGATAGCAGCTACGTACTCCAGGGTGGCCGGATGCTGAGCGTCCTCGATAGTCAGGCCCCTCGTCTTACCTGCGCCAGCGTAGAACTCCGCCAGGGTGGCCAAGAGACCGCTGGCGGAGCTGGTTGAAGGGTGGCTCCACTTGAAGCTGGGGTCGCTCTGGGCTTTGGCCAGGATGTCCCCCCAGCCGATGTCGCTTTCCGGATAACCGAAAGAGCGAGCCACGTCCTCCCACATGGCGATCACCACCGGGCTTACGGCGTAGCGAACCGTTTCGCCCACCAGCGGCGACTCGCCTCCGGTCTGCTCCATCCAGTCCCGGTCGAGTTGATCCAGCCAGATTGATACATCGGGGCTGATGGCCTGAAAATCTCCGGCCAGGGCCCCTACGATCATCGCTTCAGGATCAAGTTCGACGCTCCGCACGGTCATTCGCTCGCCCTGATCCGTCTCGAGCTTCTGAGCGTTGAACCCGCGCACCAGTTCCTCGAACAGGGCTTGTTTTTCGGGAGAATAGGCCACCGTTAAGGTCGTGCCGGCAGCGGGCTCGGGGGAGGGAAGTGATTCGGAGGAAGGGAATAGATTGGTCACGGCGTTGAAGAGCATGGCGCAACTCGCACAGATGACGATCAAGATGACGAACGCCACCAGCAGAATGACCCAAATCGTGCTACGGGAGTCTCTCTTACGTTTCATAGTTATCCTCCCTACCTCTGGGCCACGTTGAGATCGAACCAGCGCAGGAGGGCCATCAGCACGTCGCGATCCGGCGAGCGCATGGCTGTGGCCCGGGGCACGATGGTCATCGCCCCCTGCTCCTGCCAGCGGACGAACAGGCTGTCCTGGCCCGTGACGGGCACCTCAGGGTTGGCCGGGCGCAGGCCCCGCTCCACGGCCGACTGCTGCACCTCAGGCGTCAGCAGGTACTTCTCAAACTCCAGAGCTGCATTCTTCTCCAAAGCTGTGGTCTCTGGCCCCATCCAGACGGTGAAGGGGAAATCGAACCAGGTGACGTACTGGGGATAGACGATGACCAGCGGGTCCTCCCAGCGGGTCTGGATACCGGCCATGTTGGCCAGGAGATCGCTTTCCAGCAGTTGCCCCCCATCGCCCATGGAGTAGCCGAACAGGGCCAGATTCTCCACCGAATAGGCCCCCAGGCTGGAGAAGTCGGTGACAGCGCCCATTAGCTCTCCCAACCACTCTTGAAACTCAGGATCCGTCACGTCGGTGGTGTTGATGTTGGTCTTCTGGTAGTATTCGCCGGCCGCAGCGACCATGGCCGCCAGCCCTCCCACGTTCTTGCGGGGGTTGGGCACCACCAGCTTAAAGTAGCCCCAACCTGCCTCGCCTCCCAGTTCGGGCCAGCCACCTTTGGCTGTGGCTGCGTCGTGGATGGCCTGCCAGTCTATTTCGCCATACTTATCGCGCAACACCTCAGCGCGGCTGGAGTAGATACCCCAGGAGAAAAGAGAGACCGCGATGGGGCGCGCGCGGTATTCCCCGTCGGTGAGGAAGACATCGCGCCCCAGCTTCTCTTTGTAGGCGGCGTTGACCAGCTCCACCAGATAGCGGCTGTCGGGGATCCAGGCAGTGGGCAGCGGATCCATCTCCTCCCGCTCGTAGCGGCCCATCGCCGTCAGCCCGTCCATGGGAATCACGCTCACCTCGATGGGCTGGCCCTCCAGCTTATGCTTCTCCTGGTTGAACTGCTTGGCCGCCTCCCGCACCCAGGGTTCCACCGGCAGGGCGCAGACAATGCGCACCTCCAGCGTCTCTTTACTTGGTGCCGTCACCACGCCCTCTTGCTGGCCCAGCCAGCGTACAACGAAGGAGCCAGCGACGATGATAACCGCCGCCAACACGACAACGAAAAACACAATCCGGGTTCGACTCATCTATCCTCCATCGAATCAGCAAATCGGCGAATCAGCAAAAAGGGCCTCTAGGGCCACAGAACTTCGTCAGGCCTTCGGTATGGATACCGATGTTGCTCATCCTCACCTTCATCTACTCACCTACTGATCACAGGCATTGCGCCTAACATTCCCGCCGTTGGCGAAGCCTGCCGCGCTCTGCACTGGCAAGCGGCCTTTGCCAACAAGAAAACGGCCGGTTTGGGTGTGGCCGCCAACGGCACGTTATCTGAAGTTCGCCTGGCTCTGATGCCCGTCGCCTCTACCATCTTTAAACTACTCCTTAACCCACCTTCTGCGTCCTGACAATTTCTCTAGCACGGTTCTAGGCTTCTTGTCAAGTTTGGCGAGAGCCTCGAATGCTTTCTTCCTAACGAATTCGTCTCTATCGTGTTTTTGGACTTGAATTAGGGCCTCAATTGCTCTAGGATCGCCAAGTTCACCTAGAATCTGGACTGCTGAACTACGCATGTATTGATTGCTCTGGGGATGCTTCAGGGCATTAATGAGAGGCTCTAGTACTGGCTCACCGATCGTAATGAGCACCTGTTTCACGCCGCGTGTTAGGATAACCCACTTGTTGAATCGTTCACCGAATTCTTTCTCCGACATAAACATTGTTGATAGATCTACTACATCTCTAAAACCCACGGTCTTTAGAGCCTCAACATCATGACGCGGGACATCGCTTAGCGGTATAGCTGCTGTCCACCGCTGGAATGTACTAATGAGAGGGCTCACTACTTCTTCGCCCATGCTCGTTAGCGCCTCAATCGCTTCACTTATAGCTTTGGAACCTCGGAACCCTGTTAGATCATTAACTAGCTCATCAAGGGACTTTGGCATTTCTATCCTCCTTTGTTGATTTCTTTAGGTCGGTGCATCGCTTGGAAGCAGAAGGTGAATTTCAGATAACGTCCAGGCGTTTGCAAAGCTGTGAGCCGCCGCAGGCGGCGAGCTAAGCGAAGCCCCGTCATCCTTCAAGAAATAACCCCTTTCACCGCCAAGCAGCCCTGATAGTGGACGAACTTTCCGTGACCAAGGGCGGGATTTGGGCGGAGGGCCTTTGGCCCTCCGCCGCTTAGCCTGTTGTTGTGCGAAGTTGCCAATTCTTCTTGGTCGAACTAGAAGAGAGGGTGTTCTCTCTGAAACTTACTGCATGCTGCGTCAAAACTACGCCGGCCTTCCGGGACACTGTAAAACGCAGCTACTGCCCTATTGAAGTTGCTCACGACAGCATGTGCAAACTCCCTGGAGAGAGGCAGTTCCTCGCTGAAATAGTGTTCTGCCTCCCCCCCGTAAACGTTAAGGGTCAGTTTCTTCGCCTGAGGCAATGTCTCGACAAAGTCCTGAAAATCGGGATGCGTGATGTCAAACAGGCCCTCGATTTTGTATGGATCAGTCGGTCGATCATAGATGGTGATCAGGAAACGTACTAGAGGGTAGGTAGGAAGCTTGTGGAATTCGCACTTCAATGTAACCTTTCCTTGGCAGATAGCTTGCTGCGAATCCCTCGCCTCGTTTGGTGCCATAGATTGCCTGCTGACGATGAAGCACTCTGTATTGGAAGGGGCAAACACGAAGCTATTGCCTTGAGACAAGCCACGTGCGATGTCTTGAAGGCTAAAGAAGGTGCGGAGTTGGCTTGGGTCAAGTTCATCGAGCCCAAGGTCGTGGAGTTGAGCAGCCACTATCTCCTTGATTGATGATCCTCGACGTGGCAAAGGTGGTAGCTCTTTTTTCGTTCCTCTCAGACGGTCGAGTATTCCCATGGTTCCTCCTCCTCTCGTTGAAATATGTGCTCCATTGCAACGACCCTACCTTCTGTAGATTGGCAATTTTGCACAACGTTCAGTATACGAAGTTGAAGTTCGTATAACCCGGATAAGTTTGCGCAAATGCGAAATCGACTGTATCATCTACCCATTCCAAGGGGATTGCGAAACCCCGCTTTGGGCAAAAAGTACCTCTAGGACCGTAGAACTTTGTCGGGCCTTCGGTATGGATAACGATGTTGCTCATCCTCACCTTCATCTGCTCACCTTGTAATCAAAGGCATTGCGCCTAACGTTTAGGGTTTGCGAAGTTGCGAGCCGCCGCAGGCGGCGGGCAGTTTGGGCGGAGCCGCAAACGCCTCGGTTCAACGATGTTCGCCGGTCGCACTTAGGAACGTAAAGAGGGTTCAACGAGACCGTTGGCTTCAGCAAACATGCGTGCGTACTCCGGGTGCTTGAACTTTAGCCTTATTAACGAAGGCTTTACGCTCGTGAACTTTCCTTTTTCAATAGGGAACAGCAATGTTCCATTGATTCCTAGCGCACCAGATAGCCCAAGCATATCGCCGAATCGCAGACGCAGTATTATGCCTGAGATTAGCTTTATGGCTATCCACAGCACTGTGTATACTGCGAGGAAAAGGCCCACGAAAACCGCGAGCGGTTCCCATGACGTACCCCATGACGTTCGATCGACGATGGACACAACTGCTGCGAGACATGGCACAACCAAAGCCACCACCAGAGCGCTCCCCATGGCCCTGTCCATGATTTTCTGGATATGGACTGACTGTTGGGCATGTTTCGCGCAATAGGGTATGTCCTTGATCGTTACCTGGTAATGATGAGTCCTAAACCTATTGCCAACCTGTTCCTGCATTTGATCCGAAATCGTTAGATCCCTTACAGCGCTGGGTGGCGCTAGACAATGGACGCATAGCTGGGGAAAGCGAATGTTCTGTTGTGTACCATAAGGAACGGAAACTGCTCTTTCCTGTCTTGCCATTATTGCACCTCCTAAAAAGGGTGGTAGGCGAATGTCGTTTGACGTTTAGGACTTATTCAAAAACAAGCTCGCACTTCTCCCAGGGAAAAAGGAGCGCAAAATACGAAGTTACTTCTAGACGACTCCTTTAGTATACCAAGTTGAAGTTCGTATACCCATAAAAAGTTTGCGCAAATGCGAAATCCTGTTTCTAGCCTGGATCTGGCGATCCAGGCTGAGCGAAGTTGGATCTACGTTAGAGCCTCACCTCTCGGTCGCGCAGGACGAAATAGGCTATGATGCCCAGCGGCCCTGTAGCAGAGATAAGCAGCACCCAGAGGCAGCCTGTCTTGCCCCTCGCCTCCGCATCTCGATAAACCCAGAACATGGCCGCCAGGGTCAGGATGAAGATAGCGAGAAAACAGAGGCCGACGAGACACGAGCCAAAAAGGTCGAATGCGTTGCCATTATACATGATGTTGTCACACCTCCAGAATCACTTTGCAAGGGAGCAGAGGAGCAGGGGAACAGAGTTTTGAGTTCCAAAACCCGAAACTCGCAACGCGAAACGCGAAACGCATCTCCTTTGCTCCCTGCTCCCTTGCTCCTTTGTTACTCAATCCCCAAACGCTGCTTGCGCTCGGCGAGCTGCTGATCAATGGCGTGCCGCTCCAGGATCTCATCCATCTGAGCGTCCAGGCTGGTAGCCAGCATCTCGGTCCTGGCAGTAGCCTTGTCCAGCCGGGCCCGGATTGACTCGGCGATACGGGCCACGTCCGTGTCACCCGACCCCGCCAGGTCATCGAGCGAGCCGATAGCCTCGGCCGTGATCTCCTTCGAGCGGGCCAGGTCTAGCAGCGCTTGCAGTTCCTCGCGCTCCTGGCGGATGCTGGTCAGCTTCGCCTCCAGCTTCAAGCGGGCGTCCTGCAGCGCCGCGAACTCCTTCTCCTGACGGGCGAGCTGCTCCTTGTAGTTCTCCGCCAGCCGCTGCGCGGAGTTGAGCTTGCTCTGAGCCGCCGCAGCCACTTCTTCCTTCCCGTCCTTCAGGAATAGGTCAATGTTGCGATCCAGCTCATCCGCCTTGGTGCGATACTCATCCAACTTGCGGCGCAGCGTCTTGACCTGCCCCCCGACCGTAGCCGTCGCGTCCTCCAGGTCCTCCAGGCTGTCCTCTATCTGGCGGATGTATTGGTCAACCACAGCTATGGAGTTGGACTTGAGAGCCGCGTCCACGACGGCGTGTAGATTAGCCGAGATCAGCGTTCTAACTTTTTCCAACAGCGATGCCATTTTCTAAACCCTCCTTTTCTTTTTTGGTGATCAAAGACAGCCTCCAGGGCTGCGCTCGATCAAGTTGGCCATATTATATCACAAAACCCTCAGGTTTGCACGACATGCAGCCGACAGAAAGCAGACATCTCACGGACTCACCAATTCAGAAACCAGGTTTTTCCTCGCTGTTGGGTCGAAGAGCTGGCTGACCTTGTGGTGCTGCTAGCAGTAGTCACTTTCCCAACGCAAAAAAACCTGGTTTCTTGGGCTTCATGGACTAACCAATCTATACCCCCGGCCGCGGACGGTTGTCAGATACCTCGGCTCCGACGGGTCAGGCTCGATCTTCTGGCGCAGGCGGTTGACCAGCTTCCCGATGCGGGCGTCGTCAACCTCGTCAATGTAATCCTGGCCCCAGACGGACTCCACGATCTGATACTTGTCGCATATCTTGTCCAGGTGGCCGTAGAGCAAAAGCAGCAATCTGTACTCCAGATCGGTCAAGTCAGACGCCAATTCCCCATCTACCCAGACATGGCCGGAATCCACATCCACCCGCACCCCCTGAGGCTCATGCCTCCTCACCAGCCTCTGCCTGCGGGCGAAGCCCTCGAACAATTGACTGAAAACAGATAGCGGGCCCTCTTTCTCCTCGATTATGGCTTTCTGACGCAGGGAACGCTCCAACTCCGGATCCAAAGGCTCTCCTGACCTGGAGACGAAGGCCGTCAACGCCTCCTGCTCTTCAGCGGTAAGGCCGTTCCACAGCTTGGCACACTCGGCCCTGATACTGACGTCGCTATCGAGCCGCTCCCGCACCAGCTTGTAGCTCTGGTCTCGATAGGAATCGGGGTAATCGCTGCTGACCTCGGCCAGGACGCGGCACGCGGCCTCCAGCAGCCCAGGATGGCCGCCAGCCTGATCGATGACGAAGACGACGTCGTCCGCGCTGAGCTCCACCTCCTCTTCCCTGGCAAACTGGGCGACAGCCTGCTCGGCATCATCCCTCCCCAGCGTGGATAGAAAGAGCGTGTTAAGGGCAAAGAGCTCGCGGAACTCGGCCACCTTGGCCCCGCGTTGTGGCTCTCTGAGCGGCTGGTCAGTGGCCACCACGTACGAGAGGCGGGGACCGTATTTGTCCTTGAGAGCGCGGAGGTTCAAGAAGATGCGCTCGTCCAGGCCAGCGAAGGGCTCGTCAAATTCATCGAAGAGAAAAACGACACGCTGTTTGAGACCCTCGCTGATGGCCGTGAGACCCTCGTTGAAACTGAGCGGCACCAGAAACGGATTGGCAGGTTCCACCAGGTGGCGGTAGGAAGCAGCGACGCGATCCAGCAGCCCCTGCTCTATTTCCAGCTTCTTGAGCTCGGCCAGAGTGCTGCGCAGGATGAGCTCATAGAATCCCTGCTCCGTGAGCCCCAGCATCAGGTTGAAGTCAATATAAACGAAAATGTAGTCATCGGCTAGATCCCCCAGGTACTTCCCCTTCACCGCAGGCCAGGGGATAGAGCGCAGCAAAGTGGACTTGCCCGTGTTGCTCAGTCCTACTATGGAGCAACACTCCCCATCCTCGATACATTCCATGATGTAGGCCACATCAGCATCTCTGGTGACGACGGTTTCTGGGTCTATTTCCATGACCTCGTTTACCTCATGCGTGTCAATATCTTCTGCGCTTTCCTATGGTGGCGGCCTGTCACCCCGCACAGCCCATAAGAAAGGAAGCGCCTCCATAATCTTGACACCCCGATACTCGTCTTCTAATACGTCAAAGTGTGCATCGTAGGTCACCAGGTAATCAGCCTGACCAACAACGGCACAGGCCAGGATGAAATCATCATCAGGATCGGCGATGATGACAGATTCCACGTCCGAGGGCTTGACTTCCACATAGGTAGCCAGATCACGCAGTTCGACCAGCAGGCTATCTTTGTACTCATCACCAATTCCTCTGGCTGAGAACTTCTCATCAATCTCAACCAGCAGGTCATCGGAGTAAAGTAGCTCAAACTCCCTTTGCCGCCAACGTCTCAGTAGTTCCATCGTGGGGCTATGGGGGTTCTTACTGAGATGGGCGGCCACAAAGATGTTCGTATCGAAGACTGCCCGCAGACGCCGTCGTTCAGTCTCCAACGGCAGCCTCCCGCTCGTCGTCTATGGCGATGCCCTTGCGGATAGCCTCAGCTCGTGCCCGCTCTATGGTCTGCAAGAAGACCTCCGTACGCTCCTCGGATGACAGGTGACGCCGTCCCTGAGACATCTCTTCCACCCGAGCCATCGTAGCCAGCGTCTGCAGCGAGACCGGTCTGTTAGGATAGAAAGTCCGCTGACTTCCATCGGGCATAGTAGAGATCACGGGGGGAATGATGAGCAGCAGGTACTCAAGGATAACGTGTATCTCGTCTACCTTTACCTCCAGATGTTCGATCTTGTGTCGCATCTGGTCAATGCCTACCAGAATGTCCTGTTCTGCATGCATCGTCTTTCACTCCTTTGCGTCCATTGTCTGCGGATAGTATACTACAAAAGGTGGTGGTGACTATTGGCGCACTGCGTAAAACGTGAAACGTGATGATCTTACGTTTCACGTTTTACGTTTTACTGCAAGTGCCTAAACCGCGATCTCCACGTTCAGGGCATCGAGCACGAACTGGATGGGGTTTATGATAGTGGTGGCGTCGGAGCCGGCGAACAGCAAACCGATGACGAAATCCTCCTCGTCCAGCACAGCCGACCCTGAATCCCCTCCCTGGCTCATAGGCCCAGCCATCAACTGATCCTCGAAGATGGCGGTCCCCCCTTCGTAGCTCACCCGGGTCGTGACGTCAATCTGGATGATCCTACCAGTGGTGAAGCCAGTGGTGCGCCCACTCTTTTTGACGCGGGTGCCCAGAGTGACATCCCTTGTTCCCTGGGGCACACCGATCTCCAGGATCCTTTTCTCTACCAGATCGTCAGAGAGGGGCCGGGCGATGGCAGCATCCACCAGATTCCTGCCAGGCACTTCCTGAAAAGCCATCACCCTGTGGCTCGAACCCAGCAATTTAGCCAGCCAGTTGAGAAGGCCCTCTACACCCGTGGCCGTTGGGCAGGTGGGCGGACTGGTGCCGAAGTTGAGGGGGATGAAGTCCTCCAGGGTAGCGATTTGATCCTCGAGGGTCCCCCCATCGTAGCGACCGGCCTGGATAATGGGATCGCCCCTCTGGGCCGCGTTTGAATTGGCCAGCACGTGGTTGTTGCTGAGGATGAAAAGCTCGCCATTCCTGGTCACCAGGCAGCCCAGGGTGCCCGCCGTGATGTCAGCGTGCCCGATGGAGACGCCCCCCGGCGCGGGGCGCCAGCGATCGGTGTGGCCTTGCCCTTGGTCCTTCGGCCCAAGGACGAAGGGCAGGGCTCTGATCACGCCGGTCTCTTTAACATCGGTCTTCACCTCGCCCAGCTTTTTGGGCACGATGTCGGCGGGCGAGAGCTGCGCTTCGGGCATCTTCCTCGTCACTGATACCACCACGCAAGGCTCATCGGTTATCCCACGCTCAGTCTCCTTGAAGCCGACCCCGCAGGCAACCACGTTCCTCCGGCCCAACAAGTAGTCGCGATTTTGCCTTTTGACCTGAATAGCTGACTTTAGGTCCATTTCTTCGCCTCCTTTGAATTCTCATCGTCGGATAAGGTTTTAGTCAGACTTCCGAAGTTTCCATGAGTTCAACCCTGCGCTGCCATTGGCTCGTTGCTTATGCTCCACAGCGCGTAAACACCGCCAAAACTTCGGAAGTCTTGAGAAACAGAGCTCGGTCGGGAGACCTTCACTCAATTGAGATTCTACGAAGACAGGGCAACGATCTCCCCTACCTCTTTCACGTCAACGGGCACCCCCTCTATCTCAGAGGGAATCAGATCTGTGGCATCGAGTTGTGAGCGCGATTCTTTCTTCCTCACCATCACCACCAGGCTCAACAGCCCGGTCTCCTGGCCCTCGACCTCCTTGTATCCGATCCCCAGCCCCACGACGTTCTTTTTTTCGAGAATGCTCTCCCCATGCCGATCTTTAACCGCCCTTATCTCCTCGATTCCTTTCCCCTCAGCCATATCAGCCCTCCTCACAAGTACGGTTTCAGTGGATCCAAAATCGCTCTGAGGGGATTGTCAAATCCCCGCTTTTGGCCTGGATCTGGCGATCCAGGCCGAGCATAATTGGGTCTTCCGGATTATACTACGAATTCACACCCCTGGCAAAACACCAAACACGGCAAAGGAGCAGGAGAGTAGAGTTCGTTAAATCCCGCAGTCCGTCGTTCACCCTTCCCCTCTGGCCTTTATTTCACCATAGACCTGCTCCGCGTTGGCCTTAAACCGTTGCTTGGCCTCCCCCTCTTCCCCATCGGCCACAGGGAAGAAATCAATCATCTCGGCTACCGAGGCGACGGCTTCGGCCCTGCTGTGACCCGTCGAATACGCCCCCCGCATCCTGGCCCGCAATCGGCGGAGGTACCTGGATAACTCCTCGGTGACCTCCTTGCCGCATATCTCGCCCTCGCCAGGCACGATGATCTCCGCTTTCACCCACGGCCTCCGAATGTAGGTCAGGGCATTTAGCCACTCCTTGGAGTTGGCCTCTCCCATAAGAGGATGCACGCCGTTGACCACCACGTCGCCTGAGAAGAGGACTCCATCCCCAGGGATGCAGACGATGATACTCGCGGGCGTGTGCGCCCCAACGTGGACCAGCTTGAGCACTTTGTTGCCCTTATGCAAGTCCATTTCATCGGTGAAAGCAATCCGAGGAGTAACGATGCGGAGTCTCTCCAACTCAGTGGCCACCTCTGGTTCGTCCTCGAAGCGGCCAGCGACGTGGCGGCGGAAGGCATCGCCGTAGCTCTTCATCTTCTTCCAGGCCAACTCGTGGGCTATAACGGGGGCCTCGAAAATGTGGTTGCCCACGACACATTCGGGGTGGTAATCTGTGTTAATTACGTAGATCACCTTTTGATCCGTCACTCCGGCGATCTTTTCCCGCCACTGGCGAGCCTCCAGGGGCGACAGGGGGGTGTTGATCAGGATCACGCCCTCGCTGGTGACCACGAAGCCTACATTGCCCCCTCGATAACCGGTTTCTGCATATATGCCTTGTCCAACTTGCTGCATTTAGATTTCTACCTCCATCAAACCTTTACACACGCGCGTCAGCCACCGCGCACCTGACGCTATGTCGTTGTGGGAAATACCCGCATATTATAGCACAAGCTGGTCCGATTCGCCAGCGCTGGGCCGCCGAGTCAATAGAGCGGAGAGAGAAAAGGCACGTAAAGCTTGAAATGGCCCACGCTGAGAAGGGCTCGATAAGCATCTATCCGACCCCAGCCATAGAATTCGTCCCAGCCCGGCGCACCCAGGTCAAGGGCAGTCCGGGAGATAGCCTGGGCCACCTGATCGTTGGACAGGTCCGGCCTGGCCGACCAGATCAAAGCTGCCAGGCCAGCCGCGTGGGGAGCAGCCATAGATGTGCCAGACTTGCGCCAATAACCATCTAGCCGAGGCCAGGTGCTATAGATCGAAACACCGGGGGCAACAACATCCGTCTCTGGCCCATAATTGGAAAATCCTGGCCGGACGTCATTCACATCGGTAGCGCCTACACCCAGCACATGATCACAAGCAGCCGGGTAGAGCACCGCCCCGCCAGTGTTGCCCGTCGCCGCTATCAGCAGCACGCCCTGGGCATGGCTGTAATCCACTGCTTCCTGCAGGGCCTGCGAGCTTTCCTCTCCCCCCAGGCTCAGGTTGACGACGTCAGCCCCGTTATCAGTAGCATAAACGATGCCCGCGATGACGTCGGAGTACCAACCATCGCCGTATTCGTCCAGCACCTTCACAGGCATAAGCTGAGCTCCCCAAGATATGCCAGCTATGCCAACCTGGTTATCCGTTTCCGCCGCCGCGATGCCGGCCACATGGGTGCCGTGGCCGGCATCGTCCCGCAGGTCATCATCCTCAAAGGGAAGACACTCGGAACCGGAACATTGATGATAGAAATGCCAGCCATGAACGTCGTCAACCTTCCCGTTCTGATCGTCGTCCAGGCTGTTGGCTGGCACCTCCCCAGGATTGGTCCAAACCGTGGCCGCCAGGTCAGGGTGATCCAGTTTAACGCCGGTGTCTAGCACAGCGATGATGATCTCCTCGCTGCCGGTAGTGATCTCCCAGGCAGCCGGGGCTCCGATCTTGGCTGGCGCCCACTGATTTTCCCAACGGGGATCGCTGGGAATTACGGCCACCGAGACAAGATAATCGAGCTCCGCGTATTCTACGGCGGGGTCACGCCTCATGCTCTCGGCCATCGTCAGCTCCTGACCAGGGGGCACTGCCAGGCTTTTGAGGCCCAAGCGGGGGATCTCGCGCTCGATGGACAGCCCCCGCCGAGAGAGCGCGGCTCGCACATCGGCAGCCGAAGCCCCTTCCTTGAACTTTACCAAAACCCTGCCTGGCCTAAAGCGCGTGACCCCCGCCCGCGTTGCCGCTGCTGGCTTTCCGCTCATCGAGACGACGAGCAGAGCGACCAGGAGAGAGATTGTCGCTGTTTTCCTCACCAACGTCTCCTCCCACAAACCGAGCCCTATTCTATCACTCTTTGCCACCGTAGGCAATCCGCCATTGTAACTACCTCGACACCTCCGCAAACGCCTCGTCGAGGATGCGAACCGCCTCGTCCACGTCGGCCTGGGCGATGTTGAGCGGCGGGGCAATGCGGATGACGTTGCCGTACAGTCCGCCCTTGCCGATGAGCAGGCCCCGACGCCTGGTGGCCTCGAACACCTGGAGGATCTCTTGGCGAGCCGGCTCCTTCTCCTCGCGGACCAGCTCCACGCCCTGCATCAAGCCCATCCCCCGCACATCGCCGACCAGCGGATACTTCTCCTTCAACTCCTCCAACTTCCCTCGCAGGTAGCTGCCCACCACCTGGGCGTTGCTGGCCAGGTTCTCCTCCTCGATCACCTCTATCGTCGCCAGGGCAGCGGCACAGGAGACGGGATTCCCGCCGAAAGTGGCGATGGTCAGCCCCCCGAAGCTATCGGCGACCTCGGCCGTGGCGACCGTAGCCCCCATCGGCGCACCGTTGGCTATCCCCTTGGCGCAGGTGATGATGTCCGGCTCCACGCCCCAATGCTCAATGCCGAACCACTTCTCACCCGTGCGCCCGAAGCCCGTCTGCACCTCATCACAGATGAAGATGCCGCCGTACTGGCGCACGATGTCCACCACGATGGGGAAGTATTCAGGCGGCGGAGTGATGAAGCCGCCCACACCCTGGATAGGCTCGGCGATGAGGGCCGCCACCCGACCGGAGGTCGTGGTTCGGATCAGTTCCTCGACGTCGTAGGCGCACTCCAGGTCGCAGTCGGGGTACTCGCGGTTGAAGGGGCAGCGGTAGCAGTAGCCATTGTGGGCGTGCTTGATGCCCAGGATCTGGGTGCCGCCGATGCGCCAGTTAGCGTGCCCGGTCAGCGCCATGCTCAGAGCCGAGCGCCCGCTGTAGCCGTGGCGCAGGGCGATGACCTCCTGGGCGTCGGTGTAAACCTTGGCCAACATGATGGCCATCTCGTTGGCCTCCGTGCCGCTGTTGGTGAAGAAACTCTTCTGCAGCTTTCCTGGCGCGATCTGAGCGAATTTCTCGGCCAGGTTCACCATGTTGGCGTGGGGGTAGAGGGTGGAGGTGTGCTGAAGAGTGCGCACCTGCTGGCAGATTCGTTCCGTGACCTGGGGGTGGCAGTGGCCCACACTGACGACGAGGATGCCGGCGAAGAAATCCAGATACCTCTCGCCGTCCACGCCGTAGAGGTACCGCCCCTCCCCTCGTTCGAAGGGCAACGGCTCCTCGTAGTAGGTGATCATGCTGGGGAAAACGTATTGTTCTTGTTTCTTGAGAATCTCCTGTACATTCATTGACAACTCCTTTGTGTTTTGGGATTGCGCAGCACGTCCCAATTCTACCACATCATGGCGATTTTCTCAACTGCAAGCAAACCCAAAAGGCCCTCCAAGTTTCAAGGAGGGCCTTTCTTTTGGCAGCGAACAACAAGGAAAAAGTGGCCTTAAAATACAAGCAGCTTGCCAGGCAATTTGATAACCTTGGCTATATCCACTCTTTCCAAAACACTCTTCACCTCACAGAAAAACTCCCAGACAGTCGGAGAATCAACGGGGTCGTCTCCCCCATCACGCAGGATGTATATCTGGTCTATCGGGCTCTCTGAGGGAATCTCACCAAGACCAACCTCGTTTCTTTCAGCTATCACGAAAAACGCAACCCTGGGGGTTCCGCCCTTGATTTTCTGCGCGGTGAACTGGGCTCCGCTGAGCATGGTCTTGTCAAGATACGTCTTGCATTCAACAGCTACGAGGGGTATTCTGATGTCACAGGGCTTATCAGCAAAGGTGGCTTCAACTATCTTGCCGATACAAAAATCTATATCCCTCGTCTCTAGCTGAGCGTTGCCCGTCTGATCAATTCTCAGACCCGCATAGATACCCCTTTTTAAGAAGTCCAGCCCCAAGGACTGCACCTGAGGTAAATCCTTGAACAAATAGCCGCAAAACTCCTCCAGGACAGTAGGTCTGAATTTAGATTGCGCAGTGATCCACCTCCCCTGATTGAACTCTTTTATCTCTCGATAGTAATCTTCAAGCAGTTGCACTTTGTCGGAAACAGCTTGTCGAGTTATTTCTGTTATTCCCAACTGCTCTTCCTGATAGGGTAGATATACATCAGCCCTGAACCCCACGAAATCTTGCCCTCTTCCGTGATAATCCCTGGCTATTTTAGTTCCTAAATTGCGTTGGTGAACAAGCCAGTTCAAAGCCCCCCCCTAAAATAGCGATAATTGATACTCCCGTAGCCTCTCACGAGCTTTCTGGCAGTATTTCTCCGAAATATCAATGCCAATGTAATTTCTCTTTAGCCTTGCGGCCACGAGAGTCGTCGTACCTACTCCGTTAAATGGATCCAAAACTACGTCGCCTTTGTAGCTGAACAACCTAATCAAGCGATAGGGGATCTCTTCGGGGAACACCGCTGGGTGCTCTAGCTCCTTCATTCTCGACTCAGGGGCAATATCCCATTTGGCATAGACCCATTCTTTGAATTCATCGCCTGTAATATCTATGTTCTCTGCCCGCCCGACCTTTTTGTACTCGCCTTTGCAGAAGACCTCTATGAATTCCCAGGTGTACTTAAGGTAAGGCATGCTTGGACTCTTCCAGCTACCCCAGGCGGTATATTTGCAATTATAATTGTGCTTCTCCCAAAGTATCTCCGCTTTGAACAAAAGGCCTAAATCCCGAAGCTGCTGGGAGACGATGTGATGGGTGGGAATGTAGTCGGAAAACAAGGGCTGAACATTGACGCAAATGCGTCCAGAATGTTTCAGAACTCGATAACATTCGGCAAAGACTTCATTTAGCCACTGGAAATACGTTTCCCAACTCCTGGTATCATCGTGACCCTCATAATCATCCAGGCCAAAATTGTAAGGCGGGGAGGTGATGATCAAATCAACAAACTCGTCAGGCATTGTCTGCATAACCTCCAAGCAGTCCCCGCAGTAGATCCTGTTGAGCTCAAAGTCCCCCCTTCGGTGAATTTCCTGGGAGATAGGATCGTCCATTTCCACCGTGGGAGTCCGCTGCCCCAATCTTATTTCCTTCTTCCGTTTCTTATCTTTCACTTTGATCGCTTTTTGCATTTCCAGCCCCAGAGGATTCCCAACTCGCCAGAGTTTGCTCAAAATAACTCTCTACCCAAAGTCAATATACCACAAAAAGGGCGTTCGGTCAAATCAGCCCCCTTCGGCGTGCGGGGAGTCGTAGGGATCGTATGTTATTAGCCCAACCCCAAAACAGAGATGGCTAGCCAGGCCACCGCCCCGACGCAAGCGGCGATCAAGAGGCCGGGCAGGAGCGTCCTCTTAAGAACCTCCCCCTCGCGCCCGGCCAGCCCGGCGGTGCTGCAGCCCACGATGATCTTGGCCGGGGCCAGCATGGACCCCAAAGAGCCGCCCGTGGTCTGAGCGGCAAGGATGATAAAGACGCTGATCCCGATTAGCTCGGCGGCCTGCTTCTGCAAGGGGGCGAAGATGACGTTGGAGTTAGTGTTGGAGCCGGTCATGAACGCGCCCAGCACCCCGATGAGAGGTGAGAAGAAGGGGAAAGCCGCTCCCACGCTTCGGCTGATGCCCTGGGCCAGGAAATAGGTCATGCCGCTGTGATCCATGACCAGGGCCATGCCCACCAGGGAGGCGATGCCGATGCTGGAGCGCACAGCGCTCCGCAAGGTGTTGGCCGCGATCCTTCGCAGGATTCCTGCACTGTAGTGCCCGCTGCGCCGATAGAGAAAGTAGCCGATGGCGGACGTGTAAGCCAGCAAAGCCCCGGCGTGGCCGAAGACGCTGATGGTTCGCCCCATCCCAGCCTCCGTTGTCCAGCCGTAGGTCGTGCGGAGCTCCGGAAACCGAATCCTGATCACCAGGCTGTTGAGAAGTTCGTGAAGGGGGGCGTAGAGCTCCGCCGCTGTGACCAACACGACGAGGAGCAGATAGGGCGCCAGAGCCAGGGGCAAGCTCAAGCGCGCTTCGGCTTCGGCCAGCGCCGGCTGAGTAGGCTCGTAGCGCAGCGGAGAGCCGTATCGCAGCCACGCGGGTCTTCTGGGCAAGCCAGCTCGCTTGGTTTCGATACGCCTGCGGCTACTCAACCGGCGCTCGCTTTGCTCCCGGACCGAAGACTGAATAGCCCTGGATGTTGCCGAAGCGGCGCGGTAGCGGGGCAAGCGAGCCACCACTGCTCCTACCAGAAGTCCGACCAGGCCCGCCACGAAGCCGGCCAGATTCCAGAGACCGTTGGTCGCCAGCAGATACTGGGTGCCGCTCATCAGAGAGCCGATAATCAAGATAGCTGGCAGTCCATGCCGAAGAGCTTTGACACCATCGTGAGCATGGGCAGCAGCCAGGCCACAACCGAAACAGGCCAGGCCCAGAAAGAGGGCTGCCCAGGGAGCCAACTCCAGCCCGCCGAGTCCGGTGGCCGCGATGAGGACCTGAAAAGACGAGGCCATGTCGCCGAAAGTGACCGACCAGGAATGACCAATGGCTGTAGCCGCCACCGCCGTCGTCGGCTCGAAGCCCATGCCGATGAGCAGGGGAGCTACCACCGCGATGGGGACGCCGAATCCAGCCACCCCCTGCAGGAAGGCACTGAAAACCCAGCTCAGGATCAAGAGCTGCATCACCCGGTCGCCCGTGAGGCGGGAGATGGCGCGGCCTATGACGGCGATGGCTCCCGCCTCGTTGACGACGTTGTACAGCACCAGCGCCATCCAGATGATGTACAGGACGTAGAAGGTGAGCAGCAGACCCTTGAGCTGGGAATAGGCCAGCAGCCCAGGCGTAGCGCCGAAAAAGGCCAGGGACACAACGACAGCCGTGAGCCATCCCACAGGCCCGGCCTTAGATCCGCCCCAGCGAAAGCCGATCATCAGGATCAGCACTACGATGATGGGCGATAGGGCTAGAAGCCAGTAAAGAACGTTGAAAGGTAAAGTGTGCATTGTGATACTCCTATACATTCATCCGTTTCCAGCGTCCGCCCCGGAAGCGCAGGAAAAAGACAGCCCCGCGCACCACTTGGTCGGTGATCATGCCTAGCCAGGCGCCGTTGAGTCCCATACCCAGCGTGAGACTCAGCAAGGTCGCCATCGGCACACGGATGCTCCAGACACTCACACTTGTGACGTACATGGGAAAGCGAGTGTCTCCCGCACCACGCAGGTTACCGGCGAAAACCATCGTGGCTGCTAGTAATGGTTGGATAAACCCGACGATGCGCAACGGCGTCATGGCCATTTGGACGACCGCCGGGTCATCGGTAAACAGCCTGATGAGCGGCTGAGGAAACAGGACAAAGACCAATCCCATCACTGCCATCAAAGAGGCTGCCATTTGATAGGTGAGGTAGCCGCTCCGCTCGGCCCGTCTGGGATCGCGAGCGCCCAGTCCCTGGCCGACCAACGTCGTACCTGCCACAGCAAAACCAAAGCCTGGCATGAACGAGAGCGACTCGGCGCGCATCGCCACAGTATGAGCTGCCACGGCCACCGTGCCCAGACTCGCGACCACCCGCACGAAGGCCATAATGCCCAGGCGCATGATCAACTGCTCAATTCCTGTGGGCAAGCCGACCCGCAGGACTCGCCTGACGATCTCGAAGTCTGGCCGCCAATGCCTCAGATCCAATTTCAGGCCAGAGCGACCCCTGAGCAGGATGCCGATCACCAGCAGCCCTCCCACCGCGCGCCCCGCGACAGCCCCCAGCGCCGATCCTGCCACGCCCAGCTTGGGCAGTCCGAACGGCCCGTTGATCGCTGTCCAGGCTACGGCGATGTTCAGCACATTGACAACAGCCATGACCATCATTGTCATACGCGTGTCGCCCGCGCCGCGCAGACAGGCATTGCCCACGAACATCACAGCCGATAGCGCAAAGACGCTCGACGCGATGCGCATGTAGGTCACACCCTGTGCCAACACCTCCGGCTCAGCGCCCATCAGCGCCATAGCCGGCTCGGCAAACAGCAGGGCCAGCGTCGTAGCTACCAGGCCGATGCACACACCCACCAGCACCGACTGGCGCACTGTCCGGTTGGCTGTGTCCCAATCTTCGCCCCCCACTGACCGCGCCACCAGCGCTGTTGAGCCGGTGGAGATGGCGGCAAAGAGCGTAACAGCCATGAACGTCCACTGTGTGGCCAGGCTCACCGCTGCCAGCGCCGATGCACCCAGATGGCCCACCAGCATCGTGTCAACGATGCTCACCATCATGCTCAACAGTTGCTCGCCCGTGGCCGGCAGCGCCAGTTTGAGCACCTCTTTGCGAAGTGCTTTCTCGTCGTCCCCCCGATTCTTACGTCCCTCACGTATCTGTCGAATCTGCGATTTTGCATGAGCAACAATATCTGTCAAATCGGCTATCCTACTTCCCCTCATTGTTTGTGAGCGCTGCCTTCAAAGCGATGTACTCCCAGGCGGCCAAGCTGGCCATCCGGTTCGCTTTCATGGCCAGGCGGCCCCACACTCTATCTCTACAGGTGCAGATAGTGCGCCAGGGCCTGCATCATGACAGCTACCCCCAGCGGCAGTACGTCTTCATCAAAATCGAAGCGCGGATTGTGATGGGGGGCGTTCAACCCGCGCTCGGCGTTGGCCGATCCCAGGAAGAAATAGCACCCCGGCACCTGTTGCATGAAGAAGGCTGCGTCCTCGCTGCCCATTGTCCGCACATCGGAAGAGACGTTCTCTGACCCAACTACTGCCCCGGCCGCTGCGCGTACTACTTCGGCAACCCCGGCATCGTTGATCACCGCCGGAGTCAAGGAGACGATATCCAAGTCGACCTCCGCGCCACAGGCCGCCGCTACCCCCTCGATGACCTCACGTACCCGCCGCAACACCATCTCTCTCACCTGCGGGCTGTAGGTGCGGATGGTGCCGCTCAGGTCAACTTGAGGGGGGATGACGTTGAAGGCGTCGCCGCCGTGAACCGTGCCCACCGTCACCACAGCTGTCTCCTGCGGACTGACGTTGCGACTGACGACACTCTGGAGGGCAGTGACGATCTGCGCCGTGGCGACGATGGGATCTACCGTCTGGTGGGGCAGCGCGCCGTGTCCCCCTTTACCCCGCACGATACAGGTCCACTTCTCGGCGGCTGCCATTGTCGCTCCCGGCGAGACGCCCACCGTGCCGACCGGCTTTTCGTTCCAAATGTGAGTAGCCAGGACAACGTCGGGACGGGGGTTCTCCAGCACGCCCTCGTCCACCATCACCTTGGCCCCATCCATCCCCTCCTCGCCCGGCTGGAAGACCAGTTTCAGTGTGCCAACCATCCCATCCTGACGCTGATGCTGCGCCGCCAGCGTGGCGACGCCCAGTCCTATCGCCATGTGGCCGTCGTGGCCGCAGGCGTGCATCACCCCTGGATTCTGAGACACGTATTGGGCCTCGTTTACTTCAGTGATGGGCAGCGCGTCCATGTCGAAGCGCAACATAACCACCGGGCCTGGCTGCTGCCCCTCTAGCAACGCGACCACGCCAGTGGTGGCGACGCCCGTCTGCACCTGGTAACCTAATTCGCGCAGCCGGTCGGCGATCAATCCTGCCGAACGGTGCTCCTGGAAACCCAGTTCCGGGTGCATGTGGAAGTCGCGACGCCAGGCAACCAGTTGCTCTCGCAGCGCCTCCGCTTCGGCCGTAAAATCTATCTGTTTTGACATATCTTCTCCTGTTTGGCCCCCACAGGGGACCTTAGTCTTGTAGCGAGGGGTGAAACGTACAACATCAAACGTGATCAGCAAGTCGAGTGGATGATCGCGGCCACCCTTTTCCCCTCGCGCCGCAACTCGTTGTAGCGCCTCACGGCCTGGGGTGTGGGCAGGGGTAGGACTTGTACGGCAGACATGGCCAAAATCTCCTCCTCAACCTGCACCATGTTGTCGTAGCCGGTTCCGATGATCAGCACATCCGGCTTTTCCCTGAGCAGTGGCTCAATCTCAGCGAAGCCAACAAAGTGCGCCTTGCTCCCTCTCACCGCAGGCAAACCATTGGCGTGGATGATGAGGTCCACGCCAGGAAAGGGAATCGTGCTGTAGACCAGCAACCCGAAGCGGCAGAATCCGAACCTGCCGATGGGGTTAAACCCAACCCAAGCCGTGATCAGAACCATGAGCACGGCGATGACGACGATGGCTTTTTTCATCGCTACTGCTCCCTCAACTCCCTGAGATGCTTCTCTGCCTCGTTTCTCCAATACTCATCCTCAGTCAACTCCAAAACCCGCTCAAAGTCCCTGATGGCCTTCTCCTTCTCACCCTTGATCTTATGGACAACCCCGCGGTTGTAGTGGGCCTTGGCGTAGTTGGGTCTCAGCTTGATGGCTCTGTTGCAGTCGGCGATGGCCAGATCGTATTCGCCTTTGTAGCGGCAGGCATGCCCACGGTTGTTGTAGGCCTCGGCGTAGTCAGGCTGCAGCTCAATGGCCCTATCGAAGTCGGCGATGGCTAGGTCGTATTCGCCCTTGTGGACATAGGCATTCCCGCGGTTGTGGTAGGCCGCGGCGAAGTCTGGCCTCAGTTCGATGGCCTTGTCGTAGTCGGCAATGGCTTGGTCATATTCGTCTTTGTCGGCGTAGGCAAGCCCGCGGCTATAGTGGGCCTCAGCATACTGAGGGTTAATCTCAATGGCCCTGTCCCAGCCCTGTATGGCCCTCTCATACTCACCGAGGTGGACATAGGCGAGCCCTAGGTTGTAGTAGGCATCGGCATAGTCTGGCCTCAGCTCAATGGCCCTGGCGAAGTCAGTAATGGCCAGATTGTATTCGCCCTTGTCGTAGTAAATAGCCCCACGGCTGCTATAGGCCTCAGCGTAGTGGGGCTTCAACTCGATGGTTTTGTCGAAGTCGGCGATCGCCAAATCGTATTCGCCCTTGTAATAGTAGGCAAGCCCGCGGCTGTAGTAGGCCTCGGCATACTGAGGGTTGATCTCGATCGCCCTGTCCCAGTCCTCTATGGCCCTCTCATACTCCCCGAGACGGATATAGGCGAGCCCTCGGTTGCTATATACCTCGGCGAACTGAGGGTCGATCTCAATGGCTCTGTCATAGTCGGCGATGGCCAGATCGTATTCGCCCTTGGTGACATAGGCAACCCCTCGGTTGCTGTATGCCTCGGCCAAGCCAGGCCTCAGCTCGATGGCCTTGGTTAAGTCGGCGATGGCCAGCTTGTATTTGCCCTTGTCACCGTAGGCAGTACTGCGGTTGACGTAGGCTTCGGCGAACTGGGGGGCGATCTCAATAGCCCTGTCGTAGTCGCCGATGGCCAAATCGTGTTCGCCCTTATCTGCGTAGGCAACCCCTCGGTTGACATAGGCCTCGGCCAAGTCCGGCTTCAACTCAATGGCTTTGTTGTAGTCCGCGATGGCTTGTTGAGCATCATCCAAAACCACCCCCTGAATATACCCTCGATAGAAATAAACATCAGCTAAGCCTTCCGAACTGCCACCCTCTTGGGCGTTCTCTATGGCTTTATCAAAGGCGCTAAAGGCCTCTTCGAACTTTTCATCCCAGTAGTAAACCTGGCCTATGGTCAAGGTCGAGAAATAGGCCATCTGGGCTGGCAGCCCTTCCCGGATGTAAAGGCTGAAATCGCCTGGTGGCTCAAGAGACACTTCCCCCAAATCCATACCTATGAGAACAAATTCCTTCTCCCTAACGATGGTGAAATTGGGGGTAAATCCTAGATCATCAAACCAGCCCCAAATGACGAAGAGAGCTTCATGGCGTTTTCCCATCTCTCTCGCCTCATCCAGGTCAGCAATTTCAGGGGCCATCTCCAAGCGCGCGTTTGTGATACCCGCTTCCTCAAGCTCTTTGCGGAGTCTATCATGGATCCGCTGGGTCGGGTCTATACCTTTCGTACTCCTATTGTCAAATTGAGCTATGATGACCAGCAACTCGTCTTCTTTGGCCCTGGGGAAGAGCAAGCCCTCCCTTGCCTGATAGTCTCGCCACCCATTGACTCCGACCCAGCCAAAAGAGAAAAGCGTCAGGATGACTAGAGCGATTCCTGCCATCCAACGCCAGCGCTGCGGATAGCTATATTCCCATTCCTCTGGTAAAGGATAAGGTGTCTTTACTCTTATCTCGACTACTGATTTCTGCCTCATGACCCGACAAAGGAGCCGAGCCATCAGGGCGTATCCGATGATGACGAAGGCATAGGAGAAAATGCGGTTACCTTGCCAAAAGGTCAAGATAGCAATGATAGCAGCAACGACGCTGGCAATTTTGTCTAACTTATCCAGACTAAGTCTTCCTTCTTTAGCCATTAGCTTGCCTCCTCGCTAAGTCAACCTCCAAAAATGCGACTAGCGTTCAGCGATCTACCGATGCTGAATCTCTATCACAGCCAGCAGGATCCTATCCCCCTGCACCTCCCCCAACTCGTCCAACACCGGCAGGCGCTGGCCCAACTGGGGAAGGTACATCCCGACCTCAATGACGTATTGCCCCGGCGGAGCGTCGGGCTTGACGACGATCTCGTACTCGTCAGTCACTACCTCCCCTTCGACCCAGAGGGTGGTGGGGTAAGTGCCAGCCTGAGGGATGCTGTCCTTCTGGCCCCAGACGCGGCTTTCGCTGTCGAGGAGGTGGGTGAAGACGGTGTAGCTGGCATCCACCGGCCCCAAGGCCCGCCAGTAGAGGGTCAGGTGCAAGCTCTCGCCGGGCTTCGCCGAGGCGCGGTCCAGGTCGTAGCCCAAAAGCTCAACCTCGTTCCCCAGGTTCACCTCCAGGGGGTGCTGGATGGCGGGGACGGCGAACTGGTGCTCCCAGGCTTCGACCCTCAAGTGTCCCAGGGAAATGGTGGGGAGGCCGTTACTGGCGACCAGCGGTTCATAAGTGACACGATTGAGCAATATCAGCTCCAGCTCGTAATCACCGGCCGGTACGTCCTGGCCAATGGTCAAGCCATACCGATCCTTGATGACCTCGTCCGCTGTCCAGTTGGTGGTGGGATAGGTGCCGTGCACCGGGCGGTCGGCCCACAGGGGCCAAACATCGCCTTTCCCTCCTCGCAGCCCGATGACGACGTTGTAATCTTCGTCCAAGTCCCGCTGGGCCTGCCAGTAGAGGGCCAGGTAGACGCTCTCCCCCGACCGGGCTGTGTCACCATCCCTGTCGTAGCCCAAGAAAGTAACCTTGCTGCCCAAGTCCTCTTGCCGTGGATTCTGGACGGCCAGCGATTCAACCGCAGGCGGCTCTTGAGGCTTGCTCACCATCACGGGCCCCAGAGAGATGGTGGTGCCGACGACCTGGCCCTTTGCGTCCAGCCTGGGCAGGCGGCTGTCCAATGAGGCCGAATAGACGCCCACCAGGACTTCGTATTCCCCTGGCGGTGCCCCTGGCTCCACGTCAATCTCCTTCCTGTTGACGATTATGTCACCTGGATTCCATTGAGCCGAAGGATAATCGAAGAAACCCTCCTCCCCCCACCTGAAGCCCCACTGATCGAGCAGGTGGACGAAGACGCTGTAGTCGTCTCTGGGGGCGGCGCATAGGACTCGCCAGTAAAACGTAAAACGTGAAACGTGAGAGATGTCATAACCCAGGAACTCTAAAGTGTCTCCAAGATTGACTGACATGGAGTTTTGGGGTGAGATTTCCGGGAGTTGCTCCGGCTGGAATAGATAGGCGGTGAAGGCGGGCTCGCCGTCAGGCCCCAGGGTTTCCTCGACCAGGGCGTCTGGTGGGAAGAACTCCTCTAGCAGAGTCTCGTCGGGCCTGGCCGAGTGGGGGAAAATGTAGAGGGTCTTCTTATCCGTCTCTGTGGGGAAGACTACGGTCTCCCCACCCACCAGCCACTTGATCTCATCATACGAGCGGGCCAGGAAGGCCAGGGTGGGGTGGCGGTAGTGGATGGACGAAACAAAAATCTCCTTGTCAGCGATATCTAGTTGGTTAAGATACTTGGCTGCGTCAACCAAATCACCATCGTTCTCGTAGTAGACCGGAGCAGCTTTGGCCCAGTGGACGAAATAGTCTCGGAAGGTGGCAACGCCGCAGATGCCAAGCACAAGAAGTAGGAGGAGAATTTTGAACTTTAGATTTTGGATTTTGGATTTCACAGCTATCCACAAGCCCTGAGCAGGCAACAGGAAGAGCAGGGGAATAAGGCCGACGGAACGCAGGGCGCTGGGCACTTCTTTTACAGCCAGGATGCTGGGGAGGAGCATTACGGGCAGCCAGATGAGCAGGAGAAAGTGGAATGTTCGCTCCAGTTTATTTCGGCGGCGCACCAGCCTGACGAGGCTGAGAGCTAGACCAATCAGGAGCAAAACCGACAGGGGCCAACTGAAAACGGGCTTGCCTGGAATGTTGAAGCGCCACAGAGGTTCGCCACGCAGGCTGATCATGCCGAAAGCCAGACGGGCCGCACGCCAAAAGGCGCCCAGCACGTCGCCCTGGTTCAACTCTGGATTGAAGAGGGACAACTGGCTGACGCGCACGGAGAAGGCCTGGGGGTGGGTCAGGAAGTAGAAGCCCAGCGGAGCGAAGACGATTGCAGCAGGAACAGCGAAAACGGCGATTTGGGAGAGGCGTCGTTTGAGGTTGCTTCTCTCAAAGACGAGGAGGGCTAGGAAAGTGAGCAGCAGAATCACGGGGAAAACCCTGCTAGCCAGGTAGGTGTAAGCGGTCGCCCCACAGAACAACCCGCCCAGGGCCAGCCAGCCGGTGCTCCCTCTTCGCAACCCTCGCCACAGGCACCACAAGGTCAGGGCTTGCAGGAGGGGTTGGCTTATGGCCCGGAAGCCGTACCGGCTCAGGGTGACGTGCCAGTACGAAGTCGCCAGCAGGGCCGCGCTGAAGAGAGCTAGCCAGCGCGAGGCTTCGGCTCCCTGATGGGCGAACATCTCCCTGGCCAGCCGGTAGGTGATGAGCACAGTGAGCGTGCCGATCAGGGCTGAAGTCAGGCGCAGGGAGAAGACGGAAACACCGAGGAGGCGCATGGAGACACCAGCCAGGTAGAAGAAGAGCACTTCCTTGCCGGTGTAGGCTTCGATGAACAGAGGGCGAGCCTCGCCCCTGGCGACGTCGGCGGCCAGGATGGCGTTGGCGGCCTCGTCGTAGTGCAGGCCGGGGGGAATGTCATCCAGCCCATAGACCCGCAGGAAAAGCGCGACCAGGAGGACAACGAGCAGCAAGGCCAGGTGTACGCGTTTTCGGAAGAAGTTGTTCATTGGAACTTGTTCCCACGCCGCCACACAACAACGAATTCAGAAAAAACGAATTGCTCGTTCCTTTCTCAATCCGTTGTAGTGTTGTCTGCAACCGGCACCTCCACCAGCTTGTCGCTGGCGGCGATCTCATCGGGAAGCACCAGGAGCTGGCCCGGCGGCACTATGTCAATGCCCCCGTAGTGAAAACAGTCAACCACGAAGTCGGTGCAGATGTAAGATGGATAAGCCAGGGCATGTAATCCAAAGCGCTGGCGCAGAAGCCTCCAACCCAGGCGTATAACTCCCCAGAAATTATAGGGCTTGCCGACGTTGCCCCGCGCATAATCAATGATCCTCTGGGCGGTGTCGGGATCCAGCGGCTCCCTGGTTTCCAGGATCACGTAGTCTGTAGCCTTCTCGAGCCCGGTGCTTGGGCGATCTTTAATGCGCCATAGCCCGGAATCCATCAGCCACCAGCCTTCGGGCTTCTCGTACCTGATGAAGGCATGGCTGAACCGCAGCCCCAGCATCCGCGCTATTGAGCCAACTGGGCCTGGGGTGAAGATAACCCCGATTTGCAGCTTCATCTAAACCTCCTCGCTTGGTCTTTGGCCCCCTGTGATGGGCGAAGGTCTCCCGACCGAGCCCTTTTCGCCTCGGTTAGAGATTGGGACATATGCCCCCCAGAAGGTCTGTTGCGTGAAAGGACACTAGCCTATATTATACCAACTTTCAGGCTGAATGGCAATCAGAAGCTTGTCACAATCGCCAAATGGTGGTATACTTCCAACCGTGCGGAAGGCAACACTGGAGGCATATCTTGTCGGTTTTGGCTATCGTTTACGGGATCACGGCGGTGATCCTGGCTACTTACGGACTCAACTCTTTGATCATGGTGCTGCTCTACCTGCGCCATCGCCGTGATCACCAGCCCGCTCCCCCCCTGTCGAACGCGCCCCCCGTGACGGTGCAACTGCCCATCTACAACGAGCTCCACGTGGTGGAACGTCTGATTGACGCCGTGACGCGGCTGGACTATCCCCAGGATAGGCTCCAGATCCAGGTGCTGGACGATTCCACTGACGAGACGACGGCCCTGGCTCAAGGTCGGGTGGATTATTATCGGAGGCAGGGATTTGACGTCGTCCTGATCCACCGCCCTGAGCGGACGGGCTTCAAGGCCGGGGCCCTGCAGCGGGGCCTGGAAACGGCCACGGGGGAGTTCATCGTCATATTCGACGCCGACTTCGTGCCCAACCCCGATTTCCTGCCGCGCATCATCCCCTGCTTTCAGGGCCAGCCTCGCCTGGGGCTGGTGCAGGCCCGCTGGGGCCACATCAACGCCAACTACTCGCCCCTCACCAGAGCCCAGGCCCTGGCCCTGGACGGCCACTTCGTGGTCGAACAGACGGCTCGCCAGCGCTCAGGGCTGTTCATGAACTTCAACGGCGCTTCGGGCGTCTGGCGAAAGAGCTGCATCGAGGAGGCCGGGGGCTGGCAGGGCGATACTCTGTCTGAGGATTTGGACCTGAGCTACCGGGCCCAGTTGGCCGGTTGGGAGTTCCTCTATCTGCCCAACGTGGTCTCCCCGGCCGAGATCCCGCCGCAGATCAACGCCTTCAAGCGCCAACAGTTCCGCTGGGCCAAAGGCTCCATCCAGTGTCTCCTGAAACACTGGCGCACCCTGGTGAGAGCACCACGGCCGGCCTTCGTGCGCCTGCAGGGGCTGATCCACCTGAGCAACTATCTGATCCACCCCCTGATGCTGATCCTGCTGCTGCTGACCCTGCCCTTGCTGCTTGGGCAGGGCGTGACGCGTCTTCCGCTATTGTATCTCGGCCTGGGCAGCCTGGGGCCGCCCCTGCTTTTCGCCCTCTCCCAGTGGGACGTCTATCCCGACTGGCGTCGGCGACTGGCCTATTTCCCCTTCCTGGTTCTGCTGGGCACAGGGATAGCTTTGAACAACGCCCTGGCCGTTGGCGAGGCCCTGACCGGGCGGCCCAACCTTTTCCAGCGCACGCCCAAGTTCGGCCTCGAAGAGCGCGCCGACCGCTGGGCCGAGAGCCGCTATGCCTTGCCCGTCAACTGGATGACGCTAGGCGAGGCTCTTTTGAGCCTGTATTCTCTGGTCACCGTGATGGTGGCTCTGGCCAAAGGCAACTATTACGCCATGCCCTTCTTGCTCTTGTATTTGGGCGGATTCGGCTACGTGGCTGCTTTGGGCCTGGGGTTTAGAACACGGATGCGCAGAGTTTACAGATTTCTTCTCAGCCCAAGTCGCTCGATCCGTTGATCCTGCCGCTTGTCCTGAGCCTGTCGAAGGGATCCGCTGTTCTCGGCAGATTCAATTTTGCTCGGCCTGGATCGCCAGATCCAGGCCCAAAGCGGGGATTTGGCAATCCCCTTAGAGCAATTTTGGATCCACTGATTCTTACCAAAAGAGCCCAATCGAAGGATGACTCTCCTCGATTGGGCTCGTAGCCCGCCAATTGGCTTCTATGCGAATTCAGTAGATCACAAAAGCTCGCAGCGGAGCTGACGATCCGCTGCCTCCTGCTGGATCTGGCGATCCAGCAGGAGCAAATAGGGGTCAACTTAGGATTCAATCGCTCTCGTCTTTTTCGACATCGGCGGTTTTTGGCGCTAGCTTGGGGGACTTGGTGATAGGAGGCTTAAATTCAGCACCCTCCATGATGATCTCACCACGGACGAAACCTCCCTCATCAACCAGGAAGGATTTCACAGTGATGTTGCCCCAGACGCGGCCCGTGGATAGGATCTCCACCCGGTTGGCCTTGACGTTGCCTTTGACCGACCCCGCCACCGAGACGTTGTAGGCGACGACGTCAGCCATTACCTTGGCCTCCTCACCGACGATGAGATTGCCGCCCGTCTCCACCAATCCCTCGAAGACGCCGTCAACGCGCAGCCCACCGTCGTTTTGGACGGTGCCTTTGAAATTGGTGGTGGGGCCTATCACTGTCTCCACCTGGCCCGGCGGGGGAGGCTTGAATTTGTTTCTCTTGAATACAGACACAGTTGGTTCCTCCTTGGAGATAATTTGGACACTGCTAAATATACTACGATTAGCGAGATTTGTCAACCAATGGCGAAACTGCTGATAGCCACCCATAACCCCGGCAAGGTCAGAGAGTACCAGAAGCTGTTGGCCGGCCTGCCGCTGGAGCTGACTTACCCCGCCCAGGAGGGCCTGGACATCGAAGTGGCCGAAACGGGGGCGAGCTTCGCCGAGAACGCCAGGCTGAAGGCCACCGCTTACGCCAGGGCCAGCGGCCTCTTGACCCTGGCCGACGATTCGGGGCTGGAGGTGGATGCCCTCGGCGGCGAGCCAGGGATACGCTCGGCCCGCTACGCCGGAAGAGGGGCCAGCGACGAAGAGCGCTACCGGCTGCTCCTGGCAAAGCTGCAAGGAGTGCCCTGGGAGGAGCGGACAGCTCGCTTCCGCTGCGTCATCGCCGTGGCTACGCCGGCGGGGCAGATTCACACCGCCGAAGGAACCTGTGAGGGAATCATCGCCTTCGAGCCCAGGGGGGAGCACGGCTTCGGCTACGATCCCGTCTTCTATCTGGCGGAATACGGGAAAACCCTGGCCGAGCTGCCCCCGGAGACCAAAAACGAGATCAGCCACCGGGCAAGGGCAGCGCAAGGGGTGCGAGAGATACTGGAAGGGAGCAGCCAGAAACCAGGTTTTTTAAACTCTTTGCATCCAAAACATGCACAATTGCACGTATTCTCAATGCCCCGATAAGCACTCTTGAGCAAAAAACCTGGTTTCTCTAACTCCAGATAGGAGGAGCAAGATGATAATTGTAGCCAGCAGCAACGGCAAGGTGGGTATCTCGGCGGCGATGGCGGTGCTGAGAAATGGCGGCTCGGCCATTGACGCGGTGGAGGCTGGCATTCGCCTGGTGGAGAGCAATCCCCAGGATGACACCGTGGGCATCGGGGGAATTCCCAACCTGCTGGGCCAGGTGGAGCTGGACGCCAGCATCATGGATGGGCGAACCCTGGCCGCCGGTGCGGTGGCCACTTTACGGGGCTATGAGCACCCCATCTCCATCGCCCGCAAGGTGATGGAGGAGCTGCCGCACGTCCTGCTGGCCGGCTCTGGCGCCGAGCGCTTCGCCGCCGAGATGGGCTTCCAACGCGGCGAGCTATTGACCGAGAAGGCCAGAGAGGTTTGGGAAGAGCGGCTACGCCAGGCGATGCCAGAGGCAGTGCTGGCGAATCTGGAGGGAGAGCCAGACTTGCGCCAGTGGGTGAAACGGGTGAGGGAGTCGCGGCGGAGTGGGGGCACGGTCAACTTCCTGGCCCAGGGCGCCGACGGCGACATCTGCGCCGGGGTGAGCACCAGCGGCCAGGGTTGGAAGTATCCGGGCCGCGTGGGCGATTCGCCTCTCATCGGCGCTGGCAACTACGCCGACAACCGCTACGGCGCGGCCGCCTGCACCGGCCTGGGCGAGATGGCCATCCTGGCTGGCACCGCCCGCAGCGTGGTGCTCTACCTGAAGATGGGGCTATCATTGGAGGAAGCCGGTCGCCAGGCCATGGAAGACCTCCACGCCCTGCCTGCCCCTTACCTGGGCGAGATGAACATAGTCGCCCTGGACAGGGACGGCCGCCACGCAGCTTTCAGCAACCGGGAAGATCGCACCTACGTCTACATGACCGGCGAGATGGATGAACCAGAGGAGTTGCCTCGTGTGCTGGTGCCAGGGGACACAACAGCGGATTTGGAATAAAACGAATGGCTGTGTGAGAAGCAATCCGTTTGTGCGCTCTACAGCTTCCTGCCCAAGGTCTTCGCCATGCGCTACGGGGCCGAGTTCCCCTGGCTGGAAGACAAAGACGTGGCTACCCACGCCTGCCCCGATGCTTTCAATCCCGTGGTCTTCGAGATAAGGCGGGTAAGAGAATCAAACAAGGAGGATACAGAAAATGATCAACCGAGCTAGACTGGTCTCAACTTTTCTGGAGCTGGTTCAGATTGACAGCCCCAGCGGCCACGAGGAGGAGATAGCGCGCCATCTGACGGCCGAGCTGAAGAGCCTGGGCCTGACAGTTGAGCGCGATACCACAGGCAACGTCATTGGCCGCCTGGCGGGAGAGGGGCCGCCAATCCTCGTCAGCGCCCACATGGACACCGTCGAGCCGGGGCGGGGGGTGAAGCCCGTTATCACCAACGGGATTATCACCAGCGACGGTACCACCATCCTGGGCGGCGATGACAAGTCGGGCGTGGCGGCCATCCTGGAGGTTCTCCAGGTGCTGGTAGAGCAGGGTTTGTCCCACCCGCCCCTGGAGGTGGCCCTGACGGTGAGCGAGGAAACAGGGCTGAATGGCGCTAAGGGGCTGGACTTGAACACCCTTCGCGCCCAGGAGGGCATCGTCCTCGACAGCGGAGGCCCAATCGGCGCCATCGTCGTCTCCGCTCCCTCTCAGGAGAGGATCAAAGCCGTCGTTCACGGCAAGACGGCCCACGCTGGCGTCGAGCCGGAGAAGGGCATCAACGCCATCGTGGTGGCGGCCGAGGCCATCGCCGCCATGCCTCTGGGGCGGATTGACGAGGAAACCACGGCCAACGTCGGGCGCATCCAGGGCGGCACGGCGACCAACATCGTCCCCGACCGGGTCGAGCTGGCAGGCGAGGCCCGCAGCCGTGACGAGAAGAAGCTGGAGTCCCAAGTGCAGGCCATGACCGACGCCTTAAAGAAGGCAGCAGAGCGGCACGGGGCTACGGTGGAGATAGACGTGAAGCGCTCCTATTCCGCCTTTAAGCTCAGCGAGGAGGATGGCATCGTGCGGAGGGCGATGGCAGCAGCCAAAGCTCTGGGCCTGACGCCAGCCCTGGTGCCCAGCGGCGGGGGGAGCGACGCCAACGTCTTCAACGCTGGGAGCATAGCGACCATCAACATCAGCGCGGGTATGCAGAAGGTGCACACCACCGAAGAACGCCTCGCCGTGGATGACCTGGTCAAATGCGCCGAGTTCCTGCTGGCCATTTTGGAGTTAGAGGTTGGAGGTTAGAGGTTGGAGGTTGGAGTAGGCGATCCGAATCGCCGGAGTCCCAAACTTGTTCGGGGTGATTCCACAACGGCGTCAGCTCTCGGACGAGAAGGCCCCCAACAAGTTGGGGAATCCCATCCGCCGCGTCGGTGGGAGATGGTTCTGCTGGCGGCGATCCTGCTGACAGCAGCCTTCTTTCGACTCTACTGCCTGGAGGCAGCGCCGCCAGGTCTCCAGCACGACGAGGTCTTCCACGGCCACGATGCCTCCGTGGTGCTGCAAGGCGCTCACCGCATCTACTTTGAATCGAACGCGGGCAACGAGCCGCTCTTCGTCTACCTCATGGCCGGCACCATCGCCCTGTTCGGCAGCAACTACCTGGGCATCCGCCTGGCCGCCGTGCTGTGCGGTCTGGCGACCATCATCTTCACCTACCTGCTGGCGCGAAAGGCTTTCGGCTATCGGGTCGCCCTGTTGACTAGCGCTGGCTTGGCCGTCGGCTTCTGGCCGGTTTTCACGAGCCGGGTGGGACTGCGGGCTGCCAGCCTGCCGCCTATGGCCGCGGCGGCCGCCTATTTCTTCTGGGCGGGACTGAGACAGCCAAAGAGCGGACGCCGCTGGTGGGTCTACTTTTCTCTGGCTGGCGTCTTCCTGGGAGGAACCCTCTATACCTATCCCGCCGGCCGGATGATCCCCCTGAGCTTCCTCCTCTTTGTAGTCTACCTGGCGTTGTTTAACCGCCCCCTGCTGCGAGAACGCTGGAAAGGCGTTCTGCTCACCTTCGCCCTCGCCGCTCTCGTCTCTGTCCCGATGGGTGTATACATCTGGACCCACCCCCAGGCCGACGTGCGCTTGCAGCAGCTCAGCCAGCCCCTGGGCCTGCTGGCCCACGGCGATCCCAGCCAGGTCATAAGGTTCACCCTGGACACGCTGAAGATGTTCACCTTCCGGGGTGATCCCGTCTGGCGCTACAACCTGGCGGGGCGGCCTGTCTTCGAGCCTATCGGCGGCGTCCTGTTCTACCTCGGCCTGGCCCTGGCCCTGCTCCGCTGGCGGCGGCCACGATACGCTTTCCTGCTGCTCTGGCTGCCCCTCGCCCTGGTGCCCAGCATGATCACCGACTGCGCTCCCTCTTTCCTGCGGGCCAGCGGTGCCCTGCCCGTGGTCTACATCTTCCCCGCCCTGGCCATCGAGGCCGCCTGGCGCTGGCTCGCCGGGCGATTCGGCCAGAGGGCTCGCTACAGTCTGGTCGTCGCCTTGCTGCTCCTCCTGGCCGGCAACGCCTGGTGGACTTATCACGATTACTTCACCGTCTGGGCGCAGCAGCCTGAGGTGCGCTTCGTCTACCAGACCGATCTGGCCGAGGCCGCCCGCTATCTGGACGAGAGCGACATCGCCGACACCGTCTGCCTGTCCTCCTCCAGCCCCCACGACCTGGACCCCTTCATCTTCGACTTCACGCTGAAGGAGAAACGGAAGATCAAATGGTACGACGGCCCCTACAGTTTGGTCTTCCCAGGCGGGAGCGAAAAAGCACTTTACATCTTCCCCGCCTCCACCCCTCTCCACTCAGGGCTGAGAGAGGAATTCTTCCGTGATGCTCGTCTGGTGGAGGAAACGCGCTTCCCCGACGGCGAACTGGCCTTTTCCGCTTACGAGCTCGAAGTCCAAGAGGTGCTCCAGGACAAGATCGAAGCTCTACAGAGTAGCTCCTCCGCCGTTTGGAGCTCGGAGGTGCAATTTCTCCCCGGCGACCCCCAGGGCCTTCGCCATCCCGTCGCCTTCCCCGTGGATTTCGATCACCGGTTGGAGCTTCTGGGCTACGAGTTCGCCGACGACACTCCAGCTCCAGGGGACTGGGTTCATCTAACAAGCTACTGGCGAGCCCTGCAGGATGTCGCCGAGCCCTTGCCCCTGGCCATCTTCGTCCACCTGCTGGACAGTCAGAGCGCCGTCTGGGGGGGAAAGGACATGCTGAGCGTCGCCACCGCCGGTTGGGAGGCCGGGGACATCTTCGCCCAGGTGCACCGTTTCCCGCTGCCCTCCGATGTCCCGGCGGCTCAATATCAAGTGGAGATCGGGGTCTATTCGCGGACGGACATGCAGCGTTTCGCCGTCTTCGATGGAGAGCAGCCCGTGGCCGATAGACTACTGCTCAAACCGATCAGCGTCACCAGCCAGTGATTTTGGTGTTTGCCACGAATTACACGAATTTTCACTAATTTTTTCTTTTTCGTGTTAATTCGTGAAATTCGTGGCTGAAGAGGGGATGATCCATGGAGAAAATCGTACCCGGCCTGGTAGGCCAGATCGAGATGATCGTGCACGAGGAGAACACGGCCCGACACCCCAAGGCGGTTTGAAGTTCCGGGTTCTGAGTTTCGAGTTGAAATGAACTCGAAACCCGAAACTCAAAAACTCGAAACTCTGGGGAGCACAGGCGGGTGGTCATTGACCTGAAGAGGTTCAAGGAGAGGGTTAGGGCGAAGAAAGGTTAGCGATAACCAAAAGGGCTTCTGGCAAGCGAGACCGCCAGAAGCCCTTTTCGTAATTTTTGATTCGGTACATCACAATCTTTCCTCCACAAAACCCAAAGCCCGACCTGCTAACTGGATGGCCTCCTCGGCCAGTTCCTCGGTATATGACACGCCTATCTCTGGATAGCGAGTGTCAATGTAGTAATCCGTCAGAAGATCGCAAGCTGCTTCCATCTGCCTGAAATCCTGGTCAAAGTCAACGCATCTCACCAGTAACCTGGGCAGGATGTGCGTACGGATCAACTCAACATGGCGCGAAAACAGGTAAGCCTTGAGGGCCTTCTCCACAGCCTGCTGACAGCCAAAACAGGTTTGGGTGTAGAATTGACCATCGAAGTCATGTCGGGCACATTGCAGGTCATCCTTCGCTTTCTCGAACCAAATTGCGGCTAGCTCCTCGAACTCATCGGCGGGCATATACCACCTCCCCCCTCTCGATTTCCCTGAGAAAGAGACTCCCTTTCCTCAGCCGCTCCTCATACTCTTCTAGCGAGTAGACATGCAACTCAATGTCCACTGGGTAAGCGTATTCGTATCGTGAGAGCAAGCGCCGCAATCGCTGTTTCTCTCGGACAGAGCCATCCTCGAGATGTTTCAGGACACAAAGGTCAATGTCGCTGTCCTCACTTAGCGTGCCCCACACAGATGACCCAAAGCGAATGATCTTCTCAGGATCGGCTTTCTTGAGGACTTCCACGACTTTCCGCGTTTCCTCGTCGTAGAATTCCCTCAGTTTTTCCTCTTCCACCTTGACCTCCTCTCCCCAAACCGATGCCTAACTGCTCACCTCGCACCTTTGTCCCCCCGCTTTGGGGTGCTATAAAGTATAGCATGAAAGCAGTGCGTTTGCAAGTAAGCAACTGCGCAAAAGTTCGCTGCGCTAAGTCACACCACCCTCTCCCTCTCCCAAACCCTCGTTATCTTCCACTGCATGGTGCCCGTGTCCAGGCAGAGCTCAAAGGTGTCCTGGGCTGGGGTCATGACCAGGTAGTGGCGGAGTTGGTGCGGGCCGTGCGGCTCCGTCCACCGCCGCCCGACGTCGCTGATGCGCACATCTCGCCCCCGCCAACTGAACGCTGTGGGAGTAACCCGGCCCTCCTCATCGAAGCGGGCCTCGACAGCGGTCGGGATGTCCACGAATTTCATGGTCGCCTCGCTTTCAGATACTGGCGGAGCATCTCCAGGGCTGCCTCGGCGGTCATTTGTTTATTCTCCAGCCGATCTCCCCGCCACAAATGCCGCTCGCAGCGTTCGACGTCCTGGGCTGCCAGAGCCACGTAGACCAGGCCCACTGGCTTCTCAGGCGTGCCGCCGGTGGGGCCGGCGATGCCCGTGGACGAGAGGGCCACGTCGGTGCTGAAAAGGCGGCGAGCGCGGCGAGCCATCTCCCGCGCCGTCTCCTCGCTGACTGCCCCGTGTACTGAGAGAGTTTCGCCAGAGACCCCCAGCACTCGCTCCTTGACCTGGTTGGAATAAGCCACCACTCCGCCGAGGAAATAGGCCGAGCTGCCAGGCACGTTGGTCAACTGGTGGGCGATGAGGCCGCCGGTGCAGGATTCGGCCACGGCGACGGTCAGCCCCTGTTCGGTCAACAGCCGGCCCACTATTTCTTCTAAAGTGCTCATGGGGTCAGCCTCCTCTGCGGCTGCAAAAGTGAGGCCCTGATCCCAAATCAGCGCCTCACTTGGTTCTTCACTACGTACCAGTGGCCCATCTAGCCCACACCCTTCATCAGTCAAACCTGGCATTCGCTTCCACTCTGGTATCCAGAACCTCCTTCAACGCTTCCGGCGTATCAGCTTGGCACTGTCGTCCGTATTCGATTTGTTGGATGGTACGTTTCTGGTAGTGTTTAAGCGGCAATATGCTTCCACTCTCAGAAAGGAATGTCTTCGAACGTCAACGGACCGGCAAAAGCCAAGGCATCATCCAGGCGGAGGGTAACCGTTCCCCAAACAGCATCAGGAACCCGGAAGCGCAGTTGGTTATTCAATGCTGCTTGCTCACCCTCCCATCTGCGCCCAGATTGTTCTCCAGCCTCACGGTACGAAAACAAGACTCGAAATGGGCCAGGCGTCTGGGTGTTGGGATTGAAGCGAAAAAGCACCCTGTCATCCACGACGACCACCTCTTCGACAAAAGTCCATCGGTAGAAAAAGAGCCCTCGTTCACCCAATCGGATGCGTGGCAGCCACTGGCGACGTAGGTCGGCAGGAAGCAAGTGGAGCAGGGTCTGTCGTTCGGCTGCCGAGCGACAGGCGATGAACTTGAGCACAGGGGCCAGTGGCAGACTATCCGGCACCAACACCTCGGCGTTGCGGCGGAAGACGATTTCGCCACGTTCGTCAGGCGTAAACCAGCGGTTGTGAAACACCAGGTGAAACGGTATACTGAGAAAGAAGTCACGCTCACTGCTATGGGAAGCGCGTGGGCTGCCCATGTTCCCGTTGGAGAATTCGGTATCGTCCATCGCCAGCACCGTCAGGGCATCAAAGCAGAAGTAGATTGGGACTGGACAGTGAGCACCGCCTAGTTCACGCCGGTTGATCGGGCGGATTCCCTCATTACGATATTGGGTGGGCGTGCGCGGACGAAAGTAGAGACGGATAAACTTCAGATGTTCCGGCCGGGTCTGCTCGATGATCTCTGAACTGGCGTTGTCCACTCTCATCAAGCCGCGCCGTTCCACCTCGGCCCGGCTGTAGAGATACCCGCTCTGGATGATGCTGGCAGCATTGTGGACGTCGGTGAAATGGTAGACGTAGCGTGGCCACCACCCCAGGTTCCCTAATCGAGCCGACCACCTCTCGATGTGACGTTCGAAGTCAGCTTTCCAGGGCTTCATACGACAATCTCCGCTTCGATGAGCGGCATTACCGCTGGGTGGGGAGCATGTCGCAACCCCCGTGCAAGATCCCTCTGGCCCCTGCTACGCAACTTGATCGGTTGGATATAGTCCAAACGCTCCAGCAATTCAAACAACCACTGGTCGGCGCCATCCTCCTGAATGGGCTGTGGCATATCGTCTTCCCGCACAGTGCCGCGCAACCGTAACGTGTTCCACAGGTCTTCAATATCTTCCCGGTAGACTACGACAGGTTCGCCCTGGCCAGTCAGCGATTTGAATGCAATGTGCTCTTCATCCATCTCTACGACTGGCCCAAACAGGGTCAGTTGATATATCTGACCAACCAGCTTTCGCAGATCCTGCCACAACCGGTCGGTGGAAATGCGTTGCCGCTCCAGGCGTACCTGCCCAGCGTAATCAGCGTTTAGTCGCTCAGGAACAAAGTCGGGCGCTTTTGGATAGAGGTGGATATACACCGGGATGGGCAATTCTTGGAGGTAACGTTCCATCACTGGCTGCACCTGGGTCTCCCAATCCAACTCGCCGTGTCCGCAACCGAGTTGGGGGAACGACACGCTGGAAATGCCATGGTCGGTATAGTGCACGACGAACTTGCGCAGCCCGGTCTCAAGGTATTCCACCCGCGAGCGCTGGCGCCAGTGCTTCTTGGTTGGAAAATTGACGATGATCTTGTTCGGCGTTCGATAGATGTACAGCATCCCCACATCCAGCTTTCCTTCCTTGCACAGGCGGCGATACCGCTGATACATCTCCGGGTAGAGTTCTTTGAAAACCACGGCGATGCCCTTGCCCATCACGCCAACGGTGTTGACGGTGTTTACCAGCGTTTGGGCTGGCGAATCAAACAGACTTATGTCCACATACGTAAGCATCTTCTTCGCTCCTGGTCTTAATACACCTTATTATACCACATTTCAGCAAGTTGGCACAGTAGCGCGCCAACCACGCAGCCCCCACACCAGCAAGACCAGCGCCAAGCCACTGACCGCTGCCGAGACAAAGCCGGTCGCCCACATCCCGCCGGCCAGCCACACTGGCCCACCGACGAGCGCTCCCATCACCCGCCCGATGCTGATGGCGGCCACACTCGACGACATCATCGTCGCCCGCGCAGTGGGTAGGATCTCGGTGAACAGGGAGAAAGCAGTGACGATGGTGAATTCAAAGGTGAGAAAGGTGACGAACAGTCCCATCAGCGCCAGCGGTAGTGTCCGCCCCACCAACGGCAGCAGGATGTAGCTCAGTGCCGACAGTATCAAGCCGGCGACAATCGCTCGCTTCAGCCCTAGCCGATCGGCGATGGAGGCGGTGAGTCCCTCGCCCAGTAGCTCGGCCAGGCCAATGACGGTGGTAGCCGCCCCCAGCAGCGCGATGCTCAGGCCAAAAGCTGACTCCAGCCAAATGCCATAGACCACGAACAGGTTGTCGTTGGCCGCGCTGACCAAGAGGCCAAAGCCCAGCGCGCCCAGGGCTGCTCGTTCCCTGCTCAGCCGCCGCCAGGCTTCGCGGAAACCTGGCAGATTCCCGGGGTCGCGCTGCCGATGGCCATCGTCGGGGATGAGGGCCCGCAGCGCGACCACGCTGAGCAGGCCCAGTCCGCCCAGCACGAAAAAGGGCGCCCGCCATCCCAGCCGCTCTATCAGCAGGCCGACGAGCGGAATGCCCACCAGTGCACTCCCGGCCCAGGCGAATTCTAGCATGCCGATAGCCAGCCCCCGGCGCTGGTAGGGCACTCGTTCGCCCACGTAGGCGTGCAGGGCCGGATCGAAGACGCTTTTACCCAGCCCGGCCAGGAACAGACCCAGCAACACCACACCGTAGACCGGGAACAAGCCGCCGACCAGCATGCCTCCCGTGAGCATGGCCAGTCCGGTCAGCATCATCGCCCGATAGCCCCAGCGGTCTCCCAGTGGGCCAAAGACCGGGCTGAGCACCCCGGTCACCTGGTTGACGGCGATGAGGGAGGTGATGGCAGCCAGCGGCACGCCCAGCCCCCGGCTGAGGGCCGAAGCGAAGGGGTAGGCGAAGCGTCGGGAGGTGTTGAGAATCAGCCGGGCCAGAGTCGCTGCGCCGAGCTGAAAGGTTAACTTGCGTTCAAGGGGATGTGATTTCGAGTTCAAAGGATCCGCCTCCAACTCCTTTCATCAGGCACATCAAATTGTAGCCCAGATGAGAGATTTGGTCAAGAGAGGACTCTGGCTTTGGCCCCTGATCCATAATTGCAGAGCGCGGTTTGTCGTGCTATAATACGGCAGGTGGATGAGGGTCGCTACAAGCTGGAGGATTGGAGTATTGGTATGCTGGATCGAATGAGACAGGCCACGGCCGGCTATCCGCGTCAGTTCTGGCTTCTGTTCTGGGGCATGCTGATCAACGCCGCTTGGTACGTCAAGCGCGAGCGTATCGCATTGGGGACACGTAGTGACGACTTCAGTCGTCGTTTCCGCCGCAAAAGCGACTGAAGTCGCTACTACGTTCGCCCATAATGTCCTTGGCGAGCAGTTTTGGTATGTCCCAAACTCATGACGGTCGCGTTGCGAATTTGACAGCGAACAGATGTTCTGGTATAATGTGGGCCTCGAACATGCGTTCTGTTGGAGGAGGCACTCGAGTTCTTCGCCAATGTGCCCAAGATAAAACGCATCCTGCAGACGCTGGCCGACGTGGGGCTGGGTTACGTCAAGCTGGGCCAGAGCGCGACCACGCTCTCCGGCGGCGAGGCGCAGCGGGTCAAACTGGCCAAGGAGCTGGCCCGCGCGTCCACCGGCGATACGGCCTACATCCTCGACGAGCCGACTACCGGCCTCCACTTCGCCGACATCCAAAAGCTACTCGACGTGCTCCACCGCCTGACCGACGCCGGCAACACCGTCATCGCCATCGAGCACAACCTGGACGTGATTAAGACTGCAAAAACGAACAGGAGATTTTGCGATGCCAAATACGTTTGATTGGATCGAGATAAGGACAGGAGACATAGAGGAGACAGCAAGCTTCTATCAAAGCTTGTTTGGCTAGAAAATGATCCAAAAAGAGACCACAGAAGGGTTCGATTATTGGATTTTTGACACGGGTGGTGAACCCCGCGTCCAGAACATCCAAAGAGGCGGGATATGGCTAAGACCCGAGGATGAACCTCTTGGTGTAGTCGTCTATATTATAGTAGACGATATCGAGGCCACTCTAAAAAAGGTGACCGAACTAGGGGGAGATGTTGTCACCCCTAAGACTCGACAAGGTCCTGCCTTCAAGGCGTATTTCACGGATCCCGACGGCAACCTGTTCGGACTCTGGGAGGAGTGAAAGGAGGAAATCTAATGGACAAGATCATTTCAATCACCAACCCATTACACTACTATGCCCATCACGGCCCCATAACCGACCTGGGCGAGTATGCCGCGTTGTTTGATGATCTACCCAGTACGATCCCCGCGTTGTGCGGGGTTGTTCAGGGCCTCATGATTCATCGCGACTTTACGAGCTTTTACGGTCTGACGCTACCAGAGGAGCGGAAGCAAGAGGCCGAACTCCGTCACGTAACCAACTTGTTGGCACGCATCTTGGAACTGGACGACCGGCCGCTGACGATCGCTCGCCCGCCTGAGAAGCGTCTGGTGATCGTCTGCCGCGACTTTGCGACAATGCTGTGCGCCATGCTGCGCCACCAGGGCGTCCCCGCCCGCGCACGCTGTGGCTTCGCTAGGTATTTTGGTCAGTGTCCGGACCTGACACCTGGTTTCAATGTCGACCACTGGGTGTGCGAATACTGGAAGGCGGATGAGGAGCGCTGGGTGCTGGTTGATGCCGAGGTGGACGAAAATGAACGTGATTTCTGCCATATCGAAATAGACACACTTGACGTGCCCCGGGACCAGTTCCTGGTTGCGGGAAAGGCCTGGCAGTTGTGCCGTTCCGGCGAGGCTGACCCCGACGGCTTCGGCCTGGGCCCCGATTCCATGCACGGCATGTGGTACGTTCAAAGCCAGCTCGTGCGCGACCTGGGTGCGATGAACAAGATGGAGCTACTGTGCTGGGACTGCTGGGGGCTGGGTAATGCAGACCCGGACGACGGGGTTTCAGCAGAGGAGATGGCGCTGCTGGATCGCGTCGCCGCTTTGACGCAGGCTGGTAACGAAGCATTCACCGAACTGCGCTCCATCTATGAGAACGACGATCGTTTGCGCGTGCCGCCGGTGATCACGAGTTATGCCGAGGCAGGACCTCGAAAGATAGAGCTAGTCAACAAGCAGTAGACTTATTGCACCCAAGGAGGCAACCAGATGCATCAAATGTGGTGTACAATGGGAAATTGCTCACCGCCGATTTTCATCCCATCAGTAAGAAGGAGCTTCTCAAGCGCCTGGACAAGCATTCAAGCTAGCCCAGAGAAAGAAGAAAGGAGGAGTGACAAATGACTGAGCAAAAACTGTACGAGGAGGGATGGGAGCGCTTCCCCTGGTGGTGGATCCTGCTGGAGAACCTATTTATGCTTGCCCCCTGGGCCATCGGCTTCGCCGTGATGTGGACGTTGCAGGTGGCCGGGGTGCCGGTGGCTTCGCTGGGCTATGCGCTGTTCATCCTGATCACCGTCGGCTGGCTGCTGAAGGTGCACAACTGCTCCACCTGCTACTACTACGACCGGTGGTGCCACCTGGGCTGGGGCAAGTACACTGCCCTCTTCTGTCGGCAGGATGCGGGGAACCCGGAGACGGGGATGAAGCTGGCGGTCGTCTACATGATCCTACCGCTCATCCCCATCGTGGGCGTCATCGGGGTGATACTTCTGGGTGGCTTTTCCTGGGCGCTGCTGGGCTGGATGGTCGTCTTCGTCGTCCTGAACGGCGTGCAGTTCGCCGTCCTGCGTCCCAGAGGATGTGTCCATTGCAAGAAACGCTACGTCTGCCCCGGCAGCGCGGCCCGCTAGAGGGTTTCAGGTCTCAGGTTTCAGGTCTCAGGTTCCGGGTCTCAAGTTCCAGCCTGGAACCTGAAACCTGCAACTTGAAACCAGGAGGAGGAACCCTATGACAACTGATCTGACTCAATGGCTTCTGGAATCGGACGAGCCCTGGACCCGCTACCGCACGCTGGTAGACCTACTCGACCGGCCTGAGGACGACCCCGAAGTGCAGGCCGCCCGCGCCGAGATGCTGGCTCATCCTCAGGTGCAGGCACTCATGGCCGAGGCCGCCACCTGGCCCGGCTACCCCCTCAAGCGGCACAACGACGCCAAACACCCCCTCTACAAGTTCAGCACCCTGGCTGACTTCGGCGTGCGAGCCGACGATCCCGGGATGCGCACTGGCGTCGAGGCCGTGCTGGCCCACCAGTCGCCTGAGGGAGCTTTTCAGAGCTTGATGAACATTTCACAGCGGTACGGTGGGACGGGGCAGGACGCCTGGGCGTGGATGTTATGCGACGCGCCGACGCTGCTCTACGCCCTGCTGGCCATGGAGCTGGGCGACGACGAGCGCGTGCAGCGGGCGGTGGAGCACCTGGTCGGCCTGGTGGACGAAAACGGCTGGCGCTGCGTCGTAGCGCCGGAGTTGGGCAAGTTCCGCGGGCCAGGCCGCAAGGCCGACCCCTGCCCCGTCGCCAACGTCTACGCGCTGAAGGCACCGGCCCAAGTACCGGAACTTCTCGACAGCCCCGCCACGCGCACCGGCGCCGAGATGCTGCTCTGGCACTGGGAACACCGAACCGAGCGCAAAATCTATATGTTCGGCATCGGCACCGACTTCCGCAAGCTCAAGTACCCCTTCGTCTGGTACGACATCCTGCACGTGGTGGACGTGCTCAGCCGCTTTCCCTTCGTCCACACCGACCCCCGCTTCCGGGAAATGGTGGAGACCATCACCACGCAGGCGGACGGGAAGGGCCGCTACACCGCCAACTCGATGTACCGCGCCTGGAAGGGCTGGGCCTTCGCCGACAAGAAGCACCCCTCGCCCTGGCTCACCTCCCTGGCGCTGCGGGTGCAAAAGCGGATTGGACAGATGGCTTGAGGCCATCGCAAAAAAAACTTCAAGGAGGAACAAAATGGACAAGATCATCGCTTACTGTGGACTGGTGTGCAGCGACTGCTCTGCCTACATCGCTACCCAGGCGGACGACCGCGCCGCGCTGGAGCAGGTGGCCACGCAGTGGCGGGAGGAGTACAACGCGCCCGACGTCACCGTCGAGTCCGTCATCTGTGACGGCTGCGTGACCGCAGACGGGCGGCACTGCGGCCACTGGTTCGACTGCGAGATCCGCGCTTGCGGCATGGAGCGAGGCGTCGCCAACTGCGCCCACTGCGACGACTACGCCTGCGAAAAGCTAGAGGGCTTCTTCGGCTTCGTGCCGGACGCCAAGTCCACCCTGGACGGGATCAGGCAGAGCCTCTGAATGGAGAAGCCTCCCGCAGGCTGTGGAGCCTGCGGGAGGCTCTTTCTACGCTCGCTGAGAAGCACGGCCTGGGTTGGAGGGTATGACCATGACAATGCTAGAAAAAAAGCATCTGGCCGGCGTCTGCGGCTTGTACTGTGGGTTATGCCCCCGCTATCAATCGAAAGCGCCCAGCCGGTGCCTCAGTTGCCACCTGGGCGAGCAACATTCCTACTGCAGCGTCTACCGCTGCTGCGTCACCAAGCGGGGGCTCTTCACCTGCGCCGATTGCGACGAATATGCTTGCGAGAGGCTGCTGAGGGTGCTGGGCGTAGAGGAAGGGCTGGACAGCTTCATCAGCCACAAGCCGGCCCTGCCCAACCTGAACAGAATCAGGGAAGTCGGGCTGGAGACCTACCTGGAAGAGCAGCGGGAGCGGCGGCTTTTGGTGGAGCATCTCCTGGCCAACTACAACGAGGGCCGCTCGATGAGCTTCTACTGCGTGGCCTGCGCCCTGATGCCTCCCGCTTTGATCCGCCAGGCGATAGGCGAGATGGAGACGATGCTGACCAGCAAGCAGGTTGATGCTTCGGATCTGAAAGCCACGGCCAAAGCCATGAGGTCGTCCATTCAAGGATTGGCCTCGCAAGCTGGCATTGACCTGAAGCTGAGGAAAAAGCCTAAGCAAAAGTGAAACCACCTGGGCGCCGGCCCTGCGCGCGCTCCTGGCCAACAGCGTCCCCACGGAGCAATTGGGGGAGGCAATGGGTCGGCTTTCCGCCTTCCGGGGACTGATCGGCTTTCCCGCGCCCTACATCGGCGGCCTGCTCTACGACCGCTTCGGGTTCCAGGCCCCCATCCTGGCCAACCTGGTGGGCGTGGTCATCGCCCTGGTGGCTGTCGTCGTGGCGGTGAAGGAGCCGGCCGGGGAGTGAGAAATGCGGAAGCGATTCTCAGTTGCGCCGCAAGCGCCGTAGAGACTTCTCGACAATCTTGATAACATCTCTGTCCGTCAGCCCCTTGGGCTCGGCCGCGCCATAATCACCCCGCTCGTAGACCTCTTTGGGGGAAATGCCTTTGAAGACAGGTTGCCATTCCAGTTGGTCGAGGATGTCTTCCAGATCGTGCTTGATGGTGCACAAGGCGAAGTTCAAAACCAACGCGCCCTCCAGTCGGCTCTTAAACGGCCCCTTGCGCTCCACCCACTCCTGACAGAACTCCTCGGCCACGGCCATAATCTCTTCGTGGAAGCTGAAGGTGCCATCGTCGTAGAACATGTTATCTCCTCCCATTGTGCTAACAACTATTGTTATACTCAGCGCACTTGAAAAGCGTGAAATTGCGTGTGTGGGGGGAGAGTACCTCGGATAAAGAAATACACGATAATCACACCTCCGGCGGTCAAAAGGGGGCGTTTTGTCTCAGCTTGTGGTTGAACATCGTGTATTTCCACATCCGTGGTACTCTTTCCGCTATCACCCAAATTCACAAAACTACAATGCGCTCAGTATAGATTCCTGCGCTGGGCCAGGTCAGGTTGGCGATTGGTTGAGCAGCGCCAAGAACTCAGCCAGTATGATAGCCGTAGCGCCCCAGACCTTGTGCTCGCCCACGGCGTAGAAGGGCACGTGCAAGGGCGCGCCGCGCCAAGTCCAGTCCTCCTCGCGCCGCGTCGCCGGGTTCAAAAGCAGGTGCAGGGGGACCTCCAGCAACTCGGCCACTTCTTTGGGATCGGGGTAAAAGTCAGGGCGTTGGGGTGCGTAGGCGACGAAGGGATGAACGACGTTGTTGCTGGGCTGGATATAGAGGGGTGTGAGGGAATCGAGAAGCTCCAGCCCATCGGTGACGATGCCGATCTCCTCGCGAGCCTCGCGGAGCGCGGTCTCCTGGAGCGAAGCATCCCCCTCCTCCCACCCGCCGCCGGGCAGCGAGATCTGACCGCTGTGGTGATCCAGGTCGGCCGTGCGCACGGTGAGCACCAGGCGGAGCACGCCACGGATGGGGTACAAGAGCAGCAGCACCCCGGCCTGACGAGGCTCGACGCCGGGGGCCGGACTGAACGAGCGTGGACGCGGCGCCATGGTGATCTGCGCCTCGAGGCTGGGCAGCGGCCCACGCATGGCGGCGCGGACGAACTCGATGGTAGGAGTCGTGGCGGTGCTACTCGTCATTCTTCGGTAGTTTCCATATCAAGCGGTTGGCATCGGGGGCAAATAAAACTGCTGGTGCTGCCGGTCTTGATCTTTTCAATCGGCGTGCCGCACACCGGGCAGGGCTGCCCCTCGCGGTAGGCGACCAGAAAGAAGCTTTGGTCCCAGCGGCCCTTTTCGCCGTGCAGATCGCGCTCCCACGCACTGCCGCCCAGGTCAATGCTCTTCTGCAGCGTCTCCTGGATCGCCCGCCACAGGGCAGCTATCTCGTCGTCATCCAGCGCATTGATTTTTCGCAGCGGGTGGATGCCCGCCTTGAACAGCGGGTCCTGGACATAGACGTTGCCGATGCCAGCGATGCGGCGCTGGTTTAGCAGAAAGGATTTGACGCCACCACGCCGTCCCCGCAGCAGTTCCCGGAACTGATCCAGCGTCAGGCTCATGGCGTCCGGGCCGAGCCTGGCGGTGGGCGAGTGGTCGGTCAGCTCGGCCGCAAAGTGGGCGTAGCCGAACCACCAGAAGTTGACGGCCAGACAGGTGCCGTCGTCGAAGTCGAAGATCAGGCGGTACTTCTCTGGCAGCGCGTCGCGGATGGTGAGCAGGATGTCACCGCCCATCCCCAGATTCAGCAGCAGCCAGCCCTGGGTCGTCTCGACAAAGAGCCACTTGCCGCGATGAGTTACATCGAGCAGCCGCGCGCCAGTCAACGCTTCCACGAACGTCTCTTTCGACACATTCAGGCATTTGGGCTGCAGCACCTCGATGCCGGTGAAGGTCTTGCCCACCAGTTCCGTTTTCATCTGACGGGCCAGGACGGTGATTTCAGGCAGTTCTGGCATGGGTCTCAGTCCTCCTTCTCAGGTCTTCGTCGCACTGCAGCTTGCTGACCAGGGCTTTTCCTTCAGGCCAGGTCTGATTGATCCATGAAGTGGTGCTGTAGGAATCTCCTCATGAATCTCATCAAACTTAAGGTAATCTCATCAAGTAGCGGCGTAACGAGTGCTACGTCCCTGGCCCAAGCGAGTTACCTGTCCCACCTCCACCCGCTTGCCAGCCTCGTGCACGGCGGTGGCTAGCAGGAACTGGAAGGCCTCATTCAGAACAATATGCACGGTTTATGCACGCTTGCGTTTATAGGCGTGCATAACGTGTACCTCGGCCTCGGCCCTCTTTGCGGAGTTTACCCTCTCGCACCAGTCTTCTCAGCAGTCGGTAAGCCTTACCCCGCTTCTTTTCTTCCCACCCGAGCAGGTCACGACATTCCTGGCTAGTGATTGAGCCCTGCTCACTTACATACTCCAGCACCAGTCGGGCGAGACGATCTGCAGGCTTGCCCTCTGTTCCCGCCTCCACTGCCAGCGTATAATACGCCCATCGCCGCGTACCGTGCATCTCGATCAACCTCAGAGCCACCAGGTCACGCAGTCCCCGCGTCGCCTCCACCGTAGTAGTGTTGTTCAGCCGCCGGTAGTCGCTATTGGTCATGCGGGGATTGACTCGCAAATAGGCCAATGCCATTCGCTGCGCATCAGTGAGGGGATAGCCAGCGAACTGGTTGAGCCAGGTCACTGTCTCTGGGTCGAGCAAAGTGTGATTCTTGAAAATGACGCGAAACGAGGCACGGGTATCGCGGAACTGTGGCGGCTCCAGATGGGCCTCCCGCATAGACGTGATCATCATCGGGATGCCGGAACCCCGATTCTCCACGATGCCCGTTTCTTCCAGCAAACGCATCAGGAGTTGGTTGCGCGTGGCGAGTTCCTCTTCCAGGTTGTCTTCGTTCACCGGACCATGTAGCCCACCGGGGGTGAAGACCGCCAATCGGTCGGCGTACATTTCGACGCGCACGTGACTGCCCTGGGCCAGAGGGCTGTAATCACGGTGGCCCACGGCGTTGACAATGGCCTCACGCACCGCCTCTTCCGGATACTCCAAAAGAGTGCGGTGAAAGACGCCCTCGATCAGCGTTCCGTGGCGCATGTTAGCCACCACGCGCTGGACGGCGTCATCTGCCATCTCGTCCAGCCGTCCTTCGAACTTGCGGTTGTCCAGGAAACGCTCGCCGCGTGGCCCTTTCACGCCGGGCTCGGTGCCGTAGTAGCGCACGAAAGTGATGGTCAAAGCCGGGAAATATCGCTGAGACCACAGTCCGAAGACGAGCAGGCCGGCCAGTGTAGGGTGAATAGCCTCGTTGACGCGTGTGGCAATGTCCAGGGCACATAGTTGCTTGGCAAAGGGTTCTTCGCCCAGACGCAGCCGCTCCCACAGACGGGGTTTCTCACGTTGGATCTGTTTTATGTACTCTTCCAGTAACTCCCGATCCAAATCCTCGATTGTGGCGGAGCGCACTGGTTCCCGATCATACGTTGGCTGTCCCCGAGAACTGACGTAGGTGAAGATCTCGTAGTCGGTCATTTGGCGGTTAGTGTTACCCACGCGGATGTAGGACCCGCTGTTCATTCCGGCTGGGCCATAGTGGCAGGGCTTCCGCCGGTAGTCACACTCCGGGACTTCGAACACGATTATGGGCTCTCCCTCCACCTGCACCACTGCCGGAGTCAGGCGCAGCGGTGGCTCCATCCGCGAAGCCTGGTCACTCAATTCGGCCAGCGTCTGTTGAGGGTCGCCCACGCCTAAAGCAGCAAAGCACCGCGCCTCGTCAAGACCCAGAATGACCACCCCGCCGCCGGTGTGATTGGCGAAGGCAGATAGGGTCTCGTAGAGGCGGCTGGGCAGACCGTGACGTGCTGCTTTCGCTTCGACTTCTGAGCCTTCGAAGCGTCCCGTTTGAACCGTCTCGACCCATGCTATAGCCTCTTGCTGGTCCATTTCACCACCTTTTCATCTCTATTTCTCTCACGCTTCTCTCCATCTCCTTGCTCATCTCTGTCTACACCACGCTGAGTACCTCGCCTGCACCGCTGAATGTGTAGTGCCACCGACCGTCAACCTCTGCAATGTTCAGAAGCTCAAACTTGCCAGCCTCGTGCATGGCGGTGGCTAGCAGGAACTGGGACACCTGTTGGACTTCGGGAGGCTGGGCGTCCAAGAGTTGGGCGAAGGCTTGGAGTTTTAGGGGAAGGTCGTTGGTTGTGTTTTTCATGGTTAGGGTTGTCAGTCTTTAGTGCAGGACGGTAAAGAGTTTCCGTCTGTTTTGGCCATTTGGCTTCACCGGAGGCCTACAGCCGCCACCGGCGACCGCGCTTCGCGCGGATTAAAGGGGCGCTCGCTCCGCTCGCGCTTCAGAAACCAGAAATCAACCCCTTAAGGAGAGCCGGGGGAAGCCGCCACTCGAAACCCGAGGTGGCGGGCCCCAACGTTGCGGGACCTACCCTCGCCGAGTGCAATGCTCGGGATGCGGAAAGCGCAGCGGTTGCTGGCCCGCTTGCTATTCCACGACCCGCTACGCGTGACCCCCCCGGGGCCTTCCAGATCCTCGCGTCCATCGTCCGGATCGTAGGGATAATCCCTCCAGAAGCTCCGTGGCCGCTCCTCCACATTGCCAGCCATGTCCAGCACTCCGTAGGGGCTGGCTCCTTCGGGGTAAGCACCCACCGGCGTGGTATCACCTACGCCGCCTTCTTCGCTGTTGCACCGGTTCGGGTCCCACTGGTTGCCCCAGGGGTAGATGCGTCCGTCTGTTCCCCTGGCGGCCTTTTCCCATTCGGCTTCGCTGGGCAAGCGATAGGACTTCCCGGTGACCTCTGATAACCAGCGGCAGTAGGCTATAACGTCATCCCTGGAGACGTACACCACAGGATGATTCTCTTTGCCTCTTGGTGGTTGCCCGCCTATTAGCCTCCAATGCTCCGGCAGCCGGTGGCCGGTAGCCCGCACAAAAGCAGCGTACTGGGCATTGGTCACTGGCGTCTTGGCCAGGTGGTAGTCGGGCAGGTACACAGTGTGTTGAGGTTGCTCATCAGGCCGCGCGTCTTCGTCCACGCTAGGATCACTGCCCATGAGGAACTCGCCAGCGGGTATGAGAATCATCTCTGGCTCGAAGAGCTTGAAGGGCTGAAGAACTTTGAGCAATTCTGAAACGACGTGTTCCAGGCCGCGGTCTGATGATACCGCTATCCGATCTGCCAGGGTGGGTGAATACTCTCTGATCTGATCAACACTGATATTGTGCCAGACAGGAAGAACTACTTTATCGCCCGCGGTTTCCCGTGCCACAAGCCCGTCGAGTTCCTTCTGGGGCCATTCCTTCCCGAAGAAGTGTGGGCTCAGGATGACAACACCATACCGGGACTTGGCTAGCCCGTAATCGATTGAACGTCGAAGCCTGTCACCCACACGCAGTGTGAACTCATCGAACCAGACGCGGAGACCCTTTGCTTCTAGTGCCTTAGCCAGAGGGCGAGCGAACGATTCTTTATCTTCCCAGGCGTGGCTGATGAAGACATCCCAGTCCATTTTTTCTCTTTCGCCGTTCTTATAAGCCCCTGAAGGCTTGATTGTCTCCCCTTTGGTGATTTGGCCATGCTTTTTGGGATCGTAAAGTACATATTGTCCCCGACTCACTCTATAGAACATGTTCTTGCCAATCCCACCCGGAGCACCGCCTCTTGCATTAACCGTCATGCCCTGTATCATAGGATGCAGCGCGCTCTCCTTCCTCTCTGGGTGCTTCTCGTGCACACAATCTATGAGCTGCTTTCTCGTAAAAGGCGACTTGCCTTCCCTTGTCAGTTTTTCTCCGCATTCCCTTAGAAGGAACCAGTTTGGTATATGAGACATTTCAGGGTGTTCATCTTTCAGCCGCCGCTTTGCGAACTGCTTTTGGATTGCGTCCGATAGGTTGCGGATATAGCCAGCAACACCTGGGTCGTCTTCCGCCTTCGGGCGGTCAACGAGTTCTACTGCACAGTAAGCCTCGATTGTCACATCAATCTCGCCGAAGGTTGCTCGTTTGCCATAAACGAAGAAGTTCCAACTGAAGGGGTAGCCTTGAGGGAAGCGAGCCGTGGCGTGGGGGAGGTATGGAAATATCACCGAATACCGCCAACTAAAGTGGTATTCTCTTATGAGGTCTGCTACGGGCAAGTTCACGGGTGACAGACAGTCCTTTAGCTCCAGGTCGTAGCCACCACTTATTCCATGCCAGTGCCACTTGATGAAGTCGCGCAGCTCCGCTGGCGTTGCTCTGATTCTCAGTACCTCCGCGCCACCGTCCGCCTGCGGCAAAGAAGCGGATAGCCATTGTCGGCGAACCGCCTCTATCAACTCCTCGAAGTAGTCTTTCCAGTGGCGCGGGTAGGTCATTTTGGTGATTGTCATCTTCCCTGCTTCAGGGATTGTTGCCTTAAAACAAATGCGACGATCAGGAGGTGCATGATAGTATATACGGAGTCCACCACTGCCATCGGTATGCCAGGCACTAGGCTCACGTGATGGGTGTCGGCTCCGCTGGTAGCTACGCAGCCATTGCTCAAATGCCTCTAGAGTTGTATCAAGTGTAAGCGCCTCTGTGACGACGATCTGTGGCTCATTCACCGCGCCACTGTCCGCCTGCGGCTCAGCTTGCCTGTCGCTGGCCATTGGTCCCCTGCGAAACACATCGCCAGCGTTGAGCTTTTGCGTCTCTATCTTTTGCACCAATGCATCCATGAACCGCTGACAATCAGCACTCACCGACTTGCAGATCAAGTTTGCACGATGGGGGTTAATTCGTACAATCTCAATTGACCCAACGACTTCGCCGTCTGTCATCGCATTCTCGACACTGTCGGGTATTCCATATGCGCGCCGCTCATCATCTGTTGCAGGCCGTCGTTCTACGATCTGGAGTCTCAAGCCCTCTTCAGTCCTGTCAAGGCCACCGCTCAGGGCAATCGTGTCAGGCCAGTTGTAGAGCTCTTTGCAGAAGCGTAGAACGTAACGCCGCAGATCTTCTACCGATCCGTCAAAAGGGACTTCTACTTTGGTGATATCGCTTTCTTTCGTTCCTCTCCTTAAACCAAAAAACCCCACCTGTTGCATCGCTCCTACCTCCCAAACAAAACAGCCCGCCTGGCTTGACTAGGCGGGCTGCATGTGCCACAATACCGCTTGCCAGCCGCCTGCTTCGGCTTGGCCGTTGCCCCCGGCTCCTCTGAAGCCAAGGGGCTTTTGCTTTTACGTTCACTCCTCGTTCCGAATCTACTGCGGATTGCCGTCTACTTGAAGTCGGTACGAAACAACGTCAACGTAGTCACGGCCAGTGAAAGTCATCTCGAAAGAGCTTGTCTGACCAGGGTCCAGGTGAGTAGCACTGACGTAGGTATAATCACACCCTAAGACGGTCCCAGAAGCATTGTAGACAGTACCCACTGGACTGACATATTCAACACGAGAACCATGGTCATTGCGGACCTGACCGATAATCTCATACCAACCATATGTGGAATGGTACGAGCCTCTATCGTTCAAAACAGTAAGATTGGGTAGCGGCTCGCCATCCGTCCGGTAGCTGGGAGCCTCAAACTCGTAGTAGGACCAACCAGCAGGTTCATCCCCCACTAATATGTCGAAACACGTCTTATCGCCAGGAGGGAGGTTGTCCAGATTGATGTAACCGTAACTGACGTCGAGAATTTGTCCGTCTCCGGCGAAGACATTGGCGGTGATTTTGACAAAACGCAAGTAGTCAGCGGTGTTGTTTTGGACTTCGCCAACAATCCACATGGAGCCGTAGTCGGTTACGTAGTAGGAGTGATTGGGTAGAACCTCGACTGGAACAACGGTTGGTGTCGGCGTAGGCGTATTGGTCGGCGTGGATGTGATCGTGGGCGTGTTAGTCGGCGTGGGCGTAGTCGTATTGGTTGGCGTGTTGGTTGGTGTCGAGGTGGATGTGGGCGTACTGGTCGGTGTGGGAGTGTTGGCAGGTGTGTTAGTCGGCGTGGGCGTGTTAGTTGGCGTGTTGGTGGCCGTCGGCGTAAGGGTCACCGTGGGCGTATTAGTCGTTGTCGGTGTGGGAGGTTGTGCCCAGTTCTTGGCTACGAAAGGCAGGTAGTTGAAAACCGTGGGTGTGATCGTGACCTGCAAGAATGAATGAACGACCGTTGGGCTGGAAGCGAACAGAGATAACAGTAGCAAGATCATCCCTATAGCTGCCAGCAAAGAAACTGTGTTTTTCATAGTCTGCCTCCTTATCTTACTGTGGCTGAGATTGCGTAAAGCGCTAAAGCTTTTGTGCTATCATATCCCCAAGCCTTCCCCTGGGCCATTCAGGAGTAGGTGTTGGGATTACCAGAGCGGCTACTCTGTAATCCCTTTTTTGTTTGGTTGCTGAGCGTAATAATACCATACTTCTGCTCGTTTGGCAAAAGCGAAAAGCCACCATGCAGTTCATGCAGGTGGCTTTTCCACTCTGTAAGTCATAGGTCAACCGACAAAGCTTTCGATGTACTCCAACGATTGGTGACGAAAATAGGTGTTGTACAGTTCGGCGTAATGGCCGCCCTGGGCCATCAACTGGTCGTGCGCGCCCTCTTCGATGATCTGGCCGTGATCCATGACGATGATGCGGTCGGCGTTCTTGACGGTGGACAGGCGGTGGGCGATGACGATGATCGTGCGGTCACAGCCGACGCCTAATCGCCGGCTTCCACCTCGCTCAGCACGTCGGCGGGGCGGGCGGTGCTCACCAGGGGCGGGAGCCGATCCAATTGTTGGCGATCGAGGGTGATCAACGTGGTGCCGTACTGCTGGGCCACGGCTGCATAGACCGCGTCGGCGCCACGCAGGCGCGCCGTCGCCGCTAGAGCGACGGCGCGGTCCGCCAGGGACTCATCCAACGGCACCAGGGTCTGGTTGGGCAAGCCACGCAAGGCCTCCGCCAATGCCACGGCGCGGTCGGTGTCGTCAAAGGCCCGCGCCACGGCGGCGGCTACCTCGACCAATAACAGGGTGGGACAGAACAAGGGTACCCGCTGCTGCCGCACCAGGGCCAGGAAAGCCTGGCTGGTGGCGGAATCGGCCTCGGCGGGGTTCAGGGCGCTGACGTGGACGCTGGCATCAATGGTGTACATCGTCTCCCCCTCAGCGCCGAATCGAGTCTATCACGTCCTGGGTCGAAAGGCCGGCCGGCCAGGCACGGCGGAGTTCCTCGGCCAGGAGTTCGTAACGCTCCCAGCTCCCAAGCACGACTTTCTTGCTGGCCTGAACCATCTCTTTCTCCGCCCGCCCGGCATCCAGGGGCAAAATGATGGCCACTGGCCGGCCCTGGTAGGTAACCACATACTTAGCGCGATCCTGGCGCACTCGCCGGATCACTTCGCTGGTTTGCTCTCGCAATTCACGCACGCCGATCAAAGACATGGGTTTCCTCACTGTAGTATCAGTTGCGACTTTAATTGGTGCTACATTCTACCACAGAGCGTCGCTTCGTGCAACTCTGCTACTCGTTCTTCAGTCTCATGCACTTGTCCATAAGTCATAGGTCAACCGACAAAGCTCTCGATGTACTCCAACGACTGATGCCGGAAATAAGTGTTGTACAGCTCGGCGTAATGGCCGCTTTGGGCCATCAACTGGTCGTGGGTACCTTCTTCGATGATCTGGCCGTGATCCATGACGATGATGCGGTCGGCGTTCTTGACGGTGGACAGGCGGTGGGCGATGACGATGGCCGTGCGGTCTCGCATGATGGTTTCCAGCCCCTCTTGAATCTGTGTCTCGGTAAACGGGTCCACGCTGGCGGTCGCTTCGTCCAGGATAAAGATGGCCGGGTCTTTGAGCAGCACGCGCGCCAGGGCGACCAGTTGCCGCTGCCCCATCGAGAGGTTGGCTCCGCGCTCACCCACGTCGGTGTCCAGCCCGTCGGCCAGACCGGCCAACCAGTCCCCCTGGCTGATGTGCATGGCCGCCTCGCGCACCGCCGCGTCGGTCGCCTCCGGCCGGCTGTAGCGGATGTTGTCCCGCACGGTGCCGGAAAAGAGGAACGGCTCCTGCGGCACCAGCCCGATGTGGTGGCGGTACCGGCCCAGGTGCAGGCGGCGGATGTCCCGCCCATCAATCAACAGCTCGCCCCCCTGGAACTCGTAAAAACGAGCCACCAGCCGGGCTACGCTGGTTTTGCCCGCGCCGGTGTGGCCCACCAGCGCCAGCGTCTCTTGGGGATGGATTTCCAGGGTGAAGTCGGGCAGCACAACTTCCTCGCCGGTGTAGGTGAGCATGAGTTGGCGGAATTCTATCCGGCCAGCCAGCTTTTCCACTGATTCGACTGCTGTCTGGACCACCTTCGGCTCGGCGTCAATCAGTGCGAACACTCGTTCCGCAGCCGATAGCCCGTCCTGGAACTGGCTCCAGAAAGAAGCGATGTTCATCAAGGGCCACCAGAAGAATCCCACCGCCTGCATGAACAGGTACCAATCGCCAGGACTGACCGCTCCGCTGCGGGTCGCCAGCCCGCCGGCGTAGACCAGCGTGGCCACCCCCAGGCCAGAGGCCAGGCCCATGACCGGGAAGATCATGTTGAGCGTCAGGCCGCGCCGCAGCCCCACCTGGTAGGCCTGCTGGTTGTTGGCATCGAAGCTGGCGTAAACGGCGTGCTCTTGCCGAAAGCTTTTGGCCACCATGATGCCGCTGACCGACTCTTGAATCTGGGCGTTGATCTTGGCCGTGACCCGGCGGGCGCGCTGAGTGACCGTCCGCGCGACGCGCCGGAAGCTGAGCGCGATGGCGGCAGCAACGGGCGCCATTCCCAGCAGCAGCAAGGTCAACCAGACGTTGATTCTGAACAGCCAGACGGAGAGGATGACGACCAGCAGCACCTGGCTGAGCAGGTCCATGACCAGGGTGACGGTGGCGGAAAAATCCTGCGTGTCCGACGTGACCCGGCTGACGATTTTGCCAGAGGGATGCTCGTCGAAAAAGGAGAGGTCGTGGCCGACGGTGGCATCGAAGACATCATCCCGCAACTGGAGAACCACGTCCCCCACCACCCGGGCGGAGAACATCCGACGGACGTAGTTAAAGACCCAGGCCGACACTCCCAGCAGGAGCACGCCCCCGGCCAGGAGCAGCAGCACCTCGACCGACGGATTTCCCGCCACCAGGTCAATGGCTCTGGAGATGAGGATAGGGCCGCCCGTCCCAGCCACCGAGTTCAGCGTGAGCATGACAGCCACCAGGATCATCCGCCGGGCGTGCGGCCGGAAATAGCCGATGATGCGGCTCAGCAGCTCCCGGTCGCTGTAGCTGCGGTCGTAGGTTTCTGTTTCGAGGCCGTCTAGGATAAAACCCATAATCTCTCTGGAAGTTGGGTGCTGGATGTTGGAAGTTGGAGGTTGGAAGTTGGATTTCCAACCTCCAATCTCTAACCTCCAACTTCCAACCTCTAATCATAGCGCGCAAAAATCCGCCGATACGCCTCACACCGCTCCATCAACTCCTCATGCGTCCCCTGATCCACCAGCTCGCCCCGGCGCAAGACCAGGATGCGGTCGGCCCAGCGGATCTGGCTGAGGCGGTGGGTGATGAGAAACGTAGTCCGCTGGCGGCTGATGCGCCGCATGGCCCGCTGAATCTGGTCCTCGGTCGCGCTGTCAATGGCGCTGGTGCTGTCGTCGAGGATCAGGATGCGCGGGTCGGTGAGAAAAGCGCGGGCGATGGCGATGCGCTGCCGCTCCCCGCCAGAGAGGGTCACGCCGCGCTCGCCGATCTCGGTGTCGTAGCCGTCGCTGAAGCCGGCGACAAACTCGTGCGCCTGAGCCTCGTGGGCCGCCTGCTCAATGGCCTCCTGGCTGGCGTCGGCACAGCCGAAGGCGATGTTCTCGGCCAGGGTGCGGGAGAAGAGGAACACGTCCTGCTCGATGGTGGAGATCTGCGAACGCAGCGATTCCAGGCTCCAGTCGCGCACGTCCAGGCCATCAATCAGCACCCGCCCACTGTCCACGTCGAAGATGCGGTTGATCAGTTGGGTGAAAGTGGTCTTGCCGGAGCCGGTCTGCCCCACGATGGCAATCGTCTCGCCGGGCCGGGCAGTGAAGCTGATGTCTTTCAGCACTGGCTTCTCGTCGTAGCCAAAGCTGACCTTCTCAAAGACCACCTCTCCCCGAATCGGTTGGGCGACGCCGGCCGGGTTCTCGTCCAGCTCCGTCTCCGTGTTGATCAACTCCAGAATCCGCCTGCCGCTGGCAATCCCTAGTTGGACCAGGTCGAACGAAAAGATGGAGATGAACGTGGGAAAGCGGAGCGTGCCCAACAACCCCATGAAAGTGATCACCTGGCCCAGGCTGATGGCGCCACTCCGCCAGAGCAGCAGGGCGTGCAAAAAGCCGCCGGCCCAGGCCAGGCTGAACATCAACATCGGCCAGTAGCGGGCCTGGATTTCCCCCTGCTTCACGAAATAATCGCGGAACAGGCGGGCGTTCTGGGTGAATTTGCCCCACTCGTACCGTTCCTGGACGTTGGCTTTGACGACCTCAATCCCGGCGATGGCCTCTGCCAGCCCCGCGTTCATCGTCCCAAATTGCTCGCGCCTGGCCGTGCTGACCGGGATGAGCCGCCGATTGTAGTCAATCAGGGTGATGGCCAGCAGGATGAGGAAGATGAAGGGTACCAGCAGCAGCTCAAACTTGAGCCGGCCGATGAGAGTGACGGGGACGACGACGGCCATGGCAGAATCGGTGATCAGCATCACGCCAGGGCTGAACATCAGGTTGAGCATGCGCACGTCGTTGGTGGCGCGGGCCATGATGTCGCCGATCCGCTGCCGGCCGTGGAAGGTCTGGCTCTTGCCCAGCAGGCTGACGTACAGCTCGTCCCGGGCATCCCGCTCCACCCGTTGGGCCGCGAACTCGATGCTGAAGTTCCGCACCAGTCCCGTCAGGCCCTGCCCGATGGCCGATCCCAGCACACTCACCGCCAGTCCCAGCAGCGCGGCCGTCTGCCAGCCGGGGGTGGTGATCAGATCGAACGCCCGGCCGATAAAGACCTGGATGAAACTGTAAAACCCGTTGTTCAGGGTGGCCGCCAGGAACATCGCCAGTGGGAAAAGCGGGTAGCGCAGGACGTGGGAGATGATCCAGCGCACCGGCCCGGAGCGATGGTAATGGTATTCGTTTTCTAGCCTGAATTCTCGTTTAGTCATAATCCCATTTTAACCGAAAGGCCAGCTTTTGGCAAGCTGACTATCGGTGAGCTCTCCAAGCAAACAGGCTCCCTCTGTCCCATTGGACAAAGAGAGCCTGCTTATTCGGAGAGCGGCTCCTACAGCCCCAGGGCTACCCTCAGTTGCGCCAGGCTCAGGTTGCCCCCGCTGAGGATGAGAGCCACTCTGCGCCCCTGCAGTCGTTCCTGCATCTTCACAGCCGCTGCTAGAGACGCCGCCCCGGCGGCCTCGGCCAGGTTGTGGGTCTTCTCCCGATAAACGATCTCGATTCGTAGCCGATGGCTACCGCGCGAGCAGTTCCTCAACCTTGGACATAATGGCAACGAAACCCACCTCTGCCAGATCGCAGTCCAACGCTACATCCTTGCCTTTGCTGGGCACAGGGCCTTTATGAAGATGATGGGGGAAAGTAGATAGATGCGGATGATGGGGAGAATTGTCATACTGAAAACAGCGTACTTCTGAGGGGTCGAAATAGCCGTAGAAATACCGCTTCTCGACGACATTGTAAGCATCATCAAAACCCAGTGCGAACTCAAAATGGAGTCGCGAGCCATCTATGAACACCAGACACCCTTCCAGATGATGGGTGTAGTAGACCAGGTCGTCATCTTCAGGGAAGCGATAGTCGGGATGCTCCGGGTTCAGGATGGCAGCCTCCTCTGCTAGGAAGGCGCGAAGGCTCCAGTAGTACGCTCTGATCCTGCCATCAACCGACATTCTACATCACTCCGCGTCAGATTGTAGCGCATGAGAGTCTCAGCGAAGGCAGAGTAGCTAATCCACCAGGAGATGAAATCGGGAGACTCATCTAGTAACGCATTCTCATACTTATAGAAGAACGCTTCCGAATCCATCCGGTACCTGGCCTCATAGAGTTGCAGCTTGTGGAAAAGGTTGCTCAGAGCGTCTACCGCAGCCGCCCGCTCAGGTTCAAGATTCTTCTTAACTGGTCTGACGACGATGTCTATCTCGCCATCGGTACCAACATAGATCGGTCTGGCCGATTGTCTGACCTGCCTGATCAGTTCCTCAAGAGTTATGTTTGTATCCGTCAGTACAGTTTCCATGACTTCGCTCCTCCCCCGCACCAGGTTTTAAACCAATCACAGTATATCACAAAACCGGACGGACGGCAAGTATTTGCGTAACTGCCCCGCAGCTAAGATAAGGCCACCCTCAGTTGCGCCAGGCTCAGGTTGCCCCCGCTGAGGACGAGAGCCACCTTGCGTCCCCGGAGACGTTCCCGCATCTTCACGGCCGCCGCCAGAGGCGCAGCCCCGGCTCCCTCAGCCAGATTGTGCGTTTTTTCCAGATATAAGACAATGGCCTGGCAGATCTCCTCCTCGCTCACCAGGACGAAGTCGTCCAGCAGGTTCCAAAGGATGCTCTGCGGCAGGGCGAAAGCGGTGCGAGTGGCCAGGCCCTCGGCCGCCGTCTCCATCTTGTCCTCCACCAACCGCCGCTCCTTCCACGAGCGATAGGCCGCTGGCGCCTTCTCCGCCTGCACGCCGATGACCTGAATGGCCGGGTTGATGGCCTGGGCCGCGATGCAGGCTCCCGCTGCCCCGCTGCCCCCGCCGATGGGCACGATGACGACCTCAATGTCTGGCTGATCCTCCAGGACTTCCAGGGTCACGGTGGCCACCCCAGCGATGAGCAGCGGCTCGTTGCCGGAGTGGACGTAGCGATAGCCCCGCTCGGCGGCCAGAGCTTCGCAGTGCTCGCGGGCCTGATCGAAATCCTGCCCGTGGAATACAACGTGCGCCCCCAGGCCGCGCATGGCCTCCACCTTGCCCGGGTTAGCGCCCTCCGGCACGACGATGGTGGCTTCCACCCTAAAGAGCCGGGCCGCGTAAGCCACCGACTGCCCATGATTGCCGGTAGAGGCGGCGATGACCCCCTGCCGTCGTTCGTCGTCAGAGAGCTGCGACACCAGGTTGATGCCACCGCGCACCTTGAAGGCCCCCACCGGCTGGTGATTTTCGTGCTTGACGTAGACCTCGCAGCCCAGCAGTTGGCACAGCGAGGAATAGCGGTACAGCGGCGTGCGGGATAGATAGCCGGCGATGACGGCTTTGGCTTTCAAGACATCCTGAAAAGTTGGTCGTTGATGCATGATTCCTCCTCCTTCACTCTTTCACCTGCTGCTGGCACTAGCTGCACTTGCCGCCACCTAGCTTTCTATGCAACCGCGCCAGGCGGTGCTCCAAATCGGCCAGCCACTGCCCGCACTCGTGTCGAGGAAAATTGGGCGCGTTGACCAGGGCGAGCGCGGCGTGCGTCCACTGCGCAGCCTCGGCGTAGTCACGCCGTTTGTGCTCGTAGAATTTGGCCAGTTCGACGTGGGCGTAAATCTGCCCGCTGCGCGCGGCCTCACGCCACAACGCAATCGCTGCCGCTAGGTTGCCGCGCCTCTTCTGGACGAACGACAGCCACCGCACTGTCTTCCAGCGCGTATCCTCCTGCAGATCGTGCGACAGCCCGCGTTCGTACAACTGAGCAGCTTTCTCAAGACGTCCCAGGTTCTCAAACATTTTTCCCATGGCCACCAGATCCAACCCGTGGACGACGGCTCCGTTGAGCGGATCGTCGAGCAACCCCGCAACGTGGCCCAGGAGCGCGGCCAGCGAGAGCACATCCATGGCGTTGTGATAGAGGACACTCTTCATGGCCCGCGCGTCGCCGCTGCGCAGGTAGCCAAAATACAAGCCGGGAATCACCCAGCCGGGGACGTCCTCCTGGGCGCGAATCAGGCCCAGGATGTGCTCCTCGAGATAGCCCAGGGCGCGGCTGGGAAGGCGGGGACGCCACAGCCGCCGCGCCAGCGGCAGCAGATCGAGATGGGCGATAGACGCCAGAGGAGACTGCTCGCCGTTGGTGATGTAGCGAGCGTTCAAAAGCGGCACGTCAAACCCCTTGCCGTTGAACGTCACCAGCGCCTGGCAGGGCTGGAGAAACTCGGTCAGCGCCGCCAGCAGCGCAGGCTCCTCTATCGGATCGCGCATGAAGAACTGAGCCAGGTGAAACTCCTGCCCATCGCAGCGGCCGACCCCGACCAAAAAGGCATAGGTGCCCGTGCCGCCCGCCAGCCCCGTCGTCTCGGTGTCGAGGAAGGCGAACGTATCCAGCTCGGCGTCGGCCAGGCGCGGCTCCCGCGCCCACTCGGCGATGACGCCCAGGGGCGCCGCGATGCGCAGCGTAGCGCATCCATGCCGATGCTCAAGTGGGTACCGCTTTTCGACGAGGTATACCTCACCGTGCGGCGTCTCCTGAAAGCGACCTGGCACGACCCGCTCGATGGGATAGGGGTTGCGCGGCCGGGGCGGCGGCAGATCACGCGCGCCGATTCTCACGCCCAGCGATTTGAGTTTGTCAGAGAGAGAGGCCATTGCTATTTCTATCTGTTGACAATGCTTCCAAAATCGCCAGCGTCTCCCGCTTGCCGCCGAGGCCCCCTTCGCCGGCGGGGCCGACGCACGACGGGCAGCCGTCGGCGCACTCGCAGGCGGCGACCAATTCGTAGGCCCTGGCCATCAACTCGTCGTGCAGATCAAACAGTCGCTCGCTGAACCCGATTCCGGCCGGCACCTGGTCGTAGATCACCACCGCTGGTTGACCGTCGGCCAGCGGCGACTTGGGATCGGAGTGCACGCCCACGTCGCGGACGTCGCACATCAAAAAGAGCGGCGCCAGGTGTCCCAGGGCAAAGGACAGGCCGGCCAGCCCGCTCCGCATGCGCACCGCCAGCTCAGCCCGATGGTGACAGCGCGGGCAGAGAGTCACCAGGTTGGACAGTTGGTTGGCCTGGCGGTACGAGGTGAAAGTGCGGAACGGGGTTTTGTGGTGTACGTCGTGAGCGCGTCCGCTCTCCAGCGTACCGCAGGCTTGACAGCGATAGCCATCGCGAACCCGCGCCCGGTCGCGCTGCGCCGGCCAGTTCGGCCCGTAATCGTTGGGGTCGCTGGTCCACAACCCCTGCTGGCGCAAACGTGCCACCGTCCCCTCTGTCAGCGACAGCCAGTAGCCGGTGGTCACCAGCTCGGTCGGCGGCAAGGAGACCTCGCCCAGGCCAAGTTGCTCCTGGGTGAACCATTTGACCTTGCGAAAGCCGATCACCTGGCTGGTCACGGCGATTTCGCCGTGGGACTTGGTCGCGCCGCGCGCTTCGACTTCGCCCAACTTCTCCAAGAGCCGCACCGTCGTTTCGCGGCGCGGCTGGGTGTAATAGTCCACGTTTGCCGCCCGCAGCCGCGCGATGTGCTGCTCCAGGTGCAGCTCCTCCACCAGGTATACCCGCCCCTCGTGCAGATAGACCGCGCCCGGATGCACCATCCAATGCGCGCTGGCCTGGTCCACCTGGCCGATGGTCGTCCATTCATCGTCATCTCGCGCCTGGAGCACCACCGTCTCTGGCGACGCGCTGCGCAGCGAGACATCCTGGGCCGGATACTGGTCGGCCATCCAGAAGTACTTGTCCCCGGATTGATGCAGCACCCCGACCTCTTGCAGGAACTGGAGGAATTGCGCCACCCGCGCCCCCTCGACGCGGCCAAAGCTTTCTCCCGCCTGAAACGGCAGCTCGAAAGCCGCACAGCGCAGATGCCCCAGGAGGATGAGAAGGTTATCGGGGTTGATGAGGGCTTGCTCAGGCGAGCGGCCGAAGAAATAGCCGGGGTGACGGGCCAGGAACTGATCCAGCGGATTGGCCGACGTGACCAGAGCCGCCAGCGACGCTTCGGTTTTGCGACCAGCGCGGCCGGCCTGCTGCCACGTGCCGGCGATGGTCCCCGGATACCCGGTCAGCACCGCCGCGCCCATGCCGCCGATGTCTATCCCCAGCTCGAGGGCGTTGGTGGCGACCACGGCGCGCACCCGCCCCTCGCGCAGCCCGCGCTCGATCTCGCGGCACTGACGCGGCAGGTAGCCGCTGCGATAGCCGCGCACCTCTTCTTGATGGGCGAAGGTCTCCAACCGAGCCCCTGACCAGCCACGCCGCAAGTAACTGAGGATCAATTCCACCGTCCGCCGCGCCCGCGCGAAGACGATGGTCTGCACTTCGTGCTGCAGCAGGTCTCCCGCCAGGCGGACGCTCTCCAGCAGCACGCTGCGCCGCAGGCCGAGATCGCGATTGACCACGGGAGGATTGTAGATCAGGAAATGCCTGGCTCCCCGGGCCGCCCCGTCGTCGTCCACCAGCACCACCGGCTCCTCGATCAGTTTCTCGGCCAGCTCAACCGGGTTGGCAATCGTCGCCGAGGTCAGAATGAACTGGGGCGACGAGCCATAAAAGCGGGTAATCCGTTTCAGCCGGCGCAGGACATTGGCCACGTGCGAGCCGAACACGCCACGATAGGCGTGCATTTCGTCAATCACCACAAACTGCAAATGCCCGAAGAAATCGGCCCACTTGGTGTGATGCGGCAGCACCCCGATGTGCAGCATGTCGGGGTTGCTGATGATCAGGCGCGCCGTAGTACGAATGCGTGGACGCGCCTCGGCCGGCGTGTCGCCATCGTAGGTAGCGACACGAATCTCATAATGGGGATTGGATATTGGATATTGGAGATTGGCGGTGATAAGCTGATTTAGCGTATCCTTTTGATCCTGGGCCAGGGCTTTGGTGGGAAAGAGGTAGAGGGCGCGGGCCTGTGGATCGCGCAGCAGGCGGTCGAGGACGGGCAGGTTGTAGCAGAGGGTTTTGCCACTGGCCGTGCCGGTGACGACGACCGGATGCTGGCCGGCTTGCGCGCGCTGCCACGCCGTCGCCTGATGGGTGTACAGCGCGTTGATGCCATGAGCGCGCAGGGCGTCCACCAGCGCGGGATGGAGGTCATCGGGGAACGGCGCAAACTGCGCCGGCCGCGTGGGGAAAGTCCGCCACGCGGCGATGTTAGAGGCGATATTGGGATCGGTTTGCCAGGTGCTCAAAAGTGTGGAGAGGGACATGGATCAGGCGGTTGGCGATTACGGCTGCTTGCGCAGAAAGCGGCTTCTTGGTATAATCGGTTGGAGATTAGAGGAAGGAGACAGCGAAAACATGCAACTATACTTCATCAGGCACGGCCAATCGGAGAACAACGCGCTCTGGATGAGCACCGGCTCTCACGAGGGGCGCGGCGAGGACCCTGGATTGACCGAAGTCGGCAGGCAACAAGCGGAGTTCCTGGCCCAGTTCCTGCGCCAGGCTGACCCAACTATGACGGTCAATGGCAGCGATTTTCAGAACGTGGCTGGGTTTGGCATCACCCACCTCTACTCCAGCCTGATGGTCAGGGCTGTGACCACGGGGACTATCATTGCCGACGCGCTCGATTTGCCTTTGGTGTCCTGGGAGGATGTGCACGAGTGGGGCGGTATCTATCTGCACGACGAACAAACCGATGAGCGCATAGGACTGCCTGGCCGGAATCGCACCTGTTTCGAGCAGTATTTTCCCGACCTCGTTTTGCCCGACTCTTTGGGGGAGGCAGGCTGGTGGAACCGCCCTTTTGAGGAACCTGAGCTAAGGCTCCCCCGCGCCCAACGTTTTCTGCGCGATCTAATCGAGAGACACGGCCACACCGATGATCGAGTAGCCGTGGTCAGTCACGGCGGCTTTTATAATTATCTGCTGGTGACCATTCTCAATTTGCCGGGGAGAGAGGGTTATTGGTTCGTCATGAACAACGCAGCTATCAGCCGCATTGATTTTAACGATGAGGAGATCAGGCTAATCTATTTGAACCGCGTAGACTTCTTGCCGAGAGAGCTCATCACGTAATGCGTGGTCGAAACAGCATCGCCAACACCAACCCCGCCGCGAACAGTCCCGCGCAGAGCAGATACACTCCCCGCAGCTCAATCCACGGTATCAGAGCGTAGGCGGCCGGCGGCCCGATGGCGCTGCCCAGGTCGCCGGCCGTGTGCAGCAGACCGATGGCCCGCCCCCGTTGGGCCTGGCTCACCAGGTCGCCGGTGAGGGCCGTGACGAGGGCCTGCACGCTCCCCCCGGCCACAGCGCCCAACGATACGCCGGCCAAAACAGCGACCGGCTCGCCCCAGGCCACCAGCGCCATGCTGACGACGCCGATAGCTAACCCCCACGCAACTACCCCCCAGCGGCTCCCCAGCCAGTCCGACGCCGTCCCCGCCAGCGGAGCGGCTACCACGCTGAGGAGCGTCCGTCCGGCCATGAGCAAGCCGGTCAGCGTGGCCACCCCCAGGGTCAAGCTCGTGGATGACAGCCAATCCTGTACCAACAACCCCATGGTGGCGGCGAATACGCCGGCGATGACGAAGCGGTTTATCCCCTGCAGCGACGCGGCGACCCACAGTCCCCGGTTGGCGCGCAGCCGGGGCTTGATCTCTTCAACCGGAGAGTCGCCTGGGTTGGGCCGGGCGCTGCGCGTCTCCGGCAGCAGGATCAGTGCTATCACACCGCCCACGCCTGTCACCGCCGCGCCGACCCACATCGTCGCGCTGTAGCCCAGCCAGTCGGTGAGCAGGCCACCGGCCAACGCGCTCAGCGCCGCGCCCAGGAAGAACCACGTCTGGTACAGGCCCGTCCAGCGCCCGCGATCCTGGGCCGTGGTCACGTCCAGGATGACCGTCGCCCCGCCGACCCAGATGCCTGACCAGGCCAATCCCCACAGCAGCCGCCCGATCAGCATCGGCCAGAAGCCGCGCGTGGCAGCGTACACTGCGGTAGAGAGCGCACCAATGAACAGGGCCGGCACGAACAGCTTCCGCCGGGGCCAGCGGTCGTAGGCCAATCCCGCTGGGCCGTTGAGAAAGAGCCGCACCGCCCGGTTGACGCCCAGAATGATTCCCACGCTGCTCAGGGCGATGCCAGCCTCGGCGGTGTGGGTGGGCAGCACGGTGTACAACGTCCCGTCGCCCATCAGGGAGAGAGCCGTGCCCAGACCCAGGGGAAACAATACCTTGCGTGGATGAATGGAGGTTTCGCTATCGCTCACGACATTCATCCTTGGCGCGAATAGCTATTGGATGAAGAGAGACTAGCGCCGGCTGAGTAGGAGCGTAGCGACGTATCGAAGCCAAGCGGGTTGTGCCCTTGGACCCGCTCGCTGGTCTCGATACGCTGCGCACTCGACCGACGCTCGCTGGCCTTTCGATGCCTAATCCAGGACTTATCACGCTTACCCATTCATTTGTGTCAACTTAAGCTCTGAGCCCCGTCCCCGGGGCGGCCCGGGGACGGGCCTTTGAGCCTTAAGTTGACACTGATGCTTACCCATTAGCCTTAGCTAAAGAGGTTTCTCGTAGACGCGGTAGTGCAGATAGACCTGCGCGCCCATGCGCCTGACAATACGATTGATCATGGTGTTCTTTTCCTGCAGCAGCGAAATCTCCAACCGTTCATAACCTGCGTTTAGACACTGCTGAGCAAGTTCCAGGCACAGCAAAGCCTCCAATCCCCTGGCCCGGTACTCAGGCAGGACGCCAAGCATCTTGCAGCAGGCGGTGCGAATACGCCTCATGTACCATTTTAGCCTGATCAGGTCCCAGGGGTAAAGTTTGCCACTTCTGAAATGGTATAGCACTTCATTGACGTCCATCAGGGCCACAGCGAAGCCCACCGGCTGGCCATCAACCTCGGCCAGGAGCACCAGATCGGGGTCGAGGAAGGGGCACAGGGAAGCAGCCATAGTGGTGAACTTCTCCAGACTCATGTCAATGTGGCCCGGTATAGTGCGAAAGGCCACGTTGTAGAGATAGTGAATCTTGGCTATCTCCGAATCCCACTGGCTCTCGTCTACCTTGCGGATATTTACACCTGTCTTGCCGCGCGCTTTTTCAGCCACGCGCCATATCTTTGACGGCAGGTTGCGCAAATCCCAGTCGAGGTCTTTGAACCATATCTCGTAAGCAAAATAGTCGTCATATTTCCGAAAGCCTAAGCGCTCGATCAACTCTCGATAGTAAGGGGGAGTATGCCCTTCCCATATAGATGGCCGCCTATCATGGCCGGCTATGAGCACGCCCACCTCGTCGGTCGGCGCGCCGTTGACAGGCCCTCGCATGAGATCCATCCCTCGCTCGCGCAGCCAGTCAGAGGCGGCGGCGATCAACGCTTCAGCTACCTGTTGATCGTTGACGGTCTCGAAGAAGCCGAAGAAGCCCGTCTGATCGTTGAGCTGCCGATTGTGTTGGTGATTGACAATGGCGGCGACAGTGCCAACCACCTCCCCGTTCCGACGGGCCAGGAAAAGTTCTCGCTCGGCGTACTCCCAGAAGGGATTGCGCTGGGTGTCCAGCCTTTTCTCTATCTGACTGATGATGGGCGGCACCCAATACGGGTCATCGGCGTAGATACGCCAGGGGAACCGAACGAAGCGCTTGAGGTCGTCTGTGGTGGCAACCGGTTGCACGTCTAGGGCGGTTTTGGTCATGGGTTTCCTCCTTGAGCTGGAAGTTGGAAGTTAGAAGTTGGAAGTTAGAAGTTGGATGTTGGAGCAAAATCCAATTTCCACCCTCCAATCTCCAATCTCTAACCTCCAACCTCCAATCTCTAATCTCCAAGACGTTCCTGGTTAAGCTGACGATGAATCCCCTTCAGCGCGCGGTAGACCTTCTTGTAGGCATCGAAGAGTTCGTCGTAGATCTCGGCGTTCTCGGCTCTGGGATCGAAGGTGCGGGTTACCTGGATCACCTTTTTCAGAGCCTGGAAATCTGGGTAGACGCCCAGACCGATGGCGGCGACGAGGGCCGCACCGACGGCCCCGGCTTGCCGGGGGTTGGCCACCTTCTCCACCCGCTTACCCGTCACGTCGGCGATGATCTGCAGCCAGGGATCTCCCCTGGCGCCCCCACCGATGACCCGTATGACGTCCTGTTGCCAGCCGAATTTGTGGCGCATGATCTCCAGAATCCAGCGCAGATTGTACGCTACACCCTCGTACACGGCACGCAGCATGTGCTCGCGTTGGTGATCGCAGCTCAGGTTCAGGAACGTAGAACGAACGTAAACGTCCGACACCGGGCTGCGCTCGCCGTACATCCAGGGGGTGAAGATAATGCGCCCTGCCCCAGCCTCGACCTCCTGTACCACAGCGTCCATCAGGGCGAAGACGTTCTCCACCGCTGGGTCGCTCTGTTCTCGGCGGTAGAACTGGTCGGCGATCCACTGCAAGCATATCCCGGCTGTCTCCGTCTCGGCGATGAGGAAACACTTGGTCGGGTCGGCCGACTGGATGGTGGCGACGCCATAGCGGCCAGTGGGCGATTTCTCCGTGACCACCCCTACCCAGCCCGAGGTTCCCAGGTAGATGTGCCCTTCGCCCTCGCCCACGGCCCCTGATCCTACGGCCGCCCCTGGGGCATCGCCAGCCCCGCAGATGATGGGCGTCCCTTCCAGCAGGCCGAAGTCACGGGCCGCGCTGGTCGTCAGGCCGCCTACCTGTTCGCTGGATGGCAACAGCTCGGGGAACTTGTCCCCCGGCGCGCCCAGAAAGCGCATCAGAAAATCGTCCCATTTCTTGCTCTTGAGGTTGAACAGGCCGGTGACCGAAGCTGCCGTCCAGTCGGCCACCATGCGGCCGGTGGAACGATAGACCAGGTAGCCATTAACATCGAGGAACTTATGAGTCCGGGCCACCAGATCAGGCTCGTTCTGCTGAAGCCACATTAGTTTGGGCAACACATCCTTGCCCGTGGCCTCGGCTCCAACGACGGCGGCGAATATCCTGGGGTGGATGAGCTTGCGCATCAGTTGCTTAGCCTGGGGACCTGCCCGCCCGTCCAGCCAGATGATCCCCGGCCGCAAGGGGGCGCCCTCGGCGTCCATCGGGATGATCCCCAACATCTGGGTGGAGAAGATCATGCACAGCACGTCTCCAGGCGCTACCTGGCCCTCGGTCAAAAGTCGCTGCGTGCTCCTGGTGACGGCGCGCCACCAGTCGTCTGGTTCCTGCTCAGCCCAATGGGACTGGGGATAGTGCACCTCGTGGTTTTCAAAAGCGCTGCCGAAGATCCGCCCCTCTGGATCTGTCAGCACCGCCTTGCTGCCTCGTGTACCCACATCGTGGGCGATGATGTATTTCCCGCTCATGGCTCTCTCCTGTCTCTTCTTATTTCTTCATGCTCAACCCAATGCGCCCCCGCTCGAGGTCAATGCTGATTACTTTGACCTCCACCACATCGCCCACGGAGACCACCTCCAGGGGGTTTTTCACGTAACGGTCGGCCATCTGGGAGACGTGCACCAGGCCGTCCTGCTTGACCCCAATGTCCACGAAGGCGCCGAAGTCCACCACGTTGCGCACCGTGCCCTTGAGGATCATCCCTTCCCGCAGGTCTTCCATTTTCAGAACGTCGCTCCGCAGGATGGGCTTGGGCAGTCCGTCGCGGGGGTCGCGGCCGGGTTTGATGAGGTTGTCGAAGATGTCCGTCAGCGTCGGCAGGCCCACCTCCAGAACCTCGGCCAGTTCCGTCAGGTCGTTTCCCACCCGAAAGGTTCTGACCCTCCGAGCTAGATCGGGCTCGTTCCCTCGCACGCCCATCAGAGTGAAGAGGCCCTCCACCACGGGATACGACTCCGGGTGGATGAAGGTGTTGTCCAGGGGGTTCGCCCCGGCGGGGATTTTGAGGAAACCCGCCGCTTGCTCGAACCCCTTGTCCCCTACCCCCTTGACTTTCCTCAATCCGTGGCGAGACTCAAAAGGTCCGTGTTCATCCCGATGCCTGACGATGGCTTTGGCCACCCGTTTGTTGATCCCGGAAACATACTGCAAAAGGGCCGGCGAGGCGGTGTTGAGATCAACGCCCACGTGGTTGACGGCCGACTCGACCACGGTGTCCAGGGTCTCGGCCAGCTTCTTCTGATCCACGTCGTGCTGGTAGAGGCCCACGCCGACGGAGCGGGGCTCGATCTTGACCAGCTCGGCCAGGGGGTCTTGCAGGCGGCGGGCAATGGAGACCGCGCCGCGCATGGAGACGTCCATGTCGGGCAGTTCCTCCCTGGCCAGTGGGGAAGCGGAGTAGACCGACGCGCCAGCCTCGTTGACCATGACGTAGGCCCCTCGCCCGGCCTCAGCGATAACCTCGGCGGCTAGAGCCTCCGTCTCCCGCGAGGCGGTGCCGTTGCCGATAGCGATTACGTCCACGTTCCCCCTGGTGACCAGCCTCACCAGAATCCCCTTGGCCTCGTCCCACTGCTTCTGCGGCGCGTGGGGATAGATGGTCGTGCCACCCAAAAACTTGCCCGTCTCGTCCACCAGGGCCACTTTGCAGCCGGTGCGGTAGCCCGGATCAATGCCCATCACACATTTGCCCCGCAGCGGCGGCTGGAGCAGGAGGTGGCGCAGGTTGGTGGCGAAGACCTTGATGGCGTGGTCGTCCGCTTCATCGGTGGAGGTGCCTCTCAGCCCGCGTTCGATGGAGGGGGCGATGAGCCGCTGGTAGCTATCGGCGGCGGCATCTCGCGCCTGGGCGGCGAATACGGATCGCTTGTTCTTCAGGTAGCGGCCTTCGACCTCAGCCACGATCTGATCCACTGGCGCTTCCACTTTGACCTTGAGCACGCCGTCTTTCTCGCCCCGGTTGATGGCCAGCAGGCGGTGGGGCGGGATGGCCTTCAGCGGCTCGACGTATTCGTAGTACATCTGGTACTTGCCCTGGGGATCGAGGGAGGCGTCGGCCACCTTGCAGACCAGCAAACCCTTGCCGAAGGTACGCTCTCGCACCGCCTTGCGCAGGTCGGCGTCTTCGGAGACGACCTCGGCCACGATGTCCCGCGCTCCAGCGTAGGCGTCCTCCATAGTGGGCACCTCTTCGCTCAGGTAGTCCTGGGCGAACTGCTCCAGCGTCCCCTCGGTGACCTCCTGGGCCAGCAGGAGCTCGGCCAGCGGCTCCAGCCCCCGCTCCCTGGCGATGGTGGCCCGCGTGCGCCGCTTGGGTTTGTAGGGCAGGTAGAGGTCCTCCACCTCTTGCAGCACCATGGCCGACTGTATCTTGGCCTCCAGCTCCGGCGTCAGCTTGCCTTGCTCGGCGATGCTCTTCAGCACCGTCCCCTTGCGCTCCTTCAGGCGGCGCAGGTATTTCAGGCGGGCCTGAATAATCCGGAGCTGCTCCTCGTCCAGCCCGCCGGTGACCTCCTTGCGATAGCGGGCGATGAAGGGCATGGTGTTATCCTCGTCAAACAGTTGGACGGCGCTGGCGATTTGATCGGCCTTGAGGCCCAGTTCATGGGCGATGGTGATTATGATCAGATGGTTGGTCATGGTTTCTCCTAGACCCTTCGGGTTTTAGAAACCCGAAGGGTCTTTAAGTCGGGCGGCCACATACAGAAGGGCAATGGACGGAGACCTGGACTCGCCTCGGTCGCAGTGAACCAGGACTTTCAAGCCCCTGGACAGGGTTTCGTCCATGAAGTCTAAAGCCGCATCAATCATCTCTTTGGAAAAAAGCTCCGGGTCTTTGGCATCCACCATGTTCAGGATCAGGTGGACTACGGCCCATCCCTTCTGCACTGCTACGTTAAGCTCGTAATCAATCTCATCACCGACAAACAGCTTGGGGTAGACTTCGATCGTCGGTTAATCCTCCTGTGCCGATTTCCATCCCCGGAACCAGGCCTAAGTTTACCACGTTATTGTTGAGACCCTTCACTCCGCCTCGATTTCCAACGCCACGACGCCCAGCGACTCTTTCGCCGGCGGGTGGATGGCGCGCAACTTTTCAAGGAGTTGGCCTGGGGGAACATCGGGCGCGATGGAAACCACGTCTTCGTAGGCCAACAGTTCCTCAAAGCTGGCATAGCGACCTATCCGCCGGATGACAAAACGATGTTCTGAGGTTGGGCGAACGAGGAATCTTTATCCTCCCAACAACGCCAGCACCAATCCGCCGGCCATCACGGAAGCGATCTGGCCAGCCGTATTCGACCCCATGGCGTGCATCAAGAGGAAGTTGGTGAAATCCTCCTCGTTGCCCACCTTTTGCACCACCCGGGCCGACATGGGGAAGGCTGAGATCCCAGAGGCACCGATCAAGGGATTGATCTTCCTCCCGGACAGGACGCACATGATTTTACCCAACACCAAACCGGCGGCGGTATCCAGGCTGAAGGCCAATAGCCCCATGATCACGATCATGATCGTTCTCACGTTGAGGAAGCTCTCCGCTGCCATCGTCGAGCCAATGGTTATCCCCAGCAAGATGGTGACGATGTTCACCAATTCGTTCTCAGCCCCCTTGGACAGCCTGTCCACCACCCCGGACTCCCGCATCAGGTTCCCGAACATCAGCATCCCGATGAGGGGGGTGGCCATGGGCACTATCAACCCACAGATGAGAGTGGTGACGATGGGGAACAAGACGCGGGTGATCCTGGAGACAGGCCGAGAAGTGTAGGGCATCCTGATGAGCCTCTCCTCCCTGGTGGTCAAAAGCTTCATGATCGGCGGCTGGATGATGGGCACCAGCGACATGTAGGAATAAGCGGCCACCGCGATGGGGCCTAGCAGTTGGGGAGCGAGCCTGGCCGACACATAAATGGAGGTAGGCCCATCGGCCGAGCCGATGATCCCGATGGAGGCCGCCTCTTTGATGTCGAAGCCCATCAGCGTAGCTGCCAACAGGGTGCCAAAGATGCCGAACTGCGCCGCTGCTCCCAACAGGATGGTGATGGGGTTCTCCAGGAGGGGGCCGAAATCGGTCATCGCCCCGATGCCGATGAAGATCAGCAGGGGAAAGAGCTCGTTGGCGATGCCCATCTCGTAGAGCACGGCGAAAATCCCGCCCTCTTCGCTCATCCCGGTGGCCGGGATGTTGGCCATGATCGCCCCCAGGCCGATGGGCAGCAGCAGGGTCGGCTCGTACTTTTTGGCGATGGCCAGATAGATGAGGATGCCCCCCACTATCATCATGACCACGTTCCCCAGAGTCAGATTGAGGAAACCGCTCAGAAGTCGCGACAATCCTGTCCAGTCCATCTCACTCACCTCATCCTATGACGAACAAAACGTTTATAAAGCTCTAGCGCCCGTCCCCGGGCGCGGCCTTGACGGCCCGGGGACGGGCCTTGGAGCCTTATATCATGATTCCATGACGAACAAACCGTCGCCGTACAAGACATCCTGTCCCTCGGCCACTCTGACCTCTTTGACGACGCCTGGGGCAGGGGCCATGATCTCGTTCTCCATCTTCATGGCCTCGAGGGTGCAGAGCACTTCTTTATGTTGTACCCGATCGCCCACCTCCACGTTCACGGCCAGAATCTTGCCAGGCATGGGAGCTATCACCTCGCCCGCCGCAGCCACTGGCTTACTCACCTCCAGCACAGGTTCCGAAATCAGAACCTCAGGCTCTTCTCGAACTCTCTCTGCAGCCTCGGTGTCCGGGATCTCAGGCCCCAATTCCACCTCATAGAGCTCCCCGTCAACCAGCACCGAGATGGGCGACTCGTCCAGGTCTTTTATCTCCACCTCATACCAGTTGCCGTTGACGCTTATCTTGAATTTTTTCATTGACGACGCCCCTTTACCTCTCTTGAGTTCATCAATTGCCTGTATCTTCCCCAGAACTTCCAGGCGCTCAGTGCCTCCTTTGAGGTTTGAAGTTTGAGGTTTGAAGTTTGAAGTTTGAGCTTTGAACTTTGAGCTTTGAGCTTTAGAGCAATGGCCACCGCAATGGCGGCAACCAACTCTTTCTCCCTCGCCGAGGGCGTCTCCTCCTCAAGCTCCCTGGGCCTGAACAGCCTTTCCAGCCCCATCGTTGCTAGCATGAGGATCAACAAAGCCGCGAAGAGGATCGCCATTCCTAACACTGTTATGTATATACCTTGCATCGTGGTGGCCATCTGCTTGCCTCCCCCGCGATTTTGAAGTTTGGAGTTTGAGGTTTGAAGTTTCTAAAGTGGTATATTCCCGTGCTTCTTGGGCGGATTCGTATCCCGCTTGTTCTGCAGCATCTCCAGGGCACTGATGACGCGGGGGCGGGTCTCGCGGGGTTCGATGACATCGTCAATGTAGCCCTTGGAGGCAGCCGTGTAGGGATTGGCGAACTTATCTTTGTAATCCTCCAGCAGTTCTGCCTGTTTGGCCTCTGGATCATCGGCTGCTTTGATCTCCTTGCGGCCAATGATGTTCACCGCACCTTCGGGCCCCATCACCGCGATCTCGGCGCCGGGCCAGGCGTAGTTGATGTCCCCACGCAGATGCTTGGAGCTCATCACGATGTAGGCGCCGCCGTAGGCCTTGCGGGTGATGACGGCCACCTTCGGCACGGTGGCCTCGGCGTAGGCGTAGAGCATCTTGGCCCCGTGGCGGATGATGCCCCCGTGCTCCTGGGCTACGCCAGGCATGTAGCCAGGGGTATCACAAAAAGTGATCAGCGGGACGTTGAAGCAGTCGCAGAAGCGTATGAACCGCGCCCCCTTGTCGGCGGCGTTGATGTCAATCACGCCGGCCAGCATTTTGGGCTGCTGAGCGACGATGCCCACGGGCCGCCCGTCCATGCGGGCGAGGCCGACGATGAGGTTAGGGGCATAGTGCTGGTGCACCTCCATGAAGTCGCCATCGTCCACCACTCGCCGGATGATCTCCTTCATGTCGTAGGGCTGGCTGGGATCGTCGGGCACCAGCGTGTCCAGCCTCTCGTCCACGCGGCCTGGATCATCGGTGGGCTGCGATCGGGGCGGATCCTCCATGTTGTTCGGCGGCAGGAAGGAGAGCAGTCGCCGCACCATGCCCAGCGTCTGCGGCTCGTCGGCGCCCATGAAATGAGCCACCCCGCTCTTGACGTTGTGAGTTGCGGCCCCACCCAGAGCCTCTTGAGTCACCTCCTCGCCAGTAACCGCCCGAATGACTTGCGGCCCGGTGATGAACATGTGGCTGGTCTCCTGCACCATGAAGACGAAGTCCGTAATGGCCGGGGAATAGACCGCGCCCCCGGCGCACGGCCCCATGATGACCGAGATCTGCGGGATGACGCCCGACGCCAGGGTGTTGCGGGTGAAGATCTCGCCGTAGGCCCACAGGGAATCCACCCCCTCCTGGATTCGTGCCCCGCCTGAGTCGTTGATCCCGACGAGGGGCGCACCGTTTTGCATTGCCAGGTCCATCACCTTGCATATCTTCTCGCCGTGCACCTTGCTCACCGAGCCGCCGAACACCGTGAAATCCTGGGCGAAGACGTAGATCAATCGTCCGTCAATGGTCCCCCAACCCGTGACCACACTGTCCCCGAGCGGCCTCGTCTTCTCCATCCCAAAGTCGGTGCAGCGATGGGTGACGAACATGTCGAGCTCCTGGAAGCTGCCCTCGTCCAGCAGCAAATCGAGCCTCTCTCGGGCGGTGAGCTTGCCCCTGGCGTGCTGGCGGTCAATGCGCTGTTGGCCGCCGCCCAGCCTGGCTTCCCCTTTAAGCTCTCTCAGCTTTTCGATGTTAGGATCGTTGGTCATATAACCTCTCCTATAGAGAAACCAGGTTTTTGGGAAAAACCTGGTTTCTAAGTGATCTACCGCAAAATCTGGCTGGCGATCACGATGCGCAGTATCTCGCTGGTGCCCTCGTAGAGGCGGGTAATCCGCGCATCGCGGTAGTAGCGCTCCACGGGGTAGTCCTTGACGTAGCCGTAGCCGCCGTGGATCTGGATCGCCAGATCGGTCACCCAACTGGCCGTCTCCGAGGCGTAGAGCTTGGCCATGGCTGCTTCCTTGCTGTAGCGCGCACCGGTTTCCTTGGCCCTGTCCTTGGCCAGAGCGGCGTTGTAGACCAGCAGCCGCGACGCCTCGATGCGAGTGGCCATGTCGGCCAGCATCCACTGGATGCCCTGGAATTTGGCGATGGGCTGACCAAACTGCACCCGTGTCTTGGCGTACTCCAGCGCGGCCTCGTAGGCCGCTTCGGCGATGCCTAGCGCCTGCGCGGCCACGCTGATGCGTCCAGCGTCGAGATCGGTCATGGCGATCTTGAAGCCCTGGCCCTCCTCTCCCAGCCGGTTGGCGACAGGCACTCGACAATCCTCAAATACCAACTCAGAGGTATCCGAGGCGCGGATGCCCAACTTATTCTCCTCCTTGCCCACCGAGAACCCAGGCGTGCCCTTCTCGACCAGCAGCGCGGTGGTGCCACGGTACCCCTTGCTTTTGTCCGTCATGCCAAAGAGGAGGATGACGTCGGCGAACCCGCCGCTGGTGATGAAGTTTTTAGCGCCGTTGACAACGTACTCATCGCCATCCAACACCATAGTCGTTTTTTGGGCTGCCGCGTCGGAGCCGGCCTCAGGCTCGGTCAGGGCGAAGGCGCCAATGAGCTTGCCCTCGGCCAGCGGCACCAGAAACCGCTGCTTCTGATCCTCGGTCCCGAACTTCTCGATCCCGTGGCAGACCAGGGAGTTCTGCACGCCCATCACTATCGCCGTAGACGCGCAGGCTTTAGAGATTTCCTCGGTAGCTATGCAGTAACTCACCGTGTCCATGCCAGCGCCGCCGTACTCTTCAGACACAGTCAGGCCCATGAGCCCCAGCTCTCCCATCTTCTTGATGTTCTCGAAAGGCACTTCCGCCTTCTCGTCCATCTCGGCCGCGATAGGAGCCACCTCTTTCTCGGCGAACTGCCGTACCATCTTGCGGATCATTTTGTGCTCTTCAGTCAGATTCAGATCCATGGCCAACCTCCTCGTTTGTGAATTTTACCGGCATATTATACTACAGCCTGGGATAAATGGGAAGAGCGGTGCCACCGGCAACCAAAACCCCCGCTCCTCGACTTAACGGAGCGGGGATTTCATCGTCTGCCTCGCTTATTCACCTGGCGCGATGTCAGGGAGTTATCCTTTTCTTTCGCGCAGGCCGAAGGCGCACAACCATCTCTCGATACCGTTCCTGCCAGATGCGTCGGCGCGCCTCTTTGACGTGCCGCATCATCTCCTCTTCTGTCAGCCCTTTAGTCTGGGCAGCAGGAGCCAGCAAGTCGCTCAACTCCCTGAGAGGGAATCGTCCTTTCTCCTGAATAACATACGACTCCAGCACTTCGACGGCCAGACGGCTGAGAGACAAATCTCGCTCCGCTGCGGCCTGAATGAGGGCCTGGTGAAGCTGTGATGGCACCCGCAGAGTGATGCGCCTGATGTTCTCAATAGCGCTTGTCATCGTTGAATACCTCCCTGTATCTTATAGCAGCATTATAGCATCGAACCAACGCGGTGTCAACCCAACTCGCTGAAGTCATCTTGAGGCAACGAACGCCGGCCGCTGTGAGTTCTATTTATCTATCCCGCCGCTCCGATCAAGAGAATGCCCAGAAAGACCAGGATCGAGGCGAAGACCCTGATCCGTCCATAACCCTCCCCCAGCAAGGTGCTCCCCAAGAACGCACCTAACACCACGCTCATCTCCCGCACCGAGCCTACGTAGCTCACATAGCTGAGTCGCATGGCCAACAGCACCAGGTAATAGATCAGGAGGTCGGCCACTCCTGCGACCAGGATGCCCACTTTGTTGACTCGCCATTCTGCGGCGATGCTGGCCTTCTTGCCGCTGAGCAATATGTAAAAGGTAAAAGCGAGAAAAGTCACCACGAGGACGAGATAGATGTAGGTGAAGGGCGGCACGTACTCTATCCCTACCTTGTCAATGATCGAATAGACAGAGATGCAGAAGCCGGTCAAGAGAGCCCAACGAGATACAGGATTTCCCAGGTGGCGCAAGGGTTTCCATAGATCCCCCCACGAGCGCGCGTTGATGAGATAGAGCCCGCCCGCTATCAAGAGGATGCCCGTTAGCCCCCAGGCCGTCAACCGCTCTTTGAGGAACAGCGTAGCCCAGAGGGTGATGAAAAGCGGCGCCGAGCCTCTGGCCAGGGGATAGGCAAGCGATAGGTCTCCCGTTTGATATGCTTGGCCCATGGATGCAAAGTAGGCGGCTTCGGCCAGGCCGCTGGCCAACACGCAAGCCCAGCCCAGGGGAGGAAGGTTCAGTGGTCTGGTCACGAAGAGAGGGAAATAGGCCACCACAGTCACCAGCAGCAGGCACCAGGCGAAAACCTGCTTGTCCAGGCTTCGCTTGTAGAACAGGTGATAGAATGCGTGCAGGAGGGCGGCTAAGAAGAGCGGGCCGAGAGCGGAAATGGGCACAATAACCTCTACTTGTCAATCTGGCAAAAAAGACTATAATATAACCACAGGCGGGGCGTAGCGCAGTCCGGATAGCGCGCACGGTTCGGGTCCGTGAGGTCGGCGGTTCAAATCCGCCCGCCCCGACCATGGGAATAACGAGTCAACGAGGTTCAAGGAGCCTTGTTGACTCGTTTCTCTTTACTGCAGAGTAGGGAACAGGAAGGTTACGTTGAACTTCCACCAACTAGCTGACTTGAGCTTACTGGGCACGACGTCAACTCATTACTCACTAACTGTAGACATTCCGTAGGGCAATCGTAGGGCAATCGTCCAGCAAGAAAAATCAAAAGGTGGTATCATATTAGTCAGGCATGGCTCATCAAAGGCGATGAGCATCTGTGCAGTGGTGCACGGGCTGAGTAATGGGCCATGCCGTCAATTTCTTCTCCTCCTTTTGATTGAGGGCCAGGGATAAGTATTCCTGGCCCTCTTGGTTTCTGGACTTTGGCCTCAGAAACCAGGTTTTTGAACCCTCTATTTTCCAAAACGTCCGCATCTGCACGCCTTCTTGACATCCCGAGAAGCACTTTCGAGCGAAAAACCTGGTTTCTCTCACTTCATGCTGATTGTGCGTCGGAGATCCCCCATGCCCGCTTCCAGATACGGGTAAGCAAACCAGACGGTGGCCAGGCCGAAGAGGCTGCCGGTGATGGTGCGCAGTTGCCAGGTGCTCTCGTAAAATCCGAGGAGTTGGACGAGTCCGTCAACTGCCCAGGGGGCGAGGAAGATGAGATAGCGGGTAAAGGTAAGAGGTTTGAGGCGGTGGCGCACCAGACCAAAGACCATCCCTGCCAGCAACATCGAACTGTACATGGCCGCATCGCGTTGGCAATAGGCCATCTTGTAACCGAGAGCCGCGTTGCCGATGAACGCCCTGGCCAGGGAATTGGTGGTCAGCATCTCTGGCCCCAGCAGCTCCCGCAAGGTCTCGAGGGAATAGGCTAGACGGGGGCCAAAGAGGAAGAAGGAACGCTGGGGCAACTGGTGGCAGAGTGGTTTATAGATCGTATATATAATCTCAGCCGGCCGAGTGTATCCCAAAGCCATCAAAACTGGAGCTAATAGAGGTAAGCCACTGTAGACGGCTATCACCAGATTGACCAAGAACAGCCAGTGTTTAGCCAGCGCGAGTACTAGCTTGTCGAGAAATACCGTCAGCCTCTCAGCACGCTCCAAAGTGGTCACCCCCGCCACGACTGATCCCTCAAGGATGATGTGCTAACAACGTTGGCCGAACTATACCACGAAAGACCTCGCGAGTCAATTGGCCGTGAAACGTGAAGACGTGAAACGTGAGGGTTTGCCAGAACCCGGTGAACGGAGTATAATAGGTCCATAGATCAATCTTGCCCATATAAGAAAGGCTCAAACTATGCTCAAGAAAAGCATCCTTACCATTGCCAGGATATTGCTGGTTCTGTCCATCCCCGTCTTCTTGCTGCTGACGAATCTCTATATCTTTATGTCCCCAACCTTCTTGCGCTACGAGTACGGGAAGGCGGACTTCCCAGCCTCGCCTGGGTTCACGGATGAGGAAAGGCTCATGGTGGCTGACAGGGCGGTCACTTACCTGCGTTCGGATGTGGGCATCGAGATACTGGGGGATTTGGAGGGAGAGGAGGGGCCTCTATTCAGAGAGAAAGAGTTGGTCCACATGGTGGATGTCAAGATGGTGACCAGACAGGCCTTCCTGACCCACGGGCTCCTGGGGCTGGCCATCGCCTTTTCGCTGGGGGTTCTGTTGGTGATAAGAGATACCGAGACCCAGATTTCCACCTCTCTACTCCAGGGCTCCCTGTTGACCATAGCCCTGCTGCTGGCACTGGTAGCCCTGATCTACTTCAACTTCGACTGGTTCTTCACCCGCTTCCACTTGACTTTCTTCGAGGGCGACTCCTGGATCTTCAGCCTGTCGGATACTTTGATCCGCCTTTTCCCCACCCGCTTTTGGTTCGACGCGGCCAGTCTCTGGGGAGTGTTGACCCTGGTGGAAGCGGTGATCTTGGGTGTGGTAGCGTGGCTGAGCGGCAGACTGACATACAGCAGAGTAACGAGGTAACGAGTCAACAAGTTTTGAAGTTTGGAGTTTGAGGTTTGAAGTTCGTCACGCTCCGAACTTAGTCAGGCGCAGAGCGTTAGCCATGGCCAGTTGCATCAGGTCTGTAGCTGGGAAGACGCCCAATCCCCCGCGCATGCAAGCGCGCTCGCCAAAGGCCCGAACCTCGTCGGGACGGCAATACCTGCTGTGGAGCAGCGTGGGCACCGGATGCCAACTGTGGCTTTTGAGCAGGGCCGGCGTGGAGTGGTCGCCAGTCACAACGAGAACGTCTGGTTGCAGAGAGGTGATAGCCGGCACCACCGCCTCGTCCACGTGCTCAATGACCGCGGCCTTGAGGGCGAAGTCGCCGTCCTCGCCGGCCGAGTCCGTCTTCTTGACGTGGAAGAAAAAGAAATCATACTCGGCCCAGTGGGTTTTCAGCGTTTCCACTTCCTCTTCCAGCGTTTCCCCCGTCTCCAGGATGTCCATGCCCACCAGTGTGGCTACGCCGCGATACATGGGATAAGTAGCGATGGCAGCCGCTCTGAGTCCGTAGACCTCGGCCATGCTGGGCAACTGGGGAGTTTTATCCGGGCCGCGCAGCAAAACCATGTTGGCGGGATGTTGGTCGGCCAGCAGCTCTCGTGTCCGGGCAATCCACTGGTTAAAAAGCTCGGCTGTGCGCTGCGCCTCGGGAACCAGGGCCTCGACCGACCGAGGAGGTACTCCCAACTGCTGGGGGTCGGTCTCAGTTAGCCCACCCGACAGGCCCTCTCCCCTTAACACCAGCACAAAGCGGTAATCCCTGACCGGCTCGACGAAGGTCTCCACGCCGGGCAACTGGATGGCCCGCAGCATCTGGCACAGCTCCGCAGCCTTCTCGGTGGGGATGCGCCCGGCCCGACGGTCGGCGACCAGGCCGTTCTCATCCACAGTGCAAAAGTTGCCGCGAGCAGCCACGTCGCTAGGCCCCAGTGGGAAACCGATTCCGCAGGCCTCCAGCACGCCCCGCCCAATCTCGTAGCGCAGTGGATCGTAGCCGAAGAGGGCCAAATGGGCAGGCCCACTGCCGGGGGTCACGCCTGGCGAGATGGGCGCGCTCAGGCCGCAGATTGATTCAGCCGCCAGGGCATCCAGATTCGGCGTCCGGGCTGCCTCCAGCTCAGTAGGCCCACCGGACTCCATCGGCAAGCCGCCCAGGCCGTCAATCACCAGCATCACGATCTTGCTCTGCCCGGCAACATGCAGTTCTTTCATAAGATCGAAGTTAGTCATCTCGTATCCTCCAATCCAATCATCTTGGCTCCGGAGCGATTATACCATAGACTCGACGATCCCACAAATTCTAACAGGAAGAACAAAGAGGAGAGAAACCGAATGGCGGTATACAGCGAAAAAGTGATGGAGCATTTCATGAACCCCCGCAACGTGGGGGAGATAGCCGACGCCGATGGGGTAGGCACGGTGGGCAACCCCGTGTGTGGTGATGTGATGGCCTTCTACATCAAAGTGGACAACGGTCACCTCAGCGACGTCAAATTCAAGACCTTTGGCTGTGGGGCTGCCATCGCTGTCTCCAGTATGGTCAGCGAGATGGCCAAGGGGATGAGCCTGGAGGAGGCCAAACAGCTCAATCGCAACAGGGTAGCCAACGAGCTGGATGGCCTGCCGCCCAACAAGATGCACTGCTCTAACCTGGGTGCGGAGGCCCTCCACAAAGCCATCGAGGACTACGAGTCCAAGCAAACCCGAAAACAGTAGGCAATTTCTGGAATTTTGATATAAGCTCCAAGGCCCGTCTTCGGGCCGCCAAAACCGCACCCGGGGACGGGTGCTAGAGCCTTATAGTCCAAGCAGACCCGAAAACAGTAGCCAGCACTGCTGGCGCAGCCACTTTTTCAGCTACCTCGTCACTAGGAAATGTACCTCTTCAAGATTACGGGCAGGTAGACCCGGACCGGGGTGGGTGTGCTCGTCGGCGTAGTCGTGGGCGTGTCGGTGGGAAAAATGGTGCCGGTGGGAGTCGAGGTCGGCGTGGGCGTGCTGGTCGGCGTGCTCGTCGGCGTCGAGGTAGGCGTAGGGGTCGCGGTTTCGCACACAGGGTCAATGCGGATGGTGCTCTCATGATAATCGCTCTGGGTCCCGCTGCACGTATCGAAGACGATGATCTGCAGGGTGTAGTCGCCAGGCGCAGCGCCCACAGGCAGGTCTAGCGACAGGAGAAGCTCGTTGTCCTGATCGGGGCCGTAAATGGTCGTCGTCTGCGAAATGCCAACCAGGTAACTGTTCGCCGCGTTGAGGACGTTGGCCTCGACCCGGACCTCTTGGCTGGCCAGCGTGGTGCGCAAGGTTGTCGTCACGTTCGCCGTCGAGCCCAGCAGATAGCACACCCTGTCTGGAGCAACCGAGGGGATGGACGCCGCTCCGCCGCCACCGTCAAGCGCCAACTGCCCCCAAGCAACGCTGGCACACGAAGCGCAATTATCAACATCAATGTACACCTGGACCAGGTTGTTGCCCTGCTGCATCAGCGAAGGGTCAATGTCGAGGACAGAGGTGCTCCAGATTTTGTCGGCCCCGGCCAGGTAGCCAACGAATTCCCCGTTGAAATAGACCTCGTCCCGTTCAACACACTCCACTGGCCCGCCTCCCTCGTCCACGTCCCAGGCCCGGAGACTGAGCTGAGCCGTCTCGAAGGAGGGTAACGATAGCACCAGGATGTTGAACTCGATAGGGTGCAGCGGATCGGTCTTGAACACGCAGTCGGGGTACTCAGGGTACATATCGTCATCCGGGCAACCCGTGTGGGCATTATTCTCGTTGTCCTCGGCAGTGATATAAGCGGTCCCCACTCCAGGGCAGGTAGAGCAACTGATGTCCAGGGCATAGCTGCCCGAATCCCGCTGGTAGCCATCCACCACGATGTAGTAGGTGCCTGGGGAAGCATTGTCGTAGCTGGCAGCCCAGTCGCCGTAGGCCAGAGTGCTATTCTCGTCGCAGGAGGATAGCACGAACACATCCAAATCCACCCCTACGTCCATGTCACTGAGAGTAGCAGTAATGTCACCAGTAGCCTCGGTCGTCAGGACGTAGACCTCTTCGGGGCCGCTTTCATCCCAACTGGAGCAGTTGTAATAGGTGACGTTGGAGTACGCCCCCGTCGTATCACCTTGATATGAGCCCCCGCAGTTTGCGGAAACGGCGGTGCCGCAATCTAAACCCTTGCCGCACCTCACCCTCAGGGTGTAGCTGCCCGAAGCCCCGTTGTATCCATCCACCACGATGTAGTAAGTACCAGGAGGCGCATTTCTGTACCTGGCAGTGTTGTTGCCATAGGCCAGGCAGCTCATGGCATCGCAGGCGGACAGGATAAACACGTCCAGATCTACCGCTATGTCGTCGAGGGTGGCAACTACGTCGCCGGTGGACTCGGTGGTTAAGACGTAGACTTCCTCCGGGCCGCTCTCCTTCCAACCCTTGCAGTTGTAGTAGGTGACGTTGGAGGGCGCGCCCGTCGTATCTCCCTGATGCGAGCCCCCGCAGCTCGTGGAAACGGCAGCGCTGCAGTCCAAACCGGGAGCCGTGCCCAGGTCGAGGATCACGAAGTAACTGGAATCACTGCACGCCCCCGCCGTCGGGGTCACGTTCATGACGATCAAGGTCAGGCTATCATAGCCAGAAGTGTCAACCAGAACGGATCCGGACGAGGGCGAACCGCTCATGGGTATGGGAATCACAGTGGCAGCGCCGCCTTGTAGAGCCACCAACTGGGCGGCGTAAGCGGTCGTGGCTGTCGTCCCGACTACAGACACCTCGATGGAATCCACAGTGGAATCAATCTCGATGTAATCCGCGCCGTACTGCTCCACTCCATCCGGGGGCTGGTAGTGGATGGCCTCACCAGCGAAGTCAAGGTTTTCTTCCTCAACGTAGACATCAGGATAGAGCCCTGCCTCCTCGTAGCAGTAGGGGTCGTTGGCTGGGCAGGTGGACATCACGTAGTTGGCAGCGCTGAATGCGGTGAATACGGAGGGCAGGTTGGTGCCTATCTCGCCGAGGGCATCGCTGAGAGTATCGAAAGCAAAAGAGCCATAGTAACTATCGTAGTTAACACTGCGCTCCCAAACGCTCCTGACCGTGCTCTGCCCCCCGTGGTGCTCCGAGATGAAGCGCATCAGGATCCAATCGGAGTACCAACGACCTGGACGATATGGAATAGTGCCAGGCAGGCAGAGGTCAGGGTCAGCAAAGTGGAAGATAAGATAACCCAGGTTATCGTTCACGTAGTCGTAGACCTCGTCCTCCATCCAGGTCGCCGTCGCCTCCATCAGCCACGTCTCCTCCCAGGCATCGTAGCCGAACTGGATGGCGTGGTTGAATTCGTGGGCCGCTGTCACCCTCATACAATCGAGGGGAGTGCAGGGAAAGTTATAGTAATCGTTCTCCAGGCTGAGATAGGAGTGCCAGGCGTTGAGCTCTATGATTCCTGGTGAGTTCTCGTTGTCCCCGGATTGGACGCCCTGGTCGGCTTCCCCATCGCCTGCGGCGTAGCCGTAGTATTGCATATCCTCAACGTAGACATCGTAATCTGGATCCCCATCCACCGTCTGGTCCGAAGGCGGCTGCAACCAGCCCATGGCCTCCAGTTCCGCCGTCCAGACGTTTTCCAGCTCCGCCCCCATCATCTCAATATAGGCAGGATCAGCCGCATCCTGGCCAGAGTTGGTGTAGTGGATCTGAAAATGGGCCGTATCATAAGTAAACTCAGGGCCGCTCAGAGAGGGCCTGGAGAGAAGGGCGGGATAAGCGGCCAAGTCCTTCTTGACCTGAGAGCTCAGCGTGCCCCAGCTTTTGATAACTTCCCTCAAGATGGGGGTGGCGCATTTGCCAGGTGTGCTGCTGCGGTACTCGGCGGGCAGCCTTTGGGGATCGAAGACGGAGTACACTTTGTAGAGGAGCGAGGTCTCGTAGCTGATTTTCCCCTTTTGATAAGCCTCCTCGATGAGGACCGCGCTCGGCGGTGGCGGATCGCCGGCCTGAGTCGGCGAGGATGTGGCCAGCAGAGATGATCCCACCACTACAAGCAAGAACGCCGCAGCTATTACTCCCCTGATTGCGTTATCCATCGTTTGTGCTTTCACAGTTACGTGTCCGGTCTCCAGGTTGATTCGGGTTAAGAACACTAATGGGCAGGACGGGATGATTCACAATTTGGTTGACACTTCCATCCTGTCAACGAATGAAGCAACGAATAAACGAATGAGTTTTGATGGCAGATCTCATTCGTTTATTCGTTTGGTATTCGTTGACAAGGGAAAGCCACCTGGCTCTGTAGGGAGTTCGGTGGCTTTCCCTGATTCTTGGCCGGATTACGGGCGTGGGAGGCCGCGCTGCTATCGTATCGGTCTGCTACGGGCCGTAGCTTTTCAGGATGATGGGTAGGTACACCAGGGATGGAGCGGCCGGTGGTCGGTAGGTGCTGCCTCCCACGTCCTGCCCCCCTATCTGCTCCCTCACCTCCAGCTCTGGCTCACTTTCACTCCCCGGCGGAATCTCCAACCTGAGGGTTATCAGCGTTTTCTCGTTGGCGCCCAGGGGCAACCTGCCGATGACAGCTTCGATTGACCCCGTAGCCGCCGACAGGCCCGAGGCAGCAGCGGTGTTAATGTCGAGACGCACAGACGTGGTGCCAGGAACCACCTCTCCTCCCTCCAGGTCGCCGCCTGCATCTTGCCACTGGTCGAAGACCTCTTCATCCTCGAAGTCCACGTAGGCTTCCCCATTGGGTGGGATGTCTTCCCCGTCAATGGTGATGTCGGCGTGCGTCGAATTGCCCTGGGGGTTGCCGATGACGACGTCATTGTCCGACCAACCTGCTTCGTCCTCGATGACGTGCAGGTTCCTCTGGCACAGGTTGTTATCGAAGGGCACCAACCACTTATGGCTGATGGGGTCCAGGCTGGCATAGATTTCCGCATAGAAGCAGGTGTGCCCTCCTATCGTCGGCTGCCACTGGAAGCTGACCGACTGGTTCTGCCCCGCCGGCAGGCTGGCGATGGTCTGCGTGCCGATGTATTGCCAATCCCCAGGCGCAATCATTGCCGCACCCACGGCCCAGTACAGGTCAACGTTGACGTTCGTCATCAGGGCATTGCCTCGATTGCGCACCTTGACGTAGACGTAGTTAACCTGACCGGCCTGAGGGTTCTCGTGTTGCTCTACCCCATCCGGTTGACGCCTGTTCCAGATGTCGGGGCTCTCCCACCAGGCCTCACCGTTGGGGTTGGAGGGCACAGACCCGTCATCCGTGAGATGGTCTTTGCAGTAGACGTCGTGGAGAGAAGGCTTGACCGTGACGCAGGCTGGCGGGTAGCTCAGAGCATTGTCATGGCCGTTGGAGTTGACGTAGGTAGCTATCGTTGATTCGTTGAAGCATAGCTCTCCCCCCGGAGTATCCTCCGGCACGTGCACCCGATAGCCAAAGGTCTTCGTCTCATCCCTCCCCAGAATCGGGATCTCCCAGACTATGACCTTGTTGGTCCAATCCACGTGGCTAGGCGCTGGCAAGCCGAAGAAGGAGTTGGGAACCAGTTCCACGTTGGGGGCGAGGGTATCGGTGAGAACTATGTTCGTAGCTGGTGACCCCACGATGGTGCCAGCGATCTGCTGGTAGATGCTCTTTAGCTCGTCGCTCGTCGGCGCGTAGTAGTAATCGCTGGGAGAGGAAGCCAGGTTCCTCAACTCTGTCTCGTCCACGTTCCCCAGGCCGATGGTGATGATCCGCGTCCCCTTGGCCTTGGCCACATCCGCCGCTGGCCCAGGGCCGGGGCCTACGTTGTGCTGGCCATCGGTCATCAGGATCATGATCGGCCGATTTCCGGGAACGTGCCGCACGCTTTCCAGCTCTTCCTGGGCCTTGTTGATGCCATCGGTGATGTTGGTCTGTCCACCGGACATCAAAGCATCAATGGCCGCTCTAACCGTTCCTGAGCTTTGGCTCAGCCAATGATTGAGAATGGCCGAGCTAGAGTAGGACACCAGGCCCACCTGATCAGCTCCCGGACTCAGGTCCAGCCCATCAACGAAGGCTTTGGCCGCATCCTGGGCATCCTGCAACGGCGCGCCCTGCATGCTGCCTGAGCGGTCAATGACCAACATCACGTCGGCGTGCCTCTCGAAGGTGGGGCAGTCACCCCGGCCAGTGATGGTCAGCACCACCACCGCATTTCCGCCGGCCTTCACCTGCACGGGGCTGGCCTTCTTGGTGCCATCCACGGTGCAGACAGGCGAGATGGCAATGGCATACTCGACCTCGGTCTGGATGGCCCCTCCCTTGTAATCCCCTGGAGCCGATTTCACCTCCTGGGGGAAGTCCCGAGGGAAGTTCTGACCGACGAAAGCTTCAATGGCCTGGTAACTCTCGACGTAATCGGCCGGCCCCCAAAGCCCACTTCGCGGATCCGGATTATTGGTGGTGTCCACAGCATGGTACATGTCATGGGAGATGTTGCCTGCATCATTGTGTACGTCGTACGAGTGGCCAGGTATAGGGTAGTGCGGAATCAACATGCCATCCAGCACCCGCCCTGGCCAACCCTCCTCGGCCCTGTTCTTGATAGGGTCGCTGAAGGCAATCGCGCGATTGGGCGAATCCACCCCCGCCGAGGTAACGAAGTGTCCACTCTCGCGCAGCCACCTCTGCTGCTCGTAATTCCACGTCCAGTAGCCCAGGAGCAGGATGACGTCCTCGCAGCGCTCCACCTCGTACGCCACCCACTCAAAGGTGGGCTGCGGCATCAGCGTAACCTCGTAGTTCTCGGCCAGGCCGCGGTCAAGCAGGTATTGGTTGATGGCATCGTACATGTCGAACACGCTGGCACCCCAATGCCCGTCACCACTCCGCTGACCGTCGGTATCCATCAGCCAGGCCAGTTGCTCCACAAATGGTTGCAGGTTCCTTGGATCGTGGTCGTCCCAAACGTAGGGGTTGTACGATGTGACCAGATTGTAATTGTCGTTTATCGTCGGTGGGAGCACCGGGTGGGGCTCCATCTTAGAGTCGAACCACCACAGGCAGTTGGCCACCGCCAACGGGCCGCAGTAGGTCCAGGTTTGCGTCCCAGGGTACATCCAGGCATCCTGCCGCTGGTCGAAGTCGGGCATCCCGCTGGGAGCGTAGTCAATCCAGCCGCCCTTCTTCCAACAGGGCGTCGCCGTGGGCGTACTGGTGGGCGTCGGTGTGCTGGTCGGTGTCCTGGTTAGTGTCGGCGTCCTCGTAGGCGTCCTGGTGGGCGTGGGTGTCCTGGTCGGCGTCCTGGTCGGCGTCCTGGTCGGCGTCGTAGTCACCGTCACAGTCTCCCCGCACGTCTCGTCAACCCGAATGGGTATCTCATAGTAATCGTTCTGGGTCTCGCTGCAGGTGTCATAAACGAAGATTTGGATGGTGTAGTCACCCGTCGGAGCGTCGGATGGTATAGTCAGGTTAGCAACAATGTCGTTGTTCGTACCGGGGCCGTAGATGGTCCTGGTGTCTGTCCAGCTAGCTCTGGTGACGTTGTTCGGATCAATGAGGTTGACCTCGATCCTCACCTCCTGGCTCTGCAGGGTGGTGCGCAGTATCATCTGCAAGTACAACGGCCAACCAGGCTGATAGCAGGTTCTATCGGGGGCCGCCGAGTAAATGGATGCCGCCCCTCCGCCCCCGCCCAGCACCAACTGGCCCCAGTCAATACTCACACACCAGCAGCCGTCATACTCATCTATCAACACTTCCACCAGGTTGTTGCCCTGCTGCACCCAGGAGGGGTCAACGTTGAAGTGCGAAGTGCTCCACGCTTGGTTCCAGCCGGTCAGGGTGCCAACAAAGTGCCCGTTAAAGTAGACCTCGTCTCGTTCCACTGACCTACCTGGGTCCTGCGGGTCCCCCTCCTCGTCAACGTCCCAGGCATAGATATTAAGCGCGGCACTCGTGATGGGTGACGGCAGGGGATCAACGACGATATTGAACTCAATGGGCGCTAAGGGGTTCGTAAGACTCGGGCACAGAGGCTTGTCACGCTCGTTGTAAATGCAATCCGTGTTGCCCGGATACATATCCCCGTCGGCGTAGCCATAGTGCTGGTTGTTTTCGTTGTCTTCTTTGGTGACATACACATTTTCTGATGCTCCGGGACAATCACCGGTTAGTGCCTGAAGGGTGATATCGTCTACGTAAGCTCCCTCGGCATAATTGTAGCTTGAGTTACTGACAAAGAAGAAGCCGACCCAAACCTGGGATTGGCCAACTACACTTGACAAATCGAAATCTTGATAGCTCCAACCGCCAGAATCTCCCGTTACCTGCCAGCCAGAAAAATAAGAGCCGTCAGTGGAGACACCCCACAAAAGGTAATCAGGGTCAATAGTGTTATTCCAACGGTAGAAAAGTAGCTCGGCATCGGTGGCGCTGCTCAAATCGAAGGGGCCGTAGATCATATACGATTGGGCATTGTTGGGATAGTAGGACCCACATTGCAAGCTGCTACCGTTGGCTCCGCCGCCCACGGCCCAGGCGCTATAACTCCCGTTGTGAGGTCTACAGGTCCTCTTGGCCCATTTGTAGTCGCCATCCCCGCTCTCGCCCAAGGTCCAGCCAGAGCCAGGGAACGTCCCTTCGAAGTCCTCGGTCATGATGTTGGTCCAGCCGTTAGCACTACTGGCAATTTCTATGGGGCTATCCCAGACTATGCCAGAGGTGTCCAAGAACACCTGGCCTGGCTCAACCACAGATGAGGGCGTATCCGCCGGCTCAGGAGGGTCGGCAGAAGCTGGCAAATTGAGCACCGCCGCCAGCAACACCGCTCCCAAAACCAGCACAACACCTCCAACCCTGAACCAGCGATTAGCAAAGACTCGATAGTTTTTCATCTCTTTTCCTCCTTGTCACCCAGTGGTGACTTCTGTATTTGGGATGTCGAACAGAGATGCTCGACACCAAAGTAATAATGGCCTCCCTGAGCTGGAGGCACTGACCCGATGGCTCCAGGTATGTAAGTGGCGGTAGTTTACCACATAACTTCTGAGATGTCAAAACTGGAAGAGCTTAAAACAACTTCTTGGGGGGCGGAGCAGGGACAAACAAACACGGTTAGTCCAACAGTTTGACGTCAGCGATAGCCCAAGTTGACAGGTCACAGTTCGCGTGGTGGTCATCAGCTCCGACGGCAGCCTACCTGGTGTTAAAAAAAGCAACCCCAGCAGGGTAACGTCCCACAGGAATCTGTCCCGTCACGCGATAGTCAATCAAGTCAACGATCGTCACTTCATCAATCGGATTGCCCCAATCACTTGGATTCCCCACATAGGCCTTGCTCCCATCAGGCGAGACGGCGAGACAATCGATCCCATAGAATCCAGCCCCCGCCCTCGTGTGAAGATCTATCCTGACGCCACTGTCAGTGACGTCCCCTGGACCATTAACGTTGAGCACAGAAAGCTGGTCAGGGTCTGGATCTATGGATACCACATAGGCCTTGCCGCCATCGGGGCTGAAGGCGATAGACTGTTGACCTCCTGGAAGACGACTTACCTCCCCGATCCTGACCACCTCGCCCGGCCCATCTATCCGTAGGACAGTAACCGTATCATCCCAGAAGTTTGCTACCAGAGCCGTCCTCCCATCGGGAGAGATCGCGACGTTGATTGGGACGTCACCTGTTCTCAGGCGTTGCCCTGCATAAGTAAGCTTACCATCCCCCGGGTTCAAGCGGAGAAGGTGTACCTGGTCACGATCAGTGTCTACTACGATGACCGTCTCTCCGTCAGCAGCTACAGCAACTGCCTGGGCCCCTTGTACTGGCTGGGTTTGAACAAGCTCGCGGTTCAATACATCAATTGAAGCAACTCGGGCTATGGATCCCCCGTCAGTAACCAGAACCCAACGGCCATCGGGCGAAAGAGCCACGTCCTCAGCCGAAAAAGCGGTGATCACTGAATCAAGTACAACAGGCGGGGAGACAGTCAAATCAATGAAATAGACCTTGTTGCCATCAAAGTTAGAGACGATAGCTATCCTACCGTCAGGCGTCACAACGACATCGAGAAGAGAGTTTCCTGTTCCAAGAGGCCTTAGGAAAGGCCCTTCGGCTGTATCTGTGGTGGCGTCAATGATGTAAATGCTTTTTTCTGTAGAACAGGCCACGATGGCCTTTAGCGCTTCCCCAGTTGGCGTGGTTGTTGGCGTAGCAGTTGGCGTCGTGGTCGGCGTGCTGGTTGGAGTACTCGTGGGTGAAGGGGTTGTCGTTGGCGTGCGCGTTGGGGTGGTGGTTGCCGTCGGCGTGCTGGTGGGCGTTGGTGTTGGAGTAGGAGGCGTGACCGATACTGTGGGTGTCGTTGTTGGGGTAGCCGTGGCTGTGCTCGTTAGTGTTGAGGTGTGCGTTGGTGTTGGAGTAGTGGGAACTGGGGCGTAGTTTTTCAAGATGAGAGGCAGGTAGATTTTGAAGCCGGGCAGTGTCGTGCTTGTCGGCGTTGGCGTGGGTGTGCTGGTTGACGTGGAGGTGGGTGTCTTGGTCGGCGTAGATGTGCTGGTCGACGCTTGCTCAGTGGTGAAGTCCCAGGTATCACCAGTGGTGGAAGCAGCGTGGTTGTCGGTGGCGACGACGTACCAGTAGTAGTGTGTGCCGTAGTCCAGTGTGCCCGGGTCGCAAGTGGGAGTGGACACATCGTCGCAGATGAGATTGTCCGGAGTGCTATCGTTGGCTTCGAAGTAGACGTCGTAGGTGACCGTATCGCCGGAGTCGGGGTCACCGCCGGTCCAAGTCAGGTCAACGCCAGTCGACACGCCGGTGGTGCCATCCGCCGGCGAAGGGTTACTGGGCGCGTTGGGAGGGGCATTCTCCACTTCTGCCATCCTGGCGCGGAGACAGGCATTGTAGCCCCCGTCAGCCAGGTCACTCCAGGAATTGGCAGCGGTGCGCCTGATGAAGCTCACATCGGATTGGATAGGCGGGTCCGCCCGCCCCGGAATCTCGCATTCAGCAGGTATCGGGTAGTCGTAGCCCGGCGTGGTCATCTTGACACCGACAGTGAACTGCTGACCAGCAGGTGCTGAAATCGGAGTGCTCAGGGGTATGGAATAGTAACCCAACTCCTGACAGGTGCCTGTCTGATGGGCAAGCTGGCTTCCAAAGGAGCCATCCCAGACGTATATCTCGTACTCGGCGTTGCTGCTTGTGGTCCAGAAATCAATATGGGTTATAGCCTTATCCTGAGGTGCAGTAAAGACACTCGCCATCCAGGCGGTCTCGTCCCCATAGCCCAATTGCCTTATCCAACCAGCCTCATCCCAGTAGAGCAGTTCCTCGTCTGGGTCGTGATCCTTGTACTCAAGATAGGCTACCTTGTTGGCATGGCTTGAGTTGTATGCGAGATAGAAATAGCCACCATTGCCATATCCTGTTCCCCAGCTATTCTTGACGATCCACGCCCCTGTTCCTCCGTGGCTGGGATTGGGGTGTGGGACGCCATCATCCCAACCTATAATCGATACGGCGTGGTTGGTTTCGTCCGGACCTGGGTAGTAGTCGTAGATGGTTCCCCACGTCGGATTCGAGTAGTCATAGGCGGAGTCATAATAGTAAGACACCGTCACTGGCCCCTCATTGTATACTGCATTCCTAATCGCGTTAATCTGTGACCCGTCATTCGTCACAAGCCTAAATCCATTCACCCTCTTGATGGGTGAACAGCTATCACACACACACGACCCATCGCACTGCAAGGCGTCGGTGTCATAGGGGTTGCATGTCTCCTGGACAGCGCCTTTCTTGATGAAGACCTCGCTGGCACGAAAGGTGTTTCCACCGGCATGGCCGGGTTCTAACCCACAGGGGTCATCCCACTGATCATAAAGGTAGACCCAAGAACGGTCAACGCACAGGGCTACACTCTGCTCGGAGAAATCATATGTGGTGCTTTCGCCCATAAGGACTGCCGATTCCAGAACCGAGGTGGTTCCAAAAACCCAACAGGTGCCGCAGGGGTTCTGGTCCTTGACCGAGGTCACCTTGCCCTGGTCTCTCCAGTCGAATCTGCTGGGAAGAATTAGTTCCTCCACCTCTTGAACTGGGAGCTCATCCAAGTGGCTCAAATCCATGGGCGGGGGAATGTAGCCGTAAGAGACCTCAGGTGGCTCTTCTAAATAGGCCTCAAACTCGGGGTTTAGCGGAGCGAGTTGGAGTTCCTCGCCATCTTGTGGTACTGGTGTGTCTGCCCCAGCCGGTATCGCTGTGGTGACAAGCGTTAACACCATAACCACTGCCAGTATCAACCGTGCCGCCGCTTCTGAAGGCTTACCCCAGCTCCTCCTAAAGTGTTTCATTGTTCCTCCTTTTTTCATTACTGCCTCCTAATCCATGCGCCCAGCGCTATCGAGGGATCCTTCTCCACAACTCAAAAACGCCAACTCCCAAGCGCACACGCGCCCGAAAGCTGGCGTCCGTCACAACTTTGAATTTACCTCAGCCGGCGAGGCTAAACCCAAAGAATCTGACTGATCAGGAATACACTTCACCTTCGTTCTCCTTGCTCCCCTGCAATCCAACCTCCATTTTATATTATATCACCAAATGCTTGTTTTGTCAAAGAACTTTGACCACAGACACTTTGAAAGGGGCGCATTGGGGGTAGGTATTAGAGCAGTGGGAGAGGGTCAGGAGGATTCGTCTAACGTCTTCGCCAGGCAAAAGCCAGGCCCAGCAGGGGCAGCACTGCGCTGAGCACTGCGCCGGGGCAGATTGGCTTCCCCTGGCCCTCCGCCGAAGCAGGGGCTGTGGTGGGGGTGGGTTCAGCCAAGCGGACGGTGGGCGTGGGTTCAGCCAAGCGGACGGTGGGCGTGGGTTCAGGAGCTTGGACGGTGGGTGGCGGCTCCGTCGGTCTTTCAACTGGACTCACGACAGGCTCGTAATCTCCTTTGGTCACCTCGTGGGCCTGGCCCTCCAGGACGACGATGACGTGCTGGCCCAGGGCGAAGTATTGGCCCCACTCCGGCCGCGCCACCAGGAGATCGAAATAGCCGTCGGCGCCGAAGCCCACCTTGACCGTCTCCATCCGATCCGGCTCGAAGAGGGTGTCGGTCCACACCCCCTCGTGCAGCACGAAAGCCTTGTCGCCCACGTGCTTGACCTCGGCGGCAGTCGGCGCCATCACCGTGTCCGCTCCGCGCAGGGATTCCTGGACGACGCTCTTCTCCACTGCATTCGCCCCGAAGGCCGGCGCTGGAGTGGCCATAACCTGAACCTCCTTCTCGACAATGATCTGCCGCCCGGCCTCGGTCAGCGCCCTCCCTGTTTCCTCCACCAGGAAGGACGTGTAAGGGGTGATGATGCCGTAGCGCACGCTCAGGCTCACGATCTCGTCTACCAGTTCCTTGCTCTCGCCGTGGAGCCGGATCTGGCTCAGCAGATAGCCGATCTTGCGCGTGGCCCAGAGGCGGGGTATGAACGACTCGCCCCCCCTGTCCCGAAAGTGGAGGTCGCCGTAGGCAAAACTCTGGAGACGGCCATTCACCTCGCCCTCCAGAGTGACAGTGGTGAAACTGCCCTGGCGATAGCGGCCCACCAACACCAGTTGAGTGCCCACGAAGAGGTCGGGCAGGGGGTAGGGATAGGTATCCTCGACGCGCACAGCGCCGAAATCGAGACCGAGATCAGCCAGAAGCGGCGAGCTAACCTTGGCGTAGAAGGACGAGACCTCCTCCTCGATGGACTGTCCAGGCCGCACGTACGCGCTGGCCCCGCGGTGGCTCTGGGCCAGGGTATCCAACAGGACGGTGTTGACCTCATCGCCCACGCCGAAGGTGAAAATCCTGACCGCACTTGTGGCTTCCCGGCCGACGTTGGCGATGATCTGCTCGGTTTCGACAACCCCTTCGGTAGCCAGGCCATCGGTGAGGAAGATGATGAGCGTGGGCCGCTCTCCTTCAGCCTGAGCCAAAGCTTCCAGCAGGGCGCGGTTGATGTCGGTACCACCCACGGCTTCCAATTCTCGCACGAAATACAGGGCCTCGTTGCGCTCCTCGGCTGGCCGAAGCCTGGCAGCATACTGGCGCACGCCCGTGCTGAAAGCGATGACGTTGAAGCGGTCCTCGTCGTTCAGGTTATCGAGCACGAACTCCAGCGCGCCCTTCGCCTGAGCCAGCTTCTCGCCTCTCATGCTGCCTGAGGTGTCGAGAACGAGGATGACGTCCTTGGCCACCACTTCCCTCTCCTCGACTTCGACTTTTGGGGCAACGAGCAAGAGGAAGAAGCCATCCTCATCGGGCTCGCGATAGCTCAGCAGGTTGAGCCCGAAATCCTCTGCCGAGATGGTGTAATAAAGCTCGAAATCGCGGTCGGGAAGCACGTCGTACTCCTCGTAGCCCACTGTGGCGTTATACTCGCCGCGACGATCCACCGCTACCTGGTGGCTGGAGGAGTAGATGGCCTTGATCGGCTCGTGGGAATGTAGCTCCACGCTGATAACCACTTCCTCCAGGGGCCGTGCGGAAAACCGCTCGGTGTCCAGGGGATAGACATACTTGACCAGCCCTCCCTCCATCGAGAGCACCTGGCTGTACTCCAGCTCGACGCGCCGTTCCCCGTTGGGGGGGATGGGGAAGATTCGGGCCTGGAAAGCGTTCCTGCCCACGTATTCGAGGAGGGCGGGGTCTTTACGGCGGCGCACAATGTCCTCGTAGATGCGGCGGGCCTGGTCCTTATCGAGGAGTTGGCCTTCCAGCTTCTCTCCATCCACCCACATAGAGAACTCCGAGATGGCCGCCTCCTCGGGCAGGGGGAAGATGTAAGTGCCCTCCATCTCGTAGCGCGATTCGTTAACGAAGACCTGATCTATGCGAGTTGTAGCCACCTGGTTTTCGATAGTCACCCTCACCCGGTGGTATTTGATGGTCAAGTTAGGAACTTCGGTGATGGGGACGTGGGGGGGCGGCTTGGGGATAATGATACCGTCGGCGTACGAAGTTCCCGCCGTGGCTGTGATCAGCCCCAAAAGCATAACTGTGACTAGCAGAACTCTCCTCTTCATCTTCGCGACCTCCTTTTCTGAGCAGAGCGGGCTCCCATGCCCGCGAACCGGCGGCATGGGAGCCGCCTCTGCTGGAAATTCTGTCAATTCACTTACTAGACGCGGAGAGGATACAAAAGGTTCCCTCGAAGTCAAGATGCCGGGCTTGACAAGATAGCCAAGATAGTATAAAATAACCCTGCTGAAGATTGGCCGAGGTAGCTCAGCTTGGTAGAGCACCTGACTGAAAATCAGGGTGTCCCCAGTTCAAATCTGGGCCTCGGCACTGGCGAACTATGCGGGCGTAGTTCAGTGGTAGAACGTCTCCTTGCCAAGGAGAAGGTCATGGGTTCGAATCCCACCGCCCGCTTTGCAAGAGCTAAGAGCCAGGTGGCGACGTAGCCAAGTGGAAAGGCAAGGGTCTGCAAAACCCTCATTCGCCGGTTCAAATCCGGCCGTCGCCTCTATAATAATCGGTGGCCAAGGCTGAAGGCAAAACGAGTTGCTATCAGCCCTTTGTCTATGGGGCGGTGGCGGAATGGCAGACGCTGCGGACTTAAAATCCGCTGGAGGCAACTCCATGAGGGTTCGACTCCCTCCCGCCCTACAGATACCCAAACAGAAGGCCCTCCCATCACAGGAGGGCCTTCTTCTTGTGTGCCGGGCATGTCCGACAGCTTGGGAGTGAAAGTCCCCTGCACAACCCTTCGAGCAGAGCTATTCTCCCACCACAACCGGCTGGCTTAGGGTCTCCCCTTTCCATTCCGGTTTGTAATAAGCGTAGATCTGAGAGGTCACTCCTTTGGCCTTCACTGGATAGCTAGCCAGGGCCTCGAACTCGAACCCTAACTTGTCCCCCGGCGCCATGTCCTCTATGTAGAAGATGACCTTGCGGCCGGCGACGTCGTATCGCTTGATCCGCGGCTCGGCTTCCACCACTTTCTGGAGGCCGTCCTCGACGGGCACGAAGCCGGTGGGAACCGAGATGTCCAACACGACCATCCCAGCCTCTATGGGCAGGGGCGGGTCGAACTCTACCTCCACCCCGATCTCGATGCGGTCGTTGACCTCCACCTGGTGGGTGTCGTAGTCCACGTTGATGTGGAAGACCTCGTCTTTCTTCTCCGCCTGGGGGAGATTGTAGCGCAGCACCAGTTGGGCCACCGCCTGGCCCTCCCCCTTTACGGAGATGGCCACGTCTTCGTCCACTGGCAGCTTCACCAGTTGCAGAACGTCGTAGTTCCCTGGGCTGATGTAGAGTTGCTCCAGTGTGTCTCCAGCCTGGACTTCCACCACCAGGTCCACGTCGGCTCGGCTGCCGGCGGAGAAGGCGGTGAGGGCCTGGATGCCGACCACCGTGTCCTGGGTCGAACTGAACCCGCCAAAGGCGTTGCGCTGGGTGACCAACCATCGGGCGGCCCTGCTGGCGCTGAGTTGATCGCCGTGCTCGAGCAATGCCATGAGCGCGTAGGCCGTGGCCTCCACGGCCACGCTCCCCCGCGGTTCCCCGACCCCGGCCGCAGCCCAGCGGAGCCCCTCCTCGTTCTCGCTGGCCATGTCCATGAGCTTATCGTAAGCCATGTCCCGGCCAGGGTTCTCGCCCAGTTCTAGGGCATAGGCCACCAGAGCCATGGTGTAGGAATCGTTGATGGCCGGGAGCTCCTCCTGCAAGTAGAGGAGGGCCGCTCTTGAGGCCTCCTTTTCGCCAGCCTCCAGGAGGGCGATGGCCACGTAGGCTGTGAGGGCGGTCTTGCCGCTCAAGCCTCCCATCATCTCCTGGTGGCAGACGAAGCCCACCGGATCAAAGGAGCCGTCGGCGTTCTGGTGCTGGACGATCCACTCTTGAGTGGAGCTGAGAAGCTGAGGATCCACGTACATCAGCCCCGTGGCCTGGGAGAAGGTCTTGAGCACGAAGGCGGTGAGGAAGAGGCTCCCCTCTTTGTCCTGCTGGCCGAAGGCGGAGAAGCTGCCATCGGAGCGCCTGAAGGTGAGCTGGCGCTGGTAGCCGGTGGTCATGAGGAGCTCAGCCTTGGCCATGACCTCAGGCTTCATCTGCCCGGTCTCCTCCAGATACCTGGCGATGAAGATGTCGGGAGCCAGGCACATCATGTTCTGCTCCCCGCAGCCGAAGGGCATGATGAGCAGTCCCTCCAGGCCCTCGATGGTCTGGGCCAGGTAGCTGGCGGTCACGGCCAGATAGGCGCGGGCCGACCCCTCCACTATGCCACGGGGCACGGCGGTGGTGAGCACCCTGGAGGAGGGCGCGGAGAGAACCAGGTTCTCAACCCTCTCTCGCTGCACCCCTTCCGGCTCGACGATGAGGTCCTTGATCACCGCGTCGGCGGCCTGGGTGCTGCGGGCGGTGATCTTGACCTTTTGGGCGCCCAGGGAATTCGGACGGATGTCGAAGGACACGCCCCCGATGTCGCCGGCGGGGATAGTGATCACCTTGGTGGGCTCATCGCGCAGCTCGAACCATTCCGCCCCCTCGATCTCGACGTAGATCTCCTGGGGTTCCTCCAGGTAGTTGTACAGGGCGATCCTCACCGGAAACTCCTCGCCGCGGATGCAGGAGTAGGGCAGGTCAACCTTGAGGAAGAAGGGCTGGAACACCCTGAGCTGGTCCTCGGCTATGCCCAGGCCCTTCTCCCTGGAGATCCCTACCGCGCACAGTTGCCAGGTGGTGATGGTGTCGGGGGCGACCACGGGGAGGGATCCACTCCCGTCGGGCTCAGTGTCGAAAGCGGTCCAGATCCACGTCTCAGGGAAGAACTGGCGCACCCTCTGCACCTCGGCCAGTCCAGCAGGGGCGCCAGCGGCAGGGGCGGGGGTGGGCATAGCCATGGGCGCTTCGGCGACCTTCTGTTCCACCATGACCTCTTTTTCAACTTCGACCACTACGCCGCCTCTATCCAGGAAGACCCCTTCCTGCCTTTCGTATTCCTTCCCCGTGGGGAGCTTCCTGTTGGTCAGCACTACCATGCCGGCTTCCTCAAAGGTCTCGTAGGCGCCTGGCGTGACGATCTTGGGAATCCAGCGAGCCTCGTGCAGCTCCACCTGGGGCTCCATGTAGAGCATCTCCAACTCCGCGAAGACCTGCTGCAGGTTGAGCCGGTTCTCGGCCAGGATGTACACCGAGCGGTCCACCACCGCCAGCCCCACCCTGGACTGACCCTCGGCCTGGATTTGGATCTCCAGCTCGTCAGCGGGCGCTACCTCATCACTGCTGAAGGAGGCCGTGAAGCGGTGGGGATAGCTCCCCTCGACTTCGAAGGGGAGCCAGTCCGCAGCCACCTCGCTGTTGGGGAGAATCTGGTAGACCAGCAGCTTGGAGGAGGGGGCCATGAGCGGGGTGAGCTGGAAGGAGATGGTATCCGAGCGGGTGTAATCGGTGAAGACCACCCTGCCCCGCGAGAGCACCTCGTAGTAGAAGGTGGCCGCTTCTTTGGTGGAATGCACCTTGAACTCAGCGCGCTCGCCCAGCGCCAGCGGGCCGCTGCTCACCTGCTCCACGTGGATGAAGTGGCCAGAGGGAGAATAACCCGCCTGGACCATCTTCCAGGCATAAGCATCGCCAGCCTGGGCGTGGACCTCCAGGGCGATGGCGCCGCTGGGAGGGGTGATGGTGATCAGAGCCTTACCCTTCTCCGTCGAGACCTTCTCCCTCTTCTGGTCGAACTGCTGGAAATCCTCATCCAGGTAGGCGATGGAGAGTTCCACCTGGGCGTCCAGCGGCTGGTTGTCCGGTGTCTCGGTCACCAGGAGGAAGTTGAAGGGGAGGCCCGGCTTGAAGGAGGACCCCTCAGGGATGAGCTGCAGCGAGAGCTCGCTTTGGGCTATGGTGAGCAGGCGAGTGGTCTTCTCCTCGTAGCCAGTGGCCTTCTCCTGCACGACCACTTCGAGCTGGACGTTCCCCATGCCGCGCTGGCCCGGTACGCCGGCCACGTAGCCTACGGCGGGAATCTCGAAAGAAGCTTCGCCGTCAATATCGGTCGTGAAGCGGGCGAATTCCTCCCATTGGCCTACGTAGCGGGAGGCCATGATCACCAGGTCACCCACCACTTTCTTGCCGAAGCTGTACTCGGCGGCGACGGTGCCCTGGACGGCCTCCTGTGGAAGGAACCACTCCTTCGGAAGCTCCACTTTGACCTCGTACTTGGGGAGGACGTACTTCTCGACCTTGACGTCCACCTGGGCCTTCTGCTCGCCGGTTGCCGCGGTGATCTTCCACGTACCGAGATTGGGCTCGGTCGAGAGCGGCAGCGAGAAGTGGCCCATGCCGTACTCGTCGGTCTCCACCTCTTGGCGCGCCACCTTGATGCCCTTGGCGTCCAGCACCTCGATAGTCACCTTGGCGGGCTTGGGGAGGAGCTCCGAGTCCAGGGTGATGATGCGGGCTTCGATCTGCTGGCCGGGCTTGTAGATCGGCTTGTCAGTCTCCAAGAAGATGAGGAGACCCTCGGTGACCAGCACCTGCGCTTTGTCCTCGAAGCCTGGCCCGGATACTAGCAGATCGTACTGGCCAGGCTGGGATGGAACCTGGAACTGGATGGTCTCCTTGCCGGAGACGAACTCCTTCGTCTGGAGGAGTTCCTCGCTTCCCTTCCAGAGGCTGATCTCCACCCAGCCCGACGCCGGCCGGTCTTCCGCCCACAAGGAGAGACTGACGGCCTGTCTCTCCCCGGTGTACATTTGGGCCGGGACCAAAGCCAGGTAGGCGTTTGCGGCCGGGATGGGGGTTGGGGTACAAGTCGCCAGGACTGCGAGTAGTATGATCCATACCGCTAGTTTGTGTAACATGTTGCACCTCCTGAGTGTGTCTGATAGGGGGATTCCCCTTTAGTTATAAGACGTTGTACAGCCCCATTGAGTTCCGCTGTTTCAGCCCCTTTTCCACGTATGCAAGCAAAGAAGGCCCTTCCATCACGGTAGGGCCTTCTTCCCACATTTTGATCAGCCAGCGAGCCCCGGAAAGCTCACCGTGACCACTCATCTGCTCCCGCTGGACCCTAGTCCAGCGGCCTCGGCAAAATCTGGCACCTCCCAGATATACTGAACGCATTTTGATTTTGTGAATTTCGGTGATGGCGGAAAGAGTACCTCAGATTATGGAAATACACGATATTCAGCTAGCCTCCAATGACGCTCCCCTGCATATCCAGCGGAATCGGCAACCCAAAAGCCTCCAAAATAGTTGGGGCGATGTCCATGAGCTGACGGCCCGCCGCTCGCTGGCCGCCGCCCTTCGCCCATGGGTTGGTCAGGATGAACATCCCATTCTCGGCGTGATTGGCGTCATCCGGGCCGGTGTCATTCTCGAAGGTGTAGATGTCCCCGTGCCCAAAGCTGCCCACCGAACGCCAGGAGAGGTCACCGAAATAGACGATCAGGTCGGGGGCGATGTTGCGCACCTCGCGGTAGACCTCCTGCGGCTTGAAGACCCGCGTCCCGATGTCGCTCCCGTCTGGGGCGGTGATCGAACAGAGCGCGTCGGCCAGCTCGTCGCGGAACGCCTCGTACCCCGCGGCCGGGACCGTCCCCTGCGGCTCGCGCCCCTCCACATTGATAAAGATGCGCGCGTAGTAGCCGCCGGAGCCCCACACCCATGTTTTGCTCCAATCCACTTTTACCTCCTCAAAACGGATCAACCCTTCGCCCTCAGGCTCCTCCCGCAACACCAGATACCCCTCCCGACGCAGCCACTCGTTAACGCAAATGCCACCGTGCATCGCTTTGACCCCGTGATCCGAGACGACCAAAATCGTCGCCTCCTCAGGCACCAGTTCCAGCAGCGTCCCGATCTGCCGGTCCAGGTGAATGTAATAGTCGCGAATGGCGTGTTGATACTTGTTGCCCGGCTCGTGTTTGGGATGGGTCGTGTCGTGGTACTTCCACATCCCATGGTGAATCCGGTCCACCCCCATATCCACGAACATGAAGAAGTCCCACGGCTTGTTCTCCATCAGATAGCGCATCACCTCGAACTGCTTTTCGTTCATGGCGTAAATCTGCCGGAGCAAAAAGTCCTTGTCCTCGGTGCGGAACTGACGCACGTCCACGTCGTACTCCTCCCCGTCCAGCACCCGGTCAATCTCGTAGCGCAACTCGTGGGGGTAGGTGTACTGCTTCTGCACCGACGGGGTGAGAAAGCCGGAGACGAGATAGCCGTTGACCGGTCGAATCGGGTAGGTTTGCGGCACACCGACCACGATGACCTGCTTCCCCGCCTCGCCCAGGATGTCCCAGACCCGCTTTTCCTTCATCGCTGCGCCGGTGGCAATGGTCATCTTGTCGTAGGAATAATCGGCCCGGTTGCGGAAGCCGTAAAAGCCCAGCACGCCCGGGTCCTTACTGCTGAGCATTGAGCTCCAGGCCGGCACGGTGATGGCGGGAATCGAGGACATCAATTCGCCATAAACCCCACTCTCCATCAAGCGGCGCAGATTGGGCAGTTGGTCGCGCCAGGCGTCGAAGACCAACTCCGGCGCGGCGCAGTCCAGGCCGATGACCAAGACTTTTGGTTGCTTCCGTTTGCGCAAGAATTTGAACATGTTATCCCCCAGCCAGTGCCCGCTCAAAGGTCTCCGCCAGCGATGGGTCCATACCAACGATCTCGGCCAGCGTACGAATCGGTGAGGGTAACGGCTCTTGCCACAGCCACTCCACCCGCAGCCAAAAATCAGGCAACACCAGGGCGTGGTACTCGCCTTTTTTGCCACTGAAAGTTAGGCGGTAGTGTTCTTCTTCCAGCCGGTAGAACTCGGCCCACTCCGTCTGGGGGTCAATCAGCCAGTACTCTGGCACCCCGCCCCGCGCATACTCGTAGAACTTGACCCCGCGGTCCCGCCCCGCGCTCTCCGGCGAAACGATCTCCACTACCAGGTCGGCAGGGCCGTCCAGGTAGGTCTCTTTAAGCCGCCCCAGGTTGGTTTGGGCCACAAAGAGCAAGTCAGGTTCCCGGCCATGCTCCAGCTTCATCTGAAACGGCGCGCTCCGCACTATACCCAGTTGGCGCACTTCTACAAAAGAGCGCAACACACTTTCCAGAAAGCCGGAAATGTCTTGATGCCTGTCGCTAGCCGGACTGTACATCACCACCTCCCCATTCACCCACTCGGCCAGGGTGTCCTCGTCGGCCCAGGCCAGGAACTCCTCGTAGGTCATCTTGCGCGGCTCCACCGGCGCCAGGAGCACCTCCAGCAGCCAACGACGCAACGATTCCTCCATCACCACGTCAGCCGCTGTACCCCGACGCACTGTGCCAGCCCGATAATCGGCGCGGGCCTCGCGGATATCGGCCGCCACTTCGGAGCGACGTCGCTCCATCAGACGACGGCTTATGGTCTCAATCAACTCCACTTGCTCGCCTGGCGACAACATCTCTACAGTGTCTAGCACTTGCTGGAACGTCACATCTCTGGTTTGCATGTGTACCCTCCTCAATACGACTATCCATGCTGGCTGTCATCCCCGACCGCCACCGGGCTGCGGATAAAACCCTGCCCAATCAGATAATCGAGGATCCGATGGGCGTTCTCCTCGGCCGCGCAGTTCACCGTATCGAGCACGATCTCAGCGTGGCGGGGCGCTTCGTACGGGTCATCAATCCCCGTGAAACCCTTGATCTCCCCCCGCCGCGCTTTGGCGTACAGCCCCTTGGCATCCCGCTGTTCGCAGACCTCCAGCGGCGTGTCCACAAACACCTCGACGTAATGGTCCTGGCCGACCATGTTGCGCACGTCGTTGCGCGTGGCCCGATAGGGACTCACCGCCGCGCACACCGCTGTGCCGCCGTGGCGCACGATCTCGGACGCCACGAAGCCGATCCGCCGGATGTTGGTGTCGCGGTCCTCTTTGCTGAACCCCAACCCTTTGGACAGATGAGTGCGCACCACGTCGCCGTCCAGCACCGTCACGTGGCGGCCATGCTCCTGCAATAGCACCGTCAGCACCTCGGCCGTGGTGGACTTGCCCGCGCCGCTCAGGCCAGTGAACCAGATGCAGACCCCCTGCTTGTGGCGCGGCGGATAGATCTCGGCCAGAATCTCCGCCACCTCTGGCCGGGTGAACCAGGAGGGCAGCGCTCGGCCGTTGTTCAGATACTCCTCGCGCACCTGCGTGCCGGAGATGGCCGCGGTCCGCACCCCGGCCGGGATCTTGGAGACCTCTTCGTAGCGATCCTCGTCCGGCAGGTAGACCAGCATGCGGAACGGTACCACCCCCACCCCCAGCTCCTCGCTATACTGTTGGACCAACTCCTGGGCATCGTAGGGACCGTAAAAGGGCTTGCCCGTCGAGTCCACCCCAGGGCCGGCGTGGTCACGCCCCACGATCAAATAGTTCGCCCCATAGTTGCGCCGGATCAGCGCGTGCCACAGCGCCTCGCGGGGGCCAGCCAGCCGCATGGCCAGCGGCAACAGGGCCAGCAGGATGCGATCGGGGTCATAGTGATTGGCCGCCAGCGCCTTATAAGTGCGCACGCGGGTGAAATGGTCCACGTCACCCGGCTTGGTCATTCCCACCACCGGGTGGAGTAGCAACACCCCGCCCACCTCTTCGGCCGCCCGCTTGGTCAGCTCCTCGTGCACGCGGTGCAGCGGGTTGCGCGTCTGGAAGGCGACCACGTTCAATTGCGGATTGCGGATTGCGGATTGCGGATTCTTCAGCTTCTCTAGCCTGGCTCGCGTTTGGGTTGGTGTGAGGCGTAGGTTTTGAAAGTCGTAGTGGCGTGGTAGTTGCAGCACCCGCAGGGGGCCGGAGATGTTGAGTGGTCCCCAACGGTGCATCTCCGCCACCAGCGGATGGCGCAGGTCCAGCGAGCCAAAGACCTTCTGCGCCACCTCATTCCGATCCCACTCGTATGCCTCCCCGATGGTCATCACCGCCAGCAATTCGTTTTTGGCGTTGCGCAGGGCGATATCCTGATCCAGGCGAATCGCCGGGTCGGGCTCCACCGGCAGCGTCACCGGGATGGGGAAGATGTGGCCGCCTGTCCTGAGCGTGGTCGAAGGGCTGGTCAGCCGCATCTCGTCCAGCACGCGCTGGTGATCCTCCTGCCCCATGAAACGATCCAGCGGGGAAAACGCCCCCACCGCCAGCAACTCCAGATCGCACTCCGCCCGCGCCGAAAGCTGCAACGAGGGCAATTTGCTGGCATACGCTTTGAGTTTAGCCACCTCCTCAGCCGGAACCAGCAGATCTACCAGCCGGCCGCCGTAGGGAGGGAGCAGTTTGGTATTGGGTATTGGGTATTGGGTATTCGGCATTGGGAAATTACAACTCCTGTTTTTAGTATTCTTGCCGTATGCGTTCAGGGGGTAGGCCAAACGTCGGTTGAGTAGCCCCAAAAGGGGCGTATCGAAACCACGTTTGGCCGCCTCCCCGTGCGATCACTTGGTTTCGATACGACCTGCGGTCTACTCAACCAGCGTAATCGCACTGAGGCTGAACGCTTACTTTTTGCCGAGCTTCTCCAGCGAGGCAACTCCTCAATATCATACCACAATTTGGATGAGAACGCAATGTTGTAATTTTATCCCCTTAATGATATAATCATTGGAAGCGAACTCTGGAAGTAACCGCCCAGCCCAGTGTCATTGCGAGCGGTTTTTGCGAAGCAATCTCCACCGTCGTTGGGAACAATCATTGCGAAGCGATCTCCGAATCGGCGATTGGGGATTGCTTCCCTTCGACGAGCTCAGGACAGGCGGCACAAAAAACCGTGCCTCGCAATGACACCTAAACGCTTACCTCTGGAAAAGGACACAAAGCTTGAGAGAAAATCACATCACCGAGCGGGCGAGTTTAGGCGTTTTCTGTGATAAGGTCATCGAAGCAGGCTGGATGGCCCTGGCTATCGTCGTGCCCCTCTTCTTCAACGTGTACAGCCAGCGCTCTTTTGAGTCCGACAAGATCGCTTTAATGCGCACTATCGCCCTGGTGATGGGGCTGGCCTGGGTAATCAAGAAACTGGAAACTGGAAGTTGGAGATTGGAGGTTGGAAGTTGGAAGCTAAAAGCCAATATCCAATATCCAATATCCAATATCCAATATCTAGTATCTAGAATCCCTCTGATCCTGCCTACGCTACTCCTTGCCATAGTGTACATCCTCACCACCATCACCTCCATCGCCCCCCGACTCAGTCTGTGGGGCTCCTACCACCGAATGCAGGGCACTTACACCACCCTCTCCTATATCGTGATCTTCTTTGTGATTCTGCACAGCTTGCGCCATCGGAAGCAGCGCCACCGCTTGATCACCGTTATCCTCCTCACCAGCTTGCCCATATCGCTTTACGGCCTTATGCAGCACTACGGCTTGGATCCCATAGCCTGGTCCAACGTGGGCGCGAAGGTTACTGTCCGTGCTATTTCAACTATGGGCAACCCCATCTTCGTGGCAGCTTACTTGATCATGGTCGTTCCCTTGACAGTAGGGCGACTGATGCAGTTCTTTTCCGCCATTCGCCATGGGAAAAGAGCCGCCTCTCTCTACGCTCTCAGCGGGTGCTACGCCTGCCTCCTCGTTATCCAATTACTCTGCATTCTCTTCACCCAGAGCAGAGGGCCTTTGCTGGGCCTGATGGGGGGCATCTTCTTCTTTTTTCTTCTTTGGGCGGCCTCAAGAGGCAAGAAGGGATTTGCCTTAGCTGTACTTGGAGCAGCGATCATTCTCGGCTTCTTTCTGATAACTCTGAACCGGCCCGATTCCCCCTTCGAGTCCATACAGAAGATGCCTTATCTTGGGCAACTGACTGGTATTCTCGAATCGCGCACAGCCCGGCAAAGGATGCTGGCCTGGGAAGGCGCCGTCAATCTCATTACCGCCGATCCACGGCGAGCTCTCATTGGCTATGGGCCAGAGACCATGATCGCCGTCCTCAGCCCCTATCTACCGCCCGCTTTGGCTTCTTTGAAACCAGGCGAGACTTTCGATCGCTCGCACAACGAGACTTTAGACATTTTGGCGACGACAGGGTTCATAGGATTGGCTGCCTATCTGCTTCTGTTCGGCAGCCTCTTTTATTACGGCCTAAAACACCTCGGCCTGATCAGCAGTTCCAGGCAGCGGAGACTGTTCGTTCTTCTATGCTTAGTGGGGGGGCTTGCAGGCGGGTTGCTTCCCTGGCTCCCGGAGGGTAAGTGGAGATTGGCAGGGGTAGGGATACCTGCTGGCATGTTGCTGGCTCTAACCGTATACTTGATAATAGCTTCTAACTTCGAATTCCGAATTCCGAATTCCGAATTTCCGATTCTATTGATCGCCTTGCTCTCGGCTATCGTAGCCCATTTTATCGAGATCCAGTTTGGCATCGCCGTGGTAGCCACTCGTACTTATTTCTGGATTTACGCGGCCTTGTTGGTCATCATCGGCTACCGATGGCAAGAGGAGCCTGCATCCGAAGCTATAGCACAGACCTCGCCTCCCCGTAGTGCACGCCAGCAGCGTGGCCGGCGGCAGAGAGGACGGGAGCGAAAGGCTGACCGCTCTTTTGAACTTTGGATACTTCGACTGGGCTCAGTACAAGCTTTGGATTTTGAACTTCCTGTTTATTCTCTACTGGTGGGGCTGATCCTGGCCACGCTGGGCTTCGATTTAATCGGCGGCCAAGTCAATTCTCTAGGGCAACTCTTCGCCCTGTGGGGATTTGTCGTCACCGTGTGGCTCCTCTGCGGTACAATGGCGATCATCGAGGCCGGGGAAGGCATCGCTTCCCTGGCAGACAGTATCAAAAGAGCGCCCCTTTTGATTTCCCTGGGTTGGTTTGTGGCGTTCTTAATTGGCTATATCTTCGTCTTCGTCATGCAGGCAGATGTAGCCAATGTCCTCATCTTCTACTATCTCTATCTTTTCCTGACCATCATCGTCGTCGCCGTCGTCCTGCTCAAGGCGATGCCCAGCCCCATTCGCTTCCAGCCGGGAATCCACTGGTGGCCCTACCCACTTTTGATCACAGGTGTGAGTGTTCTAATCATCATGGCCAACTTAAATCCCATTAAGGCGGATATCTATTACAAACAAGGGTTGGCCTACGCTAACAGTGGGCAGTGGGATGGAAGCATTGCCCTGTTCCAACAGGCTCTGAAACTCGCTCCTGACCAGGATTTCTACTACCTTTTCCTGGCAGGAACCTGGGTGGAGAAGGCCAAAGCTGCTTCGGACATAACCGAAAGATCGGCCAGGCTCGAAGAAGCACGAAGGGCCTTGGAACGAGGAAGGGAGATCAGTCCCCTCAATCCAGATCACGTCAGTAAGCTAGGGCTATTATATCGAGCCTGGGGGGAGATGCTCACCGACCCCCAAGAAAAGGCCGAGAAGTTCGACCAGGCTTTAGAGTATTATCGCCAGGCGGAGGCTTTGAGATCCCACGATCCGGGGATGCTCAACGAGTGGGGCTTGGTTCACTTTGCTAAGGGAGAATACGACCAGGCGATTGATAAGTACCAAAAGTCTTTGAGCTTAAATAGCGGCTCTATCCAGACCTATCTTCTGTTGGGAGATGCTCATGGGGCCAGCGGGGACTTCACTCAAGCTGCGAAAGCTTATGAGAAGATCATAGAGATCGCTCCCGACGACCCCATAGGCCACAGCAGCCTGGCGCTTCTCTACGAGCAGATGGGGCGCATCGAAGAGGCCCTCGCCGAGGCAGAGATAGCCAGGAGCCTTGCCTCTGGCAACGAGGCCGCAGCTCTAGAGGAGTTTATCATTCACCTCAGGTCACAAAGATGAATCTACTGAAAAAGCTCCCGCAGCCGTCCCCGGGTGCGGCAATCGGCCCGAGGACGGGCCTCAGAGCAGGCTTTTTTCAGGGGAGCCAAAGATGAATGAGTTCCCTTTTGTAAGCGTCATCATCCCCATACGCAACGAAGAGGCATTCATTGCTCGATGCCTCCAATCGGTGGTTGACCAGGACTATCCCCACGATAGCATGGAGGTTCTGGTGGTGGATGGCAGGTCAGAGGATCGCTCTCGAGAGGTAGTCGCTGAGTTCGGCTCCAGGTATCCCCTGATCAAACTGCTGGACAACCCGAAGATCAGCGCTCCAGCGGGCCTCAACCTGGGGATCAGGGAGGCCAGAGGCGACGTAATCGTCCGCGTGGATGGGCATTGTCTGCTCGAACCCGACTATGTTAGCCAGTGTGTCAGATGCCTCCGGGAAACAGGAGCCGACAACGTTGGCGGTCTGATGCAGGCGGTGGGGCAGAACTATGTAAGCCAGGTTATCGCCCTGGCCATCAGTTCCTTTTTTGGCTCTGGCGGCTCCAAGTTTCACTACGCCTCCAAAGAACAGTATGTAGATACCGTTTACCTCGGTGCCTTCCGTCGCAGTGTCTTCGACAAAGTAGGTTTCTTCAACGAGAGGCTGGTGCGTAACCAGGATTATGAGCTAAATTATCGTCTAAGAGCTGCTGGGGGAAAGATATTTCTCTCGCCGGCTATCAACTCCTATTACTATGGGCGTTCGACTTTAAGAGACCTTTGGCAGCAATACTTCCAGTATGGCTTTTGGAAGCTGGAGATGATCCAAATGCATCCGCGATCCGTCCAACTTCGCCATTTGGCTGCCCCCCTTTTCGTTTTCTGCCTTTTTGCCACTGGCCTGCTGGGCCTCGTCCACCGAGGTTTTCTTAATCCGTTCCTACTAGCGATCACGAGTTACCTACTTGCCTCCCTGCTTGCCGCCCTGCTAATTGCTCGCCGCAAAGGCTGGAGATACTTCCTCCTCCTGCCTGTGGCCTTTGCCGTTATGCACTTCGGTTGGGGCCTGGGGTTTCTGTGGAGGTTGGTCAGGATCGTGATTTCAGCGTCGTTCGATTCTTGACCAAGAATCTTAATCATACTATAATAATTGAGGGGTGTGCATAAATGGCTGACGAGGATGCTGTCAACGGATTCAGGGAACAGATTGAACGGATTGGAGGCGGCTAGTATCCGTTCAATCCGCTCCAGAAATCCGTTGACAGCTCGCTTCACTACACCCCAACGAATTGTGCACACTCCTCATAATAATTGGTGAAAGGAGAGCACCTATGGAAGAGGAAATTGATCTGCGAGAATACGTTGACGTCATCGTCAGGCGCTGGAAGTGGATTGCGGGCATCACCCTGGTGGCGGTGGTCACAGCAGCCGTCGTCAGTTTCTTGATTCTGCCCCCCGTCTACGAGGCTAAAGCGGGAGTGGTCATCGTCAAGTCCAAATCGGAGGTCACTTTCGAGCCCAAGTATCGCACCTTGACGGAGGAGGAGCTGGGCAGCGTGGGGATAGATGTCAACGCGCGGCGCAAAGCCCTGGAGGCCCTGGTGAAGAGTAGCTCGGTGGCCGCGGAGGTGATTGACAAGCTAGGATCCAGCTTGGAGCCTGAGGAACGAGAAGTGGAGGCGCTGCTGGACATGGTGGAGACGGAGAGCAACGGCGATCTCATCAGCATCAAAGTCAAAGGGGAGGATCCCAGCAAAATCGCGGCTATCGCCAACGCCTGGGGCGAGGCCTACGAGGAGTACGTCAACGGGCTATATGGCGGCAGTCCCCAGTCGTCAGAAGACATCCAGGCGCAGGTTGCCGAGGCCGAGAGCAGCTACAAAAAGGCCCAGGAGACTTTGGCCAGGTTCGTGGGAGACAACCAGATTGACACCCTCACTCGAGAGATAGGAGCCAGGCAGAATACCCTGGCTGATTACTATTCTACCAGGCGGATGCTCGACCGGCTCATCGCCGACGCCAGAGCCTTGCGGGACCAGTTGCGCCAGGCTGACTCATCTTCTCCCACGGGGACGGGGAATAGCCTCTCCATCATGCTTCTGCAAACGAGCGCGTTCACGCTGTTATCACCTGGATTGCCAGTCGAACTTCAGCTTGCTTTTGATGAAATGGCCGCTTTGGAGAGCAGCGCCGAGGAGCAGGCACAGAACCTCGCTGCTCTCCTCTCTATCCTGGAGGCCCGGCAGGAGGAGGTTCAATCGCTCATCAACGAGATGACCCTTCAGCAAGAGCTACTGCAATTGCAGGAACAACTGGAGCGAGAGCGAGCCAGAAAGCAAGAACTGACCAGCACCAGGGACCTGGCCTGGGAGACCTATGACACCCTGGCCCGCAAGGAGGCGGAGATAGGTGTTGCCTCCCAGGTGACGGACACTGAAGTGCGCTTCGCCGTAACTGCCATCGAGCCTAAAGAACCCGTAGCTCCCAAGAAGAAGCTTAACATCGCCATCGCCGGGATGCTGGGGCTGATGGTGGGGGTGTTTGGGGCGTTCGCGATAGAGTACTTCGAAGGAGGAGAAGAGCAGAGGTCTCGATCAGGAAGTTGACCGGTGACCGATCTCGCGCACGACGGCGGTCTTATTTCACGCAAAATTCACGCCAGTTTTACGCCAATTTCATGCCCGAATAGATCAAATGATGGTATACTGTAGATGCCGGGTGAGGAGTAACCCACGAGAGGAAATGACAACCGAACCTTAACCTGACCTTAACCCTGTCTTTTCTCCTGGGGTCTGGCGAATTTCTGATTGCCCTATATCCAGGGCATGACAGCCGATGAACCACAAGATATGGGGTTCGTAGTAGCGACTTCAGTCGCTTTGACGCCACTGTGGACGACTGAAGTCGTCACTACGAAAAAAAACGCCAGTGTCCAGTTTTCTCTTTAGTCTTGACAAAAGCAGGCAGATTTGTTATAATGTAGATGTGCAAAGCAAAGGCCCTTTCCCAATTGTATCCGCTAAAGGCAAACCCATCGAAAGGTGGGGGCGCAAAGCCACGGGTCTAAGTTAGCAGATAGCTATTAGTTATTGGCTATTAGCTGATAGGATGGCCGGGCTGCCGAAGACATGTTCAGCGTGCTGTTCGGAGGCAGGTCGGCCGACAGCGCGCTTTTTGGTCGAGGATGTATCGAACGTACGTATGCGTGGATCGAGTAACAGGCGAAAGCAATGCCAGGGAAGGGATAGCGCCTTCTCGTGGATGAGGGCGGGGGAAAATGGCTAAGGTATCCTCCCAGATTGTGTACCGATTGATGGAAGGAGGCAAAGAGATGGATAAACAGGTGGTGATGATCAATAAGCAGGAATTGGTTTCCAAGGGGAAGCAAGTCTACGAGGCGTTGCAGGGGAAGTTAGAGCCAGAGCACAAGGGAAGGATTGTGGTCATAGACCCGGACACGGGGGACTATTTTCTGGGAAACACACTGCTCGAAGCGGACAAGAAGGCACGTCGCAAGTATCCCGGCAAGGTGTTCTACGCGGTGAAGATTGGCTATCCGGCTATCTATGTCCACCGCTAAGGGGCGAGAAAATGGAAGCCTTTTTTGATCAGGCGGGCCATCCCCGGTTGAAGGTCCCGGTGGTGGGTAGCAGGGCAGGCATTGTGATTGACGCGCTTGTGGATACGGGGTTCGATGGTGACCTTTGCTTGCCCACGTTATTGGCCATTCAGTTAGGGTTGGAGTTGCGAGACGTGATATGGGTCGAGTTGGCCGATGGCACGCTGAAGAACGAGTTGGTATTTGCGGGAGTTGTGGTCTGGGAGGGTGAGGACAGGGAAGTGATGATCACCCTGACCGAGTCGGAGGAGGCGCTGCTGGGCACCGGTTTGTTGGCCGATAGTGTGCTGGAGATGAACTTCGCTCGACGGCAGATAGCTGTCAAGAAGGCCGATGCTGGCTGAGGTTGGCTTGTCTCTCCAACGAAGTGGCGCAGCTTCAGGATCGAGGCATCAATGCGGAATCCTTGACCTGTACTGAGCCCAGCGCTGTCCTGCGCCTGTCGAAGGGTCGAAGTATCCAAAACCCAAACTGATGAATTGTGTCAGGAGGTGATGGACATGGAGCAAACAGGCGTGACTATGACAATGGGGGAAATCAAGACCTTCGTTTTTCGGTTGCCGCCCCTGGAGTTTGTCCAACTGGCGGATGAGATGGGGGAGCGAGCCGAGACGTTCGAGATGATGCGGCTGGCTGAGACAGGGTTTGCCGAATGGAGCGAACCCGGAGAGGACATCTATGACCACCTCGCAGATGAGAGCTAAACGCGGTGAGATATGGCTGGTGCGATCTCCCTTCACCGATCTGAGTAGCACCAAGGCTTCGCCCTGAGGCTCAGCCCGAAGGGTGAGACCAGCGGTGGTGTGGGCGGTGTTTGGAGAGGATGCGGTTGTAGTGGGGGTGTTTTCGAGGGTGCCGGCCAGACCATTGCGGAAGACCTGGGTGCTGATGGAGGATGGAGGGTGGAGGATGGAGAGGGGAAGAGAGACAGAGGATGATCAGAGCGCCAGGAGGTGCGGTTATGGTTGAGCAGATGACTTATCCGGTCAGGGTGCACGAGGTGGCGACGAAAGGACAGAGTATCTTTCGCCAGCTTTCGGAGAAGTTGGAGGAGGAACATCTGGGAGAGGCGGTGGCCATCGAAGTGGATACCGGGGATTATTTCCTGGGTAAGACGGGCCTGGAAGCCGTGCGCAAGGCCAGGGAGCAATATCCTGGGAAACTGTTCTTCGTGGGGCGAGTGGGCCAGCCGGCTTATGTTTCTTTTCGGCCCAGGAGGACTCTTCAATTCAGTTCGAGTTGGCTGATGGCACGCTGGTGCAGGACGAGTTGGTTTTCGTGGGAAAGGCTTTCTGGCGCGGGGAGTATAGGGATGTGGAGATCGTGTTGACCCGTTCAGAGGAAGCCCTTCTGGGGACGGGCTTGTTGGAGGGAGCGCGGGTTCAGCTTGATTTTGCCAGAGGGACGGTATGCATAAACAAGCCTATGACGAGTAGCAGATGATTGCCGCCAGATAGCGTGAAGGAGACAAGGGTGATCCCCATTCTCGACCTGAAAGCGCAATGCGAATCCATCAAAGACGAGATCAACGCTGCCATGGCCGATGTGTTGGAGAGCACGCAATCGGAGGTGCCGGTGCGTACAGGAGGAGACAAATGAGCAGGCAAGCGGTTGCCACGAGAAGGGAAGAGGATCAAGCAGCGCAACACTGGAGGGCCGGAACCGCTACAGGTGACGATGACCTGCGCCGCCGGTTGTTAGAGGTGCTGCTGACGCCAGTCGAGCGCGCCAGGATGGCGCCTTACAAGGTGACGTACGAAGAGTTCCTGGCCTGGGCCGACGAGGACACCCTGGCAGAGTGGGTGGATGGGGAGGTGGTGATGTACAGTCCGGCATCAAGACGACATCAAGAGATCAGTTTTTTCCTTGGGCAAGTGATTGGACTCTACGTTGAACAACAACGGTCAGGTAGAGTCCTGCTTCCTCCATTCCAGATGAAGCTGGCCCGGTCGGGGCGAGAGCCGGACTTGCTGTTTGTAGCAAATGGACATCTGGACCGGCTGAAGGAGACCTACCTGGATGGCCCGGCTGACCTGGTAGTGGAGATAGTCTCGCCGGAGAGCGCAGGGCGGGATCGGGGAGAGAAGTTCTACGAGTACGAACAGGCTGGCATCCCAGAATATTGGTTGATTGATCCCCAGACAGGACGGGTCGAATTCTACCAGTTGACGGCGGCCGGGCGATATCGGCTTGTACTGCCTGATACAGAGGGGATCTATCGCGCGGAGGTGTTGCCGGGCTTCTGGCTGCGAGTGGAATGGCTGTGGCAGGAACCGTTACCGGCGATAGAGGACGTGTTATTGGAAGTGAGTGGAGAAGCCTACGCTCTCCGTCTGATAGAGCGGCTACAGCGATGGAGTTTTCTTCCACCGGCAGAAACCAGGTCGCCGGAGCAGCCAGCGTGAAGGTTGTTTCCGAGGTCGGCGCTCGTCCCCAACTCATCCTTGTACTGAGCCGTCGGGTTGAGCTTGTCGAAACCTTGTCGAAGTGAAGGCAGCACCAGTGGGAAAAGCCCTGCGAGGGGCGGGCCATACGGAGGTGCCGGTGCGTACAGGAGGAGACAAATGAGCAGGCAAGCGGTTGCCACGAGAAGGGAAGAGGATCAAGCAGCGCAACACTGGAGAGCCGGAACCGCTACAGGTGACGATGACCTGCGCCGCCGGTTGTTGGAGGTGTTGCTGACGCCAGTTGAGCGCCCTAAGATGACCTACGAGGAGTTCCTGGCCTGGGCCGACGAGGACACACTGGCAGAGTGGGTGGATGGGGAGGTGGTGATGTACAGTCCGGCATCGAAGCGACATCAACAGATTGTGAGTTTCCTGGAAAAAGTGCTGGGAACGTTTGTTGAGCAACACAACCTGGGTATTGTACTGAGTGCTCCTTTCCAGATGAAGCTGGAGCACGGCCGGGAACCGGATTTGCTGTTTGTGGCTCGGGAACACCAGGATCGTCTTAAGGAAACTTATCTGGACGGCCCGGCTGACCTGGTGGTGGAGATTGTCTCGCCGGAGAGCGTAGAGCGTGATCGCGGCGCCAAGTTCTATGAGTATGCGCGGGGCGGGGTGCCGGAGTACTGGCTGATTGACCCCCAGATACAGTGGGCCGAGTTCTATCATCTGGAAGAAGAACGCTATCGCATGAATTTCGGCGGTGAAGAGGGCGAATATCGCGCTCTGACGTTACCTGGCTTCTGGCTGCGCGTCGAGTGGCTGTGGCGGGAACCGTTGCCGCATCACTTGCGAGCGCTGGGTGAGATTGCCGGCTTGGCCCCGGAGGTGGTGGAGCAGTTCCTGCAAGCGTTGGGAGGGCGGAGATGATTCCACTGCCAGTACCCGCCCGGGAACCCCAGCACAATGATGAGATGTCGGCGGTTTTCTTTCGAGAATTGGGAATCCCGGAGCCGGACTATAACCTGGGGGTTGGCTCTGGCCCTCATGGCTGGCAGACGGGCCAGATGCTGATGCGCATCGAGGAAGTGCTGCTGGCCCAGAAGCCAGATTGAGTGCTTGTCTACGGGGACACCAACTCTACTTTGGCCGGGGCGCTGGCGGCGGTGAAATTACCCTTCGGCAAGCTCAGGACAGGCCCTTAGAAGTAGAATCATACTCCCTCTTAGACGGGCAATAGAAGATCTATCGGGAGGTGATGGACATGCGACAGACAGGCGTAACTATGACGATGGAGGAGATCAAGACCCTCGTTTTTCGGTTGCCGCCCCTGGAGTTTGTCCAACTGGCGGATGAGATGGGGGAGCGAGCCGAGACGTTCGAGATGATGCGGCTGGCTGAGACAGGGTTTGCCGAATGGAACGAACCCGGAGAGGACATCTATAACCTGTTGCCTGCAACAGGCCACCTCACAGATGAGAGCTGAGCGTGGTGAGGTTTGGCTGGTGCGATTTCCCTTCACCCGACCTGAAAGCGCAATACGAACCCATCAAACTAGAGGCTGCTTCACGGTTGCCACGCTGTGATCGGGTGGTCTGCTTCTCTACCAGCGAGATTTTCGCCAGCAGCGCGCTTTTTTGTCGGGGATGTGTCCTTGACAAGAACAGGGAAGGTTGTATAATATAATCACAGATTAAAGGAGGGAGCCATGTTGCAAAAAGTGTTTCTCAGACTAACTCGAGCGAGGAGATTTCGATCGGGAATGATCGCCCTCTGTGCCATAGGGGCCATTGTGCTCGTGGCCGTGGGAGCATCCCCGCTGCTGGCTCAAGAACCAGTAACCATGTGGGTGGACCCGGCGACACAAACCGTGCCAGTCAACGGGACGTTCACAGTGAACATCGTGGCCAACGTGGGCGCGGAGATGTATCCGAACGGCCTGGGCGCCTATGGGTTCGATCTGGTGTACGATCCGAATGACCTACAGGTGCTCTGGGTAAACGATGCCGGCGAGCTGGGTAAAACGGGCCGAACAGTCCCCGTAGCCCCCCCTGAGGCGCCGCCAGCTCCTATCATATACAACGAAAACGGCCGGACGGCGTTCGGGGCGTACAGCTACTATGCGGGCACCCCCCAAGCTGCTGGTCCCGACGGCACCGTGGTGCTGGCCACAGTGACATTGCAAGCCAAGTGGGCCGGCGCAACGACGCTGAGTCTAGAGAACGCGCTGCTGACGGATACGCAGGCGGCGAATGTGTGGCCGGATGCGGGCGCAGGGCATGTGCTGAACGTTGAGGGTGGTACGGTTACAGTAGAGCCTGCCACCACCTGGTATTTTGCTCAGGGGTGGACAGGAGACGGGTTCACTACAGCTCTTATCTTTTCCAACCCGAACTCGACGGATGCTACGGTGACGATAACCTACTTGAAAGACGATGGCACAACCTATGAACAAATAGTGACGGCGATATCGAACTCGCGGAAGGTGGTTTATCCAAACCCAGCGCTCATAGGTAGCAAAGGGTATGGCGTCAAAGTGACTTCCACACAACCCATCATCGCTGAACGCGAAATACTTTGGAGCCACCCCAGCTTGGGCGATGGTGGACATGATCTGATTGGAGCAACCAGCCTTGCCACGACCTGGTATTTTGCTCATGGGTGGACAGGAGACGGGTTCACTACAGCTCTTGTCTTTTCCAACCCGAACTCGACAGATGCTACGGTGACCATAATCTACCTAAAAGACGATGGCACAACCTATGAGCAGCCAGTGACGGCTATAGCGAACTCGCGGAAGGTGGTTTATCCAAACCCAGCGCTCATAGGTAGCAAGGGGTATGGCGTGAAAGTGACTTCCACACAACCCATCATCGCTGAACGCGAAATACTTTGGAGCCACCCCAGCTTGGGCGATGGCGGACATGATGTGATTGGTGGACATATTGGGTACTGAAGAAAGGGGCAGTCATCAAATGCCTTTTTGCCCAGGTAGAAGACGCGCTCTGCCACAGTGATCGTTCGTCGTGAGCAGTGACTAGATTCTTTGCATCCTAGATCCCCTTCAATGTCATTAAGTTAAGCGTCAAGCAGGCCAGGTGCAACGCACTTTTTGCTCGGATAAGGCAGGAAACCCGTATCAAACTGCTTGAAATCATAGCCTTTGAAAGTCAGCCGAAGTGCGTTGCACCTTAACTTAACGACATTGAGATCCCCTTGACCTCGGTAACGAGCTGTTCGTTCACCCTATCCCCACTCCTTTGAGCCGAGTCTCAGGGCAAAGCTTTGGCTTCGACAACCTTCAGCTCACAGTTCCTCAAGGGAGCCCAGAGCGGCTCGACTGAGCCTTTGTCCCATGCTCACACCTAGAAGGGCTCGTCGAAGTTTGTCCCCGTATGGCGACGTTCCTCATCCTCTGCCAGCCCCCCGATACGCACCCCACCCTGCTTATGGCGTCGCAGATGGGTTGCAGGGGTACGCTTACACCGCGTATCTTGACCCCTGTGCCGTTGGCCACCAAGACACCACTGAAACAATAAGCTTCCTCTACCAACCTTTGGAGACGTTTCCTTTGGGCTCTCTCCCCCGCATCTTGCACCCAACACCAAAGAGATATATACCTGTTAAGGTTGAAAACCGATGTTTTTTGACCTAACGGTAGCAACAAAAACGTCAGTTTCTATCCTTAACGAGTATAGCTCAAGATGGCTCTGGGCCGCTCTTTCGTTTATTCAAGGCCTCCGGCCTGGAAGGTACTATACACCTTGGCTCGCTCCATGCTCAGGTTCACCTCTGCGTGCCATTCTTCTTGATCGTCCTCATTATGGTAGTGTGGAGAGAGATGTGGATCGTTGAGATGGAGCAGGCATTTGACAAAACCTTGAATTTGCTGGATAATACTCATGGGCTACCACCTCACGGAGAGTAGGGGTTATCTATCTGTACTGTACCATGGGGTTGACCCTTCCCGCAAGAAGGTGTCCGGAAACTCAAGCAACGCTTTTCGCCAATCGCCTGTTAGAAACGGAGGGAGATTCTATGCAATGGGATAATCTTAGCGTTCTAATAACTGGTGGTACTGGTTCCTTTGGCAAGAAGTTCACCGAGGTTATGTTACAAAAGTACCACCCCAAGAAGCTGATCATCTTCAGCCGGGACGAACTCAAGCAGCATGAGATGCGCATGTCCGGTTTCGATCACCCCAGCCTGCGCTATTTCATCGGCGATGTGCGCGACCGGGAGCGACTTCATCGAGCTTTCAGCGGCGTGGATGTTGTGGTTCATGCCGCGGCATTGAAGCAGGTTCCAGCCTGTGAGTATAATCCCTTCGAGGCCGTCCAGACGAACATCATTGGTGCGAAGAATGTGATTGATGCCGCCATTGACCAACGGGTGAAGAAGGTCATGGCGATCAGTAGCGACAAAGCAGTGAACCCCATCAACCTCTATGGAGCCACGAAGCTTTGCGCTGAGAAGCTGTTTGTCCAGGGAAATTCCTATTCCGGCGAGGGTGGAACGCGGTTTAGTTGTGGTCGTTACGGCAATGTGGTGGGTAGCCGAGGCAGTGTGATTCCGGTGTTCAGGAAACAGCGGGAGTGCAGCAAAATCACGGTGACCGATGAGCGAATGACCCGCTTCTGGTTGACGCTTGAGCAGGGGGTGCGTTTTGTGATTCGCCGCATCGAGCAGATGCAGGGGGGCGAGGTGTTCGTGCCTAAGATTCCCAGTATGCGGATCATGGACCTGGCCGAGGCGGTGGCGCCGGGATGTGAGATTGAGTTTGTCGGCATCCGACCGGGAGAGAAGTTGCACGAGGTTCTCATCTCGCGTGATGAATCGCGTTACACGTTGGAACTGGAAGATATGTTTGTCATCCAACCTGTACATCCCTGGTGGGAGCCAGCGAACTGGAGCGAGGGGAAACCGCTGCCCGATGGGTTCAAGTATGCAAGCGATAAGAACGATCGCTGGTTGACCATCGAGGAGCTGCGCCAGATGATTGGAGAGGGCTAGCATGGGCGCTAGATTAGCCATTGACGGGGGAACGCCAGTGCGAGAGACGATGCTGCCCTATGGACGCCAGTGGGTGGACGAGGTGGACGTGCAGGCGGTGGTGGAGGTGCTGCGCTCCGACTGGCTGACGACCGGTCCCAAGGTGCGAGAGTTCGAGGAACGGGTGGCGGAGTACGTGGGGGCCAGGGAAGCGGTGGCGGTTAATTCTGGCACGGCAGCCCTTCACATTGCGGCCTTTGCCGCCGGGATCGGGCCGGGAGATGAGATCATCACCACGCCACTGACCTTCGCCGCCAGTGCCAACTGTGTGCTCTATCTCGGCGGACGACCGGTCTTTGCTGATGTGTGTCCTGATACGCTCAACATTGACCCCGAGGATGTGGCGTGCAAGGTTACTCCCAAGACGAAGGCCATCATCACGGTGGATTTCACCGGTCAACCGTGCGACTACGAAGCGATTCGGGCGCTGACCGCACAGCACGGTCTGATGGTTATCGAAGACGCGGCGCACGCTCTAGGAGCAGAGTACAACGGCCAGTCGGTAGGGACGCTCAGTGAATTGACCGCTTTCAGCTTCCATCCAGTCAAGCACATCACCACCGGCGAGGGGGGGATGGTGGTCACCGACGGTCCAGACCTGGCCGCAAAGATGCGCGTCTTCCGCACCCATGGTATCACGGCCGACTTTCGCCAGCGGGCCGAGGCTGGATCGTGGGTCTACGAGATGGTGGCTCTGGGCTACAACTACCGGCTGCCTGACATAAACTGCGCTTTGGGGCTGGCGCAGATGAGCAAGCTGGACGAATGGCTGGCCCGCCGGCGGGAGATCGCAGCTCGCTACACGGAGGCTTTTGCCCTGATGCCTGAGGTGGACATGCCGCAGGTTCTGCCTGGGACCAATCCAGCCTGGCATCTCTACGTGATCGAGCTGAACTTGAAACGGCTGCGGGTAGGGCGCAAAGAGGTCTTCGCCGCATTACGGGCGGAGAACATTGGGGTCAACGTGCACTACATCCCGGTTTACTGGCACCCCTATTATCAGGCTTTGGGCTATGAGCGAGGTTTGTGTCCAGCGGCTGAGGCGGCTTATGAGCGGCTGATCAGTCTGCCGATGTTCCCGGCGATGACGGATGAGGATGTTGGGGATGTGATTACGGCTATTTACAAAGTCATTTCCGCGTATCGCGGGCGGCGTTGAAGTTGGCTCGCAATCAAAAACCAAATGAGGAGGATATGAACAATGCAGTACTGTAAGAAGTGCGTCATGCCTGATACCAGGCCAGGGTCAATCTTTGACGAAGAAGGGGTCTGTCAAGCCTGTCGCAATTACGAAAGGCGGGGAGAAGTTGATTGGGGAGCAAGATTTGAAGAGCTGGAATCCCTATGTGAAAAGCACAGAAGAGAAGATGGACACTATGACTGTGTTATAGCTGTAAGCGGCGGCAAGGATAGCCATTTTCTGACATACATGATGAAGGAAAGAATGGGCATGAATCCTCTGCTAATATGTGTGGCCGATCCGTTTACGCATACTGCTGCCGGAACACATAATCTGAGGAACCTGGGGGAATCTTTTGGTTGTGACATCGTCGTGTTCAATATGAGTATCGATCTATTCCGGAGGGTAACCAGGATAGGATTTGAAGAACTGGGTGAGCCACTACGTTTCATAGAAGCAGCAATATATACGGTTCCCCCCAAGTACGCTGTTGCTCTTAATATACCGCTGATTGTCTATGGAGAGAATGCGGCGTACACGTATGGAACGACTGTCGAGGACGGCTATAGCGCGAAGAAGTACATTGCAGCGGGACATAGCGCCGCAGGTGAAAAGCTTGGCGAGAAAATCACAGATTTCTGGTGTGAGCGTGGTATACCAGTGAAAGAGATGAACGCTATTATCCCGCCATCACAAGAGGACTTGGAGAGAGTGAAACCGGAAGCGGTTTTTATGAGCTACTTTGTCCCATGGGATGATGAAAGAAACTACGCGATTGCCAAGAGATATGGCTTTAAGGATTTGCATCACGAGTGGAGAAGAGAGGGATGGATTGAGGATTATAGCCAAATAGATTCTGTGTCGTATCTTGTTCATCTTTGGATGAAGTACCCGAAGTTTGGATTTGCGAGAGCCACTGACATTGCCGCCAGGTGGATTAGGAAAGGCAAGATAACAAGGGAAGAAGCAAAGAAACTGGTGATGGAGCACGACCACAAACTAGATCAGCGGGCGATGGAAGACTTTATCACTTTCATGGGCTATAAGCCAAGGCAGTTCTGGGACATAGTTGAGCAATTCTGGAATCCGGAACTGTTCGAGAACATTGATGGTGTTTGGCAGCTAAAGAACTCGGTTCGCAGCAGCCTCACGAAATGGAGCTAAAAGAGATGCCAGAGATTACGGAGCAGCTGGAGAAGTGGGCAGGAGAATTTGGCAAGGAGTACACGGATAGGAATGCCCTTTCTCTGGAAGAGATGGATGCCTTATACGAGAGAAACTATGGGCAGACTCGGACGGAGCTCAATGAGCGATTCCTGGAAGGGGTAGATCGTTCGATCAGGATTCTGGAGGTAGGCTCGAATGTCGGCAACCAATTTCTGTGCCTTCAGAAGATGGGATTCGGCAATCTCTACGGCATTGAATTGCAAAGCTATGCCGTTGAGCTTTCAAAGGCTCGGACGAGACATATCAATATCATTGAAGGCTCGGCCTTTGATATTCCGTATAAAGACGGCTACTTTGACTTGGTGTTCACGTCGGGGGTACTTATCCACATAAGCCCGTCCGACATAGCTCTGGCTATGAGAGAGATATATAGGTGTACGAGGGAGTATATATGGGGATTTGAATATTATGCCGATAAGTACACAGAAATAACATATAGGGGGCACAGAAACCTGCTGTGGAAAGCTGATTTTGCGAGATTGTACCTTGACCAATTCGGGGACTTGGAATTAGTTAAGGAAGAGCGTCTGCAATACTTGGACAACGACAACATAGACACCATGTTTCTGCTCAGAAAGAGGACATGAGCATTCGAAGGATGGGAAGGGCCAGAGTTGTTGCTATCATTCAGGCCCGAATGGGCAGTACTCGGCTGCCAGGCAAAGTGCTGTTGGACTTGGCTGGCGAACCTATGCTGGTACGTGTCGTCAACCGCAGCCGACGGGCGACAACGCTCCAAGATGTAGTGGTAGCCACAACAACGAGGCCAGCGGACGGGGCTATCGTAGAACTGTGTGCTGAACGTGGCTGGCCCTGCTTTCGCGGGGGTGAAGATGATGTGCTGGACCGTTACTACCGAGCGGCCATGCGACATCAGGTTGATGTCGTGGTCCGTATCACGTCGGATTGCCCGCTGGTCGAGCCGGAGATTGTGGACTGGATTGTGCGGGAATTTTTGGAAAAGAGACCGCTGGACTACGCTAGCAATACACTCTCGCCGAGAACGTTTCCGCAAGGGCTGGACGTAGAAGTGATGGCGTTTGATGCGTTAGAGCGTGCTTGGCGTGAAGACGATAATCCCGCATGGCGGGAGCATGTCACGCCCTATATCTACCGTCATCCCGAGAAATTTGCTCTCACCGCTGTGATGAATGACAAGGATTATTCTCATATGCGTTGGACGGTAGATACTGTGGATGATCTAGCGTTCGTGCGGAAGGTTTATGATTATTTTGGCCATGATGCGTTTTCTTGGCAAGATGTCCTGAGCACCCTAGAGGAGCATCCTGAGTGGTTGGAGATCAACCGTCACGTGGCGCAGAAGGAAGTACCATGAGTGGCACAATGAATCAGCCGCTGGTCATCCGTGCCGATGCCAGCACCCAGATCGGCTCTGGCCATACAATGCGCTGCCTAGCTCTGGCCCAGGCCTGGCAGGATGCCGGGGGTCACGCGGTTTTCATGATGGGCATGGCCGTAGCGGCGCTGGAAGAGCGGCTGAAATCAGAGGGAATGGAGGTTATCCGCCTGTCAGTCCAGCCGGGAAGTGTTGATGATGCGATTCAAACGGCGGATCTTGCGCTACAGATGGGGACTAATTGGGTCGTAGTGGACGGATACCACTTTGGTGCTGACTACCAGCGAGTCGTCAAAGACTCCGGGCTGCGTCTTCTATTCATTGATGATAATGGACACGCGGAACACTACTATGCAGATGAGGTGTTGAATCAGAATATTCATGCCCATGAAGGGTTGTACGCAAACAGAGAGCCTTATACACGGCTTCTTCTTGGGACTCGTTACGTACTCCTGCGACGGGAGTTTTTGAAGGGGCAGGGATATAAGCGAGAAATACCAGAGGTGGCCCGCAAGGTACTGGTCACACTGGGTGGCGGCGACCCCGATAACGTGACCTTTAAGGTGCTTCAAGCGTTACAGCAGGTGGCGGTGGATGGCCTGGAAGCGGTCGTCGTGGTTGGGGGAAGTGACCCATACTATGAGAAGCTGAAATCCGCCGTCCAGGATTCACTACTCTCCATCCACCTAGAACGTAATGTGATCAACATGTCCGATCTGATGGCCTGGGCCGATGTGGCCGTGTCAGCAGGGGGGAGCACTTGCTGGGAGCTGGCTTTCATGGGCTTGCCCAATCTGGTACTGATTCTGGCCGACAACCAGCGCCCTGTCGCCGAACGGTTGGATACGATGGGGGTGGCGGTGAATCTGGGGTGGTATGAGGATCTTTCTTCTGCTCAGATAGCACAGGCGATGACACGATTATTGGTGGCGGCAGGGGCGCGGGCGGACATGACCCGACGTGGCGAGGAGTTGGTGGACGGTGGAGGGGTCGCGAGAGTCCTGGATCGTTTGGTGGGTAAAATGCTCAGATTAAGGCAGGTGGGCCAAGGTGATTGCAGATTGATTTGGCAGTGGGCAAACGATCCGGAGACGCGCGCGGTTTCCTTCTCATCAGAACCTATACCGTGGGAACAACATGTTGAATGGTTCAAGGCAAAGCTTAATGATCCTCGTTGTATCTTCTACATTGCAATGAATAGCGATGGTGTACCTATTGGACAGGTTCGATATGACATGGAGGGTAACAAAGCCGTTATCTCGATCAGTATCGACCGAAAGTTTCAAGGTAAGGGTTACGGGAGTAAGCTAATTTGGCTCGCGTCTCGGAAGCTTCTCGATGTTTCGGATATTGACACGATTTATGCATACGTGAAACAAGGTAATGAGGTATCTGTTGGCGCGTTTGTAAAAGCGGGATTCGGAGAGATTGGAACAACAATGATGCGCGGGCATCAGGCAATTCATCTAGTCCTGCGTAAGGACGAGTTGATATGAACGGCTATTTTGAGATAAATGGGCGCCGTATTGGAGCAGGGTATTCTGCTTATGCTGTTGCAGAGGTATCCGCTAACCATCATCAAGATCTTGACCAGGCGGTGAAACTCATTGAAGCCGCCAAAGAAGCGGGGGCCGACGCTGTCAAACTCCAGACTTATACCCCGGACACGCTCACGATCCGCTTGGACAGGGAATATTTCCGCATCGGTGGAGGAACACTCTGGGATGGTCGTACACTTCATGATCTCTACAGCGAAGCCTACATGCCCTGGGAGTGGCAGCCGAAACTCAAGGCTATTGCTGATGACTTGGGCATAGACCTGTTCTCCACAGCCTATGACCCCACTGCCGTGGACTTTCTTGAAGAAATGGGGGTGCCGATCCACAAGGTGGCCTCCTTTGAGATCGTGGACATTCCGTTGATCGAGAAGATGGCCGGTACAGGCAAACCTCTGATCATCTCCACCGGCATGGCCACCCTAGGGGAAATTGAGGAAGCCGTCCAGGTAGCTCGCAACGCAGGGGCGAAGCAGATTGTCTTGCTCAAGTGCACCAGTGCTTATCCGGCTCCGCCGGAAGAAATGAACTTACGGACTATCCCGCACCTGGCGGAAGCATTCCAGGTTCCGGTGGGACTTTCTGACCACACGCTGGGCATTGCTGTACCGGTGGCGGCGGTGGCGCTGGGGGCCTGCATCGTGGAGAAGCACTTTACCCTATCTCGCGCTACGCCCGGCCCTGATAGCGCCTTTTCGCTGGAGCCGCACGAATTCAAGGTGATGGTAGAGGCTATCCAAGTGGCGGAAAAAGCGTTAGGTACAGTTCGCTATGGTGTCAGTGAGCGAGAGGCCGAGAGTTGTGTCTTCCGGCGCTCGCTGTTTGTGGTCAAAGATATGAAAGCGGGGGAAGTTTTCACAGAAGATAATGTGCGTTCGATCCGGCCGGGGTATGGATTGCATACGCGTCACTTGGATGATGTGCTAGGCCGGCGGGCGGCGCAGGATATTGAACGTGGCACACCGCTGAGCTGGTCTTACATTGCAGGAAGTTGATGGCTTCCGTGTGAGCCTTCGGGCAGTTCCAACCCGTTTTCCAGCTCAACGTCTTCGTGGACATCAGCGCCACGCTGGAGACCAAGGTGCAGGCGATGGCACTTTATGAGAGTGAGGCCCAGCCCTTTCCCCATCCCCGTTCGCCTGAAGCGCTGCAATCCATTGCGAGACGATGGGGCAGCACGGTGGGTGTAAAAGTGGCTGAGGCCTTTGAAGTAATTCGCCGTGTGCGTTGATTTTGAGTGGTCAAAGAGTAGTACGGAGGAGAAATCGCTCTCGCTTCGACTTGTATGTGACGTTGACTGGACTAGTACAAAACTGTAGACTTGGAAAGCATGGGGTTTCAAATTGCTCGACATCCGGCGTGTGCTCAAAAATCCAATTTTGCTGTTTACTGCCAGCAGGTACGTGGGATACGGGTTGCAATTTGTTCGGGGGATATTGGTTGCCAAATTCCTGGGGCCGCATCTATTTGGTGTGTGGGGTTTTCTGGGGCTTGTTCAGCAGTACCTCTCGTATACTAGCTTGGGGCTGCAATTTGCTCTTAACGTAGAGATGGCGACAGCAGCAGTGACCGACCCCCAAGAACAAGAGAAGATCATTGCAGTGGCTTTGACCATCACTGCTCTGATTGTTGGTTTTCTAGGTCTTTTAGGTTTAGGAATACAAGTTTTCGCCAGCCCACTGTTTGAAAAATATTCGTTTAATCAGTATGCGGTGATTCTAGGGGGCATCGCAGGGCTTGCTCACCTAAAACAGGTATTTACCAATGTTTATCGCGTATATGGAAAACTAGCCCGGATTGCAGCCAGTGAACTGTTGAGCACTACTATGCTACTATTGGTTGCATTGGTGTTCAGAGATGAGGCATTGATCTTGGCGTTGCTTGGTGCTATGGTTCTCTCTGGGGGCGTTACCCTTGCCATATTTATGATAAGAGCGCCTTTCAAAATATTTCTATCGTTTGATGTTCGAAGGGCAAGGTCTCTACTAGTCATTGGAATTCCGTTGCTGATCTATAATATCAGTTTCTATTTGATTGCAGTTGCCGGACGCACCATCATCAGCATCTTTTACTCTGTGGAAGCAATGGGCTACTATTCTTTGGCAAGTTCCATCACCACTGCCACGTTACTTGGACTGCATGCGGTGACTTGGGTTGTCTTTCCGAGCATTCTGTCCAGAACCCGGGAGGGTGTAGCCGACGAAGCTGTCGCGAAAACGGTCAAGAGAGTCAATGATCTTTATAGCATTTCTGTATTCCTCACCGTGTTTGTGGCGATTCTGACACTACCCCTGCTTTTTCGTTTTTTACCTCAATACAAACCTGCTGAGGGTGTCTTGGATATCCTGTTGCTGTCGCAGGCTGTACTCTCTATTACTTTTGGTTACAACTGTGTGTCTATCGCCAGAAAGAAACAGCTTGCCGTGGCTGGCATTTGCATGATCGCTGTGGTAATAGTGGTTGGAGTAGGTTTGCTTGTGGCACTTTTCAAGTTGGATTTTGTGTGGATTGCTATCGCGGTGTTACTGGGGACGTTTGTTTACGCAGTTCTGCAAGCGCAGTTGGGCTCACGTCTCCTCAATCGAGGCCAATTTCAGACTGGTTACCTGACGAATGTTTTGCCGTGGGGCAGCTTGATTGCCCTATTGATCTTTCTTGCGGGAAGCTTGACGGGGTATCAATTGTTTCTGGGGGGGATCGGTCTGGTTGTTTTTGTTCTAAGCAACCGTGGATCACTTGAACAACTATGGCATTTTGTCTTTCAAAAGTTTGGGGTCACGCGAGTGAGCACAGTAGGATGAGTAAAGAAGTTGAGCCTTATATATTAAGGTCGAACACCATGTGACTCTGGTAAATCTGGGTAAGGTGAAAAGGGAATGGGTATGATTGGAAGAACGCGCTCTTGGATAGTGCGGCTTTTAAAACATAGTATAGGGCTTTTCCTTTCGTTATTACCAAAGTCCAACGTGGTCATTGTATTGTGGCCACTATTAACGGAAGGCGATCGCAAAAACTATAGCAGACTCCAAGTCGGGTTTGATTACTATTGCAAAAACGCCAAGTTGACGTTGAATAGCTACTGGTATGCCAAAGATGGCACAGTCACGTTGAGAGTTCACACACCCAATGGGCAAGATATGCTTACTCACAGGGTGTCAGTCCCAACTTATATTGACTTGCTTAGAACGTCGGTGATTGTTGTTCTGTGGAGAGAAGAGGGGAACTCGAATTTTTTGCGAATGTTTCCTACTGTTTATCCACTGTTTATTGAACGTCGGCATTATACAGATTGGTTACGAATTTTAGATGCATGTGCTGTGGGTAATCAGATTCCAAAACCTGGTAAAGCTTTTGCACTCGAACGTCACTGTGTGAAGAAATGTAAACCCGTTGCCGTGGTTTGTTCAGGACCCAGTAGTAGCCTTTTCTTCGACGATGCTACTGCAAGCTCATTTGACGAGCTTATTATGGTGAACCGAGTTGTCTATTCGCCAGAATACTATGCTAACGTAAAAAAGGCCTGGCTATGTGCATACGATCCAGAGCTCTTTTCTCTTGCTGATGCAACTTTACCTTCTTTCATTGATATACTGTCCGAGTTTTTGATGAGGGAAAATCACTTCTTTGTGACTATGACGTACATGGAAAGCTTTTTACGGTTAAATCTACCTGCCCATGTTTACGAAAAGACGCTTTTTTTGAAACCATCGAACCGACGTCATTGGAATATTGACATATGTAAGGAACAGTCAGTTCGAAATGTAACAAATGTGACACTTACCCTGGCTTTACCATTGGCAGCGACGCTAGCCAGGGAGATTGTTATTTTTGGTATGGACGGAAGGCCACCAACTGCGATAGATGAGGATTTGCCTCATAATCCAGCTTTTCCTTATGGTTATAAATCCGATTACGGTTGGTCGGATGCGTCTTGCAGAAAAGTGCTTAGGGAACAGCGTCCGAGTTTCTATAGTAATACTCGTCAACTTGTCAAAGTGCTTATGAAAGCCAACTGCCATCTGTATCTTGCCGCGCCAAGTTACAATCCTGGTTTAGCCGCTGTACCGATCTGGAAAGCCAATGCCGAGGTGGAGTAGATTGGGGATAAAGTTTCACTAGCGATCGAGAAATATATTCCCGCACTAAATGGTGTATGCATGGGACTTGTCAGATTTATTTCATATTGCTTGAATACCAGAAAAGCAAGAGAACCCCTTCGTTGGTTGGTCGTGTTGTTGATCTACCTCCAAAGCCTGATAATGTGGGCCAGGCAGGATGAATTTGCTTCTTTTCAAGACTGTCTGTTTTGCAGTCGCAAGCAAGCCAGACATCCCCGGATTGGTGAACGAGCGATCGAGTATCCCTGGGTGTACAAACGAATCTCTGACTTGCAAGGCTGTCATGTACTGGATGTGGGGGCAAAGGAAGGACTGCCCATAACCGATCTTTTGCTGGAGAGAAACAACACTGTTTATGCCATTGACCCGCACATTCCCAACTCATTCAAGCGTGGACAGTTGACCGTGATCAAAGGAGACATACGCTCGACCTCCTTTGACCAAGATTTCTTTGACGCAGTTATTGTTGTATCGACTCTGGAACACATTGGCGTACCAGGACGATATAACATCACAGTTGCAGAGGATAACGGTGATTTTAGGGCTATGCAAGAAATTCGCCGGATCTTGAAGCCTGGAGGCAGAGTGCTGATTACAGTTCCGTATGGTACGGGCAAGAGCTTGCCTCTAAATCGACTATATGATGCGAAGCGTATTAAGCAGTTATTTGAAGAGTTTGATTTAGTCGAGTGCGAGTATTTCAAATACATGCCCCGGTACGGACTATGGCTTGAGGTCCCGGAGGATGTGGCATCCAGTACCAACTGGGATGTTGAGCCTTGGTACGCGCTTGCTTGCTTTTGCGCCCTTCCTAAAGTCGGGAAGAAGTGAGGGAGACAAGCAACTTGTTGATGGAGACAACAGCTTTGTCCCCTTACTAATCACGACCAAGTCTAACAATTACCCGTAGCCCAGTCATCTGTGAATCACTAATTATGAAAATATATGTTGTCATCCCTGTTCATAATCGGAAAGCCCTTACCAGGGGCTGTTTATTGAGTTTACAACAGCAATCTGACAAAAACTTTGAAACTATTGTAATTGATGATGGCTCTACGGATGGCACCAGCGAAATGATCCAGCGGGAGTTTTCTGGTGTTGTGTTGCTACATGGTGATGGAAACCTTTGGTGGGTAGGTGCAATTAATAAAGGCATTCGCTATGTGCTCGATACTTGCAACCCCGATGATTACATTTTGCTCTTGAACGATGATCTAATTGTACCCCTAAACTATATCTCCCAGTTTAGAAAGTTGGCCTCCACCTTTCCAAATACGTTAGTAGGGTCTGTGGTCACGGATATTAATAGTCGAGACACTATTCTCAGCGGCGGTATCATGATCAATTGGAAAACGGCAAAATGGCGTAATCTGAATGAAGGAAAGAAACTGTCATCGTTTCCGGAAGGTTTTCATACAGAGGTTTCTACTCTCACAGGTCGGGGGATTTTGGTGCCAAGCAAGGTTTTCAAAGAGGTGGGTGTGTATAACCCGCATTTTATACAGTGTGGTGATCCTGAGCTTCCTGTAAGGGCAGCAAAAGCCGGGTATCAATTGATTGTCAGTTATGATGTGGTTGTATTTAGCCATCTTGCTGGTAAGAACCACATTAACCGTAAGACACAGTACGGGATTTCGGACATCGCAAAATATCTGGGGGATGTTAGGTCACATGCCTGTCTTCGTACTAGATTTTGGTTCGCCTGTGATACTGCTACCAGTTTTTCACAGGGGGTGATATACTTTATTTTTGACATCGCCAGAATTACATATCATTTCATACGTAGATTGAGACTCTAGAAATTGGCGGCGGTATCGTGAACTTTTGTCACTTGTATTATGGAGTGAACTGATTGCAGGATGGAGAAGACCAGAAGTGAAACTTGGCGTCCGGAAAGAAAAAATGTCAGGCAAGTTCACAAACCCAAACCAAGCCTTTACGCAGCTTAACAGGTGGGTGCTTGTTGCTATCTTTGCTGCAATAAACTTGGTTGTACCCTATGTCCTGCTAACCCGCTTTTCACTAAGGATGGCAGTCTTGGCTGTAGTTGGGATTACAGGGTTGCTAGGCGGGTTCTTGGCCTTTGTGACCGTACCGCTTCGCATCAGGCAGCGCATCAAGTATCTCTCTATATTGGCAATTTTTGTGGTGCTACCTTTCCAAAACACCTTGAATCTCATTGTCGGGTTTTCGATCCGTGCTGGGATGCTGGTGGTAATTACTTTGTTCTTTATTGATACGATCTTCACGTTAATTTTTCTGCGCGGAAAGCATGTTCAGAAGCTTAATCACTTTGAAGCAGCATCACTGGCTTTTATGTTGCTCGCTGTGCTATATCTTCCAGGTGCGGCTGCCGCTGGTAGCCTTGTAGGTGGAATACAAAGTATTCTACAGAGGTTTCAAGGGGTTTTCGCCTATTTTATCGTGCGCAATTTGCCTCTGAAGGAAAAGCAGGTTAAGAGACTGGTACTTGTGATGCTGATTCCGCTAGTGATTATGGTTGCATACGCTGTGCCCGAGTTCTTGTGGTGGCGATATCAGCTCATCGATTGGTTAGTCGCCAACTCTACTCATTCTTTTATACAAGAGGGGGGAGCAGTTGGCTATTATCGGCAGTATTGGAGTGGGAGCGAGAATTTCCGCGCGCAGTCCTTTGAATTGACATTCCTGGCTTTGGGCTATAGTGGTCATATGTTAAGCAGTGTTTTGCTCGCTATGGTATTTCTTAGTCGGCGTTGGCGTAAGAAGCTTTGGCCACGGCTTGCTTTGGTATTAGCGATTCTAGGGACGGTCGCTTCGGCTACACTTTCTTCCATAGCCATCATCCTGATTGCGTTTGGCATGGTGGGACTGATAGCATTGCAGCGCCGAGGTAACGCCAAGTTCATTTGGCTGTTCGCCGTTGGATTTGTTGTAATTGGAATTCTGGCGGGAGGTATCGTTGGGCAGATGCTCTTTCCTGACCAGTTGGCACTCATTGTGGATCGCATTGTACATCTAAATATCGTGAATCGGCTTATGGTGCACGTTGGTAGTTCAGAAAGTGCCTGGCGCTCAGTATCGGCTGAAGTATTTTTGATAGGTAAGGGGACCGGCGTGCCGACAATGCAGAGATACTTTGGACTGGAGAATTATATCGAACATGAATACCTGGGCGATTTGATCGCGTGGGGAGTGTTGGGCTTAGTGGTATATTCGTTGTTTATGCTTAGCTTGTTTGTGCTTATTATCCACGTTGGGCGTCATTATGTTTGGGGCAGCTTGGGCTACGCACTGGGTGTAGGCTTGTTCTGTATTGCGTTGGGCTATTTTTTGATCGGTTTTGCTCACCCGATTTGGGGACAAACATCCACTGATGTACATTTTATGACTCTACTGGCCTTGTGGACACGGGGGTACGCATTGTTCAAGGATGTCGAGTCCTCAAATCAGGTTTTAGATGGTCGCAGGGTGGCTAGTGCTTAGCGTATTTGTCAACAATACGAATAGGGCAATGCGGTCGGTTTGGCACAAATGGCTATGGTTAGGTATATGCCTGATGTTTGCGCTGTCTGGAGCTTGTACCGTTGCGCACATTGCCAGACACAATTGGGCCTACATCACCCTTAATAAGGCGTTGGCAGCAGATCACATCAAGGCCGCAGACCGCCAGGCAAAACTTGCTCATTTTGTAGACTATCTGCATTGGGCTCAAAGTCACAATTCCCAGATATTGTCACCTCAAGACAACAGCAAAGCAACAATGCTTCGCTCTATATTTATCGGGGAATACTATCGTTCCCGGGGTAATGTGGATAGAGCCGCCTGGTGGTATCGCCAGGCCATTCAATGCGAGCCTTACCCGCTTTGGCAAGACTCGCTCTCGTATGCTAAACGAGACAGACTGTTACCCAACGGTAACATCCTGATTACCGATTTTGGGGATATAGAGCGATGGATCTCTGAACCAGTCAACAATGCTAATGTAAACTTTGAGAGCAAAGACGGAGTAGTGTGTATCTCTTATCAAAATCGTTCTGACCAACGTGACATCGCGGCTTACTCATTGTATCCAGAAGATGGCGTACAGCTAGGTTATCACACCACATTGTCCGCCCGAGTCAAGGTAGAACAAGGTTCATTCCTGACCTTGGAGTTAAAGGTAGATGGCAATCTAGAAAGGTACCTGAACTACTACGAGGGAACTGGGGATTGGGAAACGTTTGAGTTTCCTCTAACAGGTGATGTTCTTCAAGCAATAAAGCTCGGCGTTAGTGAACCGAGCCAGCTAGCAGCAACACAATTGTATAGGGTCTGGATTGATTGGATACAGTTGGAGTTGGCGTCGGATTTGAACTAGAGACGCGCTACCTCAATAATGTGGAGTCACTAGATGCATCCCAAGGTGTCTGTGAACATCGTGACTTGGAATAGTATCAAACAATTGTCGTCCTGTTTAGAAGCGATTCATAGGCAAACGTTCCAAGATTTCCAGGTCATTGTGGTGGATAATGCATCACATGATGGGTCACCTGAATTTGTAGAACAGTGCTACCCAAATGCTGTTGTTATTAGAAATACAAAGAATCAAGGATTTTGTCGCGCGCATAATCAAGCTATTAGGCTTGCAGATACAGATTTCATTATGCCGCTTAACCCCGACGTCATAATGACGCCTACCTACATTCAGAATATGTTTAGCACACTGTTAGAAAGTAAGGCTGTAGGCATAGCAGCGGGTAAGCTTTACCTACCAGGAGGAGGTATTTTAGATGGTGCCGGTCTTGCTGTTAGCAAGGTGCGACGCCAATATTTGCGAGGACATCTACAAAGAGACGATGGGAAGTTTAATGCGCGCGAATACGTGTTTGGCGCAGACGGCGCTGCCCCCTTATATAGAATGGAGATGTTGGAGGACATAAAGCTGGGCGATGAATACTTTGATGAAGATTTCTTTGCGCACAAAGAAGACCTGGATTTATCATGGCGAGCACAATTACTAGGATGGAAGTGTGTTTATGTCCCGACTGCTGTAGCCTATCACGACAGAAGCTTCAAGCCGAGTTCTAGAAAGCAAATGTCACGTGAGATCAAGCTACATGCTATCAAGAATAGATACCTGGCGATTGTGAAAAACGATTTACCTGTATTGTTTCTGAGGCATTTACCTTATATCTTGTGGTATGACTTGAAAATTCTAGGGTATTTAGTCCTCTTTGAGAGATCATCGCTTTTGGGCATTGTCGAGTTTATTAGAATTTTACCTAGGGCATTGCGCAAGCGAAAACTTGTAATGGAACGCAGACGAGTTTCAAGTAATTATATGATTCAGTGGTTCAGATGAAATTAGCATTTGTGACTACTTTCTGCCCACACTATAGAGTTAAGACCTTTGAATTTCTGGCCCGTTGCCAGGATGTGGACTATTATTTCTTCTCTGCTGGCGACGACTGGTATTGGCAACAACAGCATGGTGTACGTACTGGGGCCTTCCACTATGAATACCTGCCTGGTTTTCGCTTGGGACGGGCGCGGGTCACGCCTACGCTCCCCTGGAGGCTCTGGCGCGGGAATTATAATATCTACATCAAGTGTATCAACGGCCGCTTTGCCCTGCCCGTCACCTATCTCATCTCTCGTCTTAAGCGCAAGCCATTTATCCTGTGGACCGGCATCTGGATGCGCTTGCAGACGCCTTTTCATCGCCTGGCCTTTCCGCTCACCCGCTACATCTATCGACATGCCGATGCCATCGTGGTTTACGGTGAGCACGTGAAACGCTATCTGGTGAGTGAAGAGGTACCAGCAAAGCGGATTTTTGTGGCTGCCCATGCGGTGGATAACAGTGTCTATAGCCACAAAGTCTCGGAGGAAGAAAAGGCCACTTTGCGTAAAACACTTGGAATTCCACCAGGGCAAAAGGTGGTGCTGTACCTGGGGCGGCTGGAGGAGGTCAAAGGACTCCCCTACTTGTTGGAGGCCTTCGCATCGTTACAGCGGGATGATGCTGTGCTGATTCTGGCCGGGACGGGTTCTGAGCGGTCACGCCTGGAGCAGCTTGCGCAGGAAAAAGGGATAGCAGACCACGTGTGCTTTGCCGGCTATGTCCCTCCAGAGCAAGCGGTTCCATACTATGCTCTGGCCTGGGTTTACGTGTTGTCTTCAATCACCCTCCCTGAAGGGAAAGAACTGTGGGGGCTGGTGGTCAACGAGGCTTTCAACCAGGGCGTGCCGGTCATAGCCACTGACGCGGTGGGCGCGACTGCTGGCGGGCTAGTGCAGGATGAGGTCAACGGGTTTGTGGTGCCGGAGCGCGATAGCATCGCCTTGGCTCAGGCCTTACGGCGTATTCTGGATAACCTAGATTTGCGCGAAGAACTCGGTCTGAATGCCCGACGAATCATTGCCGGTTGGGACAACGAGCGGATGGTGTTGGGCTTCCGGCAGGCGATTGAGTACGTCACAGGCCAAGGTGTCCCTCAAGGAGGGGATCGAACTTACATATCCGTGGATCGAGGAGCAAGTAAAGCGTAATAAGTTCTGACATACGGGAGATGTATGGAGAATCCTCCACGGGTCAATATTTTGGGCGTGGGTATCAGTACTATCAATATGGACATCGCCCTTGAGGTCATCGAGGGCTGGATTGCCCACCGGGAATCCCATTACGTCTGCGTCACTCCAGTCCATAGCGTAATGGAGTGCCAGCGCGATCCCGAGCTGCGCCGCATCTACCATGCCAGCGGTATGACTACGCCGGATGGGATGCCTCTCGTCTGGCTGAGCCGACTCCGTGGCTACCACTATGTAGACCGTGTGTATGGCCCAGATCTGATGCTGGCGCTCTGTCAGCGCTCGATCGAACTGGGATACCGCCACTTCTTCTACGGTGGTGCCGAGGGTGTCCCGGAGCAATTGGCGACGAATCTCCAACGTCGCTTTCCTGGCTTGGTCATCGCAGGAACTTATTCTCCTCCTTTTCGTCCCTTGACGCCAGAGGAGGATGATCAAGCCGTGCAGATGATCAATGAGGCCAGCCCGGACGTGGTCTGGGTTGGCCTCGGATCTCCTAAACAGGAGCGATGGATGGCCGCCCATATCAGCCGCGTAAAGGCCCCCGTTCTTATCGGCGTCGGTGCGGCTTTTGATTTCCTCACCGGTCGGAAAAAGCAGGCTCCACGCTGGATGCAGCGCAATGGCTTGGAGTGGCTCTTTCGACTGTTGACTGAACCCCGACGGCTGTGGCGGCGGTATCTGGTCAACAATCCGCTGTTTGTATTGCTGGTGCTGGCGCAAGCGCTGGAGTTGCGAAGATACCCACTAAAGTGAACTCCTATCATGTGTCACAGTGCTACATTAGGCATCTTTGATTGGTGAAAGCGGAAAGAGGTTTCCGATCAACTCAGTTGACATGCGCACTGGCACCCGTTCGCCCAAATTAGGAGCATTTCTGGACCTGGCCACCAGTCTACTGTACTGGATGGTAATCTCTTTACTTGCGATTGCCTTTCTAAACGACCCACCTTATCTAACCCTCGGGCTGGCCGTCCTTGGTGGCGTCTTCATTTCGTACCAACGATGTGACAAACTTGGAATTCTTACACAACCCAAACTTGTGGAAGCGATCCAGAAGCCCAAGACAAAATCAGCCATCAATGCGGCCTGTGTTGTCCCAGACATTCGTCTGGATGAGGCGCAAGGCTGGAAATGGCTCATCCGTTGGGTAGCTGATCATCAGTTCCACCTTACGGGATTCGTAGCACCATTCCTGCTATTCGCCAGCCGCTTTCCGCACTGGCTACAGATCGCTGGATGGGTCTTACTCGCCCTCCCGTGGTTCTGCCGGCTGGTCACATATCGCCATCCGACCCACTTCACACTCCCCGACCCACTGTTCCTGGGCCTGCTTGTAATGATGACAGTGGGTCTTTTCATCTCAATTGATCGGCCAAGAAGCTTAGACTATGTCAATCAACTCTCCGTTGGAGTTGGCGTTTTCTATGGTCTCGCAAACCTTCGCCATACTAGATTGAGCTTGTGGCTACCAGTGGCCGGCCTGATAATCATGGCCACTGTGCTCACGCTCACCGCTCCACTCATCGTAACTTGGAGCTCCAGTCGTTTCTTCCTCGAATGGGCCTATAGCCGACTAAGCCCGGTCACCAGCGAGACCCTCGATGCCAACATCCTGGCCGCTATATTGTCCATGACCCTGCTCGTTTTAGTTGCCCTGCTCTGGCGTGGCCGATTCAGTCGTCAGCTCTCCTCACAATCACCCACGCCACTTCGCTGGCTCAAGGTTGTTATTGGCTTTGCTGGTCTCGTGCTTTTCGTAGCATTGGGATTCACGCAGTCGCGTGGAGCTATAGTCGCTCTGGTAATGGGCTTGTTTGCTCTACTGATCCTGTACAAGAGGAGGTTGCTGTTGGCCCTGCCTGTTGCAATATTTGCCACCTATCTTGCGACAAGGGTAATTGGTTTTGGTGCAGTGGGTGACCTACTCCTCTCAGCCGGGCCGGCCAAAGGGTGGACTGGCCGGCAGGAAGTGTGGTCCAGTGCAATGCACATGCTCAGAGCTATGCCGTTCACTGGCATCGGCATAGGTACATTTTCGGAAATTCAATCACTACTCTTCCCGTTTGTGCGTGGTTGGCAGCCCACCCACGCCCACAACCTGTTCTTGCAAGTAGGCGTGGATTTGGGCATTCCAGGACTCGTGGTCTACGTTGCCATCCTGACCTCATGTTTACTTATGGCTTGGCGGGCGTGGCACACGTTTCGCGACTCCGGACAAGCAGATCTTGAAGCACTAGCTGCCGGTGTCTTCGCCAGTCTCATTGCCATGATAACCCACGGCTTGGTGGACGCCCCATTGTGGGGAACCAAGCCCAGCATCGTCGCCTGGTTTTTCATGGGCCTCGCGGCTATGTTGTATGTACACAGCCATAACCTGGCGCCCGATCACCTGGCGACACAGGGTCATGAGCAGGCTCAATCCGAAACTGTGGTTCCATCATAGGAGCTCCCTGAAAGGTAACTACCCAGCCTGTCATTACGAGTCTTCCATGGCGCGGTGCGCCATCCGTAGGGGGCAGAAACTGGCGCGAGCTTTTGTCATTGCGAGGCGGCGCTTTTCCGCCGAAGCAATCCCCAAGTAGCTGCGTGGAGATTGCTTCGCCTGCGGCTCGCAATGACAGGGAAATTTCTGAGTAGAAGCGGAGCGACGCCTGTCCTGAGCCTTGTCCTGAGCCTTGTCCTGAGCCCCGTCGAAGGGTTGTCGCTTGTACTGAGCCTTGTCCTGAGCCCTGTCGAAGGGTTGTCGAAGTGAAGGGAAACAATTCCCGTTAGCGTTTGGAACACGGAAGCACGGAAGGTACGGAGTCACGGAACTTCCGTGCTTCCATGCTCCCCGTGCTTCCGTGTTCCCGCGCTCTCCGGATATGCCAAAGTAGTCACCCGGAAAGACTATCCTTCACTGGTTATAAACTCGTCGCGAAAAGACCGGCCTCCGAGGGAGTGCGGGGTGAAGCGGCGAGTTTGTCTTTCACCTTCCGGTATGGTATAATTAGCTCACCATGCAAACCTGGAAAACCAAATCTGAGCGCTGAACGCTTGATGAGGAAAAGAGGGAGGGAGTTATGAGGTTTCCTGTAACGATCTATCAAGATGAGGAAGGATGGTATGTCGTGGAGTGCCCCCTTATCCCCGGTTGTATGAGTCAGGGGAAGACGGACGAGGAAGCTTTGCAGAATATCCAGGAGGCCATTCAACTGTGCCTGGAAGTACGCCAGGAGAGAGGGTTGCCTCTCACGATCCAGAGTCTAGAGGTTGAGGTTCCCGCCTATACCTATTCCGCAATCCGCAATCTGCAATCCGCAATCAGATTAGGGGAATGTTCCTATGTTCAAGAGATTCAATACTAGTTACATGGTGTTCCTCTTTACCATGGATCTCGTCCTCACCGAGTGCGCCCTGTACGTAGCCAGCGTGCTCCGATTTCGCCTGCCCTATGGAGACCGGGTTCCCTGGGAGATGGCGCACGTGCCCTTAGAGGTCTATGGGCTGGTGGTCTTGATCTGGGCCGTGATCTTCATGGTGCTATCTCTTTATGACCCCAATCGGGTGTTCAGAGCTGTGGACGAGTTTCCGCTCGTCATTCTGGCCACGACTCTGGCCGCCTTCAGCCTCGCTGGTTTCCTCTATCTCACTTACCGCGACGTTCCCCGCTACCTGTTTGTGTACTTTTTCTTAACAGACCTTGCTCTTCTTACAAGCTATCGTGCTGTGCTGCGAGCTTTCTTTCGCCTCCGCCGCAGCCACCATCAGGGCATGACCCGCGTTTTGATCATCGGTGCGGACTCGCTGGGGCGTGAGGTTGCCCAGGCTTTGGAAGGATACCGCTACATGGGCCTGGAAACGGTTGGGTTTCTGGCTGAGGATTCCCATAAACAAGAGGTGACGCTTGAGGGCTTGCCTGTGCTTGGCACCCTGGACCAGGCCTGCGAGGTGGTGGAAGATTATAACGTTGAAGAGGTGGTTATTGCCTTGAAACATCACGAGCGAAGTCGTCTGGCCAATTTGATAGCCGAGCTACAGAAGTGCCCCGTTCGAGTGAAAGTGGTGCCCGATTTCTTCGATCTGGCTTTTCCCCGCGCCCACGTAGGCATTTTCGCCGGCATTCCCATGATCGGATTGCGCGAACCGGCTATTGATGGCTTTCAGCTCTTCGTGAAGCGCCTGTTCGATCTCGTCGCTACAACTGCTTTGCTCTTGCTGATCTGGCCCTTACTGCTCCTCATCGCCGTTCTCATCAAATTGGATTCCCCAGGCCCCGTTATCTTCAAACAACAGCGGATGGGGGAGAATGGGAAGATCTTCTGGATGTACAAGTTCCGTTCCATGATAGCCGTAGCTGAAGAGCACTGGGCTGAGGTCACCCGGCTCAGCGAGGATGGTGAGATCGTCCATAAGGTTAGAGACGACCCTCGTGTCACACGGGTGGGGCGGTGGCTGCGTCGAACGAGCCTTGATGAGCTGCCGCAGCTTTTCAACGTCCTCAAGGGAGACATGAGCCTGGTGGGACCTCGGCCAGAGATGCCCTGGCTGGTAGAGCGATATGAGACCTGGCAACGCAAGCGTTTCGCCGTGCCCCAGGGCATGACGAGCTGGTGGGCCATCAGTGGCCGCAGCGACAAGCCCCTGCACTTGCACATCGAAGATGACCTGTACTACATCCAGAACTACTCGCTCTGGCTGGATCTGCAGATTCTCTGGAAGACTATTGGACTGGTGCTCAAAGGAAGAGGGGCATTCTAGCACAATTAAGCTAATGGCCCGGCTCCCTCTGTCAACGAATACCAAACGAATAAACGAATGAGATCTGCTGTCAAAACTTATTCGTTTATTCGTTGCTTCATTCGTTGACAGGATGAAAGTGTCAACCAAATTGTAAACCATCCCTCTAATCGAATACTAGCACGATGGCGTAAGTTCACCAACCATTCTCTGTCATTGCGAGTTGCTCCATAGCGCAGTCGCGCTACTCATACGGGCAGAAACTCCAGGTGTCATCGTGAGGCGGCGCTTTTCCGCCGCCTGTCCTGAGCCTGCCGAAGGGAAGCGATCCCCCACCTATATCGGAGGAGATTGCTTCGGCAAAAAACGCCTCGCAATGACACTTGCCCCAAAACTGGCATGCACTAGTCACTCAATGTCATTAAGTTAAGCGCCGCCGGTCGAGTAGCGTAGCGTATCGAGACCAAGGCGCGGCTCAATCTACTGCAAAAGCCGCTCGCGTGGCCTCGATACGGTCTTCCGCTGCACTCCAGACCTACTCGGCCGACGCTCGCTCCCTTATCTTAATGACATTGACTAGTCACTTAACTCCAAAAGGAGAAGGTAAATGAGGACAGCTACTCAGACACGATCGGCATTGCTTGAGGAGACAGAGCATCGTTTGCGGAGGCTCTCTCCGGAGCGATTGCAGGTGGCCAGCGATTTCTTGGCCTACCTGGAGGAGCGGGAGAGCTCAGAAGCTACTCAGGAACTCTTGAACATACCTGGTTTTGAAGAAGCCTTTCGCAAGACCATGCAACAGGCAGAACTGGGCCAAGTAGTACGCTTCGAGGATATCCGCCGCGATGTATGAAGTGTTCCTGACCCGTGAGGCTCAAGACTCCTACGAGCAGGCCGACCCCGTTCTGGTTCGCAAACTCAATCGTTGTTTCCGGTATCTCCGGGAGGACCCGTATAGGCATCCGAATATCAAACGACTCAAGGGACCTCTTACCGGCCATTTTCGCTATCGGGTAGGAGATTGGCGAGTGATATACCAGGTTGATGAGCAGGAGCGTGAAGTTACCGTCTTGCTCATTGCACACCTAAGCAAGGTCTATCGGTAGACGATGCGCATTCTGTTGCTTTCAACGTATTTCGGGCCGGACATTGCTTCAACTGGCGCGTTGATGACCAATCTGGCTGAAGACCTGGCCGGATTGGGTCATCTTGGCATCCCCGGCCTGGTACCTGGGCTTGGCTGGCGGCGTGATCCTGGGCTTTGTCTGTGTGAGACGTTTCGAGTCCAGACTCCAAAAGGGGCCAAATGGGACAAAGGCGGAAGTTTGACAATCCGGCCTCGTGGTAGTAAAATGAGCATTAAAAGTGGTCAATCGAACAACACAGATGTTCACAGGGCGATGTCCTGAGGTCCCCCCTGAGCATGACGAAGGGTATGACGAAGGGTTCATCGAAAGGATAGTGGCGATGCTCGAAAGGCTTTTCACATCCAGGGTTCGGGTGCGGCTCCTCACCCTGTTTCTCACCCATCCAACCGAGGCGTTCTACATCCGCCAGATCGCCCGACTCACCGGCGAGACCTACAACAACGTCCGCCAGGAACTCCAAAACCTGGCCCAAATCGAGCTGCTCCTGAGTGAGCGTCGCGCTAATGCCACCTACTACCAGGCCAATGTGAAGCATTTCCTGTTCCCTGAACTCAAACGCCTCATCATAAAAACTGAGGCGGTGGGCGACACGTTAAGGGAAGCACTCTCGACATTGGCGGACGTTCGAGTTGCCTTTATCTATGGCTCCACGGCCAGGGGGACCGAGCTGGCCTCTAGCGACATGGACCTGATGGTCATCGGCGATGTGGACCTGGATGCTCTGGATAACGCCATTGATAGCATCGAAGAGGAAGTGGGGCGGGCGGTGAACTACACGCTTTTCAGTGTGGGGGAGTGGCAGGAGCGGGTGAGCCAGGGACATTCCTTCGTCATAGATGTTCTGACCCACGAGAAGATTTTCCTGATCGGAGATGAGGATGACTTACCAACCCTTGGAACGGGCGGGGCTAATTGAGCCCTACCTGGTTCCCCAGGCAGAGATCAGAGACCTCTTGGAAGTTGCCCGCCGGGATGTGAAGACAGCTCAGGAGCTCATGAATATTGACCTGGACTGGGCCCTGATCGTGGCTTACAACGCCGCTCTGCAGGCCGGTCTAGCATTTATGTATGCCCAAGGGTATCGACCCAGAGGTGCTGACCGGCACAAAACCGTGATCCGCTTTCTCCGGGCAACCCTCGACCCATCGCTCAAGTCAAAGCTGAACCGGCTCGACCGGGTACGAAGGAAACGCCACCGGGCCGTCTACCGCGTGGCCGGAGCTATCTCCGAGCGTGAAGCAAAGGGGACCATCGAGTTTGCCGAGGAGTTTGTCGCCCTGCTTGCTGACCTCATCTGAGAAAGAAATGTCTATTCCTGCACTTCAGGAGAATGGTTTTCTACCGCCGGGACTTCATCTGGCCGATCTTGACGAAATCTGGGAGAGATTCGGACGTACAAATGATACAAAACGCTGACGAGCTTAGAATTTGTCAACGCCGCCTTCTCGAGCTGCAGACTCGTGCTGAACAGATTGTCACCCATCCCCAGAAGAGCAGACGTGTCAAAGAAATGGAGCTGGCGGGAGTTCACGGTATGGTAGAGCAACTTCAACGGGAGATCCAGGCTTATGAACTCGCCCGCATCCAGCACTCTATCCACATCCTCAGAGATGAGTTACAGGGCATCGAGGCTGCAAAACTGCCGGCCGTGATTCAGAAGACGCTGGATGTGCTTGAGGAAGTGACCCACGTCCTGCAGCCTGTTTCGGGTTCGTAGCGTGGGAGAACAGATGAAGCCATCATCACCATGCCTACCGTCTCTGGGAAAGGAGCCCTGTCATTGCGGGAACGAGCCAATGGCCTGTGGCAACAGACAAATATCCGAGGTCTCCAGGTGGCCCTGGGCACTGGGCTCAGCCTGGTCTTCCTGTGGCTGGCCTTTCGGAATGTCCCTTTCTCCCAGGTGGTTGCCACTTTCTCTCAGGCCGACTATCGGCTCGTGGCCCTGGCCCTGGCGCTGGTGCTGGTAAGCCCCCTGGTCCGGGCCGCCCGCTGGAGACTGCTCTACCACCCAAATCAAAAAGGGCTCAGCTACCTCAGGCTGGCCGAGGTGCTCCTCATCAGCCAGATGCTCAACATCGTCGTCCCTGCCCGGCTGGGCGAGGTAGCCCGCATCTACTTCATGGGCCAGACCGAGAGCCAGAGCCGGGCCTGCACCCTGGGCACCATCGCCGTGGAGAAGTGGCTGGATATCCTGATGCTGCTCCTGCTGGTGCTGCTCGTCCCCGTTTTCGTCTCCCTGCCTCCCTGGTTCCGGGATTCACGGGTAACCCTGGCTGTCTTCGCCACCGCTTTTCTCGGCGTCGCCCTGACCCTGTCTTATGGCAAGGATCGGCTGCTCACCCTGGTGGAATCGGTCTCGCGCTTCCTGCCAGAAGGTTGGCGAGCGAGAATTCATCGGGCCACAGGCCTGGCTCTGGGCAGCCTTGATGTGCTGCGCTCTCCCTGGGTAGGACTCAAACTGCAAGCGTGGTCCCTTATCATCTGGACCCTCAGCATATTGGTAAACTACATCGTCTTCCTGGCCTTGGGCCTGCCTCTGTCCTTGGCCGCTGCTCTGTTCTTAGTGGTAGTGCTCCAGGTAGGAGTAGCTGTACCCTCGATCCCCGGCAGGCTGGGCATCTTCCACTACCTGTGCACTCTTGCCCTGGGCGTCTTTGGGCTGGAGAAGGGAGCTGCCCTGGGCTACGCCGTGCTATTATACTTCGTGGTCTTTGTACCTCCCTCGCTCCTGGGTGCTTTGTTCCTGTGGTGGGAAAGCGTTCATCGCCCCCCCTCAATCCCCCCCAACTTTGGGGGGGAAGCATCCCGCTCAGCCCCCCCCAGTTGGGGGGGGGCTTGAGGAGCAAGTCATGAACCAATCACCGCCATTGATCTCTGTGGTTATCCCGATCCATAATGCTCAGGAGGCCCTGGGAGATTGTCTGGACGCCCTGGAGCGACAGACCATGCCTCGCGAGAAGTACGAGATCATCGTGGTGAATGACGGCCCTGTGGATACTGCGATCGAGACCATAGCTGATCGCCATGGAGTGATTTTTCTATCCCAAGCCCAGAGGGGTGCAGCGGCAGCTAGAAACCTGGGAGCCAAGCAAGCTCAAGGCGACATCCTGCTTTTTACCGATGCTGATTGTATCCCGGAGTCCAATTGGGTCGAGGCCATGATTGCTCCCTTCGCCGATCAAGAGATTGCAGGGGTTTGCGGGTTGGTTCGTACTCGTCAGACTGGCCTCGTTCCACGATTCATTCAACTGGAGTATGACTATCGTTACAGGAACATCGCCAGGCATACCCGGATAGATTTCGTCAATACAGGGACAGCGGGCTACAGGAAGCACGTCTTCATGGAGAGCGGGGGATTTCGCGAGCATCTCCTGGGCGCTGAGGACACAGAGCTATCTTTCCGCCTGGCCGGCCAAGGCCACAAAATGGTTTTCGCTCCTGAGGCCATCGTCTACCACTCACATCCAGAATCCATCCTGGAATACGCTCGAAGAAAACATCACTATAGCTATTGGAGGATGATAGTCTACCGAAGACATCCCCGCAAGGCCGTGGCCGACTCGCGCACCCCCCAAACCCAGAAGATCCAAGTCGGCCTGCTTTTCCTCCTGGTAGCTGCTGTGGTAGGGAGCATCTTCTGGAGGGGACTGGTGTGGCTGGCCGGGGGGCTCGCCCTGCTGTTTCTCCTTATCTCCCTGCCTTTCTGGTGGTGGGTGCTTCGCCAAGACTTAGCGATTGGATTGCTCACTCCTTTACTTCTCCTGGTGGCCACCGCTTCGGTGGGGGCGGGGGTGATGGCCGGCTTGACATGTGAATGGGTTACGCTTCCACTGGGCAGGCAGAAAGGCTAGAGGAGATGTTGACTGCGCTGGTCGGCGAGGGCGGATGAACCGGGTCATCGGTGGTTGACTTCAGGGGAGATGGGTGTATAATCAAACAAGAGGAAAGTGTCAAATGGACACAGGTAGCGTAAAGCAGCCACATCGCCCGACACACCTGCCTGACTATGCCGAAGCCTGCTTGCAAGCCCTGGCTGACCATGGGATGGGAGAGAAGATCTCCCTGGGCGGCGCTCTGGGCCTGCTGCATTATCTGGATTATCGCCCCACTCACGACGTGGATGCCTGGTGGGATGCCTCGGCTACAGCAGAGGACCAGCGTCAGGTGATCCGTCTGCTTGAAACGACGCTTGAATCCTTCGGCCAGGTCAAAACCCGCGCCTGGGGCGATGTGGTCAGTGTGGAATTGCTGCGTGAGGAGCGATGCGTCTTCAGTTTTCAAATTGCGCGCCGTTCTGCCCAACTGGAGCCCTCTGCGCCGGCGCCCTGGACAAACGTGCTCCTGGATAGTTTTCCAGACCTGGTAGCGAGCAAAATGGTGGCGTTGGTGGAGCGCGGCGCCCCGCGAGATTTCCGTGACATCTACGCGCTGTGTCAGGCCGACCTGACGACGCCGCACGAATGTTGGGATCTCTGGCGGTGCCGCCAACGGTTGGCCGGCAGCGATACAGAGAGCGCCCGGGCCCGGCTGGCCGTCGAGACACACCTGGCGCGCATCGCCCAGCACCGCCCTCTGGCTCGGATCACCGATTCCCAGCAGCGGGCCGAAGCCAAACGGGTGCGGCGCTGGTTCAGGGAGGAGTTCCTGAATGCACTCCAGTGATACTTCTGACAGTCGTTGGATTGACGGTGCACTTTATCCGGATACCGAACCGCCCGCAGCGCTGCAGGGCCTGGCCGAACAGGTGGACTTCCTGGCACGGCTGTGTGCGGCGTGGGACTTCGGCCTGTTGCCCGATCCAGACGTGGTAGCTGAGGTCCGCCGCGCCGAGTGGCGCAAGGCGGTGGACGCCTGCCGTCTGCTCACCTCGCCGACCTATCATCTTCTACGGCGCTGGCATGGGCTGGCCCCGTTGCCTTACCTGGGACAGCAGTTAGCTTACATCCGTGATGATCCCAATCTGGCGCACGTATGAATGTGATTCTGGAATGACGACTGTGTCATTGCGAGCGTAGCGAAGCAATCTCCCCCTCCGTATTTTGGGGATTGCTTCGTCGCAAAAACCGCTCCTCGCAATGACACCTACGTTTGTTTTTTGCTCAATGAGTGGCGCGGACGCGCTATGGAGCAGCTCGCAATGACACTGCTGTGCCTTGTTTCTTAGTAGCCGTCGGTCAGCTCATCAGGTGATCCAAGCATGTCATTACCAAAACTACCTCTGCGAATATCTGAGAGAAAAAACCTATTGGTCTTCATAGACCTACTGCTGGTCAACGGGGCCACTTTGTTCTCCCTTTGGCTATGGACGATGAGGGACCCTTTGCGCCCTTTCTCGCAAGAGTTTATTCTCTCCCAAGCCCCCTGGTTCCTCTCCCTGACCGTCCTCTGGCTACTGTTAGCCTCCATAAATGATTTCTATGAACTGAAAATCGCCGCCAATTTCCTGTCCAGCGCCTTCACTCTCCTCAGGATCACGGCCTTTATGCTATTGATCTATCTCCTGATCTACTTCTTTTCCCCTCGCGACTCCTTGCCCCGTGTGTTTATCCTTTTCTACGCGGTTCTATCTTTCATCCTCTTGGGCCTCTGGCGCTCAGGCTACGCCCTCTTCTTTGGCCGCCTTCCCTTCCAACGCCGAGCTATCATCGTGGGGGCTGGTGCATCAGGTCAAACTATCGCCCAAGCTATCAGAGAAAACCTGTCTTCAGAGTACCAACTGGTTGGTTACATTGACGACGATCCATCCAAGCAAGGGCAGCTCATCGAAGGAGTACCTGTCATCGGAGGCCGGCAGGATTTGCTCTCACTTGTAAAAGAGAAAGACGCCTCTGAGGTTATCCTGGCCATCACCCATACCGTGCACAGAGAACTCATCCGAGCGATCATGGATTGCCAGGAGCAGGGAGTGCAGATCACCCTCATGCCCCTCCTCTACGAGGAGATCACTGGCCGGGTGCCGGTGGAGCACGTTGGCGACGACTGGTCCCTCGTTCTGCCGCTGGATCACGCCGCCATCGGTAGTTTCTGGCCCTTCTTCAAAAGGACGCTGGACATCATCATCTCTGGCCTGGGGCTTATCATCCTCGCGCCCCTCTTCCCCGTCCTGGCCCTGTCTATCTACGTTGATTCCCCAGGACCTATATTCTACACCCAGGAGCGGGTGGGCAAGGGCGGTCGGGTCTTTCGCCTATTCAAGTTCCGTTCTATGATCCCAAGAGCCGAGGCAAGCGGAGCGGTCTGGGCCAAGGAGAACGATCCCCGGGTCACGCGAGTGGGCCGCTTCCTGCGGCGCACCATGATGGACGAACTGCCTCAGCTTATCAACGTATTACGGGGCGAGATGAGCATCGTGGGACCTCGTCCTGAGCGGCCCATTTTTGCCCATCAGTTGGCAGATCAGATTCCCTTCTATCGCGCTCGCCACGCTGTGAAGCCGGGGATGGCCGGCTGGGCTCTGGTCAACTATGGCTACTCTAGCTCGGTGCGGGACGCCTTGGTCAAGCTCCAATACGACCTCTACTACATCAAACACCAATCCATCTACCTGGACCTGCTCATCCTGGCCAAGACCGTAGGAGCCATGATCTCTTTCAAAGGCAGGTAGGGCCGGGGGTAAAATCCAAAGTTCAAAATCCAAAGTTCTTGGTAGCTTGCGATCTACTGAATTTCAAAGTGAAAGGTTGCCTCCAGTGCAGACCAGGTTGAGCGTCTTCTGCAACAAGATCATCGAAGCCGGTTGGCTGGCAGCGGCCATCGTCACTCCCCTTCTCTTCAATTGGTACAGCAACCGCGTCTTCGAAGCCAACAAGGTGGCCTTGCTACGCTCTATCACTTTGGTGATGCTGGCAGCCTGGCTGATCAAGGTACTGGAAGCTAGAAGCTGGAAACGAAAAGCTGGTGCCCGGTATCCAATATCCAATATCCAACATCTAATATCTAGAAACCCGCTGCTCCTTCCGAGCTTGCTTTTAGTTGCGACCTACATCCTAACCACAATTACCTCCATAGCCCCCCGAGTCAGCTTCTGGGGCTCTTATCAGCGACGGCAAGGCCTCTACGTTGTCCTCTGTTACATAGCCATCTTCTTCTCGATGCTAGAGACCCTGCGCACCCGCCAGCAGTTGGAGCGACTGATCACGGTCATCTTGCTCACCAGCCTGCCTATCTCTATTTACGGGATCATGCAGCATTACAGCGTAGATCCCTTAGTTTGGATCAGGGGAGGCACCGCTCGCGTCGAATCCACCCTGGGCAATCCCATTTTGATTGGCGCCTATCTGATCATGATTGTGCCCTTGACTGTATGGCAGCTCATTCGCTCTTTCCCCCTGCCCTCCTTCCCCCCAAAGTTGGGGGGAAGGAGGGGGGAGGACAAGAAGGTCGGGCCCTCCCTGGTACTGTTCGGATGTTATCTCCTCCTTCTGATCCTTCAGTTGATCTGCCTGGTGTTCACCCAGAGCCGTGGGCCTTGGCTGGGCCTGATGGCCGGAGCCCTGTTCTTCTTTCTGCTGCTGGCCGTCTTAAGAGGGTGGAGGGGATTGGCGCTGGCGGCTGTCGGCGTGTCCATCGCTTTGCTTGCTATCCTGGCTATCTTGAACCTACCTAACAGCCCCCTGGCGCTTCCCAAAGAGATCCCCTACGTCGAACGGCTGGACGATATTTCCAGGGACATCATGGAAGACAGAAGCTTGATCTGGTACGGAGTAGCCAATATAATCACGGCTGACAGGATCCGGGCCGTCATTGGCTATGGCCCAGAGACGATGGGCCTCATCTTCTATCCCTATGCGCATCCCGACTGGGCAGCTTTGATGGAATACAAACACGTAGCCGATCGCTGCCACAATGAGACCCTCGACGCCGTAGTAACAGGCGGCCTCATCGGGCTTGCCGCCTATCTCATCCTCTTTGGCAGCATCTTCTACTACGGTCTTAAGTGGCTTGGGCTGATAGCGAATTCCCGGCAGCGCACTTTTCTCGTAGTTGCATGGCTGGTGGGAGGGTGCTTGGGGGTGCTGATCCCCTGGCTCGTGGAGGGGTCGTTAAGATGGGCCGGGGTGGGGATACCTGCTGGCATATTGCTGGCTCTAGTCATATACCTGATGACGGCTCTGCTCGAAGTTCAAAGTTCAAAGTTCAAAGCTCAAAGCTCCAACCTCCAAACCCCGAACAAGTTCGGAACTCCGAACTCCAACCTCCAACTTCCAACTTCCAACTTCCAACTTCTGTTGATCGCCCTGCTCTCAGCTATTGTAGCCCACTTCGTCGAAATCCAGTTCGGCATCGCCATCACTGCCACCCGCACTTACTTCTGGCTCTACGCGGCATTGGTGGCTATCATCGGCCGCTATTGGCAGGAGGAGCCTGCGCCTGAAGCCGTAGCAGAGACCTCGCCTCCCGATAGTCCACGCCAGCGGCGCGGCCGACGCCGGCGAGGACGTGGTAAACTTCAAACTTCCAACTTCCAACTTCCAAATCTTGAGCTTCTTGCCCATTCTCTCCTGGTGGGCCTGATCATGGCGACCACTAGTTTCGATTTAATCACTCATCAGTTCGATCTGAGAGCCAATGGCCCTGTCATCTTCGGCCTCCTATTCGTGATCTGGCTGTTCGGCGGGGTAACAATTCCAACTTCCAACTCTTGTACTGAGCCCAGCGCTGCCCTGAGCCTGTCGAAGGGTCGAAGTATCCAACCTCCAACCTCCAACCTCTCGACCTACGCCCTGGGCAGCCTGCTTTGCTTTCTCCCTTTCATAGCTATTTATGCTGCTATAATATTACCAGGCACCGGCGTCGAAAGGGCTACATTTGTCTACTACGTCTACATCTTCCTTGTTATCTTCGCTGTGGCAGTGGCCCTGATGCTCAGCAGCAATTTGAACTTCCAACTTCCAATTTCCAACTTCCAACTTCCAATTTTGAGCTTTGGATTTTGGATTTTGAGCTTCTTGTTGATCTTCAACACCAATCTGAAGGCCGCTCAAGCGGATATCTACTACAAGTTCGGCCTATCCTCGGAGGAAACAGGGGAGGTAGATAAGGCCATCGCCATTTATCGCCGGGCTATCCAGTTGGCCCCCCGCTGGGATCAGTATTACGCCTCTTTAGGCGGGGCCTATGGGTTGAAAGCAGTAACTGCTTCGGACGCCAAGCGAAGGGTTGATTTGTTCGAGGAGAGCCTTGCGGCCCTGGAGCACGCCCGGCAGATGAGCCCCCTCGATCCTGACATCATAACCAAGTTGGGGTACATCTACTGGAACTGGGGCATCCTGACCTCTGACCCTGGGCAGAGGGCCGAGAAGTTGGAGGTGGCTCTGGCACACTACCAGCAGGCAGTGACCCTAAGCCCTTTGAATCATGGGCACCTGCTCAAGGACACCATAGTCCGCACTTATCTTCGCCTGGGAGCGACTTATGCTGACTTGGGCAAGTTCAGCCAGGCTGCGGAAGCCTACCAGAAAGCTAACGAGAAAGCCCCCGATAGTTATGAAAGCCACAAAGGCCTGGCCTCGGTCTATCTGCAATTAGGCCGCCTGGACGAGGCTCTTGAGGAAGCGAAGACAGCCAGAGACCTGGCGCCAGAGAAAGAGAAGCCCGGTTTGGACGATCTGATCGCTCAATTGGAGGGCCAGAAGAAATGAATAAAAACGGGGCTTGGGAGCCTCACGGCTCTTCTAAGCCCCGGACGATTCACTGGAGTTCGGATAAAGTTAAGAAACCAGGTTTTTCGCTCAAGAGTACTTATCGGGGCATCGAAAATGCGTGCAATTGCGCATGTTTGGGATGCAAAGGGTTTAAAAACCTGGTTTCTAGCCGCTTCTACCGCCCTTTCGCAAAACGGTAGCCGATCCCCCGCTCGGTGAGGATGTGCCGGGGTTGGTGGGAATCTTCCTCTATCTTCTGACGAAGACGCCAGATGTACAGCTTTACGTAGTCCGCCTCGTTCACGTATTCCGCCCCCCAGACAGCTTCCAGTATCTGCTCATTCGTCAGCACCCGGCCAGCATTCTCAGCCAGGTAAAAGAGCAGCCGTTGCTCGGTGGCTGTCAACTGTACCCGCTCCCCTTCCCTGCTGACCTCTAATCTCTCTGAATCAATCACCAGTTCGTCGTCGGCGTACAGGATACGTCCCTTGGCAGGAGGAGGTAACCTGGTTCGGCGCAGAACAGCCCCCACCCGGGCCTCCAGTTCCTTAAGGCTGAAGGGCTTGGCCACGTAATCGTCCGCACCGAGCTTCAGCCCCATCACCCTATCAGTTTCTTGCCCCCTGGCGGTGAGCATGATGACGGGCACGTCGGAAATCTCCCGAATGCGGCGGCAGGTCTCCCAACCATCCATCGTGGGCATCATTACGTCCAGGATGATCAGGTCTGGTCGTTGGCTGTACATCTGCTGCATTCCTTGAAGCCCATCGGCGGCGGTAACGATGTCATAGCCCGCCCTGTTCAAATACAGCTCAATGGCCTCGACTAGCTTGTTGTCATCGTCTATGATCAACAACTTGCCTTTTCTACTGCTCATCAACTTGCTCCCCAATCGGCAAGGTCACGATGAAGCGGCTGCCCACGCCCAGTTCGCTCTCCACTTCGATCTGGCCTCCATGAGCTTCAGCAGCTTCTTTGGCCAGCACGAGGCCCAGGCCCACGCCCTTGATGCCCGATTCCGTCGTTGACCACACCCGATAGAATTTCTCGAAGATATGGGGCAAGTCGTCGGGTGGAATGCCCATCCCCTGATCAATTACGCTGAGGATGAGGTTGGCACCTTCTTCCCGCGCCACCACATCCACCCGTCCCCCCTCGTTACTGAACTTGATGGCGTTGCCCACCAGGTTCTTGATCAGCACGTTCACCAGTTCTCTGTCGGCCATGATGGGGGGTAAATCAGGCTGGATGTCGGCGTGAAGAGAGATTTTGCTCTCCTGGGCCTGGATGTCAAAAAGACCGAAGGTGTCGGCAACCATCTCACCCACTTGTAGAGGCTCTTTTTTCATAACAAACTGCCCCGCTTCTAGCCGCGAGAGGTCGAGGAGACCACCAAGCAACTCCGTGAGCCGATCTGTCTCCTGGTCAATGACCTTCAAGAAGCGCTGGCGCAGGTCACGGTCATCGCCCTCCAATTCGTCCAGCAAGAGCTCGGTATAGGCTTTGATGGAAGCCAAAGGGGCGCGCAGTTCGTGGGAGACGTTGGCCACGATGTTCGATTTGAGGCGATCCACCTCCTTCAGGTGAGTGATGTCGGCGAAGCTGAGGAGGTAACCGAAGACCTTGCCCCCACTGTCGTACAAAGGAGTGATCCCCAACAGAGCGTCACGCGCCCCCAGCTTACCAGAGATAACCACCTCCTGAGGAGCAACCCGCTCCCCTGTAGATGCCGCCTTCTGCAAGAGGCTATCGTCTCCCCCCACCTCCGGGCCAAAGACCTCAGATAAGCGCCTGCCCAGGACATTCTTAGAGACATAGCCAGTGATCGTTTCCGCCCCCGGGTTGAAGGCGGTTATCCGCATATCGCTATCAACCACCACGATGCCATTAAATGTCTCTTCTAAGATGGTCTCCGTCTTCCTCTTCTCCTCGATGGCCTCTTGATACAGCCGCGCTTTCTCGATAGCGATGGCGGCCTCGCCCCCCAGGATGGATACAAACTCCAAATCGCCCTGGGTAAAGGCCGGACCTTCTCCTAGCTTGCTGAGATTGAGCACCCCGACGACTTTGTCCTTAACTACAAGCGGCACACAAAGGGCAGAGGCGATTTCTTCCCTGGTCATCGCCTCCCTGATCTGAGGGTTGAGCGATGCCCCATCGGCTAACAGCAGTGGCTCCCCCCTACCTGCGACCCAGCCAGCAATCCCTTGGCCGACTTTGTCCCTGGCTGCAGCAGCAATCTCCGAGGGAAGCCCTACGGAGGCTTTGACCACCAACTCCTGCCCCTCCAGCAACATCAGAGAAGCCCTATCGGCCTTGGTCTCCTGCAAGCCCGTCTGCACTATCTGATCCAACAAACTGTTCAGGTCCAAGGTTGCCAGAAAGTCCTTGCTTAACTCGAATAGGGGCATCAACGTCCACAGGCGTACGTTCTCCCTCTCCAGTCGCCTCTTATTCAAAGCCTTGGCCACGGTTGAGCTCAACCAGTCCGGGGTGAAGGGTTTAACGACGAAATCATCGAAGCCCAACTGGAGGGCCTTGATGATTTCCTCCGTCCTCTCGGAACCAGTGATGATCACCCCGACTATCTCCGGGGTGAACTCTTTGATGGCCTGATAAACCTCCAGACCGTTCAGCATGATGTCTACCAGCAGGAGGTCAAATTGCTCTCTCCTGGCTATCTCGATAGCCTGGTGACCGCTGGTTGCTCCCTCAACCACGTAGCCCTCCGCCCTCAAGCTTCGTAAGCAAAGCTCAAGGACACCGGAATCACTATCAACAACCAGGATCCTCTCTTGGGCCATAGTCACGGATCTCTTTCTCCCGGAGTCTGAACAAAGCGAGAGAAACCAGGTTTTTCCCAAAAACCTGGTTTCTGGCCAGTTGCCCTACTCTTCCGAGAGCTCCTCTTCCGCCGGGGGTGGCTCGGCTGCCGGGCGAGCTCGCCGGTGCCGATAGAGAATTGTAGCGCCTGAGACAACAATGGCTATCACAGCGAAGATCTGGGCAGCGGCGATGCCGCCAATCAACCAGGCATCTGGGCGCAAAGCCTCGACGAAGATGCGCCCCACTGGGTACCAGATCGCATACAGGCAGAATATGTCGCCGTCTAACAGGCGATCCGCGTAACGACGGGCCACGTACATCAAGAGGAGAAAACCCAGCAAGTTCCATAACGACTCGTAGAGAAAAGTGGGATGAAAGCGGGTGTCTGCCGGGTACACGGTCAGGTCATTATAGGGAGGGATGTGGGGGGGAGAGATAGTGATGCCCCAGGGCAGGTTGGTAGGGGGGCCGTAAAGCTCCTGGTTGATGAAGTTGCCCCAGCGTCCGATGACTTGACCTAAGATGAGGCCCGGCGTACCGATGTCTACCCACTGCAGGAAGCTCAGCTTGTTCAAGCGAGCATAGATGTATACGCCCAGGAGACCACCAGCCACGGCCCCGTAGATAGCCAGGCCGCCGTGCCAAATCTGCAGGATGGCGATGGGGTTCTGCCGGTAGTAATCCCAACCCACCATCCCGCCCCGCGGGCTGGAGAAGACGTGATACAGCCGGGCTCCGATGATGCCCAGGATCAGGCAGAGGAGCAAGGCGTTCCACACGTGATCGGGATCCTGGCCGCGCCGTTTAGCCTCCCGGTTGGCCACGTAAGCGCCGATCAGGGTGGCCGTTACGATGATGATGCCATACCAGCGTACAGCAAAAGGACCTAAGCGAAAAGCAATGGGTGGTTCCATGATTTCTGTCTCTCCCTTCTCAAAAGTTTAGCAATTCGTTGGAAAGACCACCACTTCTTTACCAGCCAACTTATCCTCGATGCGCTCGACGATGACTTCCAGGTGGTCTCTGCGGCGGACGAAGTCCAGGCGATCGGCCGGGATGGTGAGCACCGGACACAGATCGAAGTCGGCCAACCAGTCCTCGTAGAAGGAGTCGAGGAGGGCCAGGTAATCGGCCGTGATCCCCGCTTCGATATCTCGACTGCGGTTGCGGATACGGTGCACCAGAGTAGGCACAGAAGCTTGCAGATATAGAAGCAGAGCAGGTGCGGGCAAGCCATTCACTACCAACTCGAAGAGGCGGCGATAGGCGTAATAATCTCGCTCGGTCATGTTGCCCAATTGGTACAGAGCGCGGGCGAAGACATAGCCATCTTCGTAGATGCTGCGGTCAATGATGGCCGAGGTGGGTGCGGCAGCCAGAGTTCGGTGTTGGACGGCTCGGTGGCCCAGGAAGAAGATCTGGAGATGAAAGCTCCAGACTCGCATGTCTTTATAGAAGTCAGCCAGGTAGGGGTTATCGGCTACAGATTCGTAGGCAGCCTGCCAGCCGAGGCGGGCCGCGAGCCGCTCCGTCAGGCTCGTCTTGCCAGCGCCGATGTTTCCAGCCACCAAGATGAGATGTTTAGCCATGCAATTCACCTCATTCCCCGACCGCTTTAATACCTCAAGTGCCAACCTGATTATACCAACAAAACAGCCTCTAGTCAAAGAGAGCCCGGTGCTTCGATTTCCGGGCTCTCCTTCTGCGAGTGAAGAGTCAACCCTTCGACCCTTCGGCTACGCTCAGGACAGGCAAGCTCAGGACGCCGCGCTACCTGGCGCAGCGGAATCCGACGTATTCATCCTTGACTTTAGAGTCGTACCAGAGGCGGTAAGTGCTGCGGGCAACTGGTATATTGCTGCGCCATGAGCCGCCCCGCAACACCATGCCTATACCAGAGCTCGGCCCCGGCGGATTGCGGTCGGGAGCATTTACGTAGTAGTCAGGAGCATACCAATCGGCCGTCCACTCACGGACGTTCCCCCCCATGTTGTAGACACCGTAGGGACTTTTACCCGCCTCGAAGCTCCCGACAGGAGCCGTGTCCGAGTAGCCATCATCAAGGTGCGATTCTTTCCACTCGTATGTGCAGTTCACGTCGCACAGGTTTAATTTGCTCGCATCGGGCTCGCTGTCACCCCAGGGCCAGAGGCGCTCATCAGTCCCCCGCGCCGCCTTCTCCCACTCCGCTTCGGTCGGCAGCCGCTGGCCTCTCCACTGGCAATAAGTCTGAGCATCATCCCAGGTGACATAGATAACGGGGTAATAATCAAACTCTGGATTGTCATAGTATGAAAGGTGGCTGGGGGACGACGTACGAGCTGGGGGATTGCAAGCCCCGGCATCCACGCACTCTTTGTACTGGGCGTTGGTCACCTCGTACTTGTCAATGCAGAACTCATCGAGGAAGACTGCCCGTTCCGGCTTCTCGTCATCGTCGCCCTCATCATCGCCCATGATGAATTCCCCCGCAGGAATGAAAACCATACCCGGCCCCACCTTCCCTTCTTTACAAACAGGTTTACTGCTGCAACCAGCGATCAAGGCCAGGAGAAACAACAGCAGGCCAAGCTTTCCTATCACACCTCTCTCTTTCCTCATAATCGTAACCTCCTCGTTGATATGTTGCTGTGACCGTCGAAATCAGACGGGTGTGGCTAAAACTTGTGGTAGTGGCGACTTTAGTCGTTCCAAGCGACTGAAGTCGCTACTACCCTCCACAGAAATCAGACCCAGGCCAATGAGTATCATCCAGTCTGGCAGGTGACCTCCAGTGGCCTCGGCCTGACGGGGCTAATTATACTCCATTCAAGTGATACGAGCAAGTTTCCTGATAGAGAAACCAACTACCTGCTGCGCAACGTCACATCCCCAACCAACATCCGCTTGCGTTGGCCGCCGGGGAGGCGCAGGATGAGGGCTCCGTCGGCATCCACTCCCTCGGCCCAGCCCACCAGCGCTCCCTGCGGCGTGGTCACCTGCACCTGCCGGCCCAGGTTGATGAGGCGAGCCGCCCACTCCTCATGGGGCGATTCTCCTCTCCTCAGGGACTCGTACCTGGTCTCGATTCCCGCCAGGATTATCCACAACAGCTCCAGCCGCGAGACTTCCCGACCTAGCTCCTGAGAAAAGCTGGTAGCCATGCCTCTCAGCTCTGGCAGGGCAGAAATGGCCAGGTTGACGTTCAGGCCCATCCCCACGACGACGTAGTCGAGTCGCCCACCTGTCGTCCCCGATTCTGTCAGGATGCCGCCCGCCTTCCTGCCACGGATGAAAATGTCGTTGGGCCACTTCAGACCCGCTGGCAGGCCCGTGAGCCCTTCGACGGCGTCGGCGATGGCCAGGGAGCAGATCATGGTCAATCGCTGAGCCTGGTTGGGAGCGAAGTAGGGGCGGAAGAGCAGGGACATGAGGAGGCTGGCGCCCGATGGGGCCAACCACTGCCTGCCCAGCCGCCCCTTCCCCGCCGCTTGCTCATCGGCGATGACCAGCGTACCTTCTGGCGCGCCCTGGGCGGCCAACTCCTTGAGCACCTCATTGGTCGAGCCGAGGGAGGAATAGTATACTATCCTCTGGCCGATGAGGGCTGTCTTCAATCCTCTTTTGATGCTTTCCACCGATAATTCGCTCAAGTTCAGCTTTGCCCCTCCTGGGTCAAAGTTACCACGAAAAGGGAACAAAGTCAAGCCTTGCTGACGTAGTCGTTCCAGGGGATTAGAAACTCCTCCCCCTCGCGGGGAGAGGCTGGGACGGGGTGGATTCTCGATGTTGACTAGAAAGACGATTTCTGGTAAACTATGGTGGAGAAAGCAAAGGGCAGGGGAATGAGTCCTGCCTTATTCTTTGTCACTACTGACTGAGAAAAGAGGGCAAGTTATGGAGAGGCTGTGGTCGCCGTGGCGTATGGAATACATACTGAGCGAAAAGGACGAGGGATGCATTTTCTGCGATAAAATCGCCGACGACGATGATCAGGCCAATTATATCCTCCACCGGGGCGAGAAGTGCTACGTGATGCTCAATCTCTATCCCTACAACAACGGCCACTTGATGATCATCCCTTATCAGCACGTGCCAAGCCTAGAGCAGTTGGAAGAAGACGTGTTAACTGAGATGATGCTCATGGTGAGTAGGGGCCTCAGGGCATTGCGTCGAGCTATGCACCCCGATGGTTTCAACGTGGGGATCAATATCGGCAAGGCGGCAGGGGCGGGAATCGAGGGGCACGTCCACATCCACGTTGTGCCCCGCTGGAGGGCGGACACCAACTTCATGCCCGTCTTTTCACACACCCGCGTTATTCCAGAGCTTATGGACGACACTTATCGAAAACTGAAGGCCGCCTGGGAAGGGTCCAATGACTAAGCGGAGTAGTGGTAACTTGCGAGCAAAGTTCAGCTTAGCCTATTTCCGTTTCAAACACCGCCTGGCCTGGGCGATGTTCCCTGTCAGAGTGAGGGGCGTCAGGGTCGTCCCCTCGATTCTTTGGGGGAGCGCTCGCCGCCTTTGGCGTCAGGTGTTTCGGCGGCGGGAGACGGTTGAGGAACAGAACAACTGGAATCTGTATCTGGACGTCACCTGGTTCGGCGTCCTGAGCGGCATCACGTCCACTTTCGTCAGCGTGTTCGCCATTCGCCTGGGGGCCTCGAACACTCTAGTGGGATTGCTGGTCTCGCTGCCAGCGCTGATCAACATCTTCTGGCTGATACCCTCGGCGCGGATCATCGAGCGTCAACGGCGCCGCCTGCCTATCATCGTGCTGGCGGGCTTCCTGCAGCGCGTGGGCTACCTGCTCGTCGCGCTGATGCCCTTCGTGCTTCGCACCCATCGGCCAGAGGCGCTGGTCGCCCTGGTGGCCCTCATTACCTTCCCCGCAGCTATGGCCAGCGTGGCCTTCACATCGCTGATCGCGGAGGTGGTGCCCATTGGCAAGCGCGCTCAGGTGGTCAGCACTCGCAACGTGCTCGTCTCCATCATCAGCACCGTAACTATGCTCATCAGCGGGAAGCTCCTCGACCTTCTGCCCTTCCCTTTGAACTACCAGCTCCTCTTCGGCGCTGGCTTCGCTGCCTCTTTGGTCAGCCTATACTACGTGAGCCGTATTCAGATAGCTGATGCCAGCGTGGCCGAATCCCGGCCCCGGCACAAGACACCACTCGCTCTTAGCCTGCGCCGCTCCTTGAAACAGATAGCCAACCAGCGCGATTTCGTGCGCTTTTCCGCCAGTGCTTTCGTCTTCCAATGGGGCCTCTATCTGCCCTCAGCTCTCTACGCCATCTATCGAGTGAAGAACCTGGGCGCCTCCGATACCTGGATTGGCCTGCTATCCATGGCGATGAGTGCGGTAACAGTAGTGGCCTATTTCTATTGGGGGAGGGTGATCAGCCGAAAGGGCAACCGCCGAGTGCTGCTCATCTCTAGCCTGGGCGTGGTGCTCTACCCCGTCCTCACCGGCCTCTCGCCGAGGGTCGAGCTCCTCCTCCTCCCATCCATCATCGCCGGCATCTTTGGAGCAGGGTTTAACCTGTCTTTCTTCAACACTTTGCTGGAGGTCTGTCCGCAGGAGCGACGCCCCAGCTACGTGGCCCTTAACACCACCGTGATCAACGTGGCCGCTTTCCTGGCCCCTCTGTTGGGCGCTTCCCTGGCCAACCGCCTGGACATCAGGGTTGTCTTCTTCATCGCCGGGGCCGTGCGCTTGCTGGGGGCAGGCTTTTTCTACTTATTATTGATTGTCCGTAGGCGTTAGTTTCTACCTAGTGATGACAAAAAAGCTTCAAGGAGGAAGTTAGATGAGTAATGAGCGCGAGGTTGTCATCGTCAGTGCGGTGCGCACCGCCATCGGCCGCTTCCAGGGCACGCTGTCCAACGTCCCTGCCTCAGAGCTGGGAGCGGTGGCCATCAAGGCGGCAGTGGAACGGGCGGGCATCAATCCCGCCGACATCGCCGAGGTGCTGATGGGCAACGTGGTGCAGGCCGGACAAGGCCAGGCCCCTGCTCGCCAGGCAGCCATCAAGGCCGGCATCCCTCCCTTCGTCGGGGCGACGACGGTGAACAAGATCTGCGGTTCGGGCCTGAAGACGGTGATGCTGGCGGCGGCGATGATCGGGGTTGGCGACGGCGAGATTTTCGTCGCCGGTGGAATGGAGAGCATGGACCTGGGGCCTTACATCTTGCCGAAGGCCCGCGTTGGCTACCGCCTGGGCCATGGCCAGCTCGTGGACGCTATGGTCTACGACGGGCTGTGGTGCACTTTCGCCGATCATCACATGGGCCTATCGGCTGAGTGGATCGCCAAAGAGTACGGCCTCACCCGCCAGGAGCTGGACGAGTGCGCTTACCGCAGCCACAAAAAGGCCATCGCTGCTATTGATGGGGGGAAGTTCAAAGAGGAGATCGTGCCAGTGGAGGTGCCTCAGCGCAAGAAGCCGCCCATAATCTTCGATACCGACGAGTGCCCCCGCCGTGATACCTCAGTGGAAGCTCTGGCCAGGCTCAGGCCCGCTTTCCAAAAGGACGGCCTGGTGACCGCTGGCAACTCGCCGGGCATCACCGATGGGGCGGCCGCGGTGGTGGTGATGAGCCGGGGGAAGGCCGAAGAATTGGGGATAGAGCCGCTGGCGCGGATCATCGGCTACGACCAGGCGGCGGTGGAACCGCTGAAGGTTTTCACCGCCCCCATCTTCGCCACGCGCAAGCTGCTGGAGAAAACCGGCTACAGCCTGGATGATCTCGACCTCATCGAGGCCAACGAAGCCTTCGCCGCCCAGATGTTGGCCGACGGCAAGGCGCTGGGCTGGGACTGGGACAAGGTGAACGTCCACGGCGGGGCCATTGCCCTGGGCCATCCCATCGGCTGCAGCGGCGCACGTATCCTGACCACCCTCATCTACGCCCTGAAGGATCGCGGCCTGAGGACCGGCCTGGCCACCCTCTGCCTGGGGGGAGGGGAGGCGGTGGCGATGATCATTGAGATGTGTTAAGCTAGAATTTGACACCCTCGGGCAGATCCAATTTTGCTTGGCCTGGATCCCTTCGGCCAGGCTCAGGGCAAGCGCCAGATCCAGGCCAAATGCGGGGATGGTGAGGTAGAAAGTAAAAACGTAATGCGTGTTGCGTAGAAACTCGCCACGTCCGCATCACGTTTTTACGTTTCACGGGGTCTTATGTCACCGGAAGCTACTTTTTAAGTATGCGTTCAGGGGGTAGGCCAAACGTCGGTTGAGTAGCCCCGAAAGGGGCGTATCGAAACCACGTTTGGCCGCCTCCCCGTGCGATCACTTGGTTTCGATACGACCTGCGGTCTACTCAACCGGCGTGATCGCACTGAGGCTGGACGCTTACCTTTTTAATTGTGAAATCGTCACCCCCACAATCCCTCAGCCATCCACCCCAACCCTAACTCCGCCAGCTTCTCCCGGCCTGGCTGGCCCGTCTCCCAATCCCAGTCCCTGGCCTGGTAGTACTCCCTGAGCATCAGATCCAGGTCGGGGACGTGACCCTCAGTTCCGCCCTCATCCAGCGGGGTGAGCAGCAGCTTGGGCAATCGGTCGTCCTTCCGCGCCAGGCCGAGGCGGTTGTTGAGGGCCCGCTTGAGGTTCCAGATGCGCTCCCCGATGACCATGGCGTCGTCGAGGCCCACCTCCCAGCCGGTGGCGGAGGACAGGAGCTCGACCAGCGTCTGGACCGGCAGGTTGGCGAAATAGCACAGGATGAGGGTATTGCAGAAGCTGCGCCAATCCTGGTGCCGGGCCACGATGGGGGACTTGCCCTCCACCTCGAAGCGGTCGGTGGTGGGGATGTCCAATTCCTCGATGGCTCTTCCCATCTCGACGAGGTTCATGTCGCTCTGGTTGTGGCTGGCGCCGATGGGAGAGGTGGCGTAGACGACAGCCATGGCCGACATGGCCCTGGGGTCGTGCATGGGCACCTCCAGGCCGTTGACCTGCACGGCCAACTCCTCCGCCCCGTAGCGACGCCCCACCAGCCGCGAGCCTTCGGCCAGCACCTCGCCAAAGCCCCGCCGATGGGCGATCATCTCGATCAGCTTGGCCACCGCATCGGGATCGCCCCAGGTAAGTTTCATACCCGCCTCGCTCGGCCCGATGATGCCCTGTTCGAAGAGGTAGTGGGCGAAGGCGATGGTGACTCCCGCGCTGATGGTGTCCAGACCGTAGGCGTCGCAGAGGTGGCCCAGATAGGCCACGGCGTCCAGGTCGTCAATGAGGAGAAGAGTGCCCAGGGCGCAGACCGTCTCGTACTCCGGGCCCTTGATCTCAGATTCCCCCACCTTCACCCTCCGCTTGCAGGCAATGGGGCAGCCGTAGCAGGTGTAAGTGCCGGTGAGGATAGTCTCCGCCATGACCGAGCCGCTGAGGTTCTCGCCCCCTGGAAACGAGCCCTGGGTGAAATAGCGGGCGGGCGCGTCCCCCAGCATCATGGAATAATCGAGAGAGCCAGCGGTGCCCGTTTCGTGCAGGATGGCGGTCATGATGTCCTCCCTGATGGCGGCCAGCGCCTCGCGGGCCAGGGCGGCGAAGCGTTCCGCATCGGCCAGGGGGATCTTTTGATGACCGCGAACGGCCACCGCCTTGAGGTTCTTGGAACCCATCACCGCGCCCATCCCGGTGCGGCCAGCGGCGGAGCCGTGATCGCTCATCACCGCCGCGTACCTCACCAGGTTCTCGCCCGCCGGGCCGATGCAGGCCACTCTGGTCTTAGCGTCGCCCACTTCCTCCCTGATGGCTTCCTGGGTTTCGTAGGTGCCCTTGCCCCAGAGGTGCCTGGCGTTCCGGAGGGTAGCCTTGCCATCGGCGATGTGCAGGTAGACCGGCTCTGTTGCCTGGCCCTTGACGATGATGCCGTCGTAGCCGGCGAAGCGCATCTCCGGCCCGAAGAAGCCACCAGAATTGGACTCGCCCCAGAGGCCGGTGAGGGGCGAGCGGGCGCAGATCACGAAGCGGCCACAGGAGGGGGCGCGGGTGCCCGTGAGCGGGCCGGCCATGAAGAACAGCGGATTGGCAGGATTTAACGGATCGAGGTCAGGGTCCAGCAGGTCATAAAGATAGCGGGCAGCCAGGCCGCTGCCGCCGATGAATTGGCGGGCGTAGTTCTCGTTCAGGGGTTCGTCCTTGATCTGGCCGCTGGTCAGATCAACGATCAGCAGTTTTCCCAGGTAGCCGTTCATGACGTTCTCCTCCTTTCGGGAATGAGGCAACGAGGTGATGGCTCTTTGGGATTTCGCAGGGTCACAGTATCGGCGTCCCCCCACCACGGGGGGGGGGGGGCGGCGCGCCAACCCCCAACGTGTTGGGGACTCCGGCCTGCTATTCACGCCAATTCCCAAAGACCCAAGGTGATAAGTCAATGAGTAACGAGGTGACGAGTCAGGGGAGGCTCTCGTTGACTCGTTACTCGCTAACTCGTTGCCCCGCTAACTCCTCGCAGCATCAGAAATCAACAACCCTGCCCTCGTAGGCGTAGCGGTAGAGCCTCTCGAACTCCTCAGCGCTGGGGATGCGGGGGCTGGCGACGGTCATGGATTCGTTCTCGGCGTTCTCAATGAGCTTGGTCAGCTCAGCCTCGAACTCGTCCAGCGAGATGCCCAACTCCCCGACGGTGCTGGGCTGGCTCAACCTCTTGAGCAGACCTCGGATAGCAGATACCAGGCTCGCCGCCCCTTCCTCCTCGCTCCCCGCCGGCAGTCCCAGGTAGCGGGCTATCTCCGCGTAGCGCGTCCCCCCACCCCTGACGGAAAACTCGATGGTGTAGGGCAAGAAGAGGCCCACGGCCCGACCGTGGGGGATGTGGAAGACGGCCCCCAGGGAGTGGCCCAGGCTGTGGGCCAGGGCAGCCAGGGCGTTGCCGAAGCCCAGCCCGGCAATGCAGGCTGCGTTGTGCATCTTCTCTCGTGCCTCCCGGTCGCCTTTTGCGTAAGCACGCGGCAGGTAATCGAAGACCAGCTTGATGGCCTTGAGGCACAGGCCATCGGAGAAGTCGTTGCGCCAGGTGCAGGTGTAGCCTTCGATGGCGTGGGTCAGGGCGTCCATCCCCGTGTCGGTGGTGAGCTGAGGGGGCAGCTCGGCCACGAAGATGGGATCAACGATGGCGATGTCGGCCATGTTCTCCCGCGAGCCCAGGCCCAGCTTGCGCCTCTCCTCGGTATCGGTCAACACGATGGCCCAGGTGGCCTCGGCTCCCGTGCCCGAGGTGGTGGGGATGGTGATAAGGCGCGCCTTCTGGCGCAGGCCCAGCGTCTCCGCGGGGCTGATCGCATCGGGCTCCAGGTCGGGCCGCTCGTAGAGCACCCACACAGCTTTGGCGGCGTCCATCGGTGACCCGCCGCCCAGTCCGACGATCCAATCGGGCTCGTAGGCGAGCGCGACCTGCGCTCCCTGCTTCACTGTCTCCAGCGACGGATCGGGCTCCACATCGGCGAAGACCCGCGTCTCTATCCCCGCCTTCTCGAGGTGGCCGATCACCCTGTCCACAAAGCCCAGCCTCACCATGTTTTCGTCAGTGACGATGAGGGCTCGCCTGCCCTCAATCTCGTCCAGATAGCTCAGGGCGTCCTCGCCGAAGACGATCTCCGGACTAGCAAAGAACCACATCTTTCTCCTCCTAACAGGTGCTTACTCGCCTGGGAACTCCGTCGGGACGAGCGTGCAGCAGTTGACCAGTTCCTGGGCGGCCTTGACACTGCGCATGATCATGGCCATGTTGCCCTTGAGCTTCAGCTTGCGGGTCATCAGCCCCTGGATGGGGTCCAGCTTCTTCTCGATGACCTTGCGCCAGGAGCTCAGCGGCGCGCTCATCCTGAACACTGGCTGCTCCTCCTTCTCGTCGCCGATGAGCCTGGCTCCGCGGCACTTGCCGTGCCAGAGGTCAACGTAGAAGATGACCGGCTTCTTCATCTCGCCCCCTGGCTCGACGATGAAGTAGAAGTCGCCCTCCCAGTTCCTGGCCGCCTGGGCGTAGGCCTCGCTCTCGTTGAGCTCCTGGCAGAGAGCCTTAATCCATTCGTCCGAAATAAAGTTTGGCATTTTCTTCCTCCTTCTTAAAGTTTTGTTATCGTTTGGCGCTATGGGTAACGAGGAACGAGTAACTCGTTCCTCGTTACCTCGCTGACTCGTTACCCCATCTCCTCGCCGCTGAGACAAAGTCCTCGAACAGTCGCCGCATGGGTGGGGCATCCTCCGCCAGCTCCTCAGGGTGCCACTGCACCCCCAGGGCAAAAGGGTGATCGTGGTCCTCAATGGCTTCTATCAGGCCATCGGGAGCCCGGGCCACAACCCTGAAGCCTGGTGCCAGGTCTTTGACGGCCTGGTGATGCATGCTGTTGACGGCGACCTGGCTCTGGCCCAAAATGGCGGCCAACTGCGAATCGCCGCTGACCGTCACCTGATGGGCCAGGTATTTGCGGGGATAGTCGGGCCAGCAGTCGTGTTTGAGGGAGCCCGGCACCTGAGAGGCGATGTCCTGGTAGAGGGTGCCCCCGGCCGCCACGTTCAGTACCTGGATGCCCCGGCAGATACCCAAAACTGGCAGGCCCTCAGCCAGAGACCAGCGAGCCAACGTCAGTTCCACTACATCCCGCGCCTCATCGCTCTGGCCGCACTTTTCGTGGATCGCCTCGCCGTAGTGCTTCGGGTGCAGGTCTCCACCGCCGGCCAGGAGCAGACCGTCGAGCCGTTCATAGATGGCTCGCAAAGCTCTCTCGTCTAAGTTCGGGGGGGTCAGCACCGGTGCTCCACCAGCTTTTGTTACCGCCTCCACGTATGTTCGGTTCTGAGCGAAGATAGGGGTGCCGGAGCGACTTGTTTGATCGCTGCGGCTTGGGATGCCGATCAGGGGATAAACAGTGGCCTTGTCCATTCCTGCTCCTACTTGTGCTGTGGATGCTGCCTTTGTGGCTTCAACGCAGCAGCCTTGAGATTATACATCTGAAGCCAGTAATGGTCAAGAAGGGGTAGGCAGACTGCTTGGAAAGCAATAAAAAAAGGCCAGTAGATGCGAAGTGCTGGCCCTCCTTTGTACCTTTAACATTCAAGCTCATCTGCGCCTGCTTCACCCTTCAACACAGCGGGCCGTTCCCTGGACTCATTGCCGTTCCTGTAGGATCCCGGCTCTGGGCGTCAGGTGGCAGCGCCTCGCTAGGCAACTCCTCAGACTTGGTCCGTGCTCAACATCTAGGATGGAGCCTTATCTGTCAGAAGCACTTCCAGACTCTCACAATTCGCGGTATCTATGAACACAAAATCGTACAGCTTGGGTGGGGAACACAGCTTATCAGTTGCCTGTGCAAGATAAGGGAAAAACTTGACGTTTGCAAGCATCAACTCTCTGCTCTTGTCTTCATCTCGGTACCCTACGAATGAAAGCTCTCCCCGGTATGTGTAGCCGTTTTTCAGCCGAGCTTGGATCCAGAGCTGGCAACTGCTTTGGCCTTGTTCTCTCCTCTCTATTACCAATTGCCGCAACAAGTAGAATGGATCCTCTGACAGTGTTCCTGTGCTCTTGACAAGGCGCTGGAAAAGAAATTCTATTGGATCCCGTCTGCAGCCAAAGAGCAAGGCTATCAAGAACGCTCCTACAAGCCAGCCGAATAAAACAAGAAACACTTCCAAGGGACGCGCATCGTAATAGGCTTGCAGCCCCTCACTGTATATGCGCGACAATAGGACAGGGTCGCCTCTGAGTAAAACGAAGCGTACAACAACCAATGCCAGCGGAGCTATCATCAGGTGAATGGACGCGCTCCTGAGAAGACTCTCAAGCGTTTCGTCAAACGCGCTCGCCTGTCTGCCAACGGCAGGTGTCCTAGCCGCGACTAGCTTAGACGCTAGGAAACCCGGTAGCAGAAATGCCAGCGCGATTACCAGCCCCTCCAGTTCAAGCGCCATCTCACCCTAACCTCCTGCTCTGGTTGGCCTGCAACTACTCGTTCTCTGCTCCTCCCTGTGATGTCGATGAACTAGCTGTTGGTGGACCATCGGGAGAGTCTGTAGGCTGAGGCCCGGAAGAAGCACTCGGTGAGGGCTGGTCTGCAGTTGCAACGCTAACATCCCGAGATGCGAATGGGTCAGTGTCGTGACTTCCGACAGGCTTAAGCAGTATTCCTTGCTCTCCAGCCAAAATCGCCTTACCTTCGAGAAGACTCTTTACGCTTGTTGCCTGAGGCTCTTGGCTCTTTTCTTTTGCAGGTTGGTTTTCATGCGTTTCTTCGGACATTTCTTTCCTCCTGAAATCAAGCTGCTGTTCAGTTGCCTAACGACGCGGCAGATAAGCCGCGAGCATTCCGCATAAATGCCGGAGCGAAGCGGAGGCTATTTATAGTGAGTAAACCCATTATACCATGTCCAGCGAGAAAACGCCAAACGCCAATCCCACTGTTCATAAGAGCGATTTTCACCCCGTGCTATTTCAAGACGCACCTCACTAGCGCGGGTTAGCCGCCCTTACCCATCCTTATACTCCCGCCGCACACCGCGTCAGAATATCCTGAATGTCTCCTGGTTGCCGCGCCACGTCCCACCGCCAGCGGCCAAATCCGCCGTGGGCGTTGACGGCGTTTACCCACTCGTCCAGGAACCGTCGCTTGACGCGATTTTGCTCGGTATCCTGCCCCTTGGTCTCCAGCACCAGCATATCCCCGGAAACCAGCCGGATGAGAAAATCCGGGCGGTATTTGCGCACCACGCCGCGATAGATGTACAGCACTTCAAACCCCAGGTGGTCGTTCTTGACCCACGCCGCAACCCCCGGATGGTGGTCCAGCACATACGCATCGGATGCCTCCCAGGTGCTGTCATACACGCAAAAGTTGATGTGAGACGTTTTCGTCCGCTCGCACGGCTTGCCGGTATACCAGGTGCTCATATCGCCGGTGGCGCGGATGGGGTGGTCGCGGTCAAAGACCGGTTCCAGCCGCTCGGTGTTCTCAAAACGCAGGGCATCCCATAAGTGCTGCACCACCCTGGTCATATTGAGCGTGATAATCAGGCGGCGACGCAGATCGTCCTGGTAGAACAGCGGCGGGTGGATGGCGATCTTGTCTGCACGGATGAACTGCTCCACCAGGCGCACCAACTGCGCCAGCAGCAGTTCCTTGCGCCCCTTCCAGGTGTGCTGCATCTGGTCGTAGACATCGCGGGCCGTTTCAAAGATGATGCGCTGGGTGCGGAACTCGCGCGCCAGCCGTTCGAGCTCGATGCGATTCACTTGCGTTACGTCCGGCTTGCCTTCGAGGATGGGGGACAGTTCGGCCACTTGCGCGGTGCGGGCGGCGTCCAGTTCCAGCGTCCGGACGCGGTTCCAGTCCAGCGTCAGGGTGGGCCGGTACACGTGGTCAATGCGCACCAGGTTGGGCCAGCGGATTTCGTGCTGCGACTTGGCCAGGTCTGGTTCGATGGGGGTCTTGGGTTGCGGCGGAGGCGGGACAACTCCCTCGCCGCCCTCATGGGGCAGGAAGGTGAAGGGCACGCCGAAGATGTTGACGTACTCGGGATCGAACAGGCCAGTCTCTGGGTTGACCTCGTAGGTGGTGCGACGCAGCCCCCGCCCGACCACCTGCTCGCACAGGAGTTGGCTGGTAAAGGCGCGCAGGCCCATAATGTGCGTCACCGTCTTGGCGTCCCACCCCTCACTGAGCATCCCCACCGAGATGACGCTCTGCACCTTCTCACCGGGCTGCCCCACCTTGCCCACCGTGTCCACCATCTGGCGCAGCAATTCCGCCTGTTGGCTCTTGGTCAGCTTGCGAACCGGCGCGGCGTCCTCCTCTTCCGCTTTGTCTTCCGGGTTGAGCTCTAGCGGAGCAAGCGGCTCCTCTTGCGCCTCGGCCTGCTTCAACACTTTGGAGTCAATGTGCAGGATACGCGCCGAGTCGCATAGCTCGTCTATGTGGATTTTCTTGTGGTCAAAGGCGTGTTTGACCCGCGCCGCCGTCTCGGTGCGGTTGCAGACGGTGATCATCACCGGCGGGGTGGGCAGGCCGACCTTCTCCCATTCCCTCATCGCCTCGCGCCAGTCGTAGCCCAGCAGGTAATAAGCGTTGAGCACCAGGTCGGGCAGCGGCTCGTGTGGCTTGGCGCGGCGGTTCAAGTCGTCCTTCACCTCCGGGTCGTTGTAGATGTGATAGAGGCGCGATTTGTAGGTTTTGGCATCCGGCACGGCGTCGTCGCGCACCACCACGCGCGGCGTCTTGACCAGGCCCGACTCAATGGCGTCGTTCAGCCCAAAATCGCTCACGATCCAGCCGAACAATGCCTCCTCCGTGCTCTTTTTGCCGGACGGCGAAAAGGGCGTGGCGGAAAAATCATAGCAGGTCAGAATCCTCCGCGTGCGGTGCAGGCGGTCCAGGCCGCCGACCCATACGGTGGCTTCCTGGGCGCTGTCCTTCATGTCGCGCCTGCGCAGGTACTTGCCGACGGCTTCCACGTTCACGCGCCAGGCGTGGTGAGCTTCGTCGTTGATGACCAGGAGATTGCGGGCCTTGGCCATCTCGCCCAGCACCTCACGGGTGTAGGCCTCGTCGCTCTTGGCCCCGCGCTTGTCCACGCTGCGCTTTTTGGCGACCTGCTCCTCGCTCTCCCAGTTGAGCTTGTGCCAGTTGTGCACCAGCACTCGCCCCTGGCGCAGTTTGTCCAGCAGCGCCGAGGGCACGATGCGGAAAGCTTCGTAATAGTTGCCCGGCGCCGACGTCCCCAACACCGCCAGACGGTTCTTGACCGTCAGCCCCGGCGCGATGACCAGCACGTTTTTGGCAAAGCGGGTGTCCTGCCGGTAGGTGACCTTGTTCAGGACGTGCCAGGCAATCGCCATGGCCATCACGATGGTCTTGCCGGCGCCGGTGGCCATCTTGCAGCAGCGGCGCAGGAACTCTCCGCCGTCGGAGGGGATGTCCACGCCCACGCGCTCGGCGGCGGGCGCTTCGGTCAGCCAGATCAGCGTCTCCACCGCCTCCAGTTGGCAGAAGAAAAAGCGCCGCGCCTCGTATTCCTCCGGGTCTGTCCAGTGCTCCAGCAGCCGCCTGGTGATGCTGCTCACGCCGGGATAGCCCGCCTCGCGCCAGGCCTCGACGCGCGGGCGGATCCGGTTGACCAGTGGAATCTCGACAAAGATACCCGGATCGTCGAAGGCCTTGGAACTCTCCGAGGCGACCACGTAGCCCGCCGGGCGGCGACCTTCTTCCAGCGAGAACAGGCGCGTTTCGCGGTCGTAGCGCCAGTGGCGGGCGGGTTCTTCGTAGGGTGAGTTGATGATGAGTCGGTCAATCGTCGTCTGTGCCATCATTCCATCTCCACAACTTTCAGACTTTCGGCACCCCACACCGATCCCGGCAGCCGGCTGGTCAAGCGCCGGGTGTGCGCAGCGACGCCGGTATCATTTACGTCAGTGTTTTGACGTGCGGATAACCGAGAATCCTGGCATCCGCCTACTTCCACCAGCTTTGCCACTTCCCAACACGAGATCACACTCACGCCCAGTCCGGCGGCTTCGTAGGCGCGCAAATGCTGTACTTGACCGGGCGTCAAACGGGTACTCCCATCCACCCACCAGACCCAGATATGGGTGTCCAGCACGATCATTGGAGCGCCTCCCAGTCCGATTCGGCTACCGGCGCGAATGGCTCGTCGTAGCGCAGGACGGCGCCTCGCAGCGGGTACTTGGCCTGCGTTGAGAGGCGAATCATCTCGTCGGCGTTCTTCCATACTGGCGCCTGACGTGTCTGAAGAAATACTGCGAAATCCAGCACCTCGACCATACGTTCTGTGGGGAGTTCATCCAATACCCGAATCAGGGTATCTTTCACCGCATTGGGGGCTACGTCTTTTTTCGTCATTCTTGTTCCTCCGTTTACGTCACGCTGCTACTCTTCCAGTCTTACGACTTTTAAACTCTCGATGCCCCGGTCGTCCACGATCTTGACGGCGATGCGCCGCTGCTCCCCCGGCTCAAAGGGCAGCGAGACCGTGCCGCGATAGGCTTCGATCAGGTCGGGGTCAATCTCGGCCTTGAGGACGCGCGCCAGCCGCGCCCAACCTTCTTTCGGGCCGGCCATGGGAAAAAAGACCTGGCGCGGAAAGAGGCTGCGCCCGTCAAAGCCGGTGTCCAGCAGCCAGACGGCGATCTTGTCCGCGCCGCCCGATTCGATGTTGCCGGTCTTGGTGTTGTAATAGTCAAACCCGTGCACCGACACGCGCACCTTGCCCTTGTCCGCGCCCTGGGCGACGCGCTCCACCTGCACGTCCGGCTGGCCGATGAGCCAGAACGATTCATTGCTGCTGCGCTTCTTCTTCAGGTCGTCGGTCAGTAGATCAGCGTTCATCTGCGCCTTGAGCAGCGTGACGCCCGGCCAGCGGGTCTCGTCAATGTCTCTGGCCGCTTCGGGGTCGAATTGAAAGGCGGCAAAGATGATGAGTTTGGGTTTGGGCACCAGCGTCTGCGCTTCTTCAAGCGCGCTGGCTACCTGGCGCTGTTCCAGCGGGGCGTGTTCCGGGCCGAAAGAGACCACGGCGCGCATGGGGTTGTAGGCGGGGGCCTCCTCGCGTACCGAGTCGGCACCCTCGGCGCTGGGGCGGGTCTCGCCGTCGGCGTGCAGCCAGCGGCAGCCGGGCAGCGGCTCCAGGCGGGCGAAGCGGATGTGCTGGCCCGCCTTGCCGCGCAGGCCGGTTTTGAGCAGCTCGTCGCGCCATTCGGCCTGGCGCAGCGTCTCGCCGGAGCGGGCGACCGAGGCGTCCGCCCAGACTTCCGAAGTCTTGGAGACTTCGGAAGTCTTGATGATATCGTCCACCGATCTGACCGCCGGGGCGGGGACAGCCTCGACGGTAAAGGGGCCGCTGACGCGAGTGATCTTGCGGTTCACGGTGGGCCGGTCGTAGATCGTTTCCGTCGCGGGCGGCTCGTTGTTGGCGATGGATCTGAGCGTGACGTGGGGCACAGTCTTGTATTTGAAGCCGCTGCCCACGCCCTCTTGCGGGTGGGCCAGCTCGTAATAGTCATAGACCGCCGTCATCAGCCGCTGTTTGGCCAGCGTGAGGGCCACGCGGGAGGTATCGCAGGTGATCCAGCGCCGGCCCCACCGCTCGGCCACGAAGGCCGTGGTGCCGCCGCCGCAGGTTGGGTCGAACACCAGGTCGCCGGGGTCAGTGGTCATGATAAGGCATCTCGCAACAACCAGGGGGCTTGTTTGCACAACGTAGGACTTCCCTTGTGCAGGAGGCGTATCCTTCCATGGATTGGTGATTTTTGAATATGGAAAATCATCGTGGTACATGATGTACCTTGGATGATCTGATTCCACCATAAGCCGCCCAGCTTCCGCCAGTAGCTCCATCTTTTCCTTGGTGGTAACCCAACAAGCACCCCTGGGTGGATGGTAGACTCTACCTTCAAACTCAAAAGGATATACGCTCTTTTCAGAGTATGATGGGGCAATCTGAGGAACAGTTGCGAAGATCTTCGCCCCTTTTGGGACCAGCGACGCACTCCTTCTTTCTTCTGCAGTTAGGTGCCTCCGAGTACCATCCTCCAGCTCAACGCCCGTCCACCGTGCCGACGGGTCTGGCGTAGTTCTGTAAAACAACTGCCTATACTTCAGCTGCTGTCTATCTTTAGCATACCAAAGCAAGTAATCACTCATTGTTTCCAATGTCTTCGCGCCGAGGGGCATCAGTTTCTTTCTAAACACGATTTGGCAGACAAAACTCCCTACTCCGAAAACTTCATCCATGAGATTGCGAACCAGATGCACGTTCTCATCGCTGATTTGCACAAACACGCTGCCGCTTTCGTGCAGCAGTTCGCGCGCCAGCAGCAGGCGGTCGCGCAGGTAGCTCAGGTAGGAATGGATGCCCAGCTCCCAGGTATCGCGGAAGGCGCGGATCTGCTCCGGCTCGGCGGTCAAGTCCTCGTCCTTGCCGTCCCGCACGCTCCGCTTGTTCACAAAGGGCTGAAAGTTGGAGCCGTACTTGATGCCGTAGGGCGGGTCAATGTAGATCATCTGCACCTGGCCGCCCAGCCCCTCTTTCTCCAGCAGGCTGTTCATCACCAGCAGGCTGTCGCCGGCGACCAGGCGGTTGGACCAGCCGTGCTTGTGGCGGTAGAACTCGATGGCCTGGCGGATGGGCGGGTTTTCCTGGGGCGTCTGGAACAGGGAGAGCTGCATCGGGGTGTCGGGGTCGGGCTGGCGGCGGACGGCCTCGACGATGGTGCGCGGGTCAATCCGCTCGTGGACGTGGAGGGAGACGGTGGGAACCTCAAAGGAGGTGTGCTCGGCCTTGCCCGCCCAGTGCAGTTGCGGGTCGAGGTGGGGGTCGTAGGCGTAGGTGCGCGGGCCACCGTCAGGGTCGGTGTCCGGCGTCACCAGGCCGACGGGCGGGTTGTTGACCCGCTCCTTGTCGGCGTGTTGGTAGGATTCAATCGGGCGTTTGGTTTTGGTTGATTTTCGTCGTGCCATGTTGTGACTCCCCTTTTATTGTGATGCTGAACGCTGGCGAGAGGGCGGCTAACGTTTTGCGCCAGCCGCCGCGCGGATGCGTGACCCTCATCGTCGCCACAGGACCAACCTCAATGCGCGTGTGACCGCCGATTCGCGCGCGCGGAGCGCGGTCAGCTGCACGCAGTATTAGCGCGCGTTCACTGAGGCTTCAATCCGGAAAGCCAGGTCAAGCGCAATTGTTCCACGAAGTCCGTCTCCTTTCGCGCCCAGACCTACGAAGGTGAGACGCCGGGTACTGTAGGGGGCGTTGGTGGACTCGGAACTGGTGCCGGGGCACCCGGTGCGGCTGGAACAGCCATTGCCACGTCATAGAAGGACACGCCTGCTGCCTTCAGGAACTGAAAATTTGGGTCTGCGGAGACATGGTCGCCTCCGCCTTGCGATGGTAACCAGCCTTTTACATTGGCTTCGTAAGCCAAGAGCCAGTGTTCTTCATAAAGATCATCTTGATTCATGTAGCTCAACCAAACGGTGTGATCTAGCGGGTCACCAACTAGCCCCTGCGCTTCACAGTGAAGTGCCAACAACGCTACGACCGAGTCCTCACACTTAGATACTGCGGCAGCTGCTTCCGGCGAGATGGTGATGCTTAGGGCTAAACAAGCCCAGAGCGCCCAGGCAACCTCGCTGGAGTGCGCGAGCCCGGAGTGATCGATGATGAGCGAGTTCACGACTTCCTCGATCCCAACTAACGCAGGCGCGGCGCCAGCGTTAGCTCGGCTAATGATTGACTCAAGGACATAGCGTAATGTCGCCGGTTCCGGGGCCACGCAGCCGAGCAAGAAATGCTGGAAAAGTTCCCAGTTCGAGGGATCGACCGTCAAAGGCCTGAGCCGACCAACTGCGAATTGCAGTACCGCATCATCCGGGTATTGACTATGGAATTTGAAGGCAAGATCGAAGAATCGAAATAGGTCGCCCTGTTGGCCAGATGGGGTCGTCCTGAATGCGAACGATCGAAGTGGACTCGCCCAGGGTGCCTCAAGGTTGCAGGGGAGTTTCACAATCTCGGTCTTTCTCAGGTTGAGCGCCAACTCGTAGTCAGCAAGAATCTTCTCTAAGCGATGGAAAGCAACTTCTGCATCGCTGCGATGCCGAAAACCCAACTCGTAGTCATCAATGAACCGATGGCCGCGGATGCCCGGGCACACAGTCAGCAGTTCCGTGTCGCATCTTTGCATAAGGATTTCGGCGATCACCAACGAAGTGTCAGGCCCAATGGGAATGCCTACAGTCTGAGTATCCTGGCCATTCCGTACGAGGTAGTCGAGACGATTCCCGAGAAAACCCATGCCACGATTGGCTTTGGCTACGGTCTTTGTATGGAGCGCCCAGGGGATGGAATGAGTGTAGATGGAGTGGTAGAACCTACTGATGTCGGTTCTGAGAATGTACCTATTGTTGAGCCGGGTTTGGACAGCCAACTCACGGCGTGCGGCGAGTGGGCGGGCACCCTGAATGGCCCGGCCCGTTAGTGCGAAAATTGGGTTGGTGGCCGACAGAGCAGTCCCTCCGATGTTTGGCTGGAGAGCGGCCCAGTTAGAGTCAATCTCACGGCAAAGGAGGTAGTGCAAGACAGGATTGGGGAGACAGAGATGTCGCCTCAATAGTCCACCGCGGGCATGGGAGTACTTGGTTGGCTTTCCGCTTCGTATCCTTGCATTGCGTCGTCCAGGGTTATGATTGAAGTCTGCTGGTAAGACAACTCCTGATGCGGTCACAACCGAAGCGAAGGAAGTAGTAACGAAGGGGTCGGGAAGCTCCTTCGGAAAGTAGCCGCGCTCAAGGATATCAGAGAGTGCCATTGAATTCTCCTGAACCAATACATCGCTGGAGTATCGGTCTTTTCATATGGGAACGCGTCGTATGCCAGGGTACCATATCATCTAGCGCCTCGTAGTTGATGACCTCAGGTCTCCCAGCGCGCTAACGCTAAATTCAGCCGCCGGGCGGGTCTCGCGTAGAGCGTTCGCCAACTGAGGCCGCCGCACGCGCAACCCCTCTCAACCAACCGAGGCGATTGCCCGGTCGGCTGCAATGGTGGTTAGGCGCACTTGGCCTGGGGGAGGCTAGCTGCATGTCTCATGCGTTTGGCCTGCCAACTTTCTTTCCATACTCAAGCACGAAAAGCCGCCATTCAAGGGGCTGAGTTTTCTTTTTTTCAGATGTGAGTGCAATTCCCTCTAGGAGTGCTCCCGTAGGAATTGGAACCAGAACACCAACAATATCTGTCAGTATGGCAGTAATCATTCGTTTAGCTGTATCTTTGGGAGATAGTATCACTTCCTCTAAGGTTGCTGCCAGGTCTTTAATGATTTCACCATCAATTGTGCTTTTCAAGCTGGATTCAGGGATATCAGCTAACTCGTCAATCTTGGCTCGAAATTTTCTGAGACCCCAACTACGTCGAAGTTCTTCCATCGCGGAGAACAAATATGTGAGGTTAATGAGACCGTCTTCGCTCTTGAAGGCTTCTAGGTTCAGCACTGGAAGACCATGGGCTTGCAGAACATGGTCTATCACCTTCAAGCGTTCGTCTAAAGATGGCTCGACGGTGTTTTGGGCAACAAATTTAAGTACTCGCACTTCATCTACCTTGCATGACAGCCGTGCTCCAAGGCTTTTCGAAAGATGGACGCTTGCGTCCATCGAAGCCAGAACGGGGATAAAGTCGGGGTGGTCTCCGGCAAACGGCCCCGCAATCCTGTACAGTGATGATACAAGTTGACCATATTCCTTGTCACGATACATCTGGCCAAGGAGATGTTCGCCCCGCTCATATGGTTTTTCGAAAAATGCTCCCATCTCCTGCGCATCTACAAAACTAATCCCCATACAGGTTTGGAGGTCAGTGACCAGCTTCTCAGATAGGCCTAGATTTTGCTGGGCCGGCACGTATACTTTGTCGAAAAGCAACGAGTATGGCAGAACATCGTCTATCATGCCGAGAACAACTTTGGCTGTGTCTCGCTTCAATAGCCGTGAAAAGGCAGCTAGAACTTCGGGTGGGCCGTCTACTTGCCCTCCCCTAGCAAACCAGCCCGAGATGCCTGACCAGTAGTGACTCCCGATTACAACTTTTGAGGATTGCTTATTCATCTTGTTGATTCAAATATACAGATAACGACACTGAAGACCACTGAATATCTACGACTGGATGGTGCGGCTAACGGAAAAGCTCAGGCGCACCGCGACTTACACGCCGTACCTCTCAATACAAGCTGCCTCACAAAGCCAAATCGTGCTGCGATACAAGGCCGCGAAGCGGCATCGCCTGCAGCGAGTGTTAGGTGGCATTCCTATGCCCACATACCCGGACGATAGGGGCCTGGCTGCCAGTCGCGTTCCCAGATAGGTGCGATGACATTGACAAGCAAGTCGTAGGTACCGTTCTCGAAGTCTTGGGCAAGCCGCTCAAGGCTGAGCCCAGCCACAGTGAGATCTTCCGATCCTCCGTCCGAAGTGCTCTTCGACGGTCTTACCCGATCGAAGTGAGCCACTCGGTCGCGTAGGCTCTTCAAGAGGCTTCCCCATTTGCCGCGACCGAACACGTTTTGAGTGAAGTAGTTGTGTGCTCGCGTCAGTCGGACGCTCACATCCTTCGGAGCCTTCCTGACCGCCTTCTCGTACTTCTTATTTGTGATCTGCCCACCGAATGGCACACGACACGCGTCCAGCGTGTGAATCTGAGCTACGCTTATGAAAGCTCTGGCTTGGAGAAGATACGCCTCGAATTCCGCAGTGAGGAATGCAACCTCTTTGACGGTGAACCGTTTGGGTTCTGGATCGCCAGTGAGAGCTTTCGACATCAATTGCTGCACGGCAAACGATTCGCGGTTCTCCCACAGACGCTCCAAATGAATACCCGCAGCGGTTAGTTTCCATACAAGCGCATCAATGGATCGCAATGCGGCCTTGCGTTCGAAATCATCAAAACCGAGTTGTGTGGTACGGGTCTCAACGAGTGCGCGCAGCTTCGGCTCGTAGTTTCTCTGCAAGCTCAGGCGGCGTCCGGCGAGATCTTCAAGGTGTGTTGTGTCGAAATTCATCACTAGCTCAATCCTACTTGTTCCTCAATCAACAGCCTATCTGCGAAACCGCTTCTCAATGCCACCATCGCGGTAGGACTGCCAGTCACCCAATAGCCCCCGCACAGATCCCGGCGTGCGGTTTTCCCGCACCGGGCTCTTCAGAAATACTCGCTTCCGCAATCCAGCCTAAATCAGTTGAAGCTGTCCCGTCTTGTGTCGTGGCCGCGAATAGATGAAAGTTTGCTCGCCCGTATGCTCATCAAAAACAACACCCATCCCAATTATACCCCTCCACCACCATCGCGCAACCGCCCGCCGCAGGCCAACCATTCCCCCCACACCGGCGGCGACCCCTGGCTGGTCAACGCGACCGGCTAACAGGCGACAGCTTCAGGACACACCAACGACATGTTTAGATGAAAGGAACCCTCGACATTCTTATTCTTCCTCCATAGTGCGCAAATTCCGAGTGCTCTCCCAAGTTAGGCGGACAATCACATAGTGCCGCCCAACTCATGATTATCTGGACAGTCGTCCACCCATTCACCCGATCTGGGATGCCAGATGGACACTGTCCCATCCCAGCTAACAAAACAGCCGACCACGCACCAGGATCGCTCCCAGGATTGGGGTCGGCTGTCAATCTTTCACACTACCCTCCTCGGCGAACTACAATTGGGACAAAGGCTGCGACGGTGCTACACTCCGATTTACGATGCAATCATACTACAGATTGGGACATTCGTCAAATTTATTCGCTGGAGGCGTGCACTTGCAGTTGCAATCGCCACTTGAGGCAATTACCCCCTTGTGCTATAATCATGTCGGGTCTGGTCAGACATCAGGATTCACGGAGGTTGACCCTATGCTCAAAGAGAGTATCCACATCAAGAAACTAACCACCATCCAGCAGTTCCGCCAGGGCGAGGAGTTGCAGGGGCGGGTCTGGGGCCTGAGCGATACCGACGTCGTCCCGCTGCACCTCCTCCTCACTGCCCAGAAGAACGGCGGGCTGGTGCTGGGCGCGTTCGACGAAGAGGGGAAGATGATCGGTTTGCTCTTCGGCTTCCTGGGCGCGCGCGACGCAACTGCCCGGCAGATCAAGCACTGCTCCCACATGATGGGCGTGCTGGAGGAGTGGCGGAGCCGGGGAGTGGGATACCGGCTCAAGCTCGCCCAGCGGGAGCACGCCCTGGCCCAGGGGCTGGAGCTGGTGACCTGGACCTACGATCCCCTGGAAAGCCTCAACGCCGCCCTCAATATCGGCAAGCTGGGCGTCGTCTGTCGCACCTACTTTCGTGACCTCTACGGGGAAATGGAGGACGGCCTCAACGTGGGGCTCAGCACCGACCGATTTCAGGTCGAATGGTGGATCACCAGCCAACGAGTTGTTCACCGCCTGGCCAGCGGGGGATACCGTCCCTCCCTCGACGCCGTTCTGGCAAGCGGTGCTCAGTTGCTCAACCCGGCCACGGTCGGGCCCGACGGTCTGGTGCGGCCATCCCCAGCCCCCCTTGAGCCAAAGGCGGATGCCGTCCTGGTCGAGATACCGGCCCACGTGCAGGCTATCAAAGCAACCGACATAGAAATGGCCCGCCAGTGGCGGGCCCAGACTCGTGAGCTATTCGAACGCTGCTTCGCTGCGGGCTACACCGTGACCGAATTCATCAGCCAGGTGCGGGACAATCTGCGGCGCAGCTACTACGTCCTACAACGAGACTTCGACTGGAATTTTGATATAAGCTCCAAGGCCCGTCCTCGGGCTGCTAAAAACGCACCCGGGGACAGGTGCTAGAGCCGTCTTGCAACGAGACTTCGAGGTGATCTGATGCGTATCGAACGGGAATTACAACTCAGGTTCAATCAACGCGAGCATACATCCCCCGCCAGTCGTTGAGTCGCACTTTGAGCAGTTCCCCCAGCATCGTTAGGGTGTCCTTGATGGGACTGACCCTGCTGTTGGCCATGTAGTACCAGTTGATGGGCACCTCGACGACGCGATAGCCCCGCTTATGGGCGATGAACAGCACCTCCACGTCGAAGCCCCAGCCTTCGATAGTCTGATAAGGGAAGATGTCGCGAGCCACCGCTCGTCGAAAGCACTTGAAGCCGCACTGGGTGTCCTGGAAGCCGGGCACGGTCAACAGGCGGACGAGGAAGTTGAACACTCGTCCCATGAGATGGCGATAGGCAGGCTCACCGTAGCGCCTGGCTCCCTCGATCTCCCGCGAGGCGATAGCCACGTCGTAGTCCTCCAAGACCGGCGGGAGGAATTTGGCCACCTCCTCGATGGGCATGGAGAGATCGGCGTCGCAGAAGAACAGGTACTCCCCCTGCGCGGCCAGCATGCCCAGCTTGACGGCCAACCCCTTGCCCGGCTGCTCCTCTCGGATCATGGAGATAAAGGGATAGCGGGCCATGAACCCCTCGATGACGCCGGCGGTGTTATCCTGGCTGGCGTTCTCGACCACGATCACCTCGGCCTCGTAATCCTGCCCCTCGAGGAAAGCCACGATCCTGTCCAGGCTTTCAGGCAATCGCTGCTCCTCGTTATGAGCGGGGATGATGATGGATAGAAATGGTCGAGTATTTTCTGCGCCAGTTTCTCCTTGGCTCCCGACCGGAATTGGCGAATGGATCATTTCTCAGCCACCTTACGAACAGGCCTCTCTTCCCTCAGGAGATATTCAGTGCCCTCTTCCCTCAGGATGAAACGTCGGTAGATGGCGGTGACAATCCTATCAAGAGTGGCGTCACGTAGGCCTAACTGAGGGACATCGTATAGGCCATGGAAGGGTTTCTTTTGCAAGAGTTCCACAAGCCTCTCGTAGTCTTTAGCTAAGTCACCACCCTCGTTGCTGAAGCCGATAACTTCCCCTGTCCTAAGACCCTTGATGCGATGGAAGAGGAAATCGTGATCCTCATCATTGTCGCAGGCCGTGGGTTCCCTGGGATGATCTGTCGCCAACAGATCGAAAGTGTTGCTAAACGAGTCGAACTGAAGATTGAATTTCTTGCCCATTCTTAATCACCTTTTAGGATATCTGGGGTAGAAGGTTGCGATGTACCATCTACCCTCCCAACTTCGCCTAACGATGACCCTTAGAGGGCATCGTCCTCCTTCGGGAGAGTTATAGGTTCTCCTGCTTTCGTAAATCACCCTGTCCGGCTCCTCGGAGATGATTTTGCCGGTTTTGAGGATTCTGGGGACTGAAGAGAGGTACTCTAAAGCCCATTCCTGGCCCCTTTGAATCCGTCTGAGCATAATGTGATCCACCTCATTCTCACAGTAGTGGTATACTTTCCGACCGCCTTGATCGATCACCGCGCACTCGACTGTCATTAGCCAACCACGCACCAGGTGGGTATCTCCTTCCTCGGAGCGATCTACACCTTTGGGTGGGGAAGGTAAGGCATAACCTTCGTTTTCCAGGAAAGCCGCAATGCGCTTTAGCCGTCCTTCAAGGGTTACCTCTTCCGCTATCCACTGGACGATGTTAACTGCTGTCCCCAACGATTGGAGTACCTTCTCGCTCATATGATACACTCTTTCGCTCGTTTAGGCAATCTTCGTCAAAATGGACTCCAAATACTTGTTGGAGACGCGTCCGGTGCATTGGATGGCGCGACGCTTGGCCAGCATCCGGGGCAGGTTCCACAGCCCGGCCAGTTGCCCTCGCAATCGAGCCCGAGCAGCCTCCCCTCGCCAGGCTTTTAACGCCTTCCAAGCGATGTCAATCTGGGCCCTGACAATACGCCGCCAATGTTTTCTCAGCAAGGTCGTCGGGTAGTTCTTGGCAATAACATAAATGAAGTTGCGGCCACAGTAGTAGCTAGCGATTTTGCCACCGCCGGTGGCGCTCAGCTTGTGGTAAACCACCGCCTGGGGGACGTAGACGCACTTCCAGCCCGCCAGTTGAGCCCGCCAGGCCAGGTCCACGTCCTCGCAGAAGGCGAAGAATTCCTCATCGAAGAGGCCCACCTCGTCCAGCATGGCCCGGCGATAGGCCGCCGCGACACCCGCGGCCCCGAAGACGTATTCCTCTCGGTCGAACTGCCCCTCGTCCCGCTGCCAGACGCCGCGATTGCCCGGCACTCCGTCCACCCCGTAGAAATCCCCAACCGTGTTGATGACCTCCCGCCGGTCGAAGAGGAGCACTTTGGGAGTGACCATCCCCGCCTCAGGATGGCGGGTCAGAGCCCCTGCCAGTTCCTCCAGCCAGCGAGGATCCGCCTCGGCGTCGTTATTGAAAACGGCGACGATTTCCCCCTGAGCCTCACGGATGCCAGCGTTCACCCCTCCAGCGAAGCCACGGTTCTCCGGCAGGGCCACCACCTTCACCTCCGGGTAATCCCTCTCCAAAAGCTCCAGTGAGCCATCGCTGGAGCCGTTGTCCACCACGATGATGTCGAAGCTAGGGTGGCTCTGGCGGCGGAGGGAGTCCAGGCAGGTGGGGAGGTGGTGGGCGCCGTTCCAGTTGGGGACGATGATGGAAGCCGGAAGTTTGAAGTTTGAAGTTTGACGTTGGCATCTCATTGCTCGGCGTCAAAATAGGCCCTCAGAGCTTCTTCCCAGGGGCGCAGGATGATTCCCAAAGCCGTGGCGGCGCAGAAGTTGCGGATGGGCGCGTGGGGGGGAGGAGTAGAGGCACGGGGGTACTGGTCTGAGGTGATGGGATGAACGGGAACGTGCCCCCGCCCTGCAAGCTCCAGGATCTTAATGGCGAAGTCGTAGCGGGAACAGATGCCCTCGTTGGTGAAGTGGTAGATGCCATAGTGGTCGGTGCGGATCAGCTTGGCGATGGCCTCCGCCAGGTCGGGGGCGTAGGTGGGAGAGCTTACCTCGTCGGCAACCACCCGCAACTCGCCCCGCTCGTCGGCGAGGTGGATCATCTTGGTCACAAAGTTGCTGCCGCCCTGGGCGTAGAGCCAGGCGGTCCTCACGATGTAGAAGCGATTCAGCAGGGCTTGAGTGATCAATTCGCCCGCCAGCTTGGACCTGCCATAGACGTTGATGGGATGGGGCTGGTCGAACTCCAGATACGGCTCGCCCTTAGTTCCGTCGAAGACCTCGTTGGTGCTGACGCAGACCATAGCCGCACCGCACCTCTGGCAGGCCAGGGCCACGTTCTGGGTGCCCAGGCCGTTGATTCGATAAGCTGCGTCGGGATCGCGCTCGCAGCCATCAACGTTGGTCATGGCCGCGGCGTGGATCACCACCTGAGGGGCGAAATCGGCTATGATCTGGGCGACAGCTTGTCTGTCGGTGATGTCGTGCTGCGGTAGGTCCAAGCCGAAAAGCGTCTCCCCTTTTAGCACCTCTTGCAGTGCCTTGCCCAGTTGTCCTTTGTGGCCTGTGATGACGATTCGCATCTCCACCTCCTCAGTTGCTACTTTGCTTTGCCTAGATTATAGCAGCTTTCTGTCACTTGGGCAATCTTCAGGCAGGGGGGTAAACAAATCCGGCACCATTATCTGGTGCCGGGCAAGATTGAGCGGATTGATCACCTATGAACCGCGGCAGAACATTGTCGAGTTCTGAACTACGCTGCTGACTAACCAGATGCTTGAAGTCGTCTTTCACTAATCAGGCAGTAACGTATGCCGGTGGCAGATCCAGGATACGAACCTCCTGTAAGCGGGAACGAACCGGCGCCATCTTGGTGACCTCCATGAACACCACCGGTCGGTCAGGCACATCATCTGTTTCTCTGGCCCGTTTAGCTAACTCGATGGCTTGCTGACTGTATAGGGGATCTCGACGATCTAATAATACGACTTGAGCGCCCTCTGGGATACGCTCAGCAAACTCAGGGTGCTCTATCAGATAGCGCGTAAATTCCATAAACAGCTCGTTGAACTTGGTTCGGTAGAATGCATTCATTTCCCCATCTCCCTTTCGTACCTGGCACAATATCTGGGCCAGTTCTCCATGATGTCCCGTTGACCGATTGTTAGTACCTCGGCATTGCTATACCCAGGATACCCCTCTTTGGTTTGCGTTGCACCTGGGTGCAGAGTATCCTTGTGCGGCCTACCATGAGCACTATCATATCGTACTATGGGATGCCAGTTATCAGCAATGAGAGCCTCATATTGGATGCGGAATTCGATGATTTTACCTCGCTCCCATACATGCCAATGACGATAGCGATTCTCGTGCGCTACATCCAGGTAGATCAAGAACTCTCTTTCACCCACGTAGTGTCTCCAGGCATATAGTTATAGCAAAACTAATTATACTCCATTTTCCCCAATTACACAAAAAACGCAGCCTTGATCAACACGAGAAGCGAGTGTCTTGCCGAAACTGCTGTATTGTGGTAAACTTGATACAGTCCATGTTCCGGGAGCGTTCAAAAGATCACAACCAAAGCCATGATTGGAGATTGCACCATGCACTTCGATATTCTCACCCTTTTCCCCGACATCTTTGAGAGCGTTTTCAACGAGAGCATCGTGAAGCGGGCGCGAGAAGCGGGCCTGGTCTCAATAGCCGCCCACAACATCCGCGATTATGCCACCGACAAGCACCGTATGACCGATGAGCCCCCCTACGGCGGCGGAGGGGGCATGATCATGAAGCCAGAGCCTATCTTTCGGGCTGTGGAAGCGATTCTCGATTTGGAGGAAGGACAGGAGCCGGAGGTGCCAGTGATCCTGTTCAGCCCGCAGGGTCGCCTTTTCACCCAATCAGTGGCCAGGGAACTCTCCAGGCATCCTCGCCTGGTCCTCATCTGCGGACACTACGAGGGGGTGGACGAGCGGGTGCGCCAGTTTCTGGCCAGCGACGAGATTTCAATAGGCGACTACGTTTTGACCGGCGGGGAGATTCCAGCCCTGGTCATCGTGGATGCGGTGACGCGCCTGGTGCCCGGCGTGCTGGGCGATCCCGCCGCCACCTTCGAGGACTCCCACGCCGAGAGCCTGCTGGAGTACCCTCACTACACCCGCCCCCAGGTCTTTCGTGGCTGGCCTGTGCCCGAGGTGCTCCTCTCCGGCAACCACGCCGAGATCGTGCGCTGGCGTCGCCGGGAGGCCCTGCGCCGCACCTTTGAGCGCCGCCCCGACCTCTTGGCCAAAGCCCGCTTGTCGCCAGCCGACCGAGACTTCCTGCAGCACCTGTCAGAAGGAGCAGCTAAGATTTGCCAATAACTGTGATTCGTGCTATAATTCCCCGTCTGGTTGATTTACAAAGCTAAGCAAGGAATGGTGAAAACAGTGATAGACCTTGTACGATCCGTTGAGCAACAATTTAAGCCCAATCCCGACATCCCCCAGCTCAGGCCAGGGGACACGGTGCGCGTGCATTTTCGTATCGTCGAAGGCGATCGGGAACGAACCCAGGTCTTTCAGGGGACGGTGATGCGCTTGCGCAAGGGAGGCGCCAACGCCAACTTCACAGTGCGGCGCATCGCCTCTCATGGTATAGGGGTGGAGAGGACCTTTCTGCTGAGTTCTCCCCGGCTGGAGAAAGTCGAAATCCTGCGCCACGCTCACGTGCGGAGGGCCCAACTCTACTATCTCCGTGACCTCAAGGGCAAAGCAGCCCGCTTGAGGGAGAAGCGCTAAAGGGCAAGAAGCGGGGCGTGGACACCAATCTACGCCCCGCTTCTTTTGAATTGGTGGAGTGATGGTGCAACAGCCGGATCTGCGGGAGGAGATGGCGCTCTATGCTGAAGGCTATCGCCACATCGCCGGGCTGGATGAGGCCGGGCGGGGTTCCTGGGCAGGCCCGGTGGTGGCCGGTGCAGTCATCCTACCCATGGACCAACCTGACTTATCCCAACGGCTGGAAGGCGTACGAGATTCCAAGCAACTCACACCCCGGCAGCGCGAGCGCCTATACGGAATCATCCGGTCCGCAGCTTTGGCCGTGGGAGTGGGGATTGCGCCTCCGGATATGATTGATGAGCTAGGTATCGTGCCCACCACCCGGCAGGCCATGGGCCTGGCCCTCGTCCAATTGGACCTACCCCCCGATTTCCTCCTCATTGATTTTATAAACTTGCCCGGACTATCCATCCCCCAGAAGAGCATCACTCGTGGCGATGCCCTGTCCCTCTCGATAGCCGCCGCCTCTATTGTGGCCAAGGTTACCCGGGATAGGTGGATGATTCAATTGGATGCTCGGTATCCAGGATATGGCTTCGCCCGTCACAAGGGTTACGGCACTTCCCAGCACAGGGAGTCTCTCGCCCGCCTCGGCCCTTCTCCAATCCACCGGCTATCCTTTGCTCCCATGAGGCTTATGCTACAGGAGTGAGGTTTTCATGTTTTGGCGCAAAAAGCGAAAGAGAAAGAAGGTCGGCCTGGTTCTGAGCGGGGGCTCGGTGAGGGGAGCTGCTCACCTGGGCGTGCTGGAGGTTCTGGAGCGGGAGGGAATTCGGCCTGATTACGTGGCCGGCGTCAGCGCAGGATCGGTGGTGGGGGCCGTGTATTGCGCGGGGCTGGATTTGGACGAGATAAAGCGCCTGGCATTGGGCCTCCATTGGAAAAAGCTGGGCCGGGTCACCCGCCCTCGTCTGGGTTTCCTCGACGGAACGCGGCTGGAGGAATATCTGGCTGAGATCATCGGCCATCTTCAGTTTGAAGAACTGGAGATACCCCTTGCTACCGTAGCGGTGGACATCGTGCGCGGGGAGTTAGTGGTGCTCAAAGAGGGACCGGTGGCCCTGGCCGTGCGAGCCAGTTGCGCCTTGCCAGGGGTCTTCACGCCGGTGGAGCGGGGAGAGCAAATGCTAGTAGATGGGGGCGTGTTGAATAACCTGCCAGTCTCCGTCGTGCGGGACATGGGAGCCGACTACGTCATCGCCGTGGATTTGCTGCCTCCTACCATCTGGGGGTCGAGGCCCCAGAATCTCTTCGAGATGTTCTACCTGTCATTTTACACTTTATTGCGCGCAGCCCACAGCGAGGCCCTAGAAGCCGATTGCCTGATCGTCCCGGCCATCGGCCAATTCAACTGGGTGGACTTCTCCCAGGCTGATGCCCTGATCGAAAAGGGGCACGAGGCGGCTGAGGCCAAGATCGAGCAAATCAAGCAGGATCTGGGATCCTAGGTTTGCTAAAAGCGCCTTCTTGTGGTAAACTATTAAAGGATGCCCCCGTAGCTCAGCGGATAGAGCAGCGGCCTCCGAAGCCGTGTGCGGGCGTTCGAGTCGCCCCGGGGGTACTGAAGCCACCTGATGTGCAGTCAGGTGGCTTTTATTTTACGGTGATGTGCACAGGCTGACTCTCCAGCCTGTTGCCCGCTGGATCGTAACCCACGGCAGTTATGACATGCTCTCCTGGCGCCAGCGGCCACATGGCTCGATAGGACGGGGAAACGAAATCGGCCAGGGGCTCCTCATCCACGTAAATAGTTACCCTATCCACGCTGACCCCATCGCCTGCCCGCGCCGCGACCTCAATCCTCTGATCGTCCCGGGGCAGGGCCGGATCTAAGCGATAAACGCTGCCCTGGTGGGGACTGGTGATGATGAGCTGAAAGTCGGAAGCCGAAGGCTGGTTTCGGGTTTCGAGTTTCGAGTTTCGAGTTTCCATCGTCCATCGTCCATCTTCCATCTTCCAATCTCCAATATCCAATACCCAATACCCAATACCCACCCCCCTCTCCCTTCCCCACTCGACAGCTTCGGCTGGCTGCAGGGTGTAGACGCGCTCCACTATGCGCTCCGCCGAGGTATCGGAGGAAGCCGGTTGGCCGGTGGCAGCGTCTAGCGCGAAGAGCTGATGCATCTGGCATGTCTCTTTGGGCTCGGTGCCGGCGACGAAGAGCTCGCTCCGCCGGTGGGGGCAATGGGGGTTGGGAAGTTGGCCTGACAGGGTGCAGACCTCCACGTGGGTTAAGCCCGCCGGCTCGACGAATTCCTCCACTGGTCTGGCCTCCAGCACCTCCTCCATGAAGTCGTGCCAGATAGGGGCCGCGCCAGTGACGCCCGAAACGTGGCGCATGGGTGAATTGTCGGCGTTGCCGGCCCAGACGCCGACCACGAGATTGGGGGTGTAGCCTATGGTCCAGTTGTCCCGCCAATCGGTGGTGGTGCCCGTTTTCACCGCTGCCGGCCGGCGCAGCTTGAGCACGCTCCCCTCGCCAAAGGCGGACATGCGGGCCAGGTCGTCGCTGAGGATGTCGGTGATGAGGTAGGCAATCCGTTCGTCGAGGACTCGCTCGCCCCGGCTCGGCTTTCTCTCATACAGGATGCTGCCCTGGCTGCCCTCGATGCGCAGGATGGCCACCGGCTCCACCTCGCGCCCGCCGTTGGCGAAGGCGGCGTAAGCAGCGGTCAGTTCCAGCAGGCGCACCTCGCCACCCCCCAGGGTAAGGGACAGGCCGAAGCGTTCGCTATCGTCGAAGGTGGTGATGCCCAGGCTGCGGGCCAGAGCGGTCATGTTGTCCAATCCTACGTAATCGAGGACTTTGACCGCCGGCAGATTGTAAGACGAAGCCAGTGCCTGGCGGGCCAGGACGGGGCCATGGAACTCCAGGTCATAATTGAGCGGAACGTAAGGCTCGCCCTCCCTGGTCAAGAACGCCGTGGGCACGTCCAGGATCATGGTGGCCGGCGTGTAGCCCTGAGCAAAGGCGGCGGCGTAGGTGATGGGCTTGATGGAAGATCCGGGTTGGCGGGGAGCCAAAGCACAATTCACCGCCCCGTCAATCTCAGGGTCAAAATAGTCGGGGCTGCCCAACATGGCCAGCACCTCACCCGTGTTAGGATCCAGGGCCACCAGAGCGGCGTTGTGCACGTTGGGATCGGGCAAATCGCGCCGTGGCCGGTCGGCCAGCATGGTCAGGCGACGGCGGGCGATAGACTGAGCCGTCTCTTGCATATCCAGGTCCAGGCTCGTGTGAACCTCCAGCCCCCCGCGATAGAGTTCCTCCGGTCCGAATCGCTTCTCCAAGAGTCCCCACACGTACATCACGAAGTGGGGAGCGCGGATGGGGAAGGGCACGGCGGCGAAATGGAGTTGTTCCTCCCTGGCCAGTCTGGCCTCCTCTTCATCTATGTAGCCATTTTTGACCATCAGATCCAACACCACGGCCTGGCGCTCCCTGGCTGCCTGGGGGTTCTCCAGGGGATTGTAAATGGCGGGGGATTGCGGCAGGCCAGCCAAAAGGGCGCACTCGGCCAGGTCCAACTCGCCCACCGACTTGCCAAAGTAGGCCTGGGCCGCGGCCTCCACCCCATAGGCCAGATTGCCGTAGTAGATCTCGTTCAGATAGAGGGCCAGGATCTCGTCCTTGCTATAAGTTCGGGCCAGTCGCCAGGCTAAAATGGACTCGCGCAGCTTACGGGTCAAGGTGCGCTCAAAACGCTCCTCCGGGGATAGCAGTAGATTGCGAGCCAACTGCTGGGTGATGGTGCTGCCGCCGGAGATCACCTCGCCGCCCCGCAGGTTGATGATCAGGGCGCGTAGGATGGCGCGGAGGTCCACACCGGGATTAGTGTAGAAGTTAGCATCCTCGGTGGCGATGGCAGCCTGGCGGAGATAAAGGGGGATCTCACCGAGGGGTAGGGGGGTGTGCTTGCCGGCGTGGGGGTCAATGATCTCGTAGAGAAGGCGGCCGTGGCGGCCGTAGATTTTGGTGCTGGGGGCGATGGCCTGGCCATACAAGTTGTGGAAAGAGGGAAGATCAACGACGAGCCAGGCGTACAGGGTCCCACCCGCCACGAACAGGGTTATTATCGAGATTAACAGCAGAAAACGCCAGTTATGAAATAGTCTGGCAGGCATGGTCATTTGCTCCTTTGAGAGACCTGTAGTATAATTGTGATGGAGGGATCGCATAGTCTGGCCTAGTGCGCGGCTCTCGAAAAGCCGTGTGCAGCAATGCACCGTGGGTTCAAATCCCACTCCCTCCGCCATTCAGGATAACGGAAGGGCCTCAGTAGGCCCTTTTTTTGTTTGGCTCCTGGTATCCATATCTTACACTTTTTCCTCCCAGAGCGCAACTTGAAAGATTCGCCTGATAGTGGTATAATACGCCATGTGGAGAGGTAGCATAGTCCGGCCTAATGCGCACGCCTGGAGAGCGTGTGAGCAGAAATGCTCCGTGGGTTCGAATCCCACCCTCTCCGCCATTTGACTTTTTACCGTTTATGGGGTAACATATCAACGGTCGTGCTAGACGGGGAACTAGCGGTGCCCTGTACCCGCAACCCGCTACAGCGGGGTCGAATTCCCCCTCGAGGGTCGGCGCTTTTTGGGACTGCCGCGGCTAAGTGGCGTTGAAGGTTGGGTCCTGCGCGGCGGGAGCCTACGAACCCCGTCAGGTCCGGAAGGAAGCAGCGGTAAGTAGCAACTCCCGGGTGCCGCAGGGTAGCCTGGCCGGAGCTGGCTGGCCCCGGTAAGCCGGAGAGCCCGATTCGACAGGGGGTGCACGACCATCGCTTTGATACAAGAGGGGGCGGGGTGTCGGTGCTCGCCCCCTTTGTCGTATGAAGGGAGAATCAGTCGAGAAGAGCTTCGGATTCTGAGATCGTGGAGGACGCTTGTTAGAAGAGAGTATTCCACCCAGACCTGGCCCCCTTGAATGGAATAACTTCATCAGGAACATAGCGAGCTGGCGACCTCGAAAAGAGCTCCTGGCACTGGCTGCGATGTTGACCCTAACCAGCATCCTCACGGTCGGGTATCTCCAGACGCAAACCCAGGTGACACTGATGGTGGATGGCTATGGTGAACCCTTCTACACTCACCAGACCTCGGTGGAAGCCCTCCTGAAAGAAGCTGGCCTGGAGATTCGCTCAAAGGATATCGTCTCGCCAGGATTGGAGGCCCCCATCGCGGACGGAGAGGTTATTTCCGTCCGACGGGCCAGACCAGCTACCGTCCAGGTTGATGACCGCACCATTGAGACGCGGACCCACAGCCAAACTTTGGGCGACTTGCTGCAGGAGCTAGGGGTAGCCCTCCAGCCTCGTGACAGAGTCATCTTAGAGGACCAAGAAGCGAGTTTGACAGCCAGCCTGCCTGGGCACAACCCAATCAGCCGGCTCATCAGCAGCCGCAGCGGCAACAGGGATTGGCATGGCCAGGATGAAGACGCCTCCTTGTATGTCGCGATCCAGCGGGCAGTGCCCATCCATCTCGATAATAGCGGCCATCTCGCAACCATTTACACCACTGAAGCTACGGTGGGCGAGGCTCTGCGCGCTGAGGGCATAATTCTCTACCTGGGCGACCGCGTTGACCCCAGCCTGGATAGCTCTATCTCGATGGACATGCAGGTCTACATCCAGCGCTCCAGGCCAGCAACTATTCAAGTGGACGGTCGCCTCATCAAGACCCGCACTCAGGGGGAGACAGTGTCCGAAGCTCTGGCCCAGGAGGGGGTGGCCCTGCTGGGCAAAGATTACACAATGCCAGGCGTAGACGCACCCATAGTCGGCGATGCGGCCATCCGCGTGGTGCGAGTCAAAGAGGAAATGGCCATTGAGCAGGACCCCATCTCCTTCGAGACGGCCTGGCAGCCTGACCCGAATCTGGAACTGGATCATCAGCGCCTGGATCAAGAGGGCGAGAACGGGGTAACTAAGCGGCGCATCCACGTTGTCTACGAAAATGGCCAGGAGGTGGAGCGAGCCCTGGAGGCCGAGTGGGTAGACCATGAGCCAAAAAACAAGGTCATCGCTTACGGCACCAAGCTCGTCCTGCGGGAATTGGAGACCCCTGAGGGCAACCTCACATATTGGCGCAAGGTCCGGGCATTAGCCACATCGTATACGGCGGCCACCTCGGGCAAGACCCGCGACCATCCCGCGTACGGCATCACCCGCCTGGGTTGGGAGATGAGGGCGGGCATCGTGGCTGTTGACCCTCGGGTGATCAACCTGGAGACGGAAATGTACGTGCCCGGCTACGGCGTGGGAGTGGCTGCCGATACTGGTGGGGAAATCAGGGGTCGGCACGTTGATCTTGGCTACGAAGAGGACGAGCTCAGGCTGTGGTATAAATGGGTTGATGTCTATCTCCTGTCCCCACCGCCGCCCGCGTATCAGATCCATTGGGTATTGCCTAGTTGGCCGAGGGAACGCTGATGAAGCCAGGAAACTTTAGCCAAAACACCGCAGGGGGGACAGCCCGACATCAGGCTGTCCCTTGTTTTGTTTGTATGCGTTCAGGGGATAGGCCAAACGTCGGTTGAGCGGTGTCCTGAGCCTGTCGAAGGGTAGCCTCGAAAGGGGCGTATCGAAACCACGTTTGGCCGCCCCCCCGTGCGATCACTTGGTTTCGATACGACCTGCGGTCTACTCAACCGGCGCGATCGCACTGAGGCCGAACGCTTACCTTTGTTTTAACCAGGGTGACAGGACGATGATGAATGTGCGGAGGCTTTTGAGAGAGTTCGACATACAACCGAAGAAAAGCCTGGGCCAGAATTTCTTGGTTGACCAGCGAGCGTTAGAGCGCATCGTTGAGGCAGCCGAACTGGGACCTGAGGACCTCGTCCTGGAGATCGGGCCGGGGTTGGGCGCCTTGACCCGCCTCCTGGCGGCGGAGGCAGGGCGGGTGGTGGCCGTTGAGCTAGATCAGCGCCTGGTGGAGGTGCTCAAGCAAACCCTGACTGATTTGCCCAATGTCGAGATCATCCACGGCGACATCCTGGAGCTAAACCCGGCCGATTTACTTGAGCAGCAAGGGGACAACTTCCAATACAAAGTCGTCGCTAACCTCCCTTATTACATCACCTCCGCCATCATCCGCCACCTCCTCACCGCCGAGGTCAGGCCCAAGCTGATGGTAATGACCGTCCAGTTGGAGGTAGCCCGGCGCATCACGGCTGAGCCCGGTGAGATGAGTCTGCTGGCGGTGAGCGTCCAGTTCTATGGGCGACCTCGCATCGTGGCTCGTATCAAAGCCGGCGCTTTTTACCCCTCTCCCCAGGTTGATTCGGCGGTGATACGCATTGATCTGGACGACTATCCCGTGGTCGAAGTGGATGACGTTGACAGCTTCTTCGAGGTAGTGCGAGCGGGCTTCGCTCAAAGGCGGAAGCAGCTTCGCAACGCCCTGGCGGCCGGGTTGGCCCTTCCGGCCAGTGAGGTGGCCCAAGTCTTGAACAGGGCCAGCGTCAACCCCAGGCGCCGAGCCCAGACTTTGAGCCTCGAGGAGTGGGCCAAAGTTTGGAGGGAGATGCAGACGCGGAGCATCTCTCGGAAAGACTAGACTGGAATTTTGATATAAGCTCCAAGGCCCGTCCTCGGGCCGCCAAAAACGCACCCGGGGACGAGTGCTAGAGCCTTATATCACAACTTCAGGACTAGGAATTCACGCTGATATAAGACAAACTGCCCAGGGCCAAAGGCCCTGGGCAGTTTCGCTACGGTCACGAATGCTCTCCCCTACCTTGACAATGTTAGGTTTCACCCCAGGTGTCATTGCGAGGCGCGCTGTTTGCGCCGAAGCAATCCCCTGGCAAGCTTGGAGATTGCTTCGCTCCGCTACTAAGAAACAAACGGTTGTGTGCAAAACCCGGGGAGCGAGCGCTGATTGAGTAGCAGAGCGTATCGAAATCAAGCGAGCGGCTCTCCGGGTAACCCGCTTGGCCTCGATACGTCGCTGG